>NZ_JCAALU010000012.1:0-305624 GCF_059609455.1 Paenibacillus liaoningensis
CATTATCGAGGTCAATGGAACTTAAATAAGCTGCCGCCTGCACGATACAGACAGCAGCTTGAAGTGGCCTAACCTTTTTTTAATTGTCCTTTACAAGGGGTACATTTTAAAGGGGATAGTCTCCTTTGACGTTCCTTTTATGCTTTTGCTGCTTTGCTTTACGCGCAGCCTAGCTTATTGTTCGCTAAACTTCCAGGCTCCAATGCTAGCTGGATGCTTTAACCTTCCACTCCAAAATGCCAGTGGATGCCGGGTTTTTCGACACCATTTCGATTCTCAGCGATGTCGTTGCGACAGGATTGAATGTTGTTGTGTTGTATTGGTTAATGCTCGTTCCGAGACCGACGGCGTTTTGGACATCTACCCAAGCGCTGCCGTTCCAATATTTGATTTTATACGAGCTCGGCACATCGATACCGCCATTGTCCTTGAACCAGTACACTTCCGTTTGTGTAACGGTGTAGCTCTTATCAAACGTATATTGAACCCATTGCGTACCGGTTTCCGGCCAGTTTCCATAAACCGCATGATTGCGGTCGTTGGAATGAATCGGATCAAAGCCGTCATTGAGTGCGCTAATGCTTTCCCAAGGGGATACATAAGAGGACGTAACGGAAGCGTTAAGCGCAATGTTGCTCAAATTCGTATTCCCATTATCAGTTATGCCCGGGAATCGAGTAGCATCCTTCTTCACTTGGCTCCATGTATAACGCAGCATCCAGATGTCCCAGTTCGTAATCGTTGGGGAATTTCCTGCCCACATAATGGTAGGCACTGGGAAGCCGCCCGGAGGACGCTCGTTCGCCTCATAAAAGTCTGGCAAACCAAAGCCATGGCCAATTTCATGCTCTGTAATTTGAATTTCATTGGAATTGACGGTGCTCAAAATGTAATCGTCGGACATGCGCTGGCCCCAATCGCCGCCTGCTCCGCCGCCAAAGCCTGATGTTGCCCACAAATACATGTCAAAGCGCTTGTCGAGTCCGCCCGGATAAACATAGTTGGGGTTCGTAAAATGGTCAAAGCGCGACAAAGCGCTCGGCGCTACAGGCAGCTTCGATGGGATAGCGGGATTAGAGGTGCTCAGTTGGTCAGTTATATAGTCTGTATAGATGATTTCATCTGCTTGCTTGTCTAAAATTTGCGCGGAGTTGGCTACGGCCCAGCCCACGATTTTCACTTGAATGTCTCCGTAAGGCCAGCCGTCATAATCTTTCAAATGCTTCGTCCAGTTATTCATTTGGCGCTGCAGCATGGCGGCAAGATCCTTGCGCTGCTGAAGCGTCAAGTTTTTGCCCGATTGCCAGCGCACGACGTAATTTAAAGTGCCTTTTCCAGCAACGATTTGATCAAAAATCAAGTTTTTGCGAACCGTCGAGCCTTCCGTTACCATGCGATTAGTCCATACCCACTCAATGGAGTTTTTCAGGTTCGCAGGCATGTCTGCAAGCGTAATGCTGCTGACCGCGGCGGCTGAAGCCTGATAAGCGACTGCTGGCGTAATCGTTGGCACCGCCGGAGCTGCCGACGCAACGGTAAGGCTGCTTGCAAGCAGGGAGCCCGAGAGCAAGAATGAAGTCAAGGTGAGGCTGGTTTTCTTTAACATTTGTGTTCCTCCATTTTCTGAGATTGGATTTTTTTAAAACGGCTAGCTGACCCTCATCCCCACATGTACTTTGATTTTGAATTTTTGGATACATCTAGCAAACTATCAATTCGTCTATCATTTTACAATAGATGAAAAAAATAGGAAAGTATTATTTTGTAAATTGTTGCTGAAATTTGTGGATAACTGTCGAATCATGCAGCCGCCGAGCGAAAAATAACGTTGTGGAGAGGGAAACGCGGCGCTGGCCGATTGGACTAAAAATAAATAGAAAGGCAAAAAAAAGACGTTCCCCATTCAGCTTTCATGAATTGGAGGGAACGTCTTTTTTTTATCTACTGAGGGTGTAGGCCGTTTAAGCTTCTCTAATGCCAAGTGCCTTGCGAATAAAATAAATCAAATCAGTCAAATAGTTGGCTGCATCCCCTTGAATCTTAGTCCACAATCGTCTTAGTGAAAAATCATGAAATTAAGGGACGCAGACACTCGAGTCCACAAATCTAAGATCAAGCCCAAAATTTACCCAACCAATTCCTGGCCCGACCCAGCGCCAACCAGCTATTGAATTTGGGCCAACAAAAGTAATAAACATCCAGTAGGAAGCGCCGTTACTTTGCCATATATAGGTAAATTTATTTCGACAACTTACGATTGCACCTGGATCAATTAAAGCAGACACTCCTTGTGGCAATTGTGGTGGTCTGGGTGGAATGGTAGAAGGAGGAGCGAAAGCAGGAGGGCCTCCTTGAGTAGGTGTTTGAACGGGAGGCT
This sequence comes from Paenibacillus liaoningensis, assembly GCF_059609455.1. Classification (NCBI taxonomy): domain Bacteria; kingdom Bacillati; phylum Bacillota; class Bacilli; order Caryophanales; family Paenibacillaceae; genus Paenibacillus; species Paenibacillus liaoningensis. Next base: position 2,378 of record NZ_JCAALU010000012.1, read on the forward strand.
GCGTGCTTGGGAATGGCTGCATCCCAGGTTGAGGGAAAAAAGGGGGAGCAATTGGTGGTGGCATTGAAGGGCCTGGAATTCCAAACGGTCCAAATGCGCGATAATAACAATCAGGAGAATAAGACCACATGATGAATAACTCCTTTTACGTTTCTTTGTTCAAAACATTTTGAAAACTTATATGGCAATGTATGATACACATTAGCCTAATGATACTAGGTCATGTGCCCAATTGTTGAAATCGTGTTACGATATGTGAAGGGAGGAGATATTTTGTGAGTGAATCTATTGAAATCATCATATCTCAATTTGGAAAGTTAGCGGAGAAAGAACAAAAACAGATCATAACGGGGCTAACAAGACATTTGGGCGAGCCAATTCAATTTTCAAAAAGTGGTTTGTCTATTTATAATGAAGATGAACTAGAGATAATTAGTAATACATTAAAAGGTCTAATTCTCACAATAGAAAATGTCCCAGATATACTTGATGCGTATGAACGGCTAGAAGGTAAAGATTTGCCTCGGAAAATCTCCTTTGGCAACCTAAAGAACAGTGGAAAATAAGCTTTATCATGTACATCTATTTATTGAGCAAACATCGGCAGTCTAGGACCGGCTGCTTAAACAGCCGAAGCCATCAAGCGAGGCCTGTGGGTAGGCTGATGCTTGATGGCAAAGCAAGTTTTATAGAAGCAAATCTCCTTTTCGTTCCCGATGCCACCTGTATGCAAGCGAACTAGCGACGATCGCGATAAACAACCCGTATGCGAGAGGCTGTGCGTACTTCGGTTTGTACAACATAATGAGTTCCTCAATCAGCACACGGGAAAGCGGCTGTGTAATGAGATAAATATAAGGAATTTGCAGCGCAACGAGCGCCATATAATTCGCAGAGATGCTGGAGAAGAAAGCTGCCGCCAGAGCGGTAATCAAGCCAAGCACATAAAGGACGGCAACCGTCAGCATGATAAACTGGGCAAACGTAAGATCATACCAGAAGTAGGGAAAATTAAAGGCAGAGTTGATGGGTGCTTCGTAAAATAATTCAATGCCCGGCTGCTGACTGTACAATAGAAAGATGCAGCCGAGCTGTATAGAAATAATGAGTACAGCAGACAGCAGTGCAGCAATCAGCTTGCTGCGGAACAGGCTGCGCCCGATACGCGAGGCGTGCTGGAGATGAACGACCCGGCTGCGCCTGTCGCGCAAAAAAATCGGCGATACGATTAGCAAAATGCTGATTATGCTTATGGCATACACATAAAATATCACATTTTTAAAATTATCATAAATCATCGATGGAAAAATCGTATTCAGCGTGCCAGACGCCACCATTTCATCCATTCGCTGCAGGGCCGCCGCATCCTCATTTGAAAGATTTGCATAAGGCCGCTCCAGCCTGCGTTCATATTGCTCGATTAAATACTCTCTGCCTTGCAGCTCCCAGAACAAATCAATGCCGGGGTTGAACATCGCGTAGCGGTCTAATTCATTCCATTCCTTATTGTCGCTGAACACATCCATTGCACGAAAAGCCTCATAAGTAGAAATGCCGGCCTTCTTAAACTGCGGGTCATCATGCATAAGCTGCTCAGCTTCCTGAACCCTTTCGTGATAGCTCAGCTTGAACTGTTCGAATTCCGCTTCATCAAGCTCCAGCCCATATTGCTGCTGCATCTCGATGACAACCTTATACGCATCTTTATCGGGCCTGCCATTCGGAAAATATTCAAAATAAAACTGGATGAACATCAAATAAAAAAGGACGTTCAGTACAGCGACTAAAACGATCATTTTCAGGCTAAAAAGCTTTTTCATTTCGTGAAGGACGATCCCCACAGCTGCACCTCCGATTAATGAATATTTTGGCGTTTAAATTGCTTTAGACACACGTAACAGAGAGCAGCCAGCACAATGGCCCAGCCGCCTGCGGTTATCCATTCCCAATCCCGGATCATATTGAACGCCCCGCCTGCAGTGAACCATATATGCGGATTAAGTATGAGTTGAAAGGGAGTAAAACCGGAATAAAATAGCAGCTCCGAGCTCAACGGTATGACTCTTCCTAGCAGCAGCAGGCTGCCAAACAGCACGGCAAAACTGCCATATACAAGGTAGCTGCTGCGGATAAAAAAGCCGAGTACAAAGGCCAAGGCAGCGAAAATCAGCTGAAGCCCGTACATAAGTACTACAGCACAGCCCAAATACTTGCCGAACGATAGAACGTGCCAAGTGAGGAATGGAAAGGCCATGCCTGGCTCCCAGGTGAAAAAGCTGCTGATCGGCACCTGCCACAGTCCCTTGTAGCTAAATGTGAGAAAGTAGGCGGAAAGGGTAATACCAGCCAGTATAGTTGTCAGTGCAGCGGTAGCAGCAAGCGCGGCAAGCAGCTTGTCCGTTTGCAGCTTTCGCCCATGCTTGGCTGAATAAAACAATAAATGCGTATGCTGTTCAAATTCATTTTTGCTTAAAAAGACAGAAAGGAGCACAGCTAAAATCATTAGCTCGAACAGCAGCATCCTGAGCAGGCTTTTAAACAGCATCGAGTGCGTTCCATACAGCTTGCCATCGAAAAATAAATGCTTATATTCTCCGCTTGCCTCAAGCTGCTGAAGCCGTGTGTCCAGCCCGGCATAACGCTCTTTCAAGGCCGTTGCAGCTTGCCCGCTAAGGCCGTACAATTGGATTTGTCCTTCAGCCATTTGGCTCGTATCCAGCTTGGCATAGACTTCATCGATACTCTGCATTCTCGCAGCATAATGCTGCAAAATGCTCAGCCGATGAAAGCTGGCGATTTCAGATTCCAGAAATAGGCCCGGTTGCTGATAAACAACTTCACCCAAATTATCATAAGTGAAAAAATCATCCGCCTGCGCATATACTTTCCCTGCACGTTCTTTCGTCAGCGCGTTCATTTCCGCCAACTGCCGCTGATTATATTGCTCAATCTCAGCCAGCATCTGATCGTTAATTCGCAGACCGAATTGTCCAGCCATTGTGTTCAGTACCGCCATATCCTGGCGCTTATACGACTGCTGCATAATGTACAGCAGATTGAACGCGAGGAAGAGGGCGAGCAGTGCTAAAATAACCGGAGACAGCAGCGCTTTTCTCAGCTCATAGCGCCAGATAATCCCCCTCATGGCGTTTCATCCGCCTGCGCCTCATCCTGGTAAATATAAATGAACACATCCTCCAAATTAGGAATAGCTATCGTCCAATCCGGCTGCGGCTCGCCTCGGCCAATAAAACGGAATTTTAGCCTTCCTTGCTCCTGCCGCTCCGAGATGGACAAATGCTTGCCCCGAAAGTGATCAGCTTCCTCATAATCGACGGTCGTTTCGTATACCATTCCCTCAAGCAGGCGGCAAATGTCCACGATGGGGCGTTTGTGCAGCACCCGCTTGTCCTTGATCATAATAATTTCATCGGCAATCGATTCCACATCAGAGACGATATGGGTTGATAAAATGACGATGCGATTGCGGGCAAGCTGCGCCAGCATATTGCGAAAGCGAACGCGTTCCTTCGGATCAAGCCCTGCGGTTGGCTCGTCAAGGATGAGAATGCGCGGATCATTCAGCATCGCCTGCGCAATGCCGACGCGCTGGATCATGCCGCCGGAAAACTTGCGCATCTTTTTATCCATGACATCCTCCAGCGCAACGAGCTTCAGCAGCTCGGCAATTCGCGGCTTGGCGTCGGCTGTGCGCATGCCTTTCAGGGCGGCGATGTACAGCAAATATTTGCGCGGGCTGTAATGCTTATAATAACCAAATTGCTGCGGAAGATAGCCGAGCTGCTCGCGATAGCGCTCATCTGCTTTTATAATATTTTCACCGTTGTATAAAATTTCGCCTTCGCTTGGAAACAGCAGCGTGACGAGCATTTTAATAAGCGTTGTTTTGCCAGCGCCATTTGGGGCAAGCAGCCCATATACGCCATTTGTAAATTCAAGATTAATGTCCTCCAGCGCGCTAAAGCTGCCGAAGCGTTTGGAAACCTGCTGTACAGTCAGCATCTTAAATCGCTCCTTCCGGATTTTGTAGTTTTCGCAATTGGTTTAGGTTTTTGATATATAACGCCCCGCAGACAGCTGTTAAAAGCAAATAAACGGAGACAGGAATCGTTTGAAGCAGCTGTATATACTCTGTGCTATACAAAGCTTTCAAGCCGATGTTGCCGGCAAACCAGAGCGAGATCAGTACATATTTCATCAGGTCCGAGCGAATGCGGAGTATGATATACAGAAAAACAACGGAAAACAGAAACAGTGACGAAGCTGACAGCGCCAGCGCAAACAGCAGGTGAATGTGCTGAAACATAGCGGAAGCAGCAAGCACGAGTGCTACATTCAGCGCCAAACAGATGAGGCTAAAAGCCAGCATCCGCAGCGAAGCAAGCTGATACACATTGTATTTGCACACCATTTCCGTTTCATACGTATCGCTATGCTTGCGGCGAACGAAGAAGAGGGTGGATACAAGGAGGTAGAGGACGGGCGACCCGATAAAGATAGCGGCATAAATATCCTCCTCTATGACCTGCGAATGGCTTGATTCTAAAAATAGGGCGAATAGCATAAGCAGAGAGCCGGAAGCAAGCGCAAAGGCAATTTCCGTCCAGTCATGAAACATATAACGAAAGCCAAGACGGGTATACATTAAGCGCAAGTAGGCTGAGAAGGTTTGCTTCGGCACAAGCCCCCGTGCCACAATTAGATTGATTTGCTGCTCGATTTCCAGCTCGTTTGGCAGCTCAATCGTCTCCGTTTTATCGGTTTTCATCGTAATCGTCTCCCAATCTGTTTTTCAGCTTTCTGAGCATCGTATAATATTTCGTTTTGACGGTCGATTCCGGCATATGCAGCAGCGGCGCAATGTCGGCAAACGTATATTCGGCGAAAAATTTGAGCCGGAAAATATGCTGAGCGGCAGCATCCATCTCGTTTACAAGCTGCAAAACAGCTTCGACCTGTTCTTTTTGCTCAATTTCCAGCGTGAAATCCTCATCCTCGGCGATTTCTTCATCCATCGCTGTCGTCCGTTGATCGTAGCGATAGTACCGCGAGCGGTAATAGTCAACGATCCGGTTCGTCGCAAGCTTGTACAGCCATGCCCGGAAGGAACCCTTGCCTCCGTCATAATGCCCAATCGCCTGCAGCATATGGATGAAGATGTCCTGTGTGAGATCCATGGACAGCTGTTTATTCGTCGTCTGTCTAAACACATAGCTGTACATTTCTTTGTAATAATGGCGGACCAGCGCGTTCGCTGCTGCCTCGCTTGATTGTTTTTGAATTTGCTTAATCCATGCTGCTTCCGTCTCCATGCGCCCTCTCTTTTCCTAAAACGTGATGCTGCTCGACATGTTTTGCCGCTTATTTATATATTCGTAGTGTAGCGTAAAATAGTTTGGCTGAAATAAATCTTTTTCCAGCCCACTTGAAAAAGCGCTGCAGGCATTCGCGTATGAAATCAGGCGGAACTTCCAATCCTTTTGTTGTATAATGGGAAATATATGAAGACTCTTTTAAAGGAAAGCAGCGCATAAATTGGTTAATGGGGAAAGAGGCAGATACGAATGAAGATATGGGATATGCCAAAGTTGCCGGCACCGGAGCAGTTGGAGAAGCAGATGCGCATACTCGCTGCGCTGGATTTGATGATGTGCGAGGAAGAATGGCTTCGCGTTCACCGTTATGATTCCTCATGGTCGGATGATGAAACGATGGGCAGCTTGAACAATGGGTCTGGCGATGTTGTATTTGTTGTTTTTGCACCGGAAGGGGCCATTATCAAAGGCTTTGATCATGAATCCCCTTTTAGCCCGCATGCGCAGGAGGAATACGGCACTTGGCCGGGCATTTATGATGAGGTGCCGGAAGCGCTGCTGCATCGTATTCAGGATGTGGCATTCACCCATGAGGATGTTACCTTCTGTATATGGTGGGATAATGGAAATTCCGTGTGGCACAGCAGCGAATATGAGCAGCCTGATGGTTGGGAAGATGGAGCGGATTTTCTCCTAGGTTATTTGTGCGATTCGCCCGAAAGCTATCAGGAGTGGGCGCAAGGCTACTTTGAGGAGGAGCTGGATTTGGCAGCCGTGCGCGCGGTTTTTGAAGGTGCCGAAATAACTGAAGAACTCATCGCCAGCCTGAATCCGGAGCGAGACGCTGAGGAAGCGCTGGAGGAACTGGAAGCGCTTGGCCTTCTGGCACTTTCATAAGGAATGAGTGGGTTTACAGCTTGATCGGAGTATATTATAATCGTCACTGACAAGTAAATAAAACTCGCTGTGAGACTAATGAGAACAGCCGCTGGATTGAGTATATAAATTCCAAATATGGGGTGTATACATTCTTTCTGTCGGCTTTTTTTAATTTATAGCCGTTGAAATCGTTTACAGCTTGACAGCCTTCACAGTAATCCGGGCAGCCGTGAATGATTGCGAGTAGGGAGGGAACAGGCATGCAGCCGAATACGGTCATTCCGGCCATTCGGAATTTCAAGGAACTAGAGCAGGCGCTTGCCTCGCCGCAGCCCATCTTATTTTTGCTAGAGGGTGAGCTAATCCAATTGCAAGGCATTGCGGATGCGGTGCGAAGCGCGGGGAAAAAGCTGTTCTTGCATCTGGATATGGTCAAAGGCATTAAGGACGATGAGGCATCTATTCATTATTTAGCCAAGGCGATCAAGATTGATGGCGTCATCAGCACGAGAACGTCCAGCCTTCTGCTTGCTAAGAAACATCGGCTGGCCGCTATTCAACGCGGATTTCTCATTGACTCGCATTCGGTCAAGACGATTATTAATACGGCTGCGCATGTGAAGCCCGATTACATCGAGTTGCTGCCAAGCTTCGCCAACTCTATGGTCGGCAAAATCAGGCAGGAGACGAATACGGAAATTATTTTGGGCGGCTTTGTGCATACACGTGAGGATTTGCCCGCTTTGTTCGGTTCTGGTGCTATTGCGGTTTCATCCAGCAATGCGGCGCTGTGGAACGTGTAAATCAGGAGGTTATTGAATTGACGGAAAAATATATATTGGCGCTCGATCAAGGCACGACAAGCTCGCGAGCTATTTTATTTAATAAAAAAGGGGAAAAGGTTCATACGGCCCAGCAGGAGTTTAAGCAATATTTTCCAAAATCAGGTTGGGTCGAGCATAACGCCAATGAAATTTGGGGCTCTATACTGGCTGTCATTGCCGCCTGTTTGTCTGAATCAGGCATTAAAACGCAGCAGATTGCTGGAATCGGCATTACAAACCAGCGTGAAACGGCGATTGTATGGGATCGCGAGACGGGAATTCCGATTTACAATGCCGTCGTCTGGCAATCGCGCCAAACGGCAGAGATTTGCGAGCAGCTTAAGGCTGATGGCCACGAGCCGTTGTTCCGCAGCAAGACGGGCTTGCTTATTGATGCTTATTTCTCAGGCACCAAGGTGAAATGGATTCTTGACCATGTGGAGGGCGCGCGTGAGAAGGCTGAGCGCGGCGAGCTGATGTTCGGAACGGTCGATACGTGGCTGATCTGGCGCCTGTCCGGGCGCAAAGTCCATGTGACGGATTATTCCAATGCTTCGCGCACACTGATGTATAACATTAACGAGTTAAAATGGGATGAAGAGCTGCTGGAGCTGCTATCGGTACCAGCTAATATGCTTCCAGAAGTACGTCCTTCCTCTGAGGTCTACGGCTATACCGACGAATATCATTTTTTCGGCTGCAAAATTCCAATCTCCGGCATCGCAGGCGACCAGCAAGCGGCCTTGTTCGGTCAAGCCTGCTACCAGGAAGGCATGGCAAAAAACACTTACGGCACAGGCTGCTTCATGCTGATGAACACGGGTGAAAAAGCAGTGGTGTCCGAGCATGGCTTGCTGACCACAATCGCGTGGGGGATAGACGGAAAGGTTGAATATGCACTGGAGGGCAGTATTTTTGTAGCGGGCTCTGCTATTCAATGGCTGCGGGATGGCCTGCGCATGCTGCAAAATGCGACGGACAGCGAGCAGTACGCCGCGCGCGTCGATTCAACGGAAGGCGTTTATGTCGTTCCGGCGTTTGTTGGACTAGGCACGCCTTATTGGGATAGCGACGTGCGCGGGGCGGTATTCGGGCTGACACGCGGCACGACCAAGGAGCATTTTATTAGAGCAACGCTTGAGGCGCTCGCTTACCAGGCGCGCGATGTGCTTGCGGCTATGGAGGCTGATTCTGGGCTAACGCTGAAAACGCTGCGCGTCGATGGCGGAGCCGTGAAAAATGACTTCCTCATGCAGTTCCAGAGCGATATTCTCGGCGTTCCGGTCGAGCGTCCGGTCAATGCAGAGACGACGGCACTTGGCGCTGCCTATTTAGCGGGACTGGCGGTAGGCTTCTGGACCAGCCGCGAGGAAATTATGGAGCAATGGCACAAGGAGCGGGCATTCCAGCCCGCCATGGAGGAAGAGCGTAAAGAAAAGCTCTATACCGGCTGGAAAAAAGCAGTGAACGCCGCGAGGGCGTTTAAATAATAGAACGGCCCCCTGGTTGCCGGGGCAGTCATAAATAGGGGCAATTCCTGCTGTCATGTAAGATGACTTTAGGAATTGCCCTATTTGTTTATACGTGAGTTTTAGCCCATTTCCCTTCTAGTGAATACGGCCCAGCCGGCGGCGTAAAAGCATAGCATATAACCGGACAGAATGATCAATGAAAATGGAAGGGTAACACCTTCTACTACTGGGGTGCCTGTAAAATAAGCCTCAAGATTCAAATGAGAAAATAAAAAATATTTTGCGAATTCCGGTTGAATTCGACTTAAGAAGGCAGAGATCATATTGCCGCCAAACAAGATAAACACAGAGAATGCAATGGCGAGAGAATTGCTTCGAAACAGTATAGAGATGACAAATGCCATAGTGACAATAACGCAAAGGGTAATCATTTTTAATCCATATGATAGGAACACATGCATAACCATAGGGATGTGTTCATAATTTTGTTTATCCTTTGAAAATATGAATGGCTCTGAAGCGCCATCGACCCCAAATAAAAGGGAACCAATAATCCAAGATGAAAGAAAAATCATACAGATAAGCAAGGCTGAGAACATAAGGACGGAACAATATTTCGCTAACAATATTTTATAGCGGCGAACTGGACGGATGAGCAGCAGCTTCATGGTGTCCCATTTAAATTCACTAGCTACGATATCACTGGCAACAATAAGCGTAAATAACGTGACGAATGGAAGAAAATTGGAGACCAGGCTTAAAAATTTCCAAGATGTCATGCGATCCGGAGACACTCCATTTTCCAAGGCATACTCGTTACGTTGAATTTGTGAATTTAAATAGGGAAGAACATCCTCTGGAGCTTCCTTCATTTGTTCTTTTAACAATTGGTTTTCTTCGTTTATAACGGTTTTCCAATCGTCTGTTTGAGAATCGTTCCTTTTATCGATATTAAACAGTGCCGTCATAATAACAATGATTACAAAAATGATAGCCATGGCCCATACCATAGGACGGCTGTATATTTTAATTTGCTCTGCTCTTATAAGCCTTATCAATGGAAGCCTCCTCTGTCAAGCTCATGAACTTGTCTTCCAGGCTCAACTGTTTGCTTTGAACAGCATATACACGGATCTGATGATGAATAAGGAGATAAAGCATTTCCGAAATTTCTTCGCGTAGCAACAGGAAAACCAATTCGGATTCCTCCACCTTGAGCAAGTTCGACGTTCGTTCATGCTTATGAAGTAATGGTAACGCTCGATCGGTTGAGTCTATCTCTATTGTAACGACTTGCCTAACGTTTTCTGTTTTTTGCATGGATTCAATCGATTTGACTTCACCATCCACTATAAACGCCACACGATCACAAATCATTTCCATTTCATTTAACAAATGGCTTGAAATAATGACGGTTTTGTTCTGCTCCTTGGTCAAATGATGGAGATAATCTCGGAACTCCTTCATACCGACAGGGTCCATGCCATTGGTTGGCTCATCAAGCAAAATAAGGTCGGGATTATGGAGCAGCGCCTGTGCTAGTCCGAGCCTTTGTTTCATCCCTAGCGAGAAGGTTTTCACTTTTTTTCTTGCAGCTTCTTGCAGGCCGACGACTTTTAAAATTTCCAAAATGCTGTTTTTATCTGGTTCCTGTTGGCTGTAGAGAGAAAAATGAACTAGATTTTGATAGGCAGTTAAAAAAGGGTACATATGCGGTGTTTCAATGATAGCCCCGATATGTTTCGCGGCGAGTACATGATTTTGATTAGCATTTATTCCATTAATATATATGGAGCCTTGTGTTGGAAATATCAGGTTGGCAATTAGGCGAAATAGCGTTGTTTTACCTGCTCCATTGGGCCCGAGCAATCCGAAAATTTCGCCTCTTCTTACCTCAAGTGAAATATTTTGCAATATGCTTTTTCCCCGAATGGTCTTGCTCAAATTTTCGATTTGTAATGGATGAATGGTCACTGGGTTCCCACCTGGTTCAATGTAATAGATTGTCGTATTACACGTTTACTTACTAAAGCGGTTTTACGGTTTTTATAGTAAGCTTCATATGTATTACGGTTGAAAAAATTGAGCTCTTTTAAATTGAAGACATTTACTATAAAAGACTTATGCGATCTTACAAACATATCGGGCAATATGCCCATTAAATCTTTCAAAGAGACATACACATAAATTTCTTGTGTATCCGTGTGAATCAAGGTTTTTTGTCCAATACGCTCAATAAAAATAATTTCAGACAGGTCTAGGTAAACAATCTGATCTCTTTTCGCAATAATCAGTCGATTATGCACCAATTGAATATTCATAATTAACTCCTAAATATTAGCTATTTTTTAGAGAAAAAACATAATATAAAGACGCAATTTCATGAACTTCAAATCGAGAGTCGAATATTTTGAATGTAATATGATTGGATTTCGGCGGTATTAGCCCGTCTGGTACAGCTTCAGCAATGATCTGTCCATTTAAAGTAAAGCGGACAGCTTTATCAGCAAAATCTTTTTTGATCCAAATCTCTTCATTATACTTTTTATATAAAAATTGAGGATTGGTTTTGATTTTTGTTTTTTTCTCGCAAACGAACTGATCTTGACCAATATGCACATGCCATTTTTCTGTTACAAGCGTTTTTATTGTGTTTATTTCTTTAATATCAACGAGTAGATTGTTATCTTCATCGTAGGCATGTACATTATTCACCATATTATCGAATAAATAATTCATGAGCTTCTGTTTCTTATTTGAGTAATAACGCTGCATGCTCCCAACAGGGCTGCCGTTCTCATCTTCTAGTATTGCCGATGAGGTACTCAGCCTTAGAAAAGGTAAAGTCGTTTTATAAATCATAGGACACCCTTCTTATTGAACTAGAATGAGCAACAGCCTATTAGATACATATACCTCAAAAAAAGCTGCGGCGAAAAGTATGAAAAGGGCCGTTGGAATCGTTTTCTTAACAGTCACCCAATAAAAGCTTTTCAATTGTTCATAAGAGATTTTTTTCCTGAAATATGAAGTTAAATGATAAAGATGATCGATTGTAAAAAGAAAGACGATAAGACAGGCGATCCATTCCAAAACCCCATGTGAAAATGAAGTGCTGTAATAGAGTAAAGGAGAGATAGACAACGCATGCCAGCCTGTGCCCATGCCGAAAATCGCTTTTAATATAAGCAATGGGGACAAGCCCGTCAAAGAAAGCATGAACCAGATTAATAGATTGATACTATTGAAAATAAAGATAAATAGAGCATCATTGAAGCCTAGTTGACTTATTTCATGATGTTCAGATTGTCCTGGCGAAAAAAAGCCGATTAGAAAAAAAATAAAGGACAACATGCAGAAAAATAAAATCAATTTTTTTCGAAAATTCATCATTTGAATTACCCTTCAATGGATATGGAAGCATGGCCGAACTATGAAGCCGCTTGCGATTTTGTGGATAATTGATAAGCGTTAATAATACTGTATATCCAGATAATAGGGTATAAGAAAATTCCGACAACGACTGAAATAAGTAGAATAGAAATAAATTCAACAACAAGCAAAATAATTCCCTTTTTTACATATCCTAAATATAAATGCCCAAGACCCGGATAAATAAAAGAAAGTAATATAGCTAACCATGGTTTTTTCAACCCATTCACCCCCTTTCATCTTGAAATTAATAATAACAAAAATGCCCAAACTAATCAATATTGATTATTTAGAATAGATTTTTTACCATTACGTATTGGTAAATGATTGTTTTAAGTATCAAACTTACTAGTTCGAATAGATTCGAAAAAAAATAGTAATAATCAGGTTACGATGTGTTTGTAGTCAAAAACATATTTTTTAGGAGGAAATTGGATTATGTTATACAATGCTTTTACTGGTACGTCGAGTCTTGCTGATGCAGCTTGGTCTATTGCGCAATTGATTTTCAGAAAGCTTAATGTTGCGGGGGATGCTGTTTCACTTTATAACTCCTTGCTATGGAAGTTCCGCGCTATTTACAATTCATTTGGGGGCAATTTCTCTTGGGCAGATCTGGGCGGCGTCATTCTTGATCTAGGAGAATTCATTTTGAGCTTAACGCCTGCAGGGAAAATAGCAGACATTATCTCGGTTCTGTGGGGAAGCGCTAATATTCTTTAGTCTTCTACTAGTAGAATGTTAGTTTAAATAAATTTTGTCCTATTAGTAGATTAATCAGGATAATATTGGGCAAACAAGTCGGTCGTTCGCGGTATTTTTCCGTGGACGGCCGTTTCTTTTGTTTATTTTCCTTCTGCTGTGGTACAAATCGGCTTGGCTTGTTATGATGAAGAGAATACCTGCAAAACATTTTGAATTAAATATGCATTTACAGGAATATTCCTTTTGGAGTATACTTTAATGGATAACAAGTCTGGAGTAGATTTATGATGATGAAAGCGATGACCTTCAGCGCTTTAGCCGAGCCGAACCGCCTGAGTATCGTGGAGCTTCTGCGTGACGGGCCGCTGCCCGTAGGAGCTATTGCCGAGCAGCTGGAGCTGAACCAGCCCCAGACGTCGAAGCATCTTCGCGTACTCAGCGATGCGGGCCTGGTTGAGGTGCAGCCGGCTGCCAATAAGCGAATTTACAAGCTGCGGCCGCAATCTATACAGCAATTGAATGAATGGTCGGAGACGTTCCGCAGCATGTGGGAGCAGCGCTTTGACAATTTGGAGGCTTATTTGAAGGAGCTTCAGAAGCAAGAGGCAGCACAAGCACAGCAATCGATTACTAAGCTAAAGACGGAGGATGAACATGGCTGATCAATTGGAAATTACAAGAGAACTGGATGCGCCGCGCGAGCTCGTATTTAAAGTATGGTCTGAGGTCGAGCATTTGAAAAAATGGTGGGGACCGACTGGGCTGGAAATTAGCTATGCCAAGCTGGATTTTAGACCAGGCGGCATGTTCCATTACAAGATGACGGCGCCGGATGGTGCTGAAATGTGGGGCAGATTTGTTTTTGGAGAAATCGTGGAGCCAGAAAAAATCGTTTTCATTAACTCTTTTTCGGACAAGGATGGTAATGCTGTACGTGCTCCTTTCAGCGAAACATTCCCGATTGAAGTGTCCAATACGTTAACTTTTACCGAGCAGGATGGCAAAACCATTCTTTCCTTGCTTGGAGGGCCAGTTAATGCGACGGAGGCAGAACGCCAATTTTTCATGGGCATGTTCGATTCCATGAGACAAGGCTTTGGCGGCACGTTCGATCAGCTCGAAGCTTATTTGAAAGGCGTTCAAGCAGGCTAAGCCTTTTTAATCGAGTAATTATGCAGGTTTTTAGCAATACCGAAGGCTGTTTCTTTCGCAGTGCAAGCTGCAAGGGGACAGTCTTTTTGTTATGCCGTGCTCAGGAAAGAAATGAAGGCGATCTTTACAGAGGAGGCATGTTTTGCTAAAATAACAAAGATTAATTGTTAACCAAATTTTATTTATTTAGGTTAACAATTTTATCGGATTTAAAATAATAGATAAATGTCCGGATAAATGTGGTGCAGCTTTTTATTCGGTGGGGAGGCAGGTCGTATGATGATGGAGCAACAGTTTAATGGGAGCAAGTGGGAGGCGATGGCGCAAAAGGCGCTTGCTGGACAATGTCTAACGTTAGCGGAGGGACGGTCAATTCTGGGGGCGCAGCAGGAGGAGCTGCTTCCGCTTTTGCAGGCAGCATTTTCAGTGAGGCAGCATTTTTTTGCCAGAAAGGTAAAGCTAAATATGCTGATTAATGCGAAAAGCGGCAACTGTCCAGAGGACTGCGGCTACTGCTCCCAATCGATTGTGTCGACCGCCCCTATCCCCAAATATACCATGCTTGATAAAACGACACTGCTAGCTGGCGCACACGAAGCATTGGCTCGCAAAGCGGGAACCTACTGCATAGTTGCAGCAGGCAGGGGACCTACAGATAAGGAGCTCAGCCAAGTGGTAGAAGCGGTTGAGGAAATTCGCGCGACGATGCCGCTGAAAATTTGTGCCTGTCTGGGGCTGCTGAAAGAGGAGCAGGCGAAGCGTTTAGCTGATGCAGGCGTTCATCGATACAATCATAATTTGAATACGAGCGAGAAGCACTACTCTTCCATTACTACGACACATACATATGAGCAGCGTGTCCACACGGTGCAAACCGCTAAAGCCCACGGTCTATCGCCGTGCTCGGGCGTCATTATCGGAATGGGGGAAACAGACGAGGAGATCGTTGAAATGGCCTTTGCTTTACGCGAGCTTGAAGCGGATTCGATTCCAATTAACTTTCTTCATGCGATACAAGGCACGCCGCTTGCAGCTGCGGGCTGCGTGCCGCCACTGCAAGCTTTAAAGGTGCTGGCCCTGTTTCGTTTAATCTGCCCGTCGCGGGAAATTCGCGTTGCTGGCGGACGGGAGCGCAGTCTGCGATCGCTCCAGCCTTTAGCATTATATGCGGCAAATTCGCTGTTCGTCGGCGATTATTTGACGACAGAGGGCCAGGATATTTCGATTGACCATCAAATGATTCAAGACCTGGGGTTTGAAATTGAGCGGAATGCGCTCTAATCGGACGATTGCTTAATCCGCTCTGCTGCTTCATCTGGATCGTATTATCTCCAATTTAAGGAAGGAGCTATGAAAATCATGTCGAATTTTAAGAGTAGGGCTTTAGAAAATAAGAAAATGATAAGTAAACATGGGGGAAATAATGAGCAAGAAATTCAAGTTCGTCATGGCAGCAGGAATGCTGACCATCATTATCGCATTGGCAGGATGTTCATCCAATAAAGCAGAGGACGATTTGTCCGCATCCGTTCAAACAGAAGCCGTTCCGGAAGTATCGACAACTACATCGCCAATTGGCAGCAGTGAAGAAGCAGGAAATGTCACGCAAAATAATTCATTTCAACCGACCAATCAGGAAACACAATTCGTAGATACGGCTGATTTAGAGGAGGAGAATGAAGATGAGCAGCAGTCGTATGTTGGAAAAACACTTGCTCAACTGCAAGACGAAGGGCTAATCATTATTGAGGAGCAATCCTTTGAGGCGGAGCTTCAGGACTGGGGCGCGGTGCATTTTGTAAGCGGGTATTCTAATGCTAATCATAAAGGGGAGCAGCGATTTTATCTAATCAATAAGGATGGCAAAGCGGAATATCGGCTCCCTCGCAACAGCGCATCCCGTTATGAGCTGGAGGATATTCTTGCAGTTAGCTTTAAAGATATCAATCATGACGGTGAAAAGGATATTATCATTATCGGAAACTATAAGGATGCCAGAGCGGGAGCCAACGGCGGGTCCCTGACATGGGCCTCGGTGTATTTTAGTGACCATCAGTATTTTGTCCCGCTGCTCTGGCTTGATGACCTGCTAAATCGTACCGATGGCAGCAAAAGTATTGCAGGAGTTACGGGGGAGGCCGCATTGATTTATAACGAGATCGCCAACCTGGATGATGATGAAATAAAAATCGAGCATTTGGCAGCACTCATCTGCAGCAGCAAGATGTTAGAAAAGAACAGCTTGAAATATGTAAACACCTACGATTCCACTGCGATTTTTATGGATTATTCAACCTATCTCCATAAAAGCTTAATGTATCTTCTAGGGCAATGCTTCGACCAAGATATTGTTCACATGTTGGCTGGTCATGACGAGCTTGCAGAGAAGGTTAAGATATATGACGAACTTTTGGGAGATATCCTTAGTGAAGTGATAGATTATAATTACGTAAAGAGTGGAAAAGGCACCATGTGGCAAGAATTTGCGGCTAATTATAATCTTGAGTATAGGGCAGTGATTCACAGTTATGTTGTAGGCAATATTGAAAAAAAGATGAACAGTCGTTATGCTGATGTTGATGAGCTTCAAAAAGTCTGGGAACAGGTGCGCAGCCTTATGCTGGCTTTCTCGAAAACGGTAATGGATGAAAACGATGATGGCAGTATGATTTCGCAAGAAGAACTTGATGAAATGGCTGGTAATGCCGATCGGATAGACCGCAAAGTTACGGAGTTTATCGGACTGGCGAAAGATGATACTAAAGCTGGGGGATTAATTGATTTTATGATTGAAGCGATGGATATGACGTTTAGTGATTTTTGATGCGAATAAACAAGTGAAACTATGGTTTGAGGAGCGAACCGCTCATCACGAAATTGCCGTCTACGACACGACAGAGCTGGATGGGGAAAAAGGGCGCTTTCGCGTCCTGCAATTTTCTGGAGATGCGACGCAGGGCGCGCTTGATCTGGAACGCCCCGGACGTATATTGTTCGAATATCCACGGGCGATCATTCATCTGATGGAAAGCAATCAAGCGGCTTTTGAAAAAGTTTTTCTCATCGGTCATGGCATCGGTACGATCGCCCGTTATTTTGAAGATAAAACGTTCAAGGTAGCCGAGCTTGATGAGACAGTCGTAGAGCTGAGCCGGTTGTATTTTGGCTATAATCAGGATAATGTCGTCATTGGAGATGGGCGTGCTTTGCTGGAAGGAGAAGCGGAACATGCTTACGATTATGTCATTGTTGATGCTTTCACCAGACAGGGAACGCCAAAGCAGCTTGTGTCACTGGAGTTTTTTCATTTAATTCGAAGCAAGCTCAGCGAAGGTGGCGCTGTCCTTTTGAATCTCATGGGCAGGGGGGAGCGGGACAGGCTCATTCATGCCATTCAAACGACGCTTGGGGAGGTTTTTGTTTATACGAAGGCGTTCATTTTGCCAGCAGATGGATCAGCTGATTTGCAAAATATCATCCTCATGGGCAGCGATCGGCCTGTCGCCTTTCAAGCTCGCCACATGGCTGGATTCGTGGAGCTTGAGCCCGGTCAAGGCTATATTATTCGAGATTAAAGTTATTTTGTACAATCGCATTGTCAACTATAAAGCGAATGAATCAACGCATGATGAGCAAAACAAAGGAGTACAGGACATGAGCCTGTACTCCTTTGTTTGTCTATTTATAATGCGGCGGCATTTAATCAGCCTACAGCTTAAGCCCGCCGAGGCTCGCACCGGCTGCGAACAAACGCTCAATCCGTTTCTCCACCGCCGGATCGGCGATGAGTGGCGGCGCTTGATGAGGCTTCGTACGCGCATCAATAATGACGTTATCACAGGCCCAGTGCTTGTGCTCGTAGCCGCTATTTACCCCGTAAATATCATGGGAAGGGTTGCTGCGCGTAAACGTAGCCCACAGGAAGTTATCCACCTTCGCGCTTAAAAACGTGCTGTCGTCGCATAAAACAATCATCGGGCAGGAAGGCAGAGGTCCCTTCTCAGCAATTGCTTCGCTCAAGCTCTGCAATTGCGCCTTCGCATCGGCGTAGCTCGTGAATGCTGGACCTTGAATGGCTACGACGCCGGGCATAACGAGACGCGCGTTTTCAAATCCGCGCAGCTCCTTCAGCACGTCAGGCGTTTCGCGGCACAGCTCGCGAATCTTCTCTCCATAGGCGGCAAAAACGACCTTGCTGCCTTCATTAAGCCCCGTACCCGAATAGTCCAGCGTATCGATCGTCGTATTTGTATAAAAATGAATATCCCGGCGCAGCTCCAGCCGCTCCAGCACATAGGCGAGAAATTCCGCCTCATGATGCGTCGTTACAGGCTGCTTGTCCTCCGCCGTAATAAATAAATATTTGGCCAGGCTGAGCTGCCCTGTGCCCAAAATCCGGTTCGCCAGCGTCAAAATTTCCGTTGGCCGCTTGACCTGCTGATACGGCGTATACCGCTCGCTTCCAATAGCGAACAGCAGCGGATGCACGCCTGCTGCATCGACGGCGTGGACTTCCTTCACGCCGGGAATTTCCTGCTTGATCGCATCTCCCGTAAGCTCATGGATAAGTGCTCCGAAGGCGGTATCCTCCTGCGGAGGTCTTCCGACAACCGTAAACGGCCAGATCGCATTGGGCTTTGCATACACTTTATGCACCTTCATGAGCGGAAACGGATGCGTCAGGCTGTAATAGCCCAAGTGATCGCCAAATGGGCCTTCCGGCTTCGTCTCTCCAGGATGAATTTCCCCAGTAATGACGAAATCTGCGTCATTGCTAAGCACAAATCCATCTCGGTAGCTATAGCGGAAACGGCGTCCTGCGAGCAAGCCGGCAAAGGTCATTTCGCTTAAGCCTTCCGGCAGCGGCATAACAGCTGCAAGCGTATGGGCTGGCGGACCGCCAACGAAGATGCTCACCTTCAGCGGCCTGCCCAGCTTATTCGCCATATCCTGATGAATGCCAATGCCGCGGTGAATTTGGTAATGGACGCCGATTTCCTTATTCAGCTCGTAATCATTGCCGCTCAGCTGAACGCGGTACATGCCGAGATTCGCATTCATCAGTCCCGGCTTGCCCGGCTGCTCGGTAAACACCTGCGGCAGCGTTACGAAAGCGCCGCCATCGTCTGGCCAATGCTTAATGAGCGGCAGGTCGGAAATTTGAATTTCCTGCGCCGCTACTGGCACGCTGCCTGAGCTTTGCTTCGGCAGCGCTTTCCATGCTGCAAGCCCCGTTCCAATATGCCCAAACGGGTTTTTCATTGCTTTCATGGGGGCGCCGCGCAAATCGATGACGCGCTGGGTGGACTCCCATGTATGGCGGAACATGAATTTGCTCCGCTCAACCGTTCCAAACAAATTAGAGACGGCACGAAATTTGGAGCCTTTTACATTTTCGAACAATAGGGCGGGACCACCAGCTTCAAATACCTTCATATGAATCGCCGCCATTTCCAAATGGGGGTCGACCTCTTCCTTTATTCGAACGAGATGTCCGTTTTGTTCCAAATCGAGTACACATTGTTCCAAGTGGCGATACATGTTGAAATAGCTCCGATCTATATGAATTTTGCGAAATGATACTCAGCCAAGGTGAAAAGGCTTTCGCCGTCCTTTGGCGGCGCGGCGCGTTTCAATCCGAGAAATATAAGAATTTATAAGTGTGAAGCTTATAAATTCTTATATTAAAAAAAACCAGTTATCTCTAGTTAAAACGAATTAAAACCCCTTGTCAAATTTACCGACCAATCGACAGAAAAGGTTCAAAATTTAATAGAGTTCAGATATTGAGATTTACACAGCAAGGTGCATAAACATACACTGTAACCAGATTCTATTCCAGTCACATGTCATAAATTCCAAAATTAGATAGAGTCGAGTCGAAATAAAGGGAGGGCAGCTGGCGTCGAACGATGTTGAAACTATAAATCATGTGGAGGAGATTACATGCTACACACAGTTATTGTGCCAGTAAACCAAGATTATAACATTTTGAACTTATTTACGGATTCATTGCTGCGGACAGTAAGCCCATCCACCCAGATTATCTTCATCAATGACGGTTCCGGCACAGCAGTCAGACAGCATTTGGATAAGCTTCAGTCAGAGTGCAAGGAAGGCGTGACGGTGGAGATTTTGCAGCACGACTATCCGCTTGGATGCGCCGTTTCTATTAATAGCGCGCTAAAAATTGCACAGGGGCAATATATTTATTTTCTCGATTCCGACACGATTCTGAATCACAATTGGCAGCAGCTCATGAGCGAAACGCTGGACAGCAGCGACGAAATCGGCATGGCAGGCGGCGTCCTGCTGTATCCGCAAACAGGCGGCGTCCAGCATTGCGGCATTGCATTTGCGGATACGATTGGCCGTCATCTATTTCTAAACGCGTCGCCCATGGATATTCCGAAGCAGACGTTTTCTGTGCAGCTCGTTATTTTCGCCATGTTTGGCATGAAGCGCGAAGTGTATGAGAAGGTGGGGCTGCTTGATGAAAAGTTCTTCAACGGCTACGAGGATTTCGATTACCAGATGAGAGCGCGTGCAGCCGGCTATGACATCGTTATTAATCCGGAAGTTTTGGCCTATCACTGGGAGCGCAGCAGCGGCATCCACCGCAGCTTCAATCGCAAAAACAACCTGGCCCGCTTCTGGAAAAAATGGGGCAGCGACATCAAGGCCGATATTTGGCCGTTCATGTTTGACCATCTGAAGTCGCATCTGGAGCAGCAGGATGCAGCAGCTGCATCGCTGCCGATGATTGGCGTCGATTTGGCTGAGGTGCGCAGCGATGCGGATATGTTCTGGAGCCAGCTTCGCGAGGCAGAATTCGCTACGCTGACCGAGGTGTACGACTATTCGAACCGCTTCAACTCGAATGGGGCGATTTGGCTGCCGCAGGTGCTGGGCAAGGAGCTTATTCAGAGCCGCAGCCGTCTGCTGTTCCTCGTAGACAACTTCACGCGGCTGCTGGAAAACCGCTACTGGATTGAAATGCGCCACGCCCACCGGGCACAGGATTTGATCATTGACCTCTATGGCAATGTCATCTCCATCGACCGGATTTATGAAAGCTGCTGGCCAGGAACTAAGGTGCGCTAGTACGCGCTAAATGGAGGAGAAACCATGAAGACGAGAGAGGAGCAGGCGGTATTTACTCAAAGCCTGCAATGGTTGGAGCGCGTGCAGCAATTGATTCCGAGCGGATGCAGCACGCTGGCAAAGACGCCAGAGCGCTTATTCCCCGGCGAAACGGCCATCTGCTGCGTAGAAGCCAGACAATCCAGATTTATCGATATCGACGGCAATGAGTGGCTCGATTGCGAGATGGCGATGGGCACCGCCTCATGGGGACATGCCCGTGAGGAAGTGCAAGCGGCGATTGTAAAGCAGCTCGCCAAAGGGACAAGCTTCTCGGTGCCCGCTGATGTAGAGCTGACGGCAGCGGAGCTTATACTCGCCCGCTTTGAGCAGCGTTATGCAGCACTGCGCTTCTGCAAAGGCGGAGCCGATGCAGTTAGCGGCGCAGTCCGGCTGGCAAGAGCTTACACCCGCAGGCCAAAGGTGATGTCGACGGCTTACCATGGCTGGAGCGATTGGTCAGCCTATGGCTATTACGGCGGAGACGCGGAAGCGATGGGGATTCCGGCGGAAATCCGCAGCAGCACCGTTTGGGTGCCGCATGCAAGCCTGCGGCGGATCGAAGACGAGGTGCGCCGGCATGGCGACCAACTGGCCTGCATCGTGTTATGTCCGAACGAGTGGCAGCGCGAGGAGCTGGCCAAGGTGATGGAGCTGGCCGCACGCCACAGCATTCTAATCATATTTGACGAGGTAACATCTGGCGCAAGAATGGGCAAGCAGGCGACCGCAGGCGAATACGGGCTGTGGCCGGATATTCTTTGCTTGTCGAAGGGGCTGGCCAATGGCCTGCCGCTGGGCGTCGTACTAGGCTCAGAGCCGATTATGCGGCTATGTGGGCAGGTCAAGTTCAGCAGCGCCCATTCGAGCGAGACGATTGCACTGGCAGCGCTTATTGCCTGCGAGAAGCTGATGCAGGCGGCACCGAGCTGGCCAAGCTGGCGCGGCGGTACGCAGAAGCTGATGACAGAGCTGCAGGCGCAGCTGGATGTGCTGGGACTGACAGAGGAGCTGGCCCTGCACGGCACCTATGCGAGCTTCTGCCTGAGGTCGCGGGCGGAGCAAGACTTTTACCGCGATCCCTTCCGCGCTTATATGATGAAGCGGCTCGCTCAGCAGGGGATTTTTACGAAGGGATTTTTCGTCTTCTCGGATTCTCATTCGGAGGCGGAGCTGTTGCTTGTACAAGAGTCGCTTAAGGAAGTTTTGCTGGAGTGGAGCAAACAAGAACATAGATCCAGCAAGTCGGCTGTTTAGACGATTATTCACAAATCGAAAGAGGAGGCAAGTTAATGAAAGCATTAGTATATCAGGATTATCGCAAGGTGGAACTTCTGGAGATGGAGGAGCCAGCCATCGTATCGCCGACAGGCGTCAAGGTTAAAATTTTTGGCTCGGGCATTTGCGGAACGGACCTTAACATTGTAAAAGGAAAAATTCCGGCCAATTCCGGCACGATTATCGGCCATGAAGGCGTTGGCACTGTCGTTGAAGTCGGCCCTAAAGTAAGAAGCGTTAAAGTGGGCGACCGTGTGCTTATAGATCCAACGCAATCTTGCGGCATTTGTTCTTACTGCCGTGAAGGGCTGCACTGCTACTGCGAAAATTTCGAGGATCATCAGGTTGGCATGACCATCCACGGCACTTTCGCGGAATATTACGCAGGCGAGGAAAGATATGTGTTC
Organism: Paenibacillus liaoningensis; assembly: GCF_059609455.1. Classification (NCBI taxonomy): domain Bacteria; kingdom Bacillati; phylum Bacillota; class Bacilli; order Caryophanales; family Paenibacillaceae; genus Paenibacillus; species Paenibacillus liaoningensis. The sequence continues at coordinate 25,006 of NZ_JCAALU010000012.1, forward strand.
AAAATTCCTGACACGATGAGCTGGGAAGCGGCAATGATGGTCGAGCCGCTGGGCTGCGTGCTCAACAGCTTCTTGAAAGCCCGCGTTAAACCAAGCGATTCGGTGCTTGTACTTGGCTCCGGTGCGATTGGCTCCTTGTGCCAGCTTGTTGGCAAGCGGCTTGGCCGCCTGACCGTTGGCACAGAAGTGGATGAATACCGTAAAAGCTTCGCTGCGAACATCGCTGATTATGTGTTCCATCCTCAGGAGCTGACGCTGGAAAAAGTGCTCGAAATTAATAATGGCCATAAATTCGATATTATTATTGATGCGGTCGGCAATCAGCTGCATGTCGCTCTGGAGCTGATCGGCAAAGGCGGCAGAATTATTCCTATGGGCTATGACGACAGCTATGAAGTATCGTTTAAGCCGACGGATTTTATTAACAACGGTGTCAATGTCATTGGCGATGTAGCGGTTCATCAAATGATCAGTACGGCGCTCAAGTTTGCTCAAAGCTTGCCGGAGCTCGAAAACATGGTCACTTCAACCAAAAAGCTGCAGGACTACGAAGGCGCTTTTAATGAAACGATTGGTTATGACATGAGCACAGGCGCGCCAAGAGCGATGACCTCCGTAAAGACAGCACTTATTTCATAAGGTAGGGCAAGGCAAGGGCGTTATGGCTGCGCGGCGAAAGGCTTACGGGGCGCCGCGCAGCAATGACGCATGAAGAAGAGGGGATGAGCCTTAAAGATGAAGCTGCTTGCCGATTTGCCAAAAAATCCGCGGTATTCGATTTTTCTGGAGCCGCTCTGGGCGATTCCTGGAACGATCGTTTTGTTTTATGCGCCGCTCTATATGAAGGATGCGGGACTGAGCGATATTGAAATTGGGTTGATCAATTCCATAAACCTGTATTTTGCTTTTGTGTTTCAGTTGTTTGCCGGGTCGATTACGAATAAGCTGGGACGCAAGCGCACCTCGCTCATTTTTGATATTGTAGCCTGGAGCGTTCCGATGTTTATTTGGGCGTTCTCGCAAAGCTTCTGGCTGTTTATGATTGCCTACTTATTAAATGCGACGTCCAAGTTCGTCACCGTGTCGTTCAATTTGCTCATTATTGAAGATGTCGAGGAGCGAAAGCGACCGAAAGTTTTTGGCATTATGAATATGATTATTACCGCAGCAGGAGTGCTTACACCGCTAGCGGGCTTTGTCATCGCCGATTTTGGTATCGGGAAGACGCTTGCCGTCATTTATTTTGCCGGTGGCGTAATGATGACGATAATGTTTATTGTAAGAAACCGGCTGACAGAGGAGACGGAGGCGGGCAAAGAGCTCATTGAGGTACATAGCCAGACCAAGGTGCTGAAAAGCTTGGGAGCGAGCCTGCGACTATTTGGCAAAGCGTTTTATACCCGCCGGTTGTTTCCAATAATAATCATAACGGTATTGTCGAATTTTATTTTGCAGCTGAATTTTTTTCAGGTCGTGTTTTTCAAGGAGGAGCTGCATTTCGGCGATTGGACAATTTCCTACATTCCGGTCGTCACTGCGGTAACGGTCATGGTGTTATACTTGGTCGTCATTCCCCGGCTGAAACAACGCTCGGATGAAAAATACGTCAGTCTGTCGATTGCCTTATGCACCGCCGGCTCCTTGCTGCTGCTCTTTATTCCTTCCGGCAATGTGCCGCTGCTCATGCTGACGATTATTATATTGGCGGCAGGAACGTTTATTTTGCAAACGTACCGGGATGCGCTGCTGATGAATCGCCTTGGCACGCATGAGAAAGCCGATATGTTTTCGGCCGTACAGACGGTCATGACGCTTATTGCCATTCCCTCCGGTTATTTGACGGGACTCCTCTATAATTACAGTCCGAAGCTGCTGTTCGCCGTCATTGTTGCGCTGTATATGGTGCTCATGGCTGTCGTGTTTTTCCTCCCGGTTCCTTCCAGGCAGCAGCAGGTGATGAAAGCGAACCATCACGTCTAATAACCATTTGCAAGCAAAAACGATTTCGTCGTCCTTCCAGGACGCGCGAAGAGCTTTGTCGGAGAAATATAAGCCTATTTGAAGTGCAAAACTTATAAATTCTTTTATTTCAAGGTGAAACGGCCGAAAGCCGTCCTCCGGCGGTGCTGCACGTTTCAGTCCGAGAAATATAAGCCCATTTATAAGGGGAAACTTATAAATTCTTATATTTTGGCAAAAGAAGGTTTTAAGCTAATTAGGTCGAATGGTTATACAGAAAATGGCTACGGAGGGATAATTAATGATTAATGTATTGAATCATGAAACACGCGATACACTGGCTTGGATGAACGAGCCATCGCAGTGGCAGTTCACAGAGCAGGGCGGCGTGATCATTGAGGCGCCACCGGAGGCGGATTTTTTCTGCGATCCATCAGGCAAGCATTTTGCCAGCTCAGCTCCTTTTTTGTATGCTCCAGTCAAGCGCTCCTTCGAATTGACAGCAAGGCTGACGGTGGAGATGAAGCAGCAGTATGACTCTGGGTGCCTTATGCTGTACGTCGATAGCGACAATTGGTGCAAATTATGCTTTGAATTCAATGGGCGGGCAGCCTCGATCGTCTCGGTCGTCACCAAGGACGGCTGGTCAGATGATTGCAACTCGGAAGAGATTCAGTCGGACAATCCGTATTTGAGAATCAATAAAGTAGAAGACTGCGTATCCTTCTATTATTCGCCTGATGGCGAGGATTGGAGGCTGATCCGTTATTTCGGCATGCGCACACCTGATGAAGTAAAGGCCGGTGTCGTCGCGCAATGTCCGAAGGGCAGCGGCAGCAGGACCGAGTTCAGCTTTGTCCATCTCACCGAGCCGAACGTGGAAAGCCGATTTTAGCAGCTGCAAGCTGAAAGTCGCTGGCGGTAAGCTGCAAATAAAAGCAGGAAAGGTAGCTGATAGTAGCGATGAGTCTGAAAGCGATCATTTTTGATTTCGACGGCTTGATTATGGATACCGAGACACCTTGGTATTATGCTTTTCGGGACATTTATCAGGAGCATGGCGTAGAGCTGTCGCTGGGCCTGTGGTCCCGTAATGTGGGCACAAATTTCGACGAATTCAATCCTTTTCATTATTTGGAGGAAGCGCTGCAAACGCCGATTGACCATGACCATATTAAAGAGCTCTCTGAGCAAAAATATGCCGTTTATATTGGCGAAACCGGGCTATTGCCTGGGGTTGCGGAGCTGCTGGCGAGCGTGAAGCAGCGAAATCTGCACCTTGCGGTTGCGTCCAGCTCTACGCGTGACTGGGTTCATAGCTATTTGAAGAAGCTTGGCATCTTTGAAGCCTTTGATGTGATTCATACCTCTGAAGATGTGCAGCGGGTGAAACCTGACCCGGAGCTGTATGAGCTTACGCTGGCACGGCTTGGCATTGATGCCTCAGAAGCCATCGTCTTTGAAGATTCGCCAAATGGTTTGAAAGCTGCGAAGGCGGCTGGCATCCGCTGTATCGTGGTGCCGAATGAAGTGACACGGGATTTGGAATTTTTGAATTATGATCAGCGGCTTGCCTCAATCGCCGAATTTGATTTCGAAGCTTTGTAGCTTTTGCGCAGCACCATTGGCGAGCAGCCTTCATGCTTTTTGAAAACGGAGCCAAAATAACTCGCGCTATTAAAACCGACCGCCTTGGCAATGTCATTAGCTGTCATGGCATCCTCATGAATGAGCATTTCTTTTGCCTTGAGCAGTCGGTAGCGGGTTAAAAAATCGAGCGGGGTCATCGCATATTCTTTTTTGAACATGCGATTCAAATGCTGCTCGGTTATGTAGAGCTGCCCGGCCAGCATGGATAGGGAAATGTCGAGATGATAGTTTTGCTTAATATAGGTCAGGATGCTGGACAGCTTCGGTGTATGCTCCTTGCGTTCAGGGACGAGGTAAAGGTCCTTGGAGAGCTTCAGCTTGATAAGCAGCATATACAAGAGTGCTGATCCAGTGAAAATACGCTCCTGCCGGGTGGATTGCTGGCTTAAAATAATCTCGTCAATGAGCATTTGCGGAGCGGGATCAAGCTGAAATACGGAAAGGTTAGCGATATGTAAGGCTTGCAAAAATGCTGGCAGCAAATAACCGGTGAAGGTTAAATATTTGATGCTTAGCGTTTCACTAATTTCGCACGAAATAGAAGCGGTGTGGGAAAAATAAAGAATGGCAACGCCTTCCTGCAGCTGAATTTCCCGTTCTTGAAAAACAAGGCGGCCTGTACCTCCTACGCAGTTTACGATTTTGTAATCAGGGCTGCCTCCAGGGCAACGGTCGGGCTCAGTGACGGTAACGCTTCCAGATCCGGTAATCAATAGGGGGAGCTCGTTGTAGGTGCTGCCTGTGTCTATTGCTTCCTGCATCAAATTCCTCTTTTCTCCTAAAAGTGGAATAAAAGTGAGACTCAAACTGCGAATACCTGAATTTCAATGGAATTATAACATATATAAAGAAATATATGTTATATCTAGTTTTCGATGTTTTTCTCTGTTTTTCGCTATCTTTCGTTAATGTCGAATATTTGTAATGATGTAAAGAAACCGCCGTTCTTGACTTTGAGAACGGTTTTTTTTCATGTCAGCAGCAAGTAAAAAAATGTAAAACAAGTTTTGCCTGCCTTGAAATGGCGACAGTTTTTTATGCTTATGTTAAAATATATGACAAACACAATAGAAGAAAGCATGGTGACGGGGTAAGCATGGGAATGGAAGCATTGAAGGGGAAACGACTGGTCATAGCAGGATCTCGAAAAACAGAGGAAATGAGCGCCATCATTGAAAAGCAGGGCGGGACAGCGCTCGTGCGGTCGCTTCAGGGTTTGACGCTGCTGGATGAGGAGACGCTGGAAGCACCGCTGCGGCGGTTTGCGGCGGAGGGGGCGGACTGGGTCGTCTTAACGACGGGCATTGGCTCGGAGACGCTTGCCAGCAACGCGGAAAAGCTGGATATAAAGGAAGCGTTCTTGGAGCAGCTGACGCAAGCATCGATTGCTTCCAGAGGCTACAAGACGACGGCTTATCTTAAGCGTACCGGCTTGAAAGCGGTTGTTGCAGATGATGATGGCACGGTGCAAAATCTAATCGAAAAGCTGGCGGAGCATGATTTTGCCGGCCAGCGTATCGTCATTCAGCTGCATGGCGAGCCGTCGCCTGAGCTGGAGCATTTTTTTGCTGCTAAAAAAGCGGGTGAGGTTATTTCGCTGCTGCCCTACAAACATGTTCCGCCCGAAGTAAGCGTACTTACTCAGCTCATGGAAGAGCTCGCTGCAGGCGAGGTTGACGCGATCTGCTTTACAACAGCTGTTCAAGTCCAGTATTTATTCCGCTATGCGCGAAAAATAGGTCTTGAGCAGCAGCTCCTGGAACTATTCGCTGGTCAGGTGCTGGCAGCAGCTGTGGGCAAAGTAACTGCCGAGGCGCTGCAATTAAATGGCGTACAACGATATATCGTGCCGGATATTGAACGAATGGGTGCGATGATTATTGAAGTGGCGCATTATTATGAAGCGCAAGGCTTAACCCAATAAACGAATGGCTCATTCGAGTACGTTTGGGCTGCACCCTTTTGAATGGCTGCTTCGTCTTAAGCTTGTAGTCGTTGCATCATTTGTTTAAAAGGGGAGATATAATGGGAAAAAACAGCTTGTTCATATTGTTGCTCATATTGACTATATGTTTAGGTGCATGCTCCTCGGAGGTTAAGCCATCTGGAGAAGCTTCGGCTGCCGCAAGCGGGACAGCGGAGACTCCAACTGTTTCTAATACGCCAGCGGATGACGGAACCAATGCTGGAGCCGCGACGACGGAGCCCATCGCGGAGCCGACAGCAGCGCCGCTGCTGGATACTGCTGTGCTTGGCAAAGGTGCATTTGGCTTTGCCGATGAAGCGGGCAAACAGCTGCTAGTCAGCTCGGCTGAAGGGGGCAGCGAGCAGTGGGCCAGCTTCAACCTCGCGGTTGGTCACAATGGGCAGCTGCTCAAAATTAAATACAAAAATGAGCAAAAGGCGACCGAAGCCGATAACGGTAGGCAAACGGCGCAAAATTTTGCAAACCAGCAAGGCCAGCTGTTTGAGGTCGTGGAGGGCAAGGCGGAGCCGAATGAAACGTATTTTCTAACCGATGATCAGTCGGTAAAACCGGAAATGCTGCTGTCCATAGCTGATACAAGAAGCGGGCAGGCAGCAGATGATGTGAAGGCGGCCATTGCCAAGAGCAAAAATCGCAGCGTAGAGAAGCTATGGCCGCTTGAGGAAATAGGCGCTGAAGGAAATACCTTGTATTTGGTGCAGTTTGAGCGTCAGGGCAAGGACATGCTGGCGAGTCTGGCACTGCAAACCGCAGACGGCTTTATTTTTCAAGACTATCCAGCCGAGTTCGATGAAAGCTCGACGTGGCGGGTAGACGATGGTGGTGAGGTTATGCCGGAAATGTTTTCCTTCCTATTCGCTGCGAAGACAGCTGAAGGTATCGTTCTCGGAGTTAAATGGATGGGGGCGGAAGGGGAAAACGTATCGTTCCTTTCGGAGCAGGATGGCAAGCTATCCGAGCTTGACATCAGCTATGGCCGTTATATGTCGCCGGTGTAAAGCAATACTAGAAATTTAACCGATTAAAGAAGAAAAAGCGCCGAATGCTTCTATTTAGAAGCGTTCAGCGCTTTTTTAATTTGACGGTTGACCGCATCAACGTTAGTACGGCTGATAAGCTCATCTTTTAGCGTAAAGGCGCTTTTGAGGCGGATGATCCGATAGACGCTGTCATCGAGTGTTTGCATGGAGATATCGCCGGTTTTGACCGCTTTTTTTAGCGCCTTCAGCACAGCGATCTGCTGCTTCGCATCATGTCCGACAAGAAGAATATCGTTGCCCGCTTGAACCGCTTTGACCGCCGCATCCGAAATGCCAAAATGCTTCGTAATGCCGCCCATCGTCATGTCATCCGTGATGACAACACCGGTAAACCCGAGCTTATCCCGTAATAAATCGGTAATGATCGCCTTGGATAGGGAAGCGGGATATTGCTTGTCCATTGCTGGAATAAGCAGGTGGCCGATCATGACAGCAGGGGCTTGCTGCTTTATCGCTTCTTTAAAGGGCAGCAGCTCGAATTGCTCCAATTGCTTCAAGCTTTTGTCCACTACCGGCAAGTCCAGATGCGAATCGACTGACGTATCGCCATGACCGGGAAAATGCTTGACAACGGGTACGACATGTCCCGCTTGTATGCCCCTCATCGTCTCGATGCCGCTGGCAATGACGCTTTCCGCTGTGGAGCCAAACGCCCGGTTGCCAATGACCGGATTGTCCGGGTTGCTGTTAATATCGAGCACAGGGGCAAAATCCATATTAAACCCAAGGGCATACAGCTCGGCGCCGATAGCTTCACCTATTCCATAGGCGTACTTAGGTTTATTTTTGCTGCCAATAGACTGGGCGGATGGAATTTTCACGAAATCCTGGGGCATCCGGCTCACGGTTCCCCCTTCCTGGTCGATGCTGAGCCACAGCGGGACGGGATTTTTCTTGTTTTGTTTTTTAAGCTCATTGAGCAGGGCTAGCGTCTGCGAAGCGTCGGTAATGTTTCTTTTGTACAAAATAAAGCCGCCTACATGATACGTATTTATCATTTCGATGGCATCTTCTTGAAGGGTTGTACCTTCCAGGCCAACAAGCACGAGCTGTCCGATTTTCTCATCGACCGACATGCCGGCGATTTCTTGTTTGATTAGGTCAGGCGCTTCCGTCACAGTTGGCGTAGGCGATACAGCTGGAGTTGCTGCTGCCGACTCTGCGGGGGAAGGGCTTGGCGCCTCGGCAGTGGCTGGTTGATTAGAGCCGGAGTTGCTGCCGTTGCTGCTATTGGCAGGATCGCTCGCGCTGCCGCAGGAACTCGCACATATAACGAGAAATGAAGCAAGAAGTATTGAGGTCATTTTTTTAAGCATGTGGGAAAGTTCCTCCTTTTCTTGCAATATCTCCTTTAGGCCAGCTTCTCATACTTTATGCAAAGTTAGAAGCAAAAGCTGTCGCTAGGGCTGTTGCGGCATCATTTCCAAAATTGGGTTGTTAAGCAGGAAATGAGCCGATATAATGGAAGTAGATAAATTAACGATAATCGATAATTTGGAATAGGGACGTGTTCATGTGCCAGAAAATCCAGCAATCGTACCAATTCATTCTATTAGTACACATGTGTATATGAAGCTCAAGAAAGAGATTTTGGCTGGCGAGCTTCAGCCGGGTGCCCGCCTTATTGTACTTGAAATCGCCGGCCAATTCCAGATTAGCCAGGCTCCTGTAAGGGAGGCGCTTGAACGGCTCAAGCAGGAAGGGCTCATTATTGGCGTTCCGAACAAAGGCTCGGTGGTCTCCAACATAACGGCGAAGGAAATCAAGGACTTGTTCGTGCTGCGTGAAATGATTGAAGGCTTCGCGGTTAGGCAGGCGATGCCGCTGCTGACGGAGCAGGATTTTTCCGAGCTGGCGGACATTATTGAGCAAATGGATCAAGCTGTTAAGCAAAACGATATACTGAGCATTTTGGAGCTGGACATGGATTTTCACGGTTTTTTCTATCGTAAATGCGACAACGGGGCCATATTAACGTTATGGAAGGATATGAAGACGAAGCTTATGCGGTTTATGGCAATTTCCAATCGGCATTACACGACACTAGGGCTGGCAGATTACCATACTGTACTTATTGACGTACTGCGCAAAGGGGATGTTGCAGCGGCCGAGCAGGCGTTTATCGAGCATATGCACGCTTACAAAATCATTCATCTGGATTAGGCCGCGACGAAAGTCGAGGGGCAACTTGCTTGTTAACCTTTCAATTTAAAGGGGAAATGGAGCATGCTGAAAGAAGAGAAATGGCTGAAAGACGATTATATGCTGACTTGGATGAGGGATCGTTTGCTGCAGGAGCTAATGTCGGAAAGAGGCGGCGGCCGAACGAATATGAAGGAGCAGCTGGCGAAGCTGAATATAAACCCTTATTTTACGTATCCGGCTGTAGCTTTGCTTGCGCCAGCGGCCTATTTTCATCATGAGCATGATCGGGTCGGTTATATGGAGAAAATAAGAGAATATTTGCAGCCGCGCATTCCGGCGGGAAGTGTTCTTTTTTTAGATGAGGAGCATCGGCTCGTGCTGCTGTTTTCCTGGGTGTCGAAGAAGATGCTCGATAATGTGCAGGCGATGCTGGGTGAGCAATTTTCCGATCCGATTACGATTGGCGTAGGGAAGCCCTGTGGCTATTTGCATGAAGTGAAGCATTCTTATGAACAGGCAGGGCAGGCGCTTCAGCATCAATTTTATCAGGGCATTGGCGAAATTATTTATTATAGTGAGCTTCGTGCTTATGTGCCGCTTCAGGACTATCCGGAGCATAAGGAGAAGGAGCTGTACGATGCTTGCCAGGGGGCGACGTCGGAAGGGCAGCTCGAAGAAGCGGTAAAAGTGTTTTATCGCAGTGTGATGCGCGGCGGGCCGATTGCTATTTCACACATGTATGAGCTGACGCTGCGTTTGCTCGTGGGAATGGAACGAAGAGTGCTAGCTGATACGGATGCCGCTGTAGCTAATAAACCTTATGAGATTTTATCCATTCTAAAAATGAAAACGCTTCATGAGCTGGTTCGCTGCGTCAGCGAATTTGTAACAAGCTTGTGGAAGGCGGTGTCGCCTTATCAGGGCGAGAGCCATCGCAGCATCATTAAGAAAACGATGTATTATATGGAGCAGGAATGCCAGCATGTTTCGCTGCAAAGCGTGGCGGAGAAGGTGTATATGACGCCGACCTATTTGAGTTTGCTGTTCAAGACGAATACCGGTAAAACGTTCATCGAGCATTTGACCGATATCCGCATCGACAAGGCGAAAGCCATGCTCAAGACGACGCATTTTAAAAACTACGAGGTGGCGGAAAAGGTAGGCTATCAGGATTCACGCTATTTTAGCCAAATTTTCAAAAAACGGGTTGGCTTGTCTCCAAGCGAGTACCGGGAGTCAGCGGGGCATTAGATTGGGAAGCATAAAGGAAGAGGGAGCCCGCGTAGTGGCGGACTCCCTCTGTGTTATAGACGGTCTGGCAGGCCAGTTATAATGCTTTAACCTCTGCTTCAGACAAGCCGCTTGCTTTGGCAATAAGCGCAATTTCGATGCCTAATGCCAGCATGTTTTTGGCAATTTCAATCGCTTTTTGGCGTTCGCCTTTTTCAATCCCTTTCTCAATCCCTTTCTCAATTCCTTTCTCAATTCCTTTCTCAATCCCTTGTGCGATCCCTTGTTTTATGCCCTTTTCCGTAGCCCATTCAATCATGGAAGCCTCATCGTGCAAAAACTTCTGCCGCTCCTCATACAAACGGCGAGCTTCCCCATCCTGGCTTAGAAACTCTAACGTATCCATCGCTTTGCCTAGCGTCGGTTCATTCATCTTTAGCACCTCCCAATTTGATTTATCGGCACCTTTCAGAAATAAAAGCCAATTGATTAAGCCGCCATTATGAGGCAGCATTTGGTCGCTTAGCTTGGATAGCTCCATAAAGTGGACTTCAATATCATCGGATAATGTAAGTCCGGTATGGTCTTCCCGCAAATGAAACACATTATGATAACGGTCATTAGCCAGGAAGGAATAATTCAATATATTAATGGTCACACATTTTTTGAGTTCTTTATACGTATTTCCTTCCTGCAATTGACTGGAGTACCGTTTGCTCCAATAAAACAGAGTACGTTTCTCTATATCGTATTTGTTGAATAACTGCATTTCAATATTAATCAGCTTACCCTCAGATGTTTTGGCCCAAATGTCAAAAATGGACTGTTTGTCCAACGGAGCATCCTTATCCGTATAGGGGTTTAAAAGTACAATTTCAGTTAGCGGAGGTTCATTTGACTCGGCAAAAGTGCGATTTAAAAAGGCGAGCAATACATCTTTATTTTCTTCACTGCCAAAAATGCGCTTAAAGACGAAATCATTACGAGGATCAAGCAATTCGTTCATCCCAAATCAGCTCCATTCAACATGATTATACCATGCAAAATAAGAAACCGGAATTTGTTAAACGAAAGTATAGTTCTCTTTTATATCTCAGAAGACTCGAGTAATGGTTGCAATCAAATGGATAAATTGATCAATTCGTGGAGTGAGGGATTACAGGGAGAGGACATGTGGGTACAAATACAGTTGAAAGTATTATATGGTTTAGTCGAACTAATAGTTGTCCAGTGAAAATAGAAAATTGATAAAAATGTAGATAATTGTCAGTATTTGTTTATGACAAAATATTATATTGCATACAAGAGTGAGCGATTTGGCGAAGCGATGTCAAAGGAAGAGGCTATTAAAAAGTACTTCGAATTGAAGGGGGGATTCCAAGATTTATGCATTCTAGTCTATGATGACAAAGATAAACTGATTAAAAGAATTCCTAAAAAATGATAGTTGTAGAATGCAAAGAAGGTAGGGAAACCTTTCCTAGCCTTCTTTTCAAGAAAGACTGCACTGAAAACTGAGTAGAAGGATTTAGAAAAATAAGCAAATAGGCATAGACTTTTTCGACTCCATATGGTTTATTTGAGATATATTTCATATAAAGGGGTCATGTGAATGTCGAGCATAGTCATATATGGCCTTAGCACTTCTCATCAGCCAGATTTGTTTTTCTCCAATTCCAATGGTTGTTTAGATTTGCAAAGGGTTAAATTAGCAATGGAGAAGATATTAATGCCCATCACAGAGGGGAAAATATCTGGGGAGGGATTTACAGATATTCAAATTGTAGAAAAGGATAAAGGGTTAAGTTTTATTGAATGTTTTACAACTACAGAGAATAGTCTAGGGTATTATTATTCTGCTGAATTTACAGGCGATTCAATCATCACCAACAAGGTTCAACATAAATATTTTAGTAAATCAAGTTTAATGATTACGGAAAATAGCTACGTGATTATGAAGTTTGACTGGGCGTCAGAAGAAGCTTCTAAAGCGAGAGTTAAGTCGCTATTAGAAAAGCTGGATTTTAACATTTCTTCATTTAAAGTTACTGATTCACTGATAAGAAAGATTCAGAGTAATTTTGAGTGGAGAGCTGTTAAAATAGATAAAATTGAAAAAGATGGAGATAAAACTCGGAAAGTATCTTACGAAATAGATCCAACCGATACATCCGAATCACGAGTTGATCAAGAATATCGAGATCATGGGAAAATGCATCATATCTCATTTGAACACCCATTTAATTTAGAAAGTAGACATCAAAATACAAGATCAATGATTAGTGTAAAACTTTATAAAGAAGGTGGAAATCGAATATTTATTAATGCTGAGGAATTTGGGAATGATGAGGATATAAACTTGTTTCAATTGGAACTTCTACAAACCCTACACCACTATAGTGATTAAGAGGTGATCAAGATGAAATTTATAACTTTTAAAGTGGATAATAAAAGTGAAATAGATAAGGCAAAACAGAATGTGCAGATTATGTCCAATGATGAGACAAGTCTATTTCATTTCAATAGTATTAATGCTGAGATAATCCATATAGTGTTTAATCTTAAAGATGAATACGTATGGGGGACTAAAATGGTAGGTAATCAAATTAACATGCCAATGTCACAATATATAAATACTTTTTTTCAAAAGAAAACAAAACTTTTGTTTGTGGAATATATAAATGAGAAGTATTGTGATGAAATAGAAAAATATTTAAAGGGAATTGATATTATTGCAACTCGTATGACATTCTCATCACAATTCATATATAATATTCTTGAAAATTATGATGGATATATTAAACAATTAGATATGTTTGATCCAGACGGCGAAGATTGCTCTTATGAAGCAATAAATAGCACCTTACTTAAATCAAAATTACAAGCTAAATACACAATTGCTTATTTACTGATGTTAAGCAGTGACAACCAATATATATCGATTTACAATAGAGGATTAATTTCAATAAACACCAGTGATATTAATTCGCTAATTAAAATTATAGAGGAATTTCCCCATGTTGAAAATAGTAATTAATATATTGTCGGTGGCGACTCTTACTATACTTGGGGCAATTCTAGGTGGTGAGTACAAGAATCCTGTGAACCTTTTGTTCATTGGTGGATTGTTACTTTATGCTTGTGCTGTTCAATATTTAAATAATAAAAATGATACATTGAAATCGCAATTTGAACAGATTAAAGAAAGCTTGGGTAATGCTGAAAAGCATGTAATAGAAGCAAATTTGAAGACATCACAATTGTTATTCCAGTCTAATTCCTACGGGGAAAATAGAATGTATTTAGCTTTACATCCAGCGGGTGGGGGTGTATTAACTAAGGATACTGAAAAGGAATTGCAAATAATAATAAATGCTCCATATAGAATGACTCCGCCACCTGATATTAAAATAACAACTAAACACACTTGGGGGGCAATTCTAATATGTGGTTCGTCAATTTACCCTAGATTATTTGCTGATGAATACGAATACACAATTCCGATAAATACTTTTACAGATTTACAAAACAGTTCTGACAAATTTTTTATGGCCACAATGAAAGTGAAGTTTCAAAGACAGGGCATACATGAATACACGATAGAGGCGAAATCAAAAGATTTTCATTCGAAAATAAGCAACTCTTTTGAAGTTGCTTAATAAGATAGTACTATTCAAAGATTACACGAAAGGTGGTGAATCTTTGAAGTGTTATAATAAAACCATCTACCTACAGCTTAACAAATAAATAATAACAGCATCAGTAAATCGGCAGATGATAGGGATACGCACAAGGCATTCGTACCCAAGATCATTAATTCGTTGGATATATCCAACTGGTTGCTAAAGAAGTTTCGGAATCTTGTTCAACGGAGATTGGTAAAAGTACAATACAGTTCTACCTAATATCAATTATGTTCATAAACTAAACAAGCTGACAACCGCAAAACTCTGTCATCAGCTTGCAGCTTAAAAGTAATAAACTCAAAATAAATCTTTAAAAGATTACCAATCGTAAATGAACGATGTATCTACATCGCCTATAGACGCACATCGCTCCGCGGCCCATCATGCTCTCTCTTCTTCGCATCCTCAAGCTCATCGTCCCAGCTCAAATGCCGATATTCCGCTGCGGCTTCATCGTTGTTAAACCAGTCGATGAAGTCCTGCCAAAGGGCTGTATTCCACGCAGCGTCTATTTGCGCCGTTGAATACACCTGCTGCTTAAGGCGAATGAAGCCGAATACGTCGCGCACCTGCGACTTCTCCGCCTGTACAACGGTCAGCTCAGCCAAATGCGGCGGAATAAAAATAACCCCCGCAGGCGTGCCCAGCACGACGTCCCCTGGCATGCATATCGCCTTGCCGATACGTGTTGGCACGTTCATTCCGACCATCGTCACATCGGCAATCGCTGTCGGATCGCTGCCCCGATAATAGACGTTAATGCCGCCGATTTCCTTCACCTGCTGATTATCGCGAATACCGCCCCAGATTACAGCGCCGCCGCGCTTCGTGCGGGTGGCAATCGCCGTAGATAAATTGCCGCCAACGTAAGTGCCGCTATGAATTTTATCGAACATGTCCACGACGACGACATCATCCTCCACGAGCGAATCAATGACCCATTGGTTGAAAAAGCCGTGGCGATCCTCCTGTTCATGCCCGTAATCAAGCAGCGTTTCATGCAGGTCGGGGCGCTTGGGCACCATGACCGCAGTAACCGCACGTCCGACCATCACCTGCTCGGGATGCATGATTTTGAACTCTCCTTCGAATTGAAACGTATAGCCGCGATTCCACAGCGGGCCCCACGCTTCCTCCAGCGTTATTTTTCGCATACGGCGCAATATATCTTCATCTACTTTAGGGCGGCCATTCTCAAAGCGCTCACCCTCCCAAAGCGGGGTCAATTGCCTTATATCTTCCTGATTATCGAACTTCATCTTGCAGCACCTCTTTTCGCTACTGTAATTGGTTCAAGGGTAGAGCTGTTCAAGCTATAGTTTTATTGTTGCAGGTAGCGGCAAATTTGTCGATGCGACGTTTTTAAGGTTTTAAGCAGCGGACTATAAAAAAATCCAACCATATCATAAAATTGTCTCCTTCATTTATGAAAGCGTTTTCGTATAAAGTAAGGCTAGACAAAAAGCAACTGACTCAGGCAAGCAACCGACTCGAATAATCAAAGGGAGGGGAGAAATGGGGTGAAGCGTAAAGATAACCGGATTACCCATTTGGCTGGTTACGTATTTATTTCACCATGGCTGCTAGGATTTTTACTGCTGACGTTGTGGCCGATTGCCCAGTCATTTTATTTATCCTTTACAGAGTATTCGCTGCTCGAAGCGCCGCAGTGGACCGGGATGGACAACTACGTCAACATTTTTACGAATGATTCCACATTCACTACGTCGCTCAAGGTTACGTTCATGTTCGTGCTGTTCTCCGTGCCGCTGAAGCTGTTTTTCTCGCTAATGGTGGCGATGGCGCTGAATAAAAGCTTGCGCGGCATGAATATTTACCGCACTGCGATTTATTTTCCGTCGCTCATCGGCGGCAGCATTGCAGTAGCGGCGCTGTGGCGCAATATGTTCAGCCTGGACGGGTATGTGAATCAGGTGCTTGGCTGGTTCGGCATTCAAGGCGTCGCCTGGATATCCAATCCCGATACGTCGCTGGCTACGCTGATCCTGCTTAATACGTGGCAGTTCGGCTCCACCATGGTTATTTTTCTCGCGGGGCTTAAGCAAATTCCGCAGGAGCTGTACGAATCCGCGTCGGTGGACGGAGCGGGCAAGACGCGAAAATTTTTCAGCATTACACTCCCCATGCTCTCTCCCGTTATGTTTTTCAACCTGGTGCTTGGCATTATCGGTTCCTTTCAAACGTTTACGTCCGCCTACATTATTACGAAGGGCGGGCCCATTAACTCAACCTACATGTACGCCATGTTCCTCTATGAAAAAGCGTTTAAGCATTACCAGATGGGCTATGCCTCTGCCCTGGCCTGGATTCTGCTCGTAATCGTAGCGCTGCTGACCATTATTAACTTTGCCGCTTCCCGCTATTGGGTATTTTACGAGTCGGATGGAGGGAAAGCGAAATGAGCAGGCTGCGGGCAAAAAGCTTCGATCATGTATTTCTGGCGTTGTTCTCCTTCATCATGATTTATCCCGTCATTTGGTGGGTGGGCGCTTCGCTCAAAAAAACGTCCGAGCTGAGACTGCCGACCATTTGGCCCTCCAACCCTATGTGGGAAAATTACAGCAAGGGCTGGCATTTCTCCGGCGAATATACGTTCGCCCACTTTTTCGGCAATACGCTGCTGATGGAGCTGGGCAATGTAGCAGGCGGCGTCTTGACAGCGGCCATTGTAGCTTATGGCTTCGGCCGCTTGTATTTCGGGCTTAGAGGCTTCTGGTTTTCGATTTTGCTGCTGACGATGATGCTGCCTGGCCAGGTGACGGTCGTTCCGCAGTACATTTTGTTCAACAAGCTGGGGATGGTCGACAGCTATGTTCCGCTTGTGCTGCCGCATTTTTTCGGTGGCGGCGCCTTCTTTATTTTTTTGCTGGTGCAGTTTATTCGCGGCATCCCGCGTGATCTCGATGAGGCAGCCAAAATCGATGGTGCTTCTGTCTACGGCATTTTTCTGCGGATTATTTTTCCGCTCATTAAGCCAGCGCTTGTGACAGTGGGAATATTCACCTTTATTTGGAGCTGGGATGATTTTTTTGCGCAGGTGCTGTATTTAAGCTCGGTTGAGAAGTTTACGGTCGGCCTTGCGCTGCGCATGTTCATTGACCAGTTCGATATTCAGTGGGGGCAGCTGCTTGCGATGTCGTTGCTGTCGATTTTGCCTTCCGTTGTCATCTTTTTTCTGGCCCAAAAGCACTTTGTAGAAGGTATTGCTACAACAGGACTCAAAGGGTAACGGCTTTTTATGAAAAGCGCTTCTAGAAAAAGGTATTTCATTTGAAGGGGATGAGCGGATAATGGGAAAAAGGTGGCTGAAAAGCAAAGGCTGGGCAATGCTGACGCTCGCTGTAGTGCTGACAATGACCGCATGCAGCAGCAATAGCGGGAGCGTGGGCAATCAGGGTACGGAGCCAAGCTCGGCAACGGAGACGGCGGCGGCTGGGGGAGCAAGCGAGGCAGCGACGACGCTCAGCATTATGTGGTGGGGATCAGACGTCCGTCATGAAGCGACGAAAAAAGCGCTGGACATTTATTCTCAGCAGTTTTCAAATGTGAAATTCAAGCCGGAATTTATGGCCTGGGATGCTTATTGGCAGAAGCTTCCGACACTGGCAGCCTCCAAGTCGATTACCGACGTACTGCAAATGGATGCGGCTTACATTCAGGAATACGTATCCAGAGGCCAACTGGAGGATTTATCCGACATTGACTTGACCGGCATTGTGGACCCGAATGTGCTGAAAAATTTGCAAATAAACGGCAAGCTGTATGGCATTCCGCTCAGCCAGAACGCGCAGGGCTTCGCTTACAACAAGACAGAGCTGGAGCAGCTCGGCATCCCGCTACCGCATAAAGATTGGACGTATGATGAATTTTTTCAATGGGCGAGAGATGCCCGTGCCAAGCTGCCTGAGGGCAAATATCCGATTGGTGATACATCGACATGGGATGGCTTCAACTATTACCAGACGGCGATGGGCAAACCGCCTATTATGTCGGACGGAGGCAAGACGTTCACGCTCGATAAGGAGCTGTTCATGAAGTTTTATGGCATTTATGATGATTTCCGCAAAAATAAAATCGTTCCACCAGCCGAGCTAGCCGCATCTTTCTTGGAAAATGACCCGCAAGCTGACCCTATGGCTTCCGGTGTGGTGATGACCCGAGGTGCGACGACCGGCTCCGTAAGCGCACTGGAGCAGCTGATGCCAGGCAAGCTGGGCGTTGTCAATTTGCAGACGGGACCGGCTGGCGGCGGCTGGGCGCAGTCGACGATTTTCCTCAGCGTAAGCGCCAATTCGAAAAACAAAGAGGAAGCGAAGAAGTTTGTGAAATGGTTTATAACGGATCAAGAGGCGGGCAAGGCACTTGGCTTGACGCGCGGCTTGCCCATTAATCCGGAAATATTCAAGCAGCTTGAGCCGACGCTTGAAGCCAAGGATTTGCTAGGCAAGGAGATTTACGATATGTCGGTGGATAAGGCACTGCCGTTTTATTCGCCGGCTGCCGGATTTTCAGAATGGGTGGATACGTACAAAAAAGAAATGGATGCCGTCTCCTTCGGCCAGCAATCGATTGAAGACGCATTCAATAAAATCGACAAGCTGGGCAAGGAACTAGCCGCCAAAGCGGGGAAATCTTAATTCAAGCAATCGTTGCATCGCTTGTAATACGAAATAGGAGGAATTAGTAATGCAGCTGGCAGAATTTTTCTCGTCGCGGCCTGACCGTCTATGGCAGCTCGCGAAGCAAATGGATATCAATTATGCGGTGAGCGGTCTGGCATGGGACGAAAAAAGCGAAAAACCTTGGGAGCTTATGCCTCTTATTCGCATGAAGCAGCGTTTTGCGGACAGCGGCATTGAACTGGCCGTTATTGAATCAATGCCGCCAAGCAATGAGATTAAGCTTGGAACCGCAGGGCGCGATGCGGAAATTGAAACCTTTCAGCAGTTTATTGTCAATATGGGAAGGGCCGGTATTCCTGTGCTTTGCTACAATTTTATGGCTCAGTTCAATTGGTTCCGCACCTCCACGACGACACGTACACGGGGAGGTGCGCTCGTCTCCAGCTACGATCACAGCTTAATGCGGGATGCCCCGCTTACCGAAGCAGGCATCGTATCCGAGCAGCAGCTGTGGGAAAATCTGCATTATTTTATGGAGCAGATTGTGCCTGTGGCGGAGGAAGCGAAGGTGAAGCTGGCGCTGCATCCCGATGATCCGCCGATTACGCCGATTCGCGGCGTATCGCGTATACTGCGCAGTGCAGATGCTTTGCAGCGCGCCATTGATCTTGTGCCAAGCGCTTATAATGGCATTACGTTATGCCAAGGCACGCTGGCGACGGCGGGGGAGCATATCCCCAGCGTCATTCGCCATTTTGCCGGGCAGGATAAAATGTTTTTTGTTCATTTTAGAGATGTGCGCGGCACAGCGGAGAAATTTGAGGAAACGTTCCACGATGATGGCATTACCGACATGCTGGAGGCCATGTACACCTACTATGATGTCGGCTTCACGGGGCCAGCAAGGCCCGATCATGTGCCGACAATGGAAGGCGAAACGAATGATAATCCCGGCTATGAGCTGCTGGGACGTTTGTTCGGGGTAGGCTACATTAAAGGGTTGATGGAGGCAGCGTCCAGACGGCAAGAGGAAAGCGCGCAAACTAGCGCAAATGCAGCAGCAGCACTAAAAATAGCGGTAGAATAAGCTATAGTCAAAATAAAGGTACTGCCCTCGGCTGGCATGTTCACATGCTGGTCAAGAGCAGTACCTTTTTTAAAACGCGCTGCGCCGCCAAAAGGACGGCGACAGCCGTTTCACCTTGTTGCAGCTAAATTAAGCCTTCAGTTCAATCGTGAAGCTGGCTTCCAAAGCTTGGCCCGGCTGCACCATGACAAGTCCTTTTTTGTGGTTTAATGCTTCATTCGGGGCAGTCCATGGCTCGACGCATATAAAAGGCTTGCCTTCTACCGACCAAATGACGGTTGTTCCGAATACTTCGCTGTAGCTCAACTTAATTTGCTGATCTCCGAAGGGAAAGGAAATTTCCGGTGTAGTAGCATCCAGCAAAGCGACCGATTCAACGAGACCGTTCAAATCCAGCGGGCCTGCAAACGGCTTGACCTGATTGTCGTTGTAATCCAGCGCTTGCTGCGCGTCAGAGCGATAAGTCAGATTTTTTTCGGCAATTGCAAAATAAGGATGGAAGCCGGCATGTACAGGCATGCTGGTCTCGGACAAATTGCTGTATGCTTGCTCAATGCTCAGCTTGCCATCCTTCAAGCGGTAAGTGAAAGTCAGCTTGAAGTTGAAGGGATAGGCCGCCTGCGTCTGTGCGCTGCTTTCCAAAGAAAGCGTAAGCGAGGCTCCATTGTCGGTAGACTGCCCTTCAACGTCCCATGATGCTTGGCGGGCTACGCCATGATTACGCATATTATATCTTACGCCATCCCATTCATAGGCACCATTTTGCAATTGGCCGCAAATCGGAAACAAGACGGGAATGCCGCCGCGAATATTGGCATCTGGATCAATAAAGGTATCGCGATCAAGGTACAGCAGCTCTTGGCCTTGCAGCTGGCAGCCGATTACGATGCCGCCGCGCTCAGGGCAGATAAGGACGCGGGAATGAGTCGCATCTTCTTTAAGCTCATAGATCTGATACGTATCTGTAAAGCTGGTTACTTCATAGCCTGCTTGGTTTGCAGTCATTTCTCTACCTCCAATAGGTGCACTCCTGTTTTTGTAATGCCTTTAATACTTCCCGTCCATTATAACAATTTCAGCGGCAATAAAGGAATGATTTGTGAAAAGCAGCCCGCTTGCAACAACTTGCCTCCTACACCCGTCTGTTCATTGATCAAATTTATGGATTAGGGAGTGGGCACCATTTCAAATTTACCGCATGCACCACATTCTGCCCCGTCGATGGGAAGCCGTACTTCTGCAAGGAAGAACAGTTCTCCTGTGAACAAACGCAAACGCAAGAAGCCTGGCTTTTGGCGGGTAGTGGCAGCGTTATTCGCTGCCATCCTGATATCATCCCTGCTTTTTCTGAGCTGGTTTTTCTTTACCGCTTCAGGAACGAGCTTTCGCTATAAGCTGGCGGATGCGTTAATTACAACCCAGCACCGCTTTCTGGCAAAATATTTAATCGGCGAGCAGGGACTTGCCGATCGTGTAGCCGATTATGCCAAGCAGTTTCAGGAGATGGGCGAGGAGCTGGACACCCATCAAATTACGCTGCCGACTGGTGCAGGCGACCATGCTGCAGAGTCACTGACCAGCGTAGAGGAAGTCGATGGCAAAGGTTATCACGGTTTTCTCATGACGGTGAAGGACCCGACGAAAATCCGGCTCGTCGTACCGGAGAAAGCGGGCCGAGGCGAGAAGGTAGGAAGCATGGTCAAGCGGACAGGTGCCATTGCTGGCGTCAATGCCGGAGGGTTTGCCGATCCAGAGTGGCAGGGCAATGGCTTTCAGCCGATTGGGCTTGTCATTACGCAGGGGGAAATTTATTATAACGGCCTTGGCAAGGATGCAAGCGCGCAAATTGTCGGGCTGGACAAGCAAGGTAAAATGCTGGCAGGCCGCTATTCGATCAAGGAGCTTATGAAGCTGGGCATATCTGAGGCGGTCAGCTTCGAGCCGCGAATGATTGTGAACGCAAAGGCTTGATCAAAAATCACGCCGATGGCTGGGGCGTCGCGCCACGGACGGTGATGGGGCAGAAGGAGGACGGCTCGATTTTGTTCCTCGTCATTGACGGGAGGCAGATCGGCTACAGCATTGGCGCCGATCTGTATGACTGCCAGCAAATTATGCTGGAGCATGGCGCGGTCATTGCAGCCAATCTGGATGGCGGTTCCTCTTCCGTGCTGATTAAGGAGGGTGGCGACCTCATTAATAAGCCCTCCTCTAAAAGTGAAGGCGGGCGTTATCTGCCGACCGCGTTTCTCGTATTTGACGACCCGCCTGCGGTGAACGTACCGAACGTATGGGCAGGACTTAACCCCGGGGACATTGATCCTTCCAAGTGGTAAAAGTCTGAAATAAATAGCAAAAAAGCAAAAACAAACAAGCTGCTTCACTAATCCCCTTAGGGCATGTGAAGCAGCTTGCTTCTTATGAACACTTATTTATTTTAGAATAATGTTGCTTTCGTATCCTTCCTGTTGACTAACTCCACAAACGGTCGTTCGACAGCAGCTTGTTCCACGAGTCAGTGGACTCCCAGATGCCAGGAACATCGGGATGCAGATGCTCGGCAAGCACCTCGTCATTCAAATCATCAATGCCTAGTCCAGGCGCATCGCTGACAGTTATGAAGCCATTCTGCACCAGCTTGTTTGGCAGCTTGCTGCTAATCATAATATCATCCCACCAAGGCACCTCGCAGGAATGGTATTCGAGAGCGAGGAAATTTTCCGTTGCTGCTGCGACGTGAGCCGCCGCGAGGCAGGCAATCGGGCTCTCTGCCATATGGATAGCCATTGCTGCGCCGTAGTCCTGCGCCATATCGCCGATTTTTTTCGTCTCTAAAATTCCTCCACTCGTGAGCACATCCGGATGAATGACGGATACGCCGCCTGCTTCCAGCAAAGGCTTGAAGTTTTCCTTCAAATAGATGTCCTCGCCCGTACAGATCGGTGTTGCCACTGCTCGTGCAAGCTTAGCATATTGCTCGGTATACTGCCACGGCAGCATATCCTCCATCCAAGCGAGGTTAAACTTCTCGACGCGGCGGCCAAGCTTGATACAGCTTTCCAGCCCGATATGTCCAAAGTGGTCAATGGCGAGCGGTACCTGATAGCCGATGACGGAACGGACATCTGCCACATATTGCTCAAGCAGATCAAGCCCTTTTTCAGTCACCTGAATGGCGGTAAACGGGTGAGCAATATTATAAATATCATAATGGCGGTTCGTTATTTCGCGAAGCTGATCATCTGTCATGCCATCAAAATTTTGATTGTAGCGGTTGCGCGATTTTTCCCGCATTTCCTCAAGAAAGCCGAGCGGGGCGCTTAGAGTGCCCGGTTCATGGATGATCTGGCCAATGCCGAGATCCATTTTTAGAAAAGTAAAGCCTTCGTCCATGCGTTTCTTGAGCGCCTCGCCCATAGCCTTGCCGGTGTCTTTGCCTACGACTTCCGTATCGCAGTACATGCGGATGCGGTCACGAAAGCGTCCGCCCAGCATTTGATAGACAGGAACGCCATACGCTTTTCCCGCCAAATCCCATAACGCAATTTCAATGCCGCTTACACCGCCGCCTTGACGGGCATGGCCGCCGAACTGCTTGATGCGGCGGAACAGCTTATCAACATGGCAGGGATTTTCGCCCAGCAGCCGTGCCTTCAGCATTTGTGCATACACTTTATCGGCTCCGTCACGCACTTCGCCAAATCCGACCAGCCCCTGATTCGTATATACTTTAATGAGGCTGCTATGGAAAGGGCCTCCTACAATGTCAGTGAACCGGATATCAGTAATGCGCAGCTCTGTCGGACTCGAGCTTGTTCGCACATGGGCTAGCGTTTCCTCGTACGTTTCTTTATTCATCATAACCGTCACTCCTCTATTATCGTTATAATTTGGCTTACTCGGCTGCTACAACAGCATGCTGCCCCCGTCCAAACGGATGGCGGAGCCGGTCATAAATTCGCTTTCTTCGGATGCGATAAAGCAGACGAGCCGGGCGACATCAAGCGGCTTGCCGACACGTCCGAGCGGAAACTTTTTGCGGATATCCCGCTTTGGGCGTACGGGCTTTACTGCGTCAGGGTTTGAGTCAGCCGGGCCAATGTGCCGAGAATCCCTTGCAGACTGTACGCCAACGTCAATTTGCCCAGGCTCTATGGTATTGACGGTGATGCCATACTTAGCCAGCTCGATTGCAGCTTCCCGTCCGAGCATGCGAATGCCGCCCTTGGTCATGGAATAAACAGCGTCAAAATCAGTTGGCCGCTTGCTGTGAACCGAGGAGATGAGAATGATACGGCCCCCGGCAGGATTGTTTTTCATAAAAGGAATAACGGCTTGCATACACTGCCAATAACCCTTCAAATTAATGTTCATCATGCGGTCAAAGGACGTTTCGTCATGGTCAAATAGCCCATAATTAAGCTGCAACGCAGCATTGTTGACTAATATATCGATTGTTCCGTCACCCTCCGCTGCAGGAAAGGCATGTGCGGCTTGCTTCATTAATCGTTCAATTTCCGCTTTGCTGGCAACATCGGCTTGCACTAGCACGGCCTCGCCGCCGGCTGCCTGAATTTGCGCTAGCGTTTCTTTCGCTCCGGCATCGCTGCGATTATAATGAATGACGACCTTTGCGCCACATTGTGCGAGCTGAATGGCGACACCTTGGCCGATGCCTGTTCCTGCGCCTGTTACGAGAGCTACCTTGCCTGTCAGGTCCATGCTCATCCTCCTTGATCGCTCAGCTCTGGGGGACGCTTCATATTGAAATCCATATAATGCTGCAAAAATCCGCCATCTAGCCGAATGTCTGCGCCATTGATATATCGCGCCTCACCAGAGGATAAGAATAGGGCAAGCTGCGCCAAATCATCATAGCTGCCGAGTACTGCATTTGGCACTTTGTAAGCGTAATCCTCATACAGCGAGGATAGCTCGCTCGCGAACCGCTTATCATCGCCTTCTATTGGGCCCTGCTCAATCGTATTGACAGTTATACCGCTGCGTCCGAGTACGAGAGCTGCTTCTTTCGCCAGCATGCTGACTGCGCCTTTGGACGCGCTGTAGGCGAAGGAGGAGCCGGTCGGCTTCTGCGCATGAATCGAGGAGACGTAGATGATCGACCCTGACCCGGCATCAGCCATATGCTGGCCGACTATCTTCGTGCATATAAAAGCGGATTTAGCGTTCGTATGCAGCAGATCTCGAAACAAAGCCTCCTCGCCATATTCAATAGAGATAGGTTTCATGAGATCATTATTATGAATGAGCACATCTACATTTGCTCGGCCAAGTTTGGTCGCTGCTTGCTCCAGCATCGCTTGCAGCCCACTGCTGCTGCAAAGATCTGCAGCGCTCACGAAGACCTGGAGTCCTAAGGCGCTAGCTCGCTTGAGCTCCTCGTTAATCTGGGCGCCGCCCGACATGCTATTTAAAATAAAATGCGCGCCCTGCTCGGCAAAAAGGCGGAAAAGCGCTCTTCCAGAGCCGCTGTCCGCATCGGTAATAAAGACGACTTTATCTTTTAGCATCATCGTAGTCATAGATCCCCTCCAACGAACGGATTGCTTATAATCAGCTAATGTTCAATCCTCCTTTATCTTAAAGGTTTGACCCAGCTAGTTGCGATGCCGTAAATTTATGATTTTGTTTGATTTTTATATGAAGGATAAAAGCGCGGTGACTGCTTGTGTCTCGCTTAGGTATCAGGTACTATTAGTGATGAACATATTGCTTTAATCGGCAGCCTTCTACAAAAAAAGTGAAACATGTACAGGCTTGCGCCGTATAAGGTGAAAGGGTTCAAAGAGACGAGACTAGATAAAAATGAGGGAAGTCTATGGAAGCGTTGCGCACATTTTTTGCCCATCCGGTTGTAAGGAGAATATTGTTTATTATGTTGGTTGTACTGTTGTTCTACAGCCTTCACAATATGCTCAATTTACTGCTGCTCCTCTTTCTTGTAACGTTCGTTATGGGACGGCTTGAAGGATTTATTACGAAAAAGCTCAGCAAGCTGTTTCCGATATCGCCAATTTTGGTGACGGTTGTGTTATACGTATTGCTTGTGACCGGATTAGTATTCGGGATATCTAATTATTTGCCTAAAATGATCAATCAAGTTGTGGATATGATTAATAATATTACGAGGTTTTTAGACACCTCTCAAGACAACCAGATTGTCGGAGTACTGGTCGATGCTTTAGAGAAGGTGGACTACCAGAAGTATTTGGGCAGTGCCGTTGATTATATTATGAAGCTGGGAAAATGGCTGGAAATTATTTTGTTCGTAATTTTGCTCAGCTTTTTCTACCTTTTGCAAAAAAACAAGGTCGATCAGTTTACCGAGAAATTCCGCTATAGCAAAATTTCCTGGGCATACCGGGAGTTTCATTATTTCGGCAGCAAATTTGCTTCCTCCTTCGGCAAGGTGATAGAGGTACAACTGCTGATAGCCCTGTTTAATACAGCGCTGACGATGATTGGGCTCTGGATACTCGGTTTCCCCTATTTGATCGCGCTGACGATTATGGTATTCCTGCTCAGTCTGATTCCGGTGGCAGGCGTTATCATTTCGTTCATCCCGATTGGTATTATCGGCTACCAGATTGGCGGGCTGCCGATGGTGCTGTGGGCGATCGGCATTATTTTGTTCATACACGCGGTGGAGACGTATTTCCTGAATCCAAGGCTGTATGCGCACAAAACAAAGCTTCCGATGTTCTACACATTTATCATCCTCATCTTCTCCCAGCATTATATGGGCATATGGGGACTCATCATCGGTATTCCCATCTTCATGTTCCTCATGGATGTGCTGGATGTAGAGAAGCCGGAAAAGGCAGAGCTTGACAAAAAACCACTGTAACCCAGTGGTTTTTTTATTGTTGGCAGCCGTTTAATTCAGGTTGGGCCTCCGCAAAATTCGTCTATGCAAAACTGTGAAAAAGTCCATTGAAGGAAGCAAAAGGGCAGAGTAGAATAAAGAAGCTATCATTGAGAATTATTATCATATAAAAGGGAGAGGTCTTATGTTTGTTTCGTTGTTTTCTGCTTCAAAACGATTGATTTTTGTGAGCGCGGCAGCTTTGCTCATGCTGCTGCTTGCAGCCTGCGGCTCGAATGCAGGCCATTCAGCGGAGGGTGCGGGCTCGACGCCTGCCGCAGCAGCAACTGAGTCTGCATCTGCACAGCCAGCAGCGACGGAAGAGCAGGCTGCAGCCCGCATTTATAAGGATGTAATGGGCAGAGAGGTAGAGCTGCCAAGCAATCCGCAGCGAATTGTTGCGCATTATTATGCTTCCGAGATGATGGCGCTTGGTTTTCCAATGGTAGGTACGAACTTCCTGAATGCCAAAGCGGTTCTTGGTGAGGAGAAGCTGCAAGGTATCGCAGACGTTAGCGGTGAGGGCGTATCGACGAATTTGGAGAAGGTGCTGGCGCTGGAGCCTGATCTTATTATCGTGCCAAATTTCCTGGATGCGGCGGAGTTCGAGGAATTGTCCAAAATCGCCCCAACGGTGGTCATTGATTACAGCGGCGACATTTTTAGCCGTCTGCGCTCCTTGAGCGAAATTGTCGGCAAGCCGGAGCAAGCTGAAGATTGGATTAAAAAATATGAGGCGAAAAGCGAAGAGAAGCGTGAGCTGCTGAAGCCAGTTGTTGCAGCGGGTGGAACAGCTTCCGCGTTCGTCGTGCATGTAGACGGCAAGCTGTACATTTATGGGCCGCAGCGTTTGGGGCCAACGATGTATGATGCACTCGGATTTAAAGCGCCGGACAAAGTAGGCGAGCTGTTCAAGGACGGCAAGGACTTGTGGAAGGAAATATCGCTAGAGGCGCTGCCGGATT
This sequence comes from Paenibacillus liaoningensis, assembly GCF_059609455.1. Taxonomy (NCBI): domain Bacteria; kingdom Bacillati; phylum Bacillota; class Bacilli; order Caryophanales; family Paenibacillaceae; genus Paenibacillus; species Paenibacillus liaoningensis. The sequence continues at coordinate 52,284 of NZ_JCAALU010000012.1, forward strand.
TTGCTGGCGACCATATATTCCTGATTTTGCAGGATGACAACGAGGATGCCAAGAAGGGCACGGAAGAAATAATTAACGGCGCTGTGTGGAAAAACATCCCTGCGGTGAAAAATGGCCATGCCTACATCGTGGGCAAACGCTGGTCGTTCAACGATCCGCTTACACTTGATTGGCTGCTGGATGAAATGACGAATGAGCTGCTAGCGAAGCAATAAGCGGCTAAGAGCAAGCCATATACGAGTATAATCGTAATAATATGAAGCCTTAGCTATGAGCCGTTTACGCCTCTCCCGGAATCTTTTATAATGGGAGCATATATTGATAACGGTTATCACTAGCGGGAGGTAAAGGATGGCATATCAGCATGATGGACAAGCGGCTGCGCTTCCTCCAGCACTTTTGTTCTCGGGGCTGGAGTATCGGCTCTATGACTGCCGGAAAGATGAAGAGCAGGGTAAAGGGCGGGCCTTCGTCTGGCTGACCGCCTATACGCTGCTGGCCGTCACGCAGGGGCAGGGCACCATTACGATTAACGGGGTGAGCCATCCCGCTGCATACGGCAAATGCTTTTTGCTGGCGCCCAACACAGCGATCGGCGTCGAAAGCGAAGCTTTTCAGCCGATTCGATTATACGAGCTCTCTTTCGAGATCGGTGCACAGGATGAGGAGCTGCTTGCGGATGGCGGCGAAATGGTTTTTGAACCATTTGCATTATTGGAGGATATGCTGCTGTCGCTTCGCGGCAAGCCGCCCCTTGGAAAGCTGGAGGCGCTTCAGCGCCATATTCAGTTTCAGCAGCTCATGCTGGAGGTGCTGAAGCGCCAGCACAAAGAGGAGGACGAGCCGGATGCCAGAGGGGCAGTGGAGCGGACGATTTCTTTTATGCAGCATTCGTACAAAGAGGAAATTTCGATTGGGCGTCTGGCACAGGAAGTGAACATGAGCCGCTGGCAATATGGGGAAAAGTTCAAAGCATTAACGGGCAGCACGCCAACTGCTTATTTGACTGCACTGCGGATCGAGCGGGCAAAGCAGCTGCTGCTCAGCCAAACGGCCCGCGTTCGCGAAATTGCCGGGCGGGTCGGCTTCGGGGATGAATATTATTTCAGCCGGCGCTTCAAGCAGACGACCGGACTTACACCGACGCAATATATGCAGGAATTCGGTCGCGCTCCGCGTATATTTTCGATTCAATACATTGGCGAGCTGCTGGCGCTTGGCATTCGCCCGATAGCGGTGAACAGCGCGATGTTTCCTGTTTTTGAGGAGGAGGCGCTGCGCGGCGTTCATGGCATTGAGGAGCCGATTGATGCGGAGCAAATTATGCAGCTCAATCCCGATTTAATTTTGTACCCCAGCTTTATAAAGGCAGCGCTCATCGATCAATTGGTAAAAATTGCTCCTATGGCGCATGTGAGCTGGAACGATGATGTGTATGGACGGCTGCGTGCGGTGGGCGAGCTGCTGGGCAGACAAAAGGAGGCGGAGGAGTGGATCGCGGGCTATATGGAAAAGGCGGTGCTGGCGCGCGAGCGGCTAGGCTGTTGTATCCGTCCGGGCGAGACGGCTTCGGCGTTCGTTTATGTGGATCAGACGCTGTATATGTATGGGACGCATCATTTTGGGCATACGCTCTATGAGGGGATCGGCTTTAAGCTGCCTGAGCGTTTGAAAGCATTGACGGAGCGGAACAAGCAGCTGAAATGGATGCCGATACGGCTTGAGGAGCTGCCGGTTTACGCGGGTGACCGGGTGTTTTTTTCGCTTGCCCCTACCGGGGTGGATGAACAGCAAGGACGGGCGATTTTGAATCATCCGATATGGAACAGTTTGCCCGCCGTCCGCAGCGGCAGCGCCTATATCGTCGACCCAATATGGGGGAATTACAATCCGATTACGCTAGATAAGCATTTGGAGGAAGTCGTAAGGCTGCTTGAAGAAACGCGCATGTACAGCCCTGCTGCTGGTTCCTGAGTCGTAGGCTTCAAGATAGCTGCTGAAGCGCGGCAAGGAAATTAGAACTATTTTTGCAGAAAATGGTTTTAGGAGCATCCAGAGGAGGTAAGGATTGGGGGGAATATTATTTTCAATAGACAGGGGTAGATAGATGTGAAAAGCAAAAAAATGGTCATTTCCGCAGCGGTGTTCGGCATGGTGCTTACCGGCTCGGCAGGCGTATATGCAGGAAGCAACTTGGAGCAAATTAAAGCTTATTTGAATAATGGCTTAAAAATCGAGCTTAATGGCAGCGCGTACTCGCTAGTTGATGGCAATGGCGCCAAGCAGGCTCCAATTACTTATAATGGCTCGACCTACTTGCCGGTGCGCTCGATTGCAGATGCTTTGAATGTGCCCGTTACTTACGATGCAGGAAGCAATAAGGTAACCATCGGCAGCAGCTCCTCCACCGGAGGCGGTGGAACCAATAGCAATGTGTACACAGGCCAGCGCCCGAAATATTTGCCGGCAGATTTCCCGATTCCGAAAGATGCGAAAATAAAAGAGACGGTGGAAAATAACCGGGACAACAAGAAATCGGTGTACTTCGTCTATGAGACGAAAAATGGATTGGACTCGCTTGGCGTAGTCTACAAAGCCTATTTCCAAACGAAAGAGCTGACGGATACTTCAGAGGATGTAAGCAGCAATTCATTAACGATGGTAGGCAAAAAGGATGACGATCTAGCTGTAACGATTACCGGTGCTCCTGACCGGGACAAAGATGGCTATTACGAAATTACAGTGGTGTGGTCAGGCAAGTGATATAGTCGTTGAAGCAAGCTGTTATACTCGGTTTGAGGGCAAGCGGACACAGGGATTTCCTGTCGTTCGCTTGTTTTCGTTTTAACTGTTGTATAAATTTTTACATAAGATAAATAACAATTTAGCAAAATCTATTACTATTCGTATTGAATAGGTCGATAGTATTAGTAGTATCTGTTGAATAATGTATTGAACTAGTTTGAGGGGAAACTTTCGACAGATCATATAGAGAGATATAGAGTAGAAAAGCGAGGGAGTGGTTAATGTTTAGAATTTTCTGATAAACAAACCGGTATAAGGCTAAAGTGCGAATCGGGACATAACAAGTTTTGACAATAGAACTTTAGTCACAGTCATGGGTGGGAAGCAAATAGAATGCAGTCTACTGCAACAGCCGGATGACCGAGCCGTGAACGAACCGTCACAATCATTTTTGAAAGTAGCATTACATCATACATATAGGAGCGTTGACAGAATGCAATTCATAAAAAGAATGTCCTTTTTTTCTAAAAATTTGCTGCTTGCCTTCTTTAACATCGTATTGATTGGATCCATTTTAATTGCATCAGGCTACATCATTCAGAAGGATATTTTGATTAAGCAGCTTCGTGGACAAATTAGCGCCATTACACAGGAATGGGCACAGGAAATGGAACCTGCGAAAATCCAGCAAGCCATTGCCGAGAAAAGCTACGAAGGCGCCACCCAATTGGAATTGAAAGCAACGCTGGATCTGATACATAAATATAACCCGAATATCGCACAGGCTTATGTATTCGGAACGGAGCTGACGAATGGCAATCAAACGTCAATTATTGCTATGCCTACAAGTCTCGTAGAAGCCTTCTCCGCTGAAAACATGGGTGTTGGCACGATGTATGAGCAGCCAGCAGCAATGTCGACCGCTGTAGAGGAAATGTTGAAAACCGGAGTGCCTACATTCACCAGCTTTTACACTGATGATTTTGGCATTTGGACGACAATTCTTTATCCAATCAAAGACAGCGGTGGCAACGTATTTGCTTTCTTCGCGGCGGATGTAGATGCGAGCGCTGTGCCTAACGGTCTGCACACGCTGCTGGTCAGCGGCATTTCAATCATGCTCATTTTCCTTGTGCTCATTTTCTTGCTTCAGTTCTTCGTTTCGCGAATGACCATGAAGCCCATCAAAGAGCTGATTAAAGGTATTGAAGAAGTAAGCGAAGGCAACTTGAATGTCGAACTGAAATCGGGCGTCGACGATCTCGGTGTTGTTAATCACAAGTTCAACATTATGATTCGTAAAATTAACGACATGATGGTCAAAGTGCGTCTAACTTCGCATGCTGTAACAGATTCGGCTAAATCCTTGTATGAGTTTTCCGAAAAGAACAGCAAAACGGTAGAGGAAATTACCGAAAACATGCGGGAAATCAACATCGAAATTGCCAACCAGGAGTTGTCCTCCGGGGAAGCAGCCAAAGCAATGAACGAAATGTCGACCGTTATTCAAAACATTGCTCACAGCTCGTCGAGCGTAGCAGAAGAAGCTGGCGATATGGAGCACAAATCGAAGGAAGGCAATAAAGTCGTAGGCCAGGTTGTTGAGCAGATGGAACAGATTGAAAAGTTTGTGGTCGAATCCTCCAGTGCCATTCAATCACTCGCCAGCCGTTCACAGGAAATTGAAAATATCGTTTCGCTCATTATGGGCGTTGCGACACAGACCAATCTTCTGGCGCTTAACGCAGCGATTGAAGCGGCAAGAGTCGGCGAACATGGCAAAGGTTTTGCAGTCGTAGCAGGCGAGGTTCGCAAGCTGGCGGAGCAGTCCAATAGCTCGGCAACGCAAATTTCCGGATTGATTAAAGAAATTCAGCAGGAAATTACGACAGCTGTCCATGCACTGAATCAGGGAACAGGCCAAGTTCGTACGGGCTTGCAAATTTCCAGCGAGACGGGTTCGCTTCTGGACGATATTTTGTCCGCTACCCGCAGTGTAACGCTGCAAATTCAAGAAGTATCGAGCTCCACAGAGCAAATTTCAGCTGGTACGGAAGAATTGACGGCTACGGCTGAAAATCTGTCGGCTTCCGCAGGCATTACAGCAGCAAACAGTGCGAAAATTTCCAAATCGATTGCCGAGCAAAAAGAATCGATGAATGCCATTGTGGAATCGTCGACTCAATTGACGCAAATGTCGGAAGAGCTGCAGGAGCTCATCAACCATTTCCAGGTCCGTACTTCTTAATCCCGGTATAACTATCATAAAGGGAGCCCTGCGGCTGCGTGGCGGCTGCGGGGCAAATCCCCCACAGGAGGTTTTACAATTATGACGGAAAATAAACACACTACAACTAACCAGATTGCTTCCAGCGATTTTGTCTTATTAATTCCACTAGATTTTTCGCGTCATAACCGCACGTATTCTTATGCAACGGAAGAATACGCGCTGGGCGAACAGGTAAGCCAACTGATAGAAACGAGAGAAGAAAAGGATTTAGAAGCAGAGGCCGCTGCGGCGTATGCAGCGCTCTTATACCGACTTTCAAGCGAGAAGCAGCTGCTCATCGGTGTGCAGGATAGCCAGGGCAACGATAAGCCATGGTTAGTCCAGATCGAAGAAACGCCTACATTTGATAGCCTAAAAACCTCGTTAGTGCAAGCTGTAAAGGATGGATCAACCTCGGAACAAGCCCATTATGACACTCGCTTCTCGCATCGACACCCGGTACAGCCTACTTCGGAAATTATCAGCCTTCAACTTCTGAAACACAATGGAAAGTGGCAGCTCAGCATGCAATATGACCGATCGTTGCTGGAGAAAGCAACCGTCGACCGCTATGCCGCTTATTATCAGACGCTGTTTACAGCCGCTTTAACTGATCCCGCCGCGCATGTGGCAGCCATTGATCTATTAACCGCTGAGGACCGGCTCGTCTATGAGAAAATGAATGCGACAGCTGGCGCTTATGATCGCCAGCAGACGATTCATGGCATGATTGAGCTTGCTGCGGCGCAGCATGGCGAGAGAACGGCAGTATCATCTATTCACGGGGAGCTTACATACCGCGAGCTCAATGAGCAGGCGAACCAAATGGCGAACCTGTTGATCAGCAAAGGCGTGAGCAAAGGCGATTTCGTCACCATTTACATGGAGCGGAGCTTGGAGCTCATTGTCAGCCTGCTTGGCATTTTGAAGGCGGGAGCCGCCTATGTGCCGCTCGATCCCGAGCATCCAGAGGAGCGCAACCGCTACATTTTGCAAGATACCCGGTCGGTATTCGTGCTGACCAAAGCGAAATACGAAGAGCAGGCGCAGCATCAGTCCGAAGGGCTTGAGCAGTTGAAGGAAATTATCGTAGTGGAGCATATCGATTATGACAGGGTAGAGGCTTCGAACCCGAACGTTCAGGTAGCACCGGATGATTTGGCCTATATTATTTATACGTCTGGCTCTACGGGAAGGCCGAAGGGAGCTCTCATTGCGCATGAAGGAGTCGTCAATCTCGGCGACACGGTGCGGCAGGATTGTGAAATTGGGCATGAGGATATACTGACGCAGTTCGCGACCTACAGCTTTGACGCATCGGTATGGGATACGATTGGAGCGCTGTTCTATGGTGCGCATTTGTACTTATTGTCTCCAGAGGAACGCGTATCCGTAGAGGAATTTGCTTCAGCGATCGAACGGACGAAAACGACGATTATTACGATTTTGCCAACCGTCTTTTTTAACCAGCTATCGGCTTATTTGTCGGAGGAGGGTTACAAAAAGCTTGCAGGCGTAAAGCTGATCACTGTAGCAGGAGAGGCGCTTTATGGCGAGCAGGTGCGGGCGTTCCAGCGGAAGTTCCAGGACAATATTGCTATCGTTAATGTATATGGTCCTACGGAATGCACCGTGTGCACCACAACCCATAAAATCAGCGGCTATATTTCCGATGATTTAACCAACGTGCCAATCGGCAAGCCGATCCAAAACTACAAAGTGTATATCGTCAACGAGCTGAACCAGCTATGCCCGGTGCATGTGCACGGCGAGGTGCTGATTGAGACAATCGGCCTGGCGAAAGGGTATTTAAATCAGCCGGAGAAAACGGCGGATGCCTTTGTCGCCAATCCATTTGGCGACGGTCAAATTTATAAGTCAGGCGATATTGCGAAGCTGCTGCCGGACGGCACAATTGAATATGTAGGACGCCGGGATTCGCAAATAAAAATTCGCGGACATCGCATTGAGATTGGGGAAATCGAAGACAGCTTTTCGAAAATCGCCAATGTGCAAAACGTAGCAGTCATCTGCAAAAAAGATGCACAGGAGCAAAATATGCTCGTCGGCTTCTTTACTTCAAAGGACGGTAAACCGCTCACTACCGTTACCATTAAGCAAGAGCTGGGCGATAAGCTGCCCTCTTATTTTGTACCTAAATGGATCGTCCAGCTGGACGAAATGCCGATTTCTCCAACCGGGAAAATCGACCGGAAAAAGCTGCACAGCTATTCCTACCAAGAGGAGCAGATCAGCGTCGACTACGTTGCCCCTCAAAATGGCATCCAACGAATGATTGCGGGCGCATGGGCCGAGGCACTCAGCCTCGTTCATATCGGCATTCATGATGATTTCTTTACGATTGGCGGCGACTCGCTCGGAATTATTCATATTTTGGCCAGTCTCAAGCCGTATTACCCGGAATTGAAAATTAATGATTTATTTCAATATAGAACGATCGAAGCGATTGCCGCACGCATCGAGCAGCTTGCTGCCGAAGCGCCAGAGCAGCAGGAGACGGCCCGCCATGTTGGGCCAGCTTTGCCACTGGAAGAGCTGCCAGCTATGCGCTATAAGCCTGAACTATCTGTCAGCTTTGAGCAGCAGCCGAAGGCCATGCTGTTAACTGGAGCTACCGGATATCTAGGCGGCTATTTGCTCTACGAATTGCTGATGCAAAGTGACGCGACCATTTATTGCCTCGTACGGCCAGGAACAGAGCCGGGTGAAGCGAGACTGCGGAGCCATCTTGCGTATTATTTTGGAGATGCGGCTATTCCATTAATGGAAGGGCGCGTTGTAGCGGTAGAAGGCAATTTGGAAATGCCGCGGCTCGGGCTTGAGGAGCAGCAGTATCAGCAGTTAATGAGCAGTCTGGATGCAATTATGCACAGTGCAGCGGATGTGAGGCACTTTGGCGAAGAGGGACAGTTTGCCCGTACGAATGTGAATGGGACGGCGTATTTGCTGGAGCTAGCCGCAGCTTGCCGCCAAACGGTTCGCTTCCACCATATTTCTACGCTTGGCATTCCAGAGGACTTGGCTTTAAGCGGGCAATGGGAAGCAGTTGTAGCCGCTGGAGAGCTTGCGCCGGAGCTGCGTGTCGAGAGCTTGTATACGAATAGCAAGATGGAAGCAGAGAAGCTGCTGTATGCTGCTGCTGAGCAGGGCGTTCCCGTCAGCATTTACCGGGCAGGCAATTTGTCCTGCCACTCGGTAAGCGGAAGCTTCCAGCGCAACATTGACAGCAATGCGTTTTACCGTATGCTCAAATCGATGCTGCTGCTTGGACAAGCGCCAGAGGTTACTTGGGACATCGATATTACGCCCATTGATTATGCGGGCCAGTCGATTGTCAGTCTGGCGCTGCAGCCGGATACAGCCGGAGGTGTCTACCATATTTGCAACCCGGAGCCACTGCCTTACGAAACGTTGATGGACATGCTGCGCAGCAATGGCTACGCCATAGAGACGTCAAGCCCAGCCGCTTATACGAAGTGGCTGCTTGATAAAGCCATCCTGAAAAATCAGGAGGGCGTGCAGCTTGCGATCGCGCAATTGGAAGGCGATGGGGCGAAGGACTCTGCCTATCGCTACAGCTGCGAGCGGACAACCGCTGCTTTGCAGCAATCGGGCATTACATGCGCAGCGCCTAATGAGCAGCTGATCGGAAATATGCTTGCGTATGCAACGTCGATTGGCTACTTTCCGCAAGCGAGCGAGCGCCGTCCGGTCAGATAGTAAGCAAAATGAGAAGCAAAACGCCAAGCATCAGACCTGCGAAGGACTGGAGCTTGGCGTTTTTTTACTATAAGAAGGTGGGCTGGATTAAAAGCTAGGGTTTGGCTTCTGGAAGCTTCTGCTGAGGTTTTCAGCATCAAGATCGCGCACGCGCTTCTCGAAATCCTCTAGAACATCAATTAAATAGGATTGACCATCAGATTCTGCTTTGAAAATAAACTTATCGGCATCGTGGATGACCACATCGTGGCCGCACAATTTAAGGCATTTGGCATAATCTTCTACAGTGGGGTGCTGGTTCTCTTCCAGAAAAATCAACCCGTGCAGCGTCTTCGTTTCATGGGGGCGAATGATTTTGAAATGTACGGTATGTTGGATAGACATATGGGCTTCCTCCTTATTCTTCCGGGCTCGCTTCTATTATAATCCATTAGGCGCAGAGAAGCTGTGAAAAATGTTACAATCTTTTAGACGAATAGCTAGCAGGAGGAGTTGCACCTATATTGACAATAACTGAATGATCATTTATTATTAGCGAAGGAGCTCGATTTAAATTATCAACAGTTTTATTTTAATAAATGATCGTTCGTTTATATGGAGTTTATCTTTCATTAACCATAATTTAAAGGAGTAATCGCCATGCTGACTGCTATTATTGTGCTTGCTGTACTGCTGCTTGCGGTAATGCTTGTTTTAAAGTTCTATCCTGCGCTTGGAGGCGTGTTAACGAAGGAGCAGCTTGCTGCATTTTCACGTTTGCCCCATTACAAGGACGGCAAGTTTAAAAATTTGAGTGCGACGGCTATGGACAACAGTGCAAGCAACCTATTTTCCATGCTGCGCGATTATATGAAAACAAACCCAAATCGCAAGCCACAGGCGCAGCTGCCGCTGCAGAAGCTGCAATTTGGCGGGGACGATAAGGGCGAGCAAGCGCGAGTCACTTGGTTTGGACATTCGGCTATGCTGCTGGAGCTGGATGAAAAACATATATTACTCGATCCGATGTTTGGCCAAGCGCCGACGCCGTTCCCTTTTTTCGGAAACAAACGTTATAGCGGCAAATTGCCGTTTGAAATTGCCGAGCTGCCGCAAATTGACGCTGTTGTATTATCCCATGATCATTATGATCATTTGGACTATGATTCGATTCTCAAGCTTAAAAACAAAGTTCGCCGTTTTATCGTTCCGCTCGGCGTAGGCAGCCATTTGGAGCGGTGGGGAGTGGAGAAATCGATTATAACCGAGCATGACTGGTGGGAAGAGCTGGAGTTTGAAGGCATTCGCTTGGCGGCCGCTCCAGCGCAGCATTTTTCAGGACGAAACCTCAACAACCGGGATTCTACGTTGTGGTGCTCTTGGGTGATTACAGGACGTGCAGCTAACATTTATTTTAGCGGCGACAGCGGTTATGGCGCGCATTTCAAAGAAATTGGCGAGAAATACGGTCCGTTTGATCTGACCCTTATGGAATGCGGACAATATGATCCGCGCTGGGCGTCGATTCATATGATGCCAGAAGAAACGGTGCAGGCCCATGTCGATGTAAAAGGAAAAACGCTGCTTCCGATCCATTGGGGAGCTTTTACACTCAGCTTCCACGACTGGAATGATCCAGTAGAGCGCGTGACGCAAGCGGCCAAGCAGCTGAATGTGCAAGTTGCAACGCCTATCATTGGCGAGCCGGTAGCCGTCGGGGCTGGCCGGCTTCCATCCTCCATTTGGTGGAAAACCGCACAGTGAAAGGCTAATTGAAAAACTAACTTAAAATCCAACTACAAATCCAACTAAAAAACCGTCCCGAAGCTGAGGCTTCAGGACGGTTTTTGCAATAATTTGGGCAGCATGCCGAGCAGCTTGTTTGCTGTTTCCGCATCGCCGTAGTTCCAGCTATTGTCGACTACGTAAGCATGGCCCTTTTGCACAGCCGGAAGCTGCTGCCAGAGTGGGCTGCTTATAAGTGATTCCATCGCTTGCCGAGAATCCTCTGTGTCGGGCACGATCATAAACAGGCGATCTCCGGCATATTGGGGCAGGGAGCCGACTGTAATTTCCTTATAAGCCCGCTGAGCGGCAATGAGCATTTTCACTTCGCTGATTGGGGCAAAGCCAAGCGGATGATAGAGGGTGGATGCCAGCCCGCTGCCAGCCATAATAAACAGCCGATTTCCCCGTTCAAAAATGAATACGGAGGCGGTCTCGCCTTCCCTTATATGGCTGCCTAGCTGCTGCCACATCTGTTCTGTCCGCCGCTCATGTCTAGCAAGCCAGCGCAACGCCTCCTGTTTCTTGCCTAGCCAGTCACCAAGCATAAGCAAACGCTCCTCGAGCGTTCCCCAAGAGTTAAAGGCAAGCGTCGGGGCAATGTCCGCCGCCTGCTCATAAATCTGCTCGTCACCGCTCGCTAAAATAATCAAATCAGGCTCCTGCTCCGCTGCTTGTTCTTTATTGAACACCGGAAAAACGGAATAATCCGCTCCCCCTACCGTTTGAAACCCGAGTACATGCAGGTCACCCAGTGTCTCGCCATAATACAGGATGCGCTGTGGCTCTGCTGGAATGATAACTTGATGTCCCATCCAGTCTTTCACCTGAACGCGCTGCCGCATGGAAAGGGCATACTGCCTTGGCGAACCGCCGGTCATTTGCCGGAAGCGGCGGCTGAAATAATATTCGTCAGCGAAGCCGCACCATTCGGCAATTTCACGCAGCGAGGCATGGGAGTTCGCGAGCCATTCCTTGGCATGGTCAATGCGCAGCGATACTAAATAATCGAGCGGCTTTTTGCCAGTGAGCGCTTTAAATAAGGAGCTGTATTGCCACTGGGGCATGTTCGTCAGCGCTGCGAGCTGCTTGACCGTAAGCGGACTCTTATAATGAAGCTGAATATAGTGAACCGTATCTTCTAATGAATACAGCTGGCGATTCCCTTGGCTTGCTGGAAGATGCTGCTCCAGCAGCATGCCCATCAGCTTTTGGAAAGCGAGATTTTGCTTATACGCTTCGATGCCTTGCAGCGCTTTGCCATCTGCCTGTATCGCTTCCAGCAGCTTGGCGTATGGAGCAAGCGGGTAAAGGCGCAGCTCATGCTTGCCAGGAAACAGCGATTGCTGGTAATACGATGGCTGAACATAGTCGAGGCGAACGACCGAATAAACGAGGCAATAGTAGTTCATCGTTTCATTCGTCTGGCCATCAAATTGGTAGCAATCTCCGGGGGCTAATTGGAATGCGCTGAACGCTTCAAACCGGACATAGCGATTGTTCAAATAAAGGGTGCCTTCACTGTCGACAATGATGAGCAGCGTATGGCTCTCGACGGTTTGCTCGGCGAAAGTAATGTCCGCAGACTTCGTTAACCGTTTCATGCTGACAAGCTTAAGCATAAGGTGGTGAAGCGGAACGGACGGGGTTTCATGGGCATTCATGCGAGCGGAACTCCTTACTTTTAAGTTCATTAGCAATAGGATTGCATTGTTTCCTTTCATTATGCCATAGAATGGAGGGGAAGCGAATGGACGAAAAAGAAAACAGGCTGAGCCAGGGCTAAATCATGCCCTGTAACTCGACCTGTATCGTTTATTATTTGTAACGAAGCTTGCGCGTTAAACGTTATTTTTTCAAAATTTCTGCTGGCAGCGCGTCAATGAGCCAGTCGCGGGAAGTTGCGTCGCTGGATGCTTTCTGAATGTCAAAGTAGTATACTTTTCCTTCTTTTACAGCAGGGAGGTTTTTCCAAATGGTGCTTTTCAGCAATTCTTCCGTATCTTTCTTGGCATCTTCAGGTACAGGGTTCAAAATGAAAATACGATCGCCTGCAGCTTCAGGCAAAATTTCCGAAGAGATTTCCCGGAAGCCTTCGCCAGCGTCAATAATTTCCTGGATTAACGGAGTCGGCTTGAAGCCGTCCTCGTTGTAAACCGCTTGTGGAAGTCCGGCATTGGCCATAATGAACAGGCGGTTGCCTGGATACATTGTGAAGACGGAAGCTGTTTCTCCTTCTTTCAAGCCGTTCTCGTGCAGCATAGCCCACATTTCTTTTGTTTTCGCTGTATATTGGGCAATCCAATCCTCGGCTTCCTGCTTCTTATTAAGCAGATCGCCCAAAATGCGCATGCGGTCCTCAAGCGGAGCAAACGTATCAAAGGTAATGGTTGGTGCGACTTTGGCAAGCGCCTCATATTGGGCGTCATCTGAGTTGCCGAAAATGATCAAATCAGGAGAAAGCGACAATGACTTTTCAACGCTGATTGGAAAGCCAACATCTTCCGCATCTTTAATTTGCTCCTCGTAGACGGACCCTTCTGTGTTTTTCATCACCCCGATAGGTGTAACGCCAAGCGCAAGCAAATCGCCTGTCGTCTCGCCATGGTAAATAACGCGTTGAGGCGTAACCGGAACTTCAACCCCATGGCCTGTCCAGTCTTTGAAAATGCGCGTTCCCGTTTCAGCTTCTGCTGAAGCCGCTGGGCTTTCGGCAGCTGGTGAGCTGCTCGCTTCTGTAGTAGGAGCGGTGCTTGCCTGCTCAGCAGCCGACTGCTCCGTGTTGCTTCCGCATGCCAACAATAATGCCCCCATTAATGCGACAGTAGTAAGTAAAGAAATAATGCGTCCTGCTTGTTTCATTGTGGTTCTCCTCCTGCATCGTCTCAAAGATATTGATAATCATTATCGTCGACTAGCATAATAGATTGCGGCCAGTTGTACAATGGATAAAATTCAAAGCTAATTTGGGTTTGTACAAATTCATGTGCAGACAGCAGCAGATGTTCACCATCCTGTTAAATTCTCCTGCGCCACTGCCCCCAATACTCTCCTATAATAAGGGTAGAGGAAATAGTTCAAGGGGGTGTGAGCGATGTTGTGTTTTTTGATTCTTACGGCTTGTTTTTTTGGAGGCATTATTTATATTATGAAGGCCGGAGCAACGATTGTTGAGGATGACTCGATCATTCAGGATCGGATTCTTGAAGGACTAAGCTAGGATAGCAGCAAAAAATAAACTTTTTTCATTATAAAGCTTCTTCATCAAGCATGGCGGGCGGCAAGCGATTGTTATCGTTTGGCCGCCTTTTGCTTGCCCTTCACGCCTATTCAAGGCTCCGCTCAGCGTGACAGGTTGCAACTCGGCAGGCAGGAGCGTAATATGGAAACGAGGACTTCAAGCAAACTTATCGTTAAAGGAGTGCAGGAAGCGATGCAAATTATTTATCATGGACATTCTGCTGTGCAGCTCATAACAGGGGACAAGTCGCTGATTATTGATCCGTTCATAAGTGGAAATGGGCAGGCAGTTACGAAACCCGAAGATATTAAAGTGAATGCTGTCCTTCTGACACACGCTCATCAAGATCATATTTTGGATGCGGCGCCAATAGCTAAAGCAAATGATGCTCCTGTTGTAGCTAATTTTGAACTAGCGGCTTATATGTCATGGAAAGGTGTACAGACGATACCGATGAATATTGGAGGCACCGTCGATTTAGGCTTTGCGCAGGCCAAAATGGTACCAGCTATTCATACTTCAGGCATTATTGACGAAGAAAAGCAGACGATTACATACGGCGGGCTGGCTTCGGGCTATGTCATTCGCGCTGAAGGGCTGACGATATTGCATGTCGGCGACACTGCATTGTTCAGCGATATGAAGCTGATTGGCGAACATGAGGTCATTGATGTTGCCTTTATTCCGATTGGTGATCACTTTACGATGGGACCGGAGGAAGCCTTGCAGGCAGCAGAGTGGTACCGGGCCAAGCTGGTCGTTCCGGTTCATTATAATACATTTGAGCCAATCAGACAGGATGCGCAAAACTTTGTGGAAGCGCTGGAAGCGCGCGGCCTCATCGGCAAAGTGATGGCCCCGGGAGATAAGCTCGATATTATTAAGCAGGTTTAAGACGGTAGGCATCAGGCTAAATTCTCTTAAACAGCAATTGAAAGCAGGCTGCCAGTGACGGCAGCCTGCTTTGTTTATTTTATCGGACCCATCGAAGAGATTGTGACTTTCGCAGATACGGTAATGTCGGCTTGCGACAGCGCTTCTGCCCAATCATCCTCTACTTTTTTGAACGCTTTGTACTCATACGCCCTTGCGTACACTCCAAGTCCGATTGGATCGACCTTGAGCTTTTGGAATTTGGCAATAAGCGCTTTGAAGTGATCGGTCACCTGCTGGCCGATCATGTCCTCCAGCAGCTTGCTGTCATTAAATACATCGAAGGGGAAAAGATGCTCGGATAGGCCAACAACCATGCTTACTTTTATATCATATTTGAAGCGGTTGTTTTTAAAGCTGGTTTTAATTTTGGTTTTGACCTTTCCTGCAGAAAAGCTGACCGTATTCGTGGAAAACGGCGATTTTTTCGGCTCCTCCGGCAGCTGATAGGAAAGGCTAAAGCCTGGTAACGCATTTTTCTGCAAAATGCGCAGCAGTACCGTTTCCTGTGCATCGAGCATCCCTTTGTATATGCCTGCTTTCGATACGAGTGCCGTTCCCTGAATTCGAACTTTGCCGCCAATGATTTTGACCTGTGAGAAATAGGGGGTTATTCCCTTATCAAGAAATTGTCGGTGAAGCTCATGCGCCGTCGTACTGACCGTTTCCGAATGGGAACTAGTGGAGTCTACCATGCCGCGGAGCAAAATAGGTAGCATCGGCTGATCCGGTGGATTCAAATACAGCATCTCTGGAACGGAGCCGTCAACGACAATGACCCGGTCCGTAACCGTATTTCGGGCATCGCGATAGATGACGTCGAGCATTTGAAACCAGCCCTCATAATTCAGCATTCGCCTGCCAAGCAGAATGACCTGATAATTGCGCCCTTGAGTGGATCCAGCCGTCTGAGCGTCCTGCTCCGACCTGGACTGTCTCAGCGTCTTAGCCGTTCCGGTCATTTCCATGCTCTTCTTCTTGATGCGATTGCTGAATACAGGTGCGGTCAAATAAAAATGGAATTTTTTATTTTTATCCAAATCCATCCCCAGCACAAGCGGGGTAGTGGCATTTTCCAAATTTAGTTGGTCGCTGCAGCTAGACAGGAGGAGCATGATAACAATAAACAGTGTTATCCGGGTGATGGATGAGCTCATAGGCTGCTCCTTTCTTCCTTCCAAAACCTGCTTAGCCATAAATAGCAAAGCAGGCATACTGGAAAAATATATTCCATTATCAGCCCAACCCAAAATAATTGTCTGACCAGAAAGTTGTTTTTATTGTAGGTCGGAAAATAAAAAAACGTCCCGACTGCCAGCAGGATAATCAGCAGCCGCAAGGGGATGCCAATGCTCTCCCGCTTGAATATCCAAGCTATGCAATAGGTAAGCAGATACATCATTGGGATCCAAATAAGCGAGAAAATGAACAGATAGAAGGAGATGAATGGAATCTCAATGCGTTCAATAAATTTGAATTCAATCGATTTCAATACACTGATGACAGGATCATTGTAGAGATGGGATTCCTCCGGGCTGAAATAGACGTAACAAATAATTGTGACGAACAAATACAACAGCATCGTAATGGAATTTGCAATTACAATGCCTTTGGTAGCATACTCCTTATACTTCAAATGTGGATACAGAATGAAAATGGATACCATGCCCAGCATAGGATAAATCGTCGCTTTTACCGCGCTGAGAATGGGCAGCCAGCCTTCCTTGAGTAGAGGCAGCAAATATACCCAGTGCGCATGTTTGAGCGTATATATGTACACAAAAGGAATCCAGAGCGATATCCAGATGATCAGCTCAGCGTATCTCGCAACGTTGCGTATGCCGTGCCGGACAATCGAATAGGCCGGAATGAGCAGCAGCGGCATGAGCACGAATGATTGCGTAGTTGGCAGCAGCCAGGTTTTCGTTACGAGAATCGTGCGAACAAGCCCATCATACATCAGGTAAAAAAAATATAGCGCAAACAGCATAGCAGCCAATACCCCGGCCCACCGTCCCATATATTCCGAAAGCAGGTCGAATAAGGTGCCGTTCGGATAATATTTCATGATCCCAACAATCGCAAGTCCAGCAATCAGGCTTAGCGCCCAGCCGATAATCAGGGCGATCCAGCCGTCCGTATCCGCAGCCTCCGAGAGCTTTCTGGGCAAGTTTAATACTGCCACGCTCACCTGGCTACCCGAAATAATGGAGATAAACTGGAAAAGCGTGATTTGCTTTCCCACATAGCTATTCATTCTGTGTCCTCCTTGATCCGGCTTTGTCTTTGCCTTATTGACTGTTTAGGAGCCGTACTTAACGGACGCTTGTCCATGAGCCACAGGGGAACCCTTACAATTGTGTCCTTCAAGTCAGCCAGTCTGACTGGACCAATCGGGGTTCCATAGGCGGTGCCAAGCGATTTGAGCGACAAAATATGACCGATCAAAGTCATGAGCCCAATGACGAGGCCAACAAATCCGAACATGGACGCTAGTATCATTAAAATAAAACGGATAAGCCGCACCGCTGCTACCATGTCATAGTTAGGCAGAATAAAGGATGAAATGGCCGTAAAAGCGACGACAATAACCATGACGTTACTGATAAGCCCGGCCTGCACAACCGCTTGTCCAATAACGATACCGCCGACGATGCCGACCGTTTGTCCGACTGGCGCAGGCAGCCTTATCCCAGCTTCCCGCAGCAGCTCCAGTGTAATTTCCATTAATATCGCCTCCACAAACGGGGGAAAAGGAACCTGCCCCCTTGATTCCCCAAGCGTCAGCAGCAGCTTGAGCGGGATGATTTCAAAGTGATAGGAAACGACGGAAATATAAAAGGCGGGCAAAAATGCTGCCATAAAAAAAGCGAACATTCGCAGCAGGCGAAGAAATGTCGCAATCGTCCAGCGCGAGCTGTAATCGTCAATATTTTGAAAGAAGGACATGAAGGTTACGGGAGCAATCAACACGTTTGGGGAACGGTCGACGACAACCGCGCAGCGTCCTTGCAGCAGCTGGGAAGCAGTCGTATCAGGCCGCTCCGTCGTTATGAGCTGCGGAAACAACGAAAAAGGATTATCCTCGATAAATTCGCCCAGCTCGCCTGTATTAATGATGGCATCGACATTGATTTGCCGAATTCGCTGTTCCAGCTGAGCCATATACTTCTCGTTGGCAATATCCTCGATGTACAAAATGGAAACGGTCGTTTGTCCTCTCTCGCCAACCATGAGCCGTTTGATTTTGAGTCCGCGGTGGGGGAGATAACGGCGAATGAGGGCGATGTTTAAATCGCCTGTCTCAAGAAAGCCCTGATGTGCGCCCTTCAGCGATGATTCGAGCTGAGGGTCTTCGATATTTCGCTGCGGCCATCCCTTTGTATCGAGGGAGTAGGTCCGCTCGCTGCCATCAATAAATAACAGGCTGTTCCCCTGAAAAAGCCCCATCTCTGCTTTCTCCCAGCTGTATAAATGCTCTACATGACCGACGGTGACGGCAATTTCCTGACTGTTCTCGCCCATCTCTTGCTGCAGTGGACGGAGAACATCGTCATTAATCGCCGCTTTGTCGTTTAACCCGTCGATATAGATCAGCAAAGCCTGTTTGCCTGATTGTTTAATGGTCAGATGGCGGGTAACCATATCGGGGGTTTCGGTAAAAAGCTGCTGAATTTTTGCTAGGTTTTCCTTTAAATCGGTGCTAATGCGGTCGCTATGCGGTATATTTTGCTCTGTATTGTTGTCAGGCATAGCTGTAGACTTCCTCTCTGTCGATTCATTCGGTTCAGCTATTTTTTCCAGCACAGGCAAATTGTATGCAGATGGACGTTTGTGCTTTCCCCTTGGATAGTCGTGCTAGAAGGGCTGTTTTTCTATATAATGAAAAGCAGCATACGCTGCAATGAGGGAGAGCACAGGGAATGACGACATTTTTGAATGATACATTACTGGAAATTAAACAATCAAGGCAAGCCTCGTGTCCTCCGGTCTGGGCGGAGGGCGGACTTCCGCTTTCAAGCCATACTCTGCTTTATGTGGTGAAGGGCAAGGGAGAGGTTACGATAAACGGGGAACGCGAAACGCTTGCCCGCGATGGTTATTATCTTTTTTCTCCGGATACAACGATTGAACTATCTCTTAGCACAGCTGCGCCAGTAGAGCTGCACTGGGTTGTTTTTGATATGTTTCGCATGAAGGTGAGCAGCGAGCATCAGCGGGAGTATGAGCGAGAGCTGGAGTTCCCTGTGGAAGGGCTGATAAAGCTTAAGGGAAGCCGCTTCAAGCGGCTGCTCTATTTGCTAACGGCAGAAGAAAGCACGAGGCAGGGGAAAAGCCGTTTTCTGGAGCAGCATTATTTGCACGAAATGCTGGAGAGCTTTATTGCACATGCGGCTCCCGCTGCGGCGAATGATTTAGAAGAGCGGCTGGGGCTGACGCTGCGCTATATGCAGACCCATTTTCGCGAAGACATTCGAGTGGATAAGCTTGCTGAAATTGCCCAACTGCACCCGTCCTATTATTCTCAGGTGTTCAAAAAAGTGATGAATAAGACGCCGGTCGCTTTTCTAACCGATCTGCGGATGAATAAGGCGAAGGAGCTGCTGCTGCTGACTGATAAGCCGATTCATGATATTGCCGGGGATGTCGGCTATGGGGACGAATTTTATTTCAGCCGCCGCTTTAAGGCAACGAGCGGTTATGCGCCGACGGTTTACACGCGGAATCGGGAATTGAAAATAAGCTCGCTTTCCTATGCCTATACGGATCATCTATTTACGCTGGGATTGGACATTTGCGCGGCCCAGGTTCATAGGCATTTGCCTATTGTGACAAGGGAGCTGGAACTGCCAAAGCATGCGGTCGATCCTTGGGAAATCGGGCGCCAAATCTTTCTTGAAGTGCAGCCGGATTTGTTTATTTGCAAAGATAATGTGCTGGCGAAGGCGCTCAAGCATGTGAATGACGTAGCGCCAATTGTAGGCATACCTTGGACAACGATGGATATATACAGCCATATGCATGAGCTGGCCGAACTGACGGGCAAGCAGGAGGCTGCGCGAAAATGGCTGGATCGCCATGAACGCAAGGCGGAGCAGATCCGCAGAAGCTTGCTGCGCTCTTTTTCCATAGGCACGACAGCGACGATTTGCGTCGCACGCCAGGGGGAGCTGCGCATTTATGGCACCCGCAACATTGGGCATGTGCTTTATCGCTCGCTGCAGCTTTCACCGCCTGCTAAAATCCGTGAGAAGCTCGCGCAGCATGCGCCGGGAACGGGCTTCAACTGGGTTTCGATACAGCCTGAGGAGCTGGCCGGTTATGAAGCCGATTATTTATTTCTCGCTTTCTCGAACGAGGCGGAGCATAAGCTTCTTGTAGAATTGCTGAAAACGAATGCGGTGTGGAGAAGCTTTCCAGCCATGAAAAATGATCGTGTCTATTTCCTTGATAAAACAAAATGGATCGTCTACGCTCCTTATGGCATAGATTTGCAGTTGGAGGAAGCGAGCAAATTGCTGCTTTCACCGAATAGATTATCGCTGTAAACCTGAGAATAATCCATATGGCAATCTTGAATTATGTCATGTACGGGAAAGCGGGAATCGTTATAATGAAGAAGATGATAATGATTATCAATATTGGTATTCGAGGAGGCTTTACGGGTAAAAGCGTATGAAATGGAACAAAGGATATACGATTAGTTTATCGCTTATTGCAGGCTGCGCATGGCTTGTGTTCTCACTGTTTATAGCGGTGTCGGGTGGCGCGAAGGAAATAGATTTGCATACGGTTTGGACGGCTGTTTTCGATTATAATGCCAGCTTGACGCCGCATCAAATTATACATGAGCTGAGACTGCCGCGCGTATTGGGCGCAGCACTTACGGGCATGGCCTTTGCTGTAGCCGGAGCTATTATGCAAGGGGTAACCCGCAATCCAATGGCGGATACGGGCTTGCTGGGCGTAAATGCCGGGGCGGCTTTCGTTGTAGCGCTTTGCTTTGCGCTGCTTCCAGCGTTATCCTATTCGCAATTAATGCTGCTCTCCTTCGTCGGCGCTGCTTTAAGCACCTTGTTCATCATGCTGCTGGGCTCGGCGGCTCCGGGCGGGCTTACTTCGCTGCGGCTGACGATTGCTGGCGCTATTGTTGCTGCTATTTTGCATTCGCTCAGTTCTGGCATTGCGATTTATTTTGACCTCAGCCAGGATTTGGCGTTCTGGTATGCAGGCGGTGTAGCGGGAATTAAGTGGATGCATTTGAAGCTGCTGGCCCCCGTTATACTTGCTGGCCTGGCAGGTGCAATGCTGCTCGGACGCCCCATTACGTTTCTCTCTCTTGGTGAAGAAGCGGCGACGGGACTGGGCATTAAAACAGCCCGCATCCGCATACTCGGCCTGCTCATTGCTGTAGTGTTGGCAGGAGCTTCGGTGTCGGCTGCCGGCTCTATCGCTTTTGTCGGGCTTGTTATCCCGCATATTGCCCGCCGAATCGTTGGCGTCGATTACCGGTTTGTGCTGCCACTTTCGGCGCTGCTTGGCGGAAGCCTGCTCGTCTGGGCTGATTATGCCTCGCGTATGGTCAATCCGCCGCGGGAATTTGCCATTGGCGCAATGGTCGCTATGGTCGGCGTTCCATTTTTCCTCTATTTAGCACGTAAAGAGAGGAGGGAGCTGTAGTCATGGATCAATCGGCATACCGAGCTCGCAGAGCGATTACGGTAAGCATCGTCATGTTTATTTTGGCTATTGTGGTCATTATGATTGGCTTAAACACAGGGACGATTCGCTTATCGCCGCTTGCGGTTTGGCAGACGCTTCTGGGCGGGGGAACGACGGAGGAGCAGATGATTTTATTCGACTACCGGCTGCCGCGCATCATTGTCACGATGCTTGGCGGCATCGGGCTTGGCGTAGCCGGAGCGGTGCTGCAGGGCGTATCGCGCAATGCGCTGGCTGATCCGGGCATATTGGGCCTGCATGCCGGAGCAGCCTTCGGGCTAATCGTATTTGTCTCCTTCTTTCGGACGATGGAGGGCTCGCTTGCGATGCTTATTCCGATGTTCACGTTTGCCGGAGGCAGCGTGATCGCCATCATCATTATTTTGCTGGCGTATGACAGGCAGCGGGGAATTATGCCGATTCGGCTCATTCTTGTAGGGATTGCGGTAGAAGCAGGCGTAAGTGCGATTACGTTGTTCCTATCCCTTAAGCTTGACCCGGATACGTATGCTTTCGCTGCTCGTTGGCTCGCGGGAAGCGTGTGGGGCAGAGATTGGATCAACGTCTGGGCACTGCTGCCGTGGATCGTTATTTTGATGCCGATCATTTACTTAAAATCGAAGACGCTGGATTTGTTCAGCTTTGGCGATGAAATTGCTTCAGGCGTAGGCAGCAGCGTTACGCGAAATCGGCTGCTTATGATTATTCTTGCCGTAGCTTTGTCCTGCGCCAGCGTCTCCATGACCGGCGGTATTGGCTTTATCGGTCTCGTAGCTCCACATTTGGCACGCAGGCTAGCAGGTCCTCAGCATCGCTATTTTTTGCCGGCGGCGGCTAGCATCGGGCTTGTAATACTCGTAGCTGCGGATACGATTGGACGGTCTATTTTTCAGCCTAATGCGATTCCAGCAGGTGTCATCGTTGCCCTTATTGGCGGGCCATATTTTCTGTACATGCTGTTCAGGAAGAAAGTTTGAGCAGGTCATGGCAGTGAAGAAGGGTAGATCGGATAGGTAAGGAAAGGTTTTGCAATAACTAACAGTAGACGCTGAACGGACGTTCAGACGATGAATATGGGGGACTTAACGAGTTATGAAAAAATCATGGTTTTCTTCTAAAGCGCTGCTGACGCTAATCAGCCTAATTGTCGTGGCAATGCTGGCGGCTTGTGGACAGGCTGCCTCGCCACAAAGCACGAATGGGAGCAATGCAGGCCAAGGGGCCGAAGCTGCTGCAGAAGCGAGTGCTTCACCAAGCGCTGAACAAGTGGAGCCGCATGGCCCTGATGTGAAAATCGCCTCCATGTCGATTCATATTACGAACAATCTGCTTGCTCTAGGAATTAAACCAGCTGGCTCGGTTGTCGGCGGCGATGTGAAGGACTTCCTGCCACATGTGGCGGATCGTCTGGAAGGCACGGCGAAGCTTGGCGTTGTTACAGATCCGGATATGGAAGCTGTGCTGGCGCTGAAGCCTGATGTTATCTACATCGATGAAGTGTACTCCGGCGCAGACCTTGCCAAATTCGAGAAAATTGCCCCGACGATTTCCATCGATATGGATAATGGCACTTGGAGAGATCATTTAAAGCGGATTGCCGAGCATGTCGACAAGCAGGCGGAAGCGGAGCAGTTTATTAAAGATTATGAAGCGAAAGCGGATAGCGTGAAGTCGCTTATTAACAGCAAGCTTGGCGCTGATGCCAAGGTGATGGCAATTCGCACAACAGCGAAGGAGCTTCGCGTCATGGGCATGAAACGTCCGGTAGGACCGATTATGTTCGAGGATTTGGGTCTGACTCCGGCAACGGGCGTTGAAAAAATTACGGATGAGCCTTATGCCGTCATTTCGCAGGAGGTGCTGCCTGATTTTGACGCAGATGCGATTTTCGTCATCATCAGCAAAGGCAATGAGGCGAAAGCGAATTTCGAGCAGCTGGAGCAAAATCCAGTATGGCTCAACCTGAAAGCTGTAAAGAACAACCATGTCTATGTGCTTGACGGGCAAAAGTGGCTCGATTATTCGTCGCTAGGCCACAGCATGGCGCTTGACGATGCGCAGAGCCTGTTCGAGAAATAAACGAATAAGGCAGTGGGCTGGGTTAATAAAACGGTGATGGAACAGAATTCACCGACCGATCATCTAATGGCTGCGGAGCGCGAATAGGCTCTGCGGCCTTTTTTTCAAAATATAAGAATTTATTAGGCTCTTCCTTGAAATATAGGAAAGGATATTGTAACGCTATCCTTTCTCTATATTTCTCGGATTGAAAAGCGCTGCGCTGCAAGAGGATGGCGACAGCCGTTTCACCTTGATAATAGTCTTAATATCACAACTAAAAAGTCGGAATACGATTAGCCTGGGCAGGGCGGAATTCGCTATACTTAGAAGGTGAGCAACACATCTACAGGCAAGCGAAGGGATGGGATCGGTTTGGCAGACAAGCGTGATCAGGCTACGACTATTCAATATATTCATAATAAAAATGGGCCGAAGCTCGGCTATTCCACCTTGTCCGGCGTCCGTATTTTGGAGCAGGACGGTTTTTATTTTAAAGATTTGAACAAGGATGGCAAGCTGGATAAATATGAGGATTGGCGTCTTAGTCCGCAGGAGCGGGCCGAAGATCTCGCTTCGAAAATGAGCGTTGAGCAAATCGCCGGGCTTATGCTCTACAGCAGCCATCAGGCTGTTCCGGCTAGCCTGGGCTGGCACCCCGGCACCTATGGGGGCAAAGCCTACGCGGAAAGCGGCGCGGACTCGCATGCGCTGACGGACCAGCAGCTTGCTTTTCTGGAGCAGGATCATTTGCGCCATGTGCTGCTGACGATGGTGGAAAGCCCGGAAACGGCGGCGCAGTGGAACAATACGATGCAGGCATACGTTGAAGGCTTAGGGCTGGGCATTCCGGTAAATACGAGCTCAGATCCGCGGCATGCGACGGATTCGACGAAGGAATTTAATGCCGGAGCTGGCGGCAGCATCTCGATGTGGCCAGAGACGATGGGGCTTGCCGCTACGTTTGATCCGGAGGAAGCGAAAAAATTCGGCGAGGTTGCAGCGAAGGAGTATCGGGCACTTGGCATTGGCACGGCGTTGTCGCCACAGGTCGATATTGGCACCGATCCGCGCTGGTTCCGATTTGGCATGACGTTCGGCGAAGATCCCCAGCTGTCCACCGATATGGGCCGTGCTTATATTGACGGCTTCCAGACGTCGGAGGGTGAGCAAGAAATTGCCGAAGGCTGGGGATATGACAGCGTGAATGCGATGGTGAAGCATTGGCCGGGCGGCGGCTCGGGCGAAGGCGGCCGTGATGCGCATTTTGGCTATGGCAAATATGCCGTTTATCCAGGAGAGCAATTTGAGCAGCATTTGCGACCTTTTACGGAAGGGGCGTTCAAGCTGGATGGCAAGACCGGAAAAGCTTCTGCGGTTATGCCTTACTATACGATTTCGCAGGGACAAGACCCGGTTAATGGCGAAAATGTCGGCAACTCCTACAACAGCTACCTCATAAACGATTTGCTGCGCGAGCAGTACGGCTACGATGGCGTCGTCTGCACAGACTGGGGCATTACTGCAGATGAAGGCGATGACATTACGAGGCTGATGAGCGGCGGCCGCTGCTGGGGTGTGGAGGAAGGCTACAGCGTAGCGGATCGCCATTACAAGCTGCTCATGGCTGGCGTAGACCAATTTGGCGGCAACAATGAGACGGGTCCGGTTATTGAAGCTTATCAGATCGGCGTGCAGCAGCATGGCGAGGCGTTCATGCGCAGCCGTTTCGAGCAATCGGCGGTGCGGCTGCTTAAAAATATTTTTCGGCTTGGCCTCTTTGAAAATCCTTATTTGGAAGTGGCGCAGACGGCTGCGACGGTCGGTTCCCCGACTTTCATGGCGGCAGGCTATGAAGCCCAGCTGAAATCGATGGTACTGCTGAAAAATAAAGGGCAAACGCTGCCGCTGCCTGCTGCAAGCGGGCGCCTGAGCGTCTATATTCCCCGGAAGTTCCGGCCGGAGGGTGCGAGCTGGCTCGGCCTGCCGACACCGTCCTTCGAGGGTTATCCAATTAGTGTGGATACGGTCCAGAAGTATTTTGACGTGACGGACAACCCTGAGCAGGCGGATTTCGCATTGGTGTGCATCGAAAGCCCGCATAGCACGATGGGCTACAGCAAGGCAGACGCCGAAGCGGGCGGAAATGGCTATGTGCCGGTCAGTCTTCAATACCGTCCGTATACGGCTGTGCATGCACGTGAGACGAGTCTTGCAGGCGATGCGCGCGATGTGCTGAATCGCAGCTACAAAGGGAAGACGGTTACCGTTGCCAATGAATCCGATCTGGATATGGTGCTGGACACGAAAACGAAAATGAAGGGCAAGCCCGTTATCGTTTCGATTACGCTCAGCAACCCAGCGGTAGTCGCTGAATTTGAAGCTGAAGCGGATGCTATTATTGCCCATTTTGGCTTGCAGGAGCAGGCGCTGCTGGAGACGCTTATCGGTGCTTCCGAGCCATCTGGTCTGCTGCCATTCCAAATGCCGCGGGACATGTTGACGGTAGAAGAGCAGTTTGAAGACACGCCGCATGATATGGATGTGTATGTGGACACAGCAGGCCATGCGTACGATTTCGGCTACGGGCTGAACTGGAGCGGTGTCATTCAGGATGCAAGGACGGCAAAATATGCTGGCGGCAAGCACAGTACGAAATAACATGCCGATTAATAGCCTATGTATGGCTAATCAACAACGCCCGCCACTGTCAGAAAGCTGATGCTGGCGGGCGTTGTTCGCCTGTTCACAAGTGTTAGGAGCCTGGCAGGCGGCATAAAGGCGTCCCCTTGTTTCAAGCCGAAAATTCCATTATGATTAATTTATCGGTTTGGAAAGGAAGCGAAGCATGAACGATTACGAAGCAAACAAACAGCAGATCCTGGACGCGTTGTGGTTCAGGCATGCGACGAAGGAATTTGACCCCGAGCGAAAAATATCCGATGAGGATTTTCATTTTATTTTGGAAACGGGCAGGCTGTCTCCTAGCTCCATTGGGCTGGAGCCATGGAAATTTATCATTGTTCAAAACCAGGAGCTGCGCGCGAAGCTGGCTGAAGTATCCTGGGGAGCGAAGAAACAGCTGGAAACGGCTAGCCATTTTATCGTTCTTCTAGCCCGCCGCAATGTGCGTTATGATTCGGAATATATGAAGTATATGTACACGCAGGTTAAAGGGATGCGCGAGGAAGTGTATCAGAAGGTGCCTGTTATTTATAAGGCTTTTCAGGAGTCAGATCTGCATTTGCTGGATAATGAGCGTACGCTGCTGGATTGGTCGTCGAAGCAAACGTATATCCCGCTGGCCAATATGATGACCGCAGCTGCGCAAATTGGCATTGATTCCTGTCCGATTGAAGGCTTTAATCTGGATCAGGTGCATGCGATTTTGGACGGGGAAGGGCTGCTGGAGGGCGGGAATATGGAAGTTTCCGTAATGGCCGCTTTTGGCTACCGGCTCGCTGAGCCAAAGCGCCCAAAATCAAGGCTGCCTTTAGAGGACATCGTGCAGTGGGTTGACTAAGTTTTTATAATAAAACGCATTGGAAGGCTGCTTGCTGGCAGCACTCCAATGCGTTTTTGCGTTGCCGCTATTGCGGCATGTATCGCTATAAAAGATTAGCCGCCGATTTTGAAGAGCTTATCGAGCGAGCCGCCTTCGGAAATGATCTTAATGGCGGTTGCAATGAGTGGCGACATCGGCAGAACGAAAAACTTGTCCGAATGATCGCTTAGGGCAATCGTATCCGTTACAACCACCTGGCGGATGTTCGGATGCGTCAGCTTCTCTATGGCGTTGGCCGAGAACAAGCCGTGCGTCGCGCAAACGTAGGCGTCATGAGCGCCTTTTTTGTGGAGCGCTTCTACGACGTTTACGATGGTGCTGCCTGTATCGATCAGATCCTCAATAATAATCGGCGTCATGCCTTCTACTTCACCGATAATATGGGTAATTTCCGATTGGTTGTGGGCAGGGCGGTTTTTGATCATAATCGCAAATGGGCAATCCAAATAGTTCGCCAGCTTCTCAGCCGTTGAAGCTCGTCCAGCATCCGGCGAAACGACGACGGGATTGACGATATTTTGGCTTTTCAAATGTCTGATAATGAGATCCAGAGCCGTCAGATGATCGACCGGAATTTCGAAAAAGCCTTGAATAGGATCTGCATGCAAATCCACGGTAATGATGCGGTGAGCACCGACCGTAGTCAGCACATCAGCTACCAGCTTGGCGGAAATCGGCTCACGAGGAGCGGATTTGCGTTCCTGGCGCGCATATCCATAATAAGGGATGACGAGATTGATGGTTTTGGCGGAAGCGCGCTTCGCCGCATCGATCATAATCATCAATTCCACTAAATGTTCATTAACCGGATGGGACAGCGCTTGTACAATAAAGACATGGCATGTCCGAATAGGTTCTTCATACGATACGTGAATTTCGCCGCTTTGCTGACGGGATATCGCTACATTGCCCAGCGGAATTCCGAGTGAACCACAAATTTCCTCGGCAAGCGCGCGATTGGATGATCCCGAAAATATTTTTACCTTCTGCATTGTGCTCCTCCTTCAAGTTTTGCGCAGCAAAACTACTTCGAAAGCATAAACTTAAGTTTTGCGCAGCAAAACGATTTCGCAAGCGTAAACTTAAGTTTGCTACGAAAAACTACTACATTCCATTATACATTGAAGGAGGTCAGATTCAAGTCATAGTTCGTTCAATTTAGGAAGCTAGCGTCCGTTTGGACGAGGGTTTTCGTTTAAAGGCAACAAGCCCCCGACTTGCTGGCAGCTGGTATATAAATACAAAAACAGCCTCCAAGTCTGCGATTAACGCAAGTGTGGAGGCTGTCTTATTAGTATTAGCGATTAACGAAGGTTAGGGATTGCAACATCCGGATTGGCATCAGCTTCATAATCAATGCCGTCGGTTTCAAAGCCGAATAGCTGGAAAAACTCTTTGCGGTAGCCAGCAAGGTCGGACAGCTCGTACACATTTTCTGTAGTCAGCTCTGACCATAGCTTTGCAACCTCAGCTTGAATTTCAGGTCTCATTTCCCAATCGTCAACGCGGATGAGGCCTCTGTCATCAACAAGCGTTTCTCCAGAAGCATTGTACAGGCGATCCGAGAACAGGCGGTACATTTGCTCAATGCAGCCTTCATGCGTTCCGTTTTCTTTCATTACCTTATACAGCGCGGAAATGTACAGAGGTACAACCGGAATCGCCGAACTGGATTGGGTAACGAGCGCTTTGTTGACGGAGACGTAGGCACGTCCGCCTTTCGTGCTGAGCTGCTCGCTCAGGCGCTTCGCCGTTGCTTCGAGATCATTTTTAGCATAACCAATCGTGCCTTCACGGTAAACCGCATGCGTAATTTCAGGTCCGATATAGGAGTAGGCAACAGTCGTTGCGCCGTCTGCCAGTACGCCTGCTTCCTCAAGCTGATCGATCCACATTTGCCAGTCCTCGCCGCCCATAACGGCAATCGTCTGGCTGATTTCTTCCTCAGTTGCTGGCTCAATCGTAGCTTCCGTTACATCGCCGCTGTGGAAGTTAACCGTTTTGTTCGTATAGGTTCCGCCAATCGGCTTAATGACCGAAGAAAAGGTTTCACCGGTTTTCGGATGGGTACGGCGAGGCGAAGCTACACTGTACACGACCAGATCAATGCTGCCCAGTTCGCTGCGGATCAGGTCAATCGTTTGGGCTTTGATCTCATCAGAGAAAGCGTCGCCAACGATGCTGTACGATTTGCGCCCAGCTTCAGCAGCGGCTTTCTCGAAAGCAGCGGAGTTGTACCAGCCTGCGGAAGCGGTACGCGCGCCTTCAGCGGCTTTGTCAAAATAAACGCCAATCGTATTGGCGCCAGCTGCAAAGGAGGAAACGATGCGCGATGCCAGACCGTAGCCTGTCGAAGCGCCGATTACGAGCACATTGCGCGGTCCTGCAATAGCTGGCTTGGATGCAACATACTTGATTTGACGAAGGACTTGCTCAGCGCAGCCTTCCGGGTGTGCTGTCGTACAAATAAAACCGCGTGTTTTAGGTTGAATGATCATATTTAATTATTCCTTCCTATTTGTAAAATGGGCTTGCTATCCATATTGCTGAACAATTCTCTACCATTTTACCGATTTTTCCGTTCAAATGGAAGGGCACGAAAAAACGCAAGACCGAGTAGAGTCGGCCTTGCGTGAGATGCTGCTGGAAAGGTTCAAGCGGGGTTAT
Source organism: Paenibacillus liaoningensis (assembly GCF_059609455.1). Taxonomy (NCBI): domain Bacteria; kingdom Bacillati; phylum Bacillota; class Bacilli; order Caryophanales; family Paenibacillaceae; genus Paenibacillus; species Paenibacillus liaoningensis. The sequence continues at coordinate 81,990 of NZ_JCAALU010000012.1, forward strand.
TCAAAATGCTCGCCGGCTGTTTTAATCTGGCTGGCAATTTGGACGATCGATTTGCCTGCTTCCGCCTGTTTTTTAAGCTGCGCTTCGGTAAGTCCCAGCGCCTTGGCTGCTGCGTTTAGCCTTACATTGTCTACCGCGCTGCTTTTGCTATCTGCGGCAGTTTTACTCGTCGTCGTTGTTTTTGTCGTAGTAGTGGTAGTCGTCGTTGTAACGTACTTTTGCTGAACGGCTTTTTTAACTTGTGTTTTCAGCTCATTTACGACTTGGGTCGATTTAGCTTGCGTCAGCTTGCCTGCTTTGACATTGGCTGCGATTTGGGTCGTTTGAATCTGCATTAAGCAGCTGATGACCTTGTCTGTAGATACGCCTTTCGAATTAGCAATCGTTTCCAGCGTTTTGCCTGCTTTCAGCTGAGTGTTCAGTTCGTCACGCGTTACATTCAGCAGCTTGAGCAGCGGTTGGCTAGTAATGATGGCGAACAGATCGGTTTTGACGGTAAAGCCGCCGCTTGTTGCTGTTTTAATCGCGGTTTGGCTGGAAGCCGTAATCGCTGCAGCTGTCTTGACTGGTGCTGCGGAATTTATCGTTTGTGCAGCAAATGCAGAGCTGGAGAAGGTAAGGGCAAGTCCCAGTGTAATCGGGATTAGTTTTTTCATCGTTCAATCACTCCTAAAGGTTATAGTTAGTTTGTATGTGCTTGCCGGCCTCTATAAGATAAGCGATAAAAGTGAAAAAACGGAGAAAGCCGGCAAAACAAAAAAATAACTTGGAGTGCTGAGCTAGAAGATTCCTCTACTTATTAATGGGCAACCCAGCCGCCGTCAATGACGAGCTCGGAGCCGGTGACGAAGCTCGACTCATCCGATGCGAGATACAGCGCGCCATAAGCGATGTCAGTTGGCTTGCCGAGCCTTGGCCATGGCGTAACCTGCTTGGCTGCTTCAAGTCCCGCGGGATTGGTCAGTTTATGCTCGGTCATCGGTGTTTCAATCATCCCGGGATGAATGGAGTTGACACGAATAAAGTCTTTGGCTAAATCGATCGCTGTCGTTTTTGTCAGCAGCCGCACGGCTCCCTTAGAGGCGTGATAGGCAGCTTCTCCACCTGCGCCAATGATGCCGAAAATCGAAGAAATATTAATGATCGAGCCGCCTCCGGCTTTGCGGATTTCAGGCACGGCGTATTTCATGCCTAGAAACACGCCGCGGGAGTTGACCGCCTGAACCTTATCCCAACGCTCCACCGTTTCCTCCTCCACGTTGAAGGGCGAAGCGATGCCTGCGTTATTGACCAAAATATTTAGTTTTCCATAACGATGGACGGCCTGCAGGGTCACATGCTGCCATTGTTGCTCCGACGAGACATCCTGAGCAAGTGGGTATACATCGCCGCCCGTTTCGCGAATAGCTTCAGCGGTTTCTTTCAGCGCGGCTTCCGATAGGTCTGTCAGCACAACCTTGGCGCCTTCGGCTGCGAAGACAGCGGCTATAGCGGCTCCAATTCCTCCGGCTGCTCCAGTGACAAGGGCTACTTTATTTTGCAATCGTTTCATGCCGTATGCACCTCCAGGTAAGTTATACAACTGTCTTTATATAACTAGGATAGGAGGAACGCTGGCGGCGGTAAATTCCAAATATTCAAGCTGGGTGTACGTTTTAGTGGTTAAAAGACGATTAGAGGCTCCCATTTAATTCCCGATAGGAGCTGGGCGTTATTCCCGTCGCTTTCTTGAAGACGCGAACAAAATATTTCACATCATTAAAGCCGACCAGCTCGCCAATTTCATAGACCGTTTGCCTAGAGGTGGAGAGCATTCGCTTAGCTTCCTCTACCCTCAGGTTTGTAACGAATACAGTGAAATTGACGCCATATTGCGATTTGAATAAGCTGCTCAAATAGGAGAAGGACAGCTGAAAGCGCTCGGCTGCCTCCAGCAGCGACAGGGAAGAGTTGCGATAGTTTTGTTCCACATATCGTTTAATGCTAAGTGCGGTATGGGAGCTGGAGCCATTCGTCGCCAGCACGCCATCTGCCAGCTTGTCAATAAGGGGCTCAAGCTGCTGCGAACGCCAAGCGGCCAGCGACACAAGCGTGTTCGTGCGTTTAAGCTCGTTCAACGATTGCAGTCCTTCCAGGCAGGAAGGACTCGTTGCATGTTTGCTGATAGAAATCCAGAGCTGCAAATACACAATCCACCGTTCCTCAAAGGTGTGGAACCGCTGCTCATATTCCTCAAGCAGCTTTAACACCGCTTGCTTGCCTTCCTTCTGAACCGAAAGTGCAAAGCTGTTCTCATCCTGTGGCGTCAAGCCCACCTGACTTGCGGTAGTCGAGCAACGCAGCATATGCAGTTGTTTTTCGGCTTCTCGGTAGGCTTGCTGCAAAGACTGGGCATCCCCATTAAAAATAGCACTGGATACCCTTGCTGCATTAGCTTCAAACGGAGGGAGGAGCTTCAGCCATTCGGCAAGCTTGTCCTTCTCGTCAGAAGCCGCGCAATACACCGTATGCGAGCCAAGCGGAATGGCGATGAGGGTAATCCCTAACGGAAGCTCGCTTTGCTGCGGAAGCGGCTCATTCGCAAGCAGCAGACAAAGGCTTGAATAAGGCAACTCCTCGCAGGCAGCCAGTGTCGTGTCGTCAAGAATAATTTCGCAAACACGATTTTTCAGCTCTATATTGCGCGTGCTGCTTTCCTTGTCTAGTTCAGCGGTCAGCTTCTCCATGGCGCGCGCTATTTCCTGGGGGTTAATCGGCTTCAGCAAATATTCTTTAACCCCGTAAGCAATCGCTTTTTTAGCATAACTAAAATCATCGTATCCAGATAAAATGATGCATTTTGGCTGCTTGCCGTTTGTGGCCGCAATCCGGCCCAGCATTTCAATGCCGTCCACCTTGGGCATTCGAATATCGGTAATGACGATATCGGCTTCATTGCAAGCCAGCCATTCCAGCGCCTCCAGGCCATCGCGGAAGCTGCCAGCATGCAGCAGGGGCAGCTCATTCCAAGGGATAACCTCTTCAATTCCTTTGCGAATCCATGGCTCATCTTCCACAATGATAGTCTTGTACATGATTATCCCTCCGGTTGATAAGGCAATGTAATGATGACCAGCAGTCCTTCCTCCATAGCGCGGTAAGTGAGGCCGTATTGCTCGCCAAAAGCAAGCTTGATGCGGTTATTGACGTTGTATATGCCGATTCCGTATTCATAAGCGCGATTATGCCCAGCCGATTCCTGCGAATCCTGCTCCAGGCTAAGCGACATGTCCAAATTGCCAAGCTTATCGTTCATTTGCTGGACTTCTTCCTCGCTCATGCCTTCGCCGGAGTCGCGGATGGTGAGAATAACCCGGCTTCGTTCGCAGTACCCGGTAATGTTAATAAAGCCTTCCTTGTCTATATTTCGAAAGCCGTGCACAATGCTATTTTCAATAATAGGCTGCAGGACGAATTTGATCGTGCGGCTCTTTCGGACGTTGGGATCAATATCGATTTTCGTTTGAATCGCTTGATCGAAGCGGATTAATTGAACCTTCAAATAATGCTCAATATGATGAAGCTCATCATCGATTGTCACAAGCTTCTCTTCATTGACAATATTGTAGCGGAACATCTGGGACAGGGAGCGAGCAAGCTCTGAAATGAGCGGCACACGGTGGATCAGGGCAATGGAATTGATCGTTTCCAGTGCATTATGGAGAAAATGCGGATTAATTTGTGCTTGCAGCGCCAGCAGCTTCGCTTTATCGGATTTCATTTTCATCTCATATTCCCGATTTACGCTTTCCTTCAGCCGAATAACGATGTCCTCGAAGTAGCCCTCCAATTCCTCAACCTCGTCTTGGCGCCGACTTGGGCGCATCATTTCGATTTTTCCGGTGGCGTATTGCCGCATTTTCCGATTTAACAAAATAATCGGTCCCGAATAGTAGATCGATAGAATAATAATGAGCACGACGCACATAATTCCGCTCGAAAGCATCAGAATACCCATTAAATGATGAATGTACGACAGCTTTTCCATAATGGATGATTCCGGCGTGTACACAATAATGTACCAGTCTGCGAAAGCATTATACGAATAGAAGACGACCCGTTTGACATGCAGATAATCGACGGTAAATGAGCCTTTGCCCTCCTTGGATGTGAAAATTTGTTCATGCAGATGCTTGGAAGCGAGATGCTTATTCGTGGAAAATAACGTTTGCCCGCTATGGTTGCTAATAATGACGTCGCTGTCTTTTCCCATGGCGGTATTGGCAAGGCCATATAAAATAAATTGCTGGACCTGATCGTTTCCTTTATCCTCCAGCTGCAGTGCATTTAGATTAAGAAAGATCAGGCTGTTGCTTGCTTCATCTAAAATATTGAGATTACTCTCTACAACATTATCGTAGAGCTTGCTGCTCAGCGCCTGAAAAGCCAACCACTGGACAGCAATTATCGGAATCATAATGACGATGGTATGAACAAGCATCATTTTATATTTTACACTCAAAGGCACTCTCGCCACCGGGACCCTCCTTTAATTTCTGATCATGGTATAGACGATAGACTTTTATAACGCTTGTTAATTAATATATCATGAATAGTAAAGAGCTTGACAAGTGTTATTTAAAAAATAAATGCATGAATGTGTAGGAAATATTAACCTGATACCGTAAAAAAGTACACCTTTCCGCAAATTGTTAGAGTTTTTTTGTTTTGTAAGCGATCTTATAATGAATTCAAGCGGCCGGGGCAAATGCAACTGGCTCTAAGCCCTAAATCAGACGAATGACAAAATCATGTGAGAAAAGTTAACAGGAGGGTTAAAAATGCAACGATCTGGTAAGGTGAAACTTCCTACAGGAAAAAAGGTCGCCGTCAACATCGGTGTCGATTTTGATGCAGCATCCGTATGGATGGGGACATTCGACCGCTTCTCGCCTGCCTATCTGTCACGCGGCGAATTTTGCGCAGAGGTGGGCGCACCGCGCTTGCTTCATTTGTTCCGCAAATACGGCATCACGACAACCTGGTGCATTCCGGGCCATACGATCGACACGCATATGGAGGTATGTCGTGAAATCGTAGCCGCCGGACATGAAATCTGCCATCACGGTTATGCGCATGAAAATCCAACCCATATGAGCTATGAAGAAGAGGAAGAAATTTTGCTCCGCGGCTTTGCGGCGCTGGATAGGCTGGGGGTCAAGCCGCGCGGCTACCGCTCGCCTGCATGGGATTACAGCCCCAATACCTTGAAGCTGCTGGAGAAGCACGGATTCAGCTATGACAGCAGTCTGATGGGCAATGATCTGCATCCCTACCGCCCAAGGGAAGTCGTAGAGATTAATATGGACAAGGCGAATGTATTTGGCCCGCCTAGCCGAATCGTGGAAATTCCGGTTTCATGGTATTTGGATGATTTTCCAACCCAAGAATATGTCATTGGCGGAGCGGAAGGCATGCGCTCTACGCATGAGGTATTCGAGCGTTGGAGAGATATATTTGACTATGCTTGTGACCATGAAGAGGGTGCATGTTATGTGCTTACGACACATCCGCAGACGATTGGCCGGGCGCATAACATTCAAATGCTGGAGAAGCTGATTCAGCATATGGAATCGCGCGGAGCCTGGTTCGCAACGCTAGGTGAAATTTATGATGCCTATACCGATAACGAGGCAGATGCAAGCAACTCATAAGAGAAAGCCTACACTGGTTAAATAGGAGGCAACTATGACAAACATTCGTATTTCTGCTGTACAGTTCCGCGCCGAGCGTGTATCCGGCTTTGAAGACTTTGAACGGCAGGTTCGAGGGCTGATGGAGGAAGTGCCGCTGGATTCGGATTATGTGCTGTTCCCTGAGCTGTTCACCGTTGGCCTGCTGACCTCATTCCCTGATTGGGAGACAGCGGGACCGTCAGCGATGATGAGGCTGGACCAATTTACCGTTCCTTTCAAGAAACTGTTCGCAGACCTTGCAGCGCAGCGGGGGCAAATTATTGTCGCCGGTTCACATTTGGAGAAGCGGGGCGAGGATTATTTTAATGTAAGCACGATCTTTCAGCCGAATGGCGACATAGCGGAGCATAAGAAATCGCATATTTTTCCCGCAGAGGGCAATTGGAAGACGAGGGAAGGCGAGGAGCTGAACGTCTTTGACATTGGTCCGGCCCGCATTGGCATTGCGATTTGCTATGAGGCTGAAATTCCCGAGGTCTCCCATATTTTGAGCAGGCAGGGAGTGGATATTGTATTTTGTCCATCCTATACGTACACGGAGTTCGGTTTTTGGCGGGTTCGTCATTGCGCGCAGTCCCGTAGCATTGAAAATCAGATTTATGTCGTGCATTGCCCGACGATTTGTGAGATCGGCAAGCCGATTGACAGCGGTTATGGCCGCTCCGCAATATTGACGCCATGCGACACGCCGTGGACGGCCAACGGCATAGCTGTTGAAGCGGAAACGAACGTACAAACCGTCATAACTGGAGCCGTCAATCTGGATTTGCTTTATGAAAATCGCAAGACTGGCGCGGCGACGACTTTCAATGACCGCATTCGCAAAAGCGGAATGTACGCAAATCATGCTCCATATGCACAGGAACGTTCCAACTAACTTATGAGAAAAGGGAGAGGATTTTATATGAAACGTTTATCCGCGCACATGATAGCAGGAATCGCCCTTCTTGTTCTTGTTTTTGCAGCCTCCGCTTGCAGCGGAAATAGCTCCAGTCCAGGCACCGATTCACCCGAGCCGTCTGGCTCGTCAGACGCAGCGGGCGGAGCTGGGAAAATTGCATATTTTTCCGCTGGAGCCTCAAATGCATATCTTCAAAAAGGGTTGGAAGCAGCAGAATCCAAAGCGAAGGAGCTCGGATTCGAAATCGATACGTTCGACGGACGCTTTGATCCGTTGACGCAGCTCAATCAAATTCAAAATGCGGTGACAACCGGGAAATATAAAGGGTTCGTCGTTGAACCGGTCGATGGCAACCAGCTCTGCAAGGTGTTGTCCAAGGATGTGCCGGCCAAAGGTGTAGCGGTAGCCATCATTAATGCTACGCTGTGCGGATCGCCGGATTGGCAGGAAGGAACGCTGACTTATGTGGGCGGTCAGGAAGTCAACGTTTATAAAGAAATCGTGAATAAAATTTTCAGCGACAAGCCGGAAGGCGGCACAATCGCCGTCATTGGCGGCCCGGCAACTGGCGGTCCGTACTTGAGCATGAAGGCAGCCTTTGACAGCGAGCTGCCAAATCACCCGGAGTGGAAGCTGATTGGCATGCATGCGACGACTTATACGGCGAACGAGGCGTTCCAAGTGGCACAAAATATTTTGCAGGCCAATAAAAACCTCGACGTTATTTTCTCCAACTATTCGGGCATGACCGTCGGCGTCGTTAAAGCGATTGATGCGGCCAAACGCGATGATGTAGCGGTCTATGATTTCGGCGGCGACAAATGGGCCTTTGATTCGGTAAGCTCCGGCAAAATCAAATCGACGGTTGTCATGCTTCCGGTCGAGGAGGTTCAGCATGCGATCCAGGCGCTCTACGATTCGTTCAACGGTAAAGAAGTAGAGAAATATATCGATCTGACCAAAGATCCGATTCTCCCTGGCACACCGTTTGTCTATAAGGACAACATGGCTGATTTTACAGCTAAAGGATTGCCAGAATATTAAGCGGAGGAGAGGTTGCGAATGAGTGGAGGAGCTGTGGCTGAAGCGGTGCCGGTAAAGAAGGAAATGGCGATTGAAATATCGGAGCTTATTAAGTCCTATGGAGGCTTTCGCGCCCTGAACGGGGTGAATATCGACATTCAGCGCGGAGAAATTCATTCGCTGGTTGGACAAAATGGAGCGGGAAAATCGACGCTGCTTGGCATTTTGTCCGGCCGGACAGCTCCGAGCGAGGGGAGCGTCCGCATATTTGGCAGCGAGCTGCATTACGGCGACCCAAGGTCCTCGCGCAAGCTCGGTGTTGCGACGATTTATCAGGAGCTGACGATTGCCCCCAATCTCAGTGCGCTGGAAAATGTTTTTCTAGGGCAGCTCTTGTCGGTCAACGGCTTTATTTCCCGCAAGCGGATGACAAAGCGCTATATGGAGCTTTGCGCAATAATGGGAGTGAATATTTCGCCGCTCCAGCGGGCGGGGAATATGTCGATTGCCGATCAGCAAATGCTGGAAATTATGCGAGGCCTCCAGCTGAATGCAAGCATTCTGATCTTGGATGAACCGACGGCTTCGCTCGCTCCCCCTGAGCGCAAGTCGCTGCTGAAAACGATCAAGACGCTGCAAGCGGGCGGTATTACGATCATTTATGTGAGCCATCATCTCGATGAAGTGCTTGAGCTCAGCGATAGCGTGACGATATTGCGCAATGGGGAGAAGATTGTGAGCCAGCCGCGTGCCTATTGGACGAAGGACAAGCTGGTGTCTTCCATGCTAGGTGCAGAGGTGGCGGAGGAAATTGTCAGAGTGACGCAGGAAACCCAGCATGAGGATACTCCTCCCGGCCCGGAGCTGCTTCGGGCAACCGGGGTGAGTGTGCCGGGCGCAATCGAGGATATTGCGATTACGCTCCATGCCGGCGAAATCGTCGGCATCGGCGGGCTGGTAGGCTCGGGGAGGACGACGCTCGTGCGGGCGCTGGCCGGACTTGAGCCCAAATCGACCGGCACTCTGTGGATTGAAGGAAAGCAGGTCAAATGGCCGCGTGAGCCAGGCTATCCGATGAGCCTGGGCATTGCCTTGGCGCCGGAGGATCGCAAGCATCAGGGGCTGGTGCTCGGAATGTCCTGCGAGGACAATATCAACATGGTTAACTTTGGGCAGGTCAAGAAGCTGGGCTTTTACCGCAAGGCGAAGGCCGGCCATATCGCTGATGGACTTAGCAAAAGATTTGGCCTTACCCGTCCGATTCAAACGCTTTGCCGCAATCTCTCCGGAGGCAATCAGCAGAAGGTGCTGCTGGCGAAAGTATGCAATTTGCGCCCGAAGGTGCTCATTGTCGATGAGCCTACCCGTGGCATTGATATTGGCGTCAAGGTCGAGGTGCTGAAAATATTACGCCAGCTTGCAAACGAAGGCATGGCGATTGTCATTATTTCCTCGGAGCTGGAGGAGGTCATTGCCGTAAGCAACCGCGTGCTGGTGCTGTCCAAAGGACGGCTGGTGAAGGAGCTGAGCCAGCGCTCGGAAATTAGCGTCGATCATATTTTGCAAGCTACATTTTAGAAAAAGGGGGTTATCGTATGAGCACGCTGGAAAATCAGCTTAATAGGAATATGGAGCGACAGGGATTGTTCAAAAATATGAATAGCCTCATGCTGCGCTACGGAGTGGTCGTTGCTTTTATCGTTGTGGTTGGTTTGTCTGCCATCCTGTATCCGGGTTTTTTGCGCCCGGCGAACTTAGTCAATATTTTTAGCCAGCTCGCGATTGTCGGCATTATGAGCATTGGGATGACCTTTGTAATGATTACAGGCGGACTCGACATGTCGGTGGGCGGCATTTATGCGCTGTGCGCCACTTTAATTGCGAGCTATGCGGACAGCATGCCGCTTCCGGTTGCTTTTGCCATTACGCTCGTTGTCGGCTTGGCTGCAGGACTCATTAATGGTGTGCTCGTGACGAGGCTCAGGGTTCCACCATTTGTAGCTACGCTGGGGACAGGCTCTGTGTTTACGGGAATTGCCCTTATTTATTCCAATGCCCAGCCTTTCTTTGTCCAAAAAGAATCGTTTCAATGGATGGGCTCCGGCGAGCTTGGCGCGATTCCCATCGCGGTGTTCCTGCTATTCCTCGTTTACGTCGTTGGTGCGATCGTGCTTGCTTTTACAACCTATGGCCGTTCGCTGTATGCGCTTGGTGGCAATAAGGAAGCGAGCCGCTTGTCCGGCCTTCGCGTGAACTGGCTTATTTCCAGCACTTACGGCTTAAGCGGATTGTGCGCAGCTGTATCTGGCATTCTCATTGCTTCACGGCTCGGCCAAGGTCAGGCGAATATCGGCGAGACGATTGCACTGGACGTAATTGCGGCAGTCGTCATTGGCGGAACCTCGCTAAGCGGGGGCGAAGGAGCGATCTGGAGAACGATTGTGGGAGGCTGTATTTTGGCGGTGCTGTCCAACGTCTTTGACAGTTTGTCGCTAAGCCCGTACTGGCAGTCTGTATTCAAAGGCTGCATTATTATCGGCGCGGTTATGTTCGATTATTACGCCCGCACGAAGACGCAGACTTGAGCAGGCATGTCCATCGTTTGGATCGTATAGTCCGGAAGGGAGACGTTTGAATGCGCCTAAAAGGAAAAACGGCCGTCATCACTGGCGGTGGAACGGGAATTGGTAGAGCGACCAGCTTGCTGTTTGCAGGCGAGGGGGCCAGCGCCGTTGTAACGGATATTGACGAGGATAGCGGTCTGAGGACTGTCAAGGAAATCATAGAGCTGGGCGGACAAGCTTTATTCGTTAAGCATGATGTACGCAGCGAGACGGACTGGGAGGAGGTTGCTGCTCAGACGGCGAACATTTACGGCAAAGCGGATATTTTATTCAACAACGCGGGGCTGTTTTTGATTAAGCCGCTGCTGGAGACGACGCTTGCGGATTGGGAGCGCCTGATGTCCGTTAATGTAACAGGAGTTTTTCTTGGAATGAAGCATATTATTCCCCTGATGCTGGCCGGTGGCAAAGGCGGCTCGATTATTAATGCATCATCCAATGCGGGCCTGTTTGGGGCCTCAGGGCTCACGCTGTATGGCGCGACCAAAGGGGCTGTCCGGATTATGTCGAAGGATGCGGCGCTTGAGTTTGCTTCAGCGAATATTCGGGTCAACTCCATTCATCCGGGCTATATTCATACGCAAATGATCGATTATGCGGCAGAGCTTGCAAGCAAGAAGGTGGAGGATCAAGGGGCGCTTGTTCCCCTTGGCAAAGTAGGCAGTACGCTCGACGTAGCACGGCTGGCCCTGTATCTTGCCTCCGATGAATCTTCATATGCGACAGGAGCGGAATTTGTACTGGATGGCGGCGTATCTGCCGGTCCTCCAGATGTATGGAAGCAAAAATAGAACCGGATGCCAAAATGGCGGAGGAAGCATACATGACGATTAGCAGTTTGATTATAAGGTTGGAGATGGATCATCGGCTGGTTCAGTTCGGCGAGATTGCCTCTCAGGTCAGCCATGCTGGCGGCGATATGACATCAATTGATGTCATTCGCTCTGGCAAGGACATGTCGGTACGCGACATTACAGTCCATATTAATGATTCGGATGAAAGCCCATTGTTAAGGCGGCTGGATGAGCTGCAAGGGACGAAGCTAATCCATGTATCTGACCCGGTATTTCTCGCGCATTTGGGCGGGAAAATTGCCACGAGCCCGAAGCTAATGGTCAAAAATCGGGATGATCTTTCCAAGGTGTATACGCCCGGAGTGGCTAAAGTGTCGAAGGCCATTCATGAAAACCCGGATAAGGCGTATTCGCTGACAATCAAGCGCAATACGATTGCGGTTATTACCGACGGAACGGCGGTGCTGGGGCTTGGCGACATTGGACCTTATGCTGCTGCTCCCGTTATGGAAGGCAAAGCGATGCTGTTCAAGCAGCTTGCGGATGTAGATGCGTTCCCGCTTTGCCTGGATACGCAGGACACGGAGGAACTGATCCGCACAATTAAAGCGGTCAGCCCGATTTTTGGCGGCATAAATCTTGAAGATATTTCTTCGCCCCGCTGCTTTGAAATTGAGCGCAGGCTAGTGGAGGAGCTGGATATTCCAGTATTTCACGACGACCAGCATGGTACGGCAATCGTTGCGATGGCTGGCCTGCTGAATGCGCTCAAGGTAACGGGGAAGCAGCTTGCGGATGTACGAATTGTGGTGAATGGGATTGGAGCGGCAGGCGTATCGATTTGTAAAATGCTGCTTGCCGCAGGAGCGAGCCGTCTCGTCCCGATTGATCGGGACGGCGCTATCGTCTTCGGCGGTGCCTATGACAATCCGATGTGGCAGTGGCTGGCGATGCAGCCTCAGGTTGAACGAACTCCCGGAAGCTTGAAGGAACTGCTAGCTGGAGCGGATGTGTTCATCGGCGTATCGCGGGGCGGCCTGCTGAATAGCCAGGATATTCAGACGATGGCGAAGGACAGCATTGTGTTTGCAATGGCGAATCCCGCGCCGGAAATCGAGCCGGAAGAAGCATTGCCCCATGTTCGCATTTTTGCAACGGGTCGCAGCGACCTGCCGAACCAGATTAACAATGTGCTTGTGTTTCCCGGCATTTTCCGGGGGGCGCTGGACTGCCGCGCGCGCCATATTAATGAGGCAATGAAGCTGGCAGCGGCGCGGGCCATTGCTGCCGTCGTTTCGGACGAGGAGCTCAATGAGCAATATATTATTCCGAGCATCTTTAATGAGCAGGTCGTTGCTAAAGTGCGGATTTCCGTTATTGAAGCTGCTATATCCACGGGATGCGCCCGCCGAATACCGCCGGAAATTGGCTGGAAAATGGCATGAGCAGCATGGCGCGGGAGAAATGGCTGACGAGTGTAGGCATCGATCTGGGCACAAGCACAACCAAGTGGATTGTTTCGAAGCTTAAGGTTGTAGAGACCTCCGGAGGCTTTTCACTGCCGCGCTATGAAATCACCGAGCGAAGGCTGGCTTATATAAGCCCGGTTTTTTCAACTCCGCTGCTAGGCGAATCCGAAATTGATCTGCAAGCTTTATCGTGTCTATTGGAGCGAGAATATCAACAGGCCGGCATTAAGCCGCAGGATGTGCAGACCGGAGCCGTTATCATCACGGGCGAGACGGCGACGAAGGACAATTCTGAGAAAATTGTACATGCGATGGCCGGGCATGCTGGACAATTTGTCGTCGCAACAGCAGGTGCTGATCTGGAATCCTTGCTTGCTGGGCGAGGTTCTGGAGCGGCTGCCCGCTCAGCGCGGCAGCCAGGCGTAATCGTCAACGTGGATGTCGGCGGCGGGACGGCAAATGCGGCCTATTTCCGCGATGGCGCTATGATAGGGACGGTGACGCTGCATATTGGCGGCCGTCTTATTCGTTTAACACCTGAGGGGAAAGTCTTATATGTATCAGCCCATTGGCAGCTCTGGGCAAAGCAACAGGGCTATGAAAGCGATCTGCCCGCGATAGGCAGTCTGCTTCCGCTCGCAGCTTTGCGTCTATTGTGCAAGCGAATGGCAGAGCATTTGTATTCGTGCATCATATCAGGCGGACATGCGGTTCGCTGTGGATGGGAAACGGATGTGCTGCTTGTCGCGCCGCCTGTCGGTGAACTCCCGATGCCAGGCGAAATTTTTATTTCCGGCGGAGTGGGCGCATTGATGGATATGTCAGATTCCCTTACAATGGAGGAAATAGCCAAATATGGCGATATCGGGCCGGAGCTAGGAGCGCAGCTGGCGCAATTGGCAAGTCGGCATGGGGTTCCGGTCAGGCAAGCGGAAGAGTCGGCCCGTGCGACGGTTATTGGCGCAGGAACGCATATGACGGAGGTGAGCGGAGCGACGTTGTATTATGATTTGGAGGCGCTGCCGCTGCGCAACATTCCGGTTGGCATCTGTCGCTTGCCGCCAGCCGATGACGAGATGCAGCAAGCGGTGCAGGCCAGTGTGCAGCTGGCAGCTGGCTTGTATGGCAGCGGAATGTCCGATCCGCCCTTTGCTTTAGCTCTGCAAGGCGGCGGAGTTTGCTCGTATATTCGCCTGCAAAAGCTGGCAGCAGCGTTATACGCCGAATATACGGCTGCTGCTCCTGAGTCCTCAGTACTGCTGGTCATTTGCCAAAATGATATGGCCAAGGCGCTCGGACATGCGCTTGCGAAGCGGCTGCGTGGCAAGCAGCGGCTCGTATGCGTCGATCAGATAAACGCCGTTGACGGCGATTATGTTGACGTTGGCCTTCCAATAAAGGAGGACATGGTTCCGGTAATCATGAAAACGCTGGTGTTTCACCGGCGGGAGAGCGGGGAGGAACAGGCATGAAGTTATCCGTTACACTCAAAGGCCGGACTTACTCCTTCCATCATTTGAAAGAGGTGTTGGCCAAAGCAAACGAAGAGAAATCGGGAGACCGGCTGGCAGGCATTGCTGCTGCCGATGCGGCGGAGCGGGTTGCCGCCAAATATGTGCTCTCGGAGCTGCGCCTCGCAGATATACGGGAAAATCCGCTGCTATGCCCCGATAAGGACGAGGTTTCGCGGCTGATCGAGGAGGATCTTGCCGAGGACGTCTATCAGGCGTTCGCCAACTATTCGGTCGGCGAGCTGCGGGAGTATTTGCTTCGCTCCGATACGACAGGCAGCGAGCTGCTGCGGGTCGGCTCGGGCTTGACGAGTGAAATGATAGCGGCGGTATGCAAGCTGATGTCCAATCTGGATTTAATTCAGGCGGCTTCGCGGATGGAAATATTGACAACCTGCCGGACGACAATCGGCTATAAGGGGACGCTTGCTTCCCGCGCCCAGCCGAATCACCCGTCCGACCATGTAGGCGGCATGAAGGCTTCGCTGTTCGAGGCGCTCAGCTACGGCATCGGTGATGCGGTCATTGGCATCAACCCGGCGACGGATGCGGTTGAAAATATGAAGTCGCTGCTCTATGCGACGAAGGAGGTCATAGACCGCTGGGCGATTCCAACCCAAAACTGCGTGCTTGCCCATATCACGGCGCAAATGCGTGCAGTGGAGGAAGGGGCTCCTGCAGATATGCTTTTCCAGAGCCTCGCCGGAACCGAGGAGGGCAATCGCGGCTTCGGCATTGATCTGGCGCTGCTTGAGGAAGCGGATGCTTTAATTCGCGCACGGGGTACAGCGGAGGGGCCGAACCGCTGGTATTTTGAGACGGGGCAAGGCTCCGAGCTGTCTTCGGAATCGCATTTCGGCATCGATCAGGTTACGCTGGAAGCCAGATGCTACGGCCTTGCAAAACGGTTTAACCCGTTTATCGTCAACACGGTTGTCGGCTTTATCGGTCCTGAATATTTGTATGACAGCAAGCAGGTCATCCGCGCGGGGCTTGAGGATCATTTTATGGCGAAGCTTCACGGGCTGCCAATGGGCTGCGACATTTGCTATACGAACCATATGCAGGCTGATCAGAATGATATGGATAACTTGAGCATTTTGCTCGCATCTGCTGGAGTCAGCTTCGTTATTGGCGTTCCGTTAGCGGATGACTGCATGCTGAATTACCAGTCGTTAAGCTATCATGATATTGCCACCGTGCGCGAGACGCTGCGGATGAAGCCGGCTCCTGCGTTTGAAGCATGGCTGGAAAGCGTTGGCGTCATGCGGGGCGGCAGGCTCACTGCTGAGGCGGGAGATGCCATCCGGTTTGTCTATTGAGAGAGGAGGTCATCTAATGGATCGACAAAGGCAGGCCGAAATCTTTGAAAGCCTCGCGGCCCACTCGCCCGCCCGAATTGGAGTTGGCCGCTCAGGTACCCGTGCGCTTACGCAGGAAGTACTGAAGCTGAGGCTGGATCATGCCCATGCGGTGGATGCGGTATACGGGGAAGTATCTCCGGCATTGCTTGCGGAATTCGAATTGTTTTCGGTTGATACCCAGTTTCATGACAAAGAATTATATTTGAAGCGTCCTGATAAAGGCAGGCTGCTGTCCGAAGAGGGGAGTGCGGCAATAGCGGAGCGCTGCTTGAAGCGTCCTCAAGTGCAGGTCGTTGTGGCGGATGGGCTGAGCGCCAAGGCGGTCGATGCCAATCTGCCTGATATTCTGCCTGCTTTAATGGATTCATTGGAAGCAAACGGGCTAACGGCGGGAACACCCTTCTACGTCAGAGGGGCGCGGGTTGGCTGTATGGACGATATCGGGCGGATTTTGGAGCCTGAGTTGCTTGTCCTTCTCATTGGAGAACGCCCTGGCCTTGCGGCAGCTACTTCAATGAGCGCTTATATGTGCTATCGCCCCTATCCGGGAAGGAAGGATTCGGAGCGAACGGTTATTTCCAATATTCATGCAAGAGGTACGCCGCCCGTGGAAGCGGGGGCTCATATTGGCTCTGTTTTGCGCAAAATGCTGGAGCAGCGCATGAGCGGGATCGGATTTATCGTCTGAGCTTAAATAAGAATGTGGAGAGGGTTCAAAAATCGTATGCTGAAAGCCGGAACTTTCTGGCGCAGGCTTCTGTAAAACGGAGGCCGCGTACAGAGCGTTCCGGCTTTTTTTGATTTGAGCGTTAGTTGGACATCTGCTTCCATTTTTTACATCGGCCGCGTTCATAGCTTGTACATTTTCAAAGTGTAAACTGGTTGCTAACCCTGTCAAACGTAGAAGACGTATGAACTGGAACGGTGTGAAGACACTGGAAAAAGCACAACATACGGGCAAGGCGATACGAGGAGGAATAGTATGCTGCAAGGCCATATTTTGTTAGCTGAGGATGATGAGCGGCTAGGGAGATTAATTGTGCAGATGCTTGATAAATCCGGCTATCATCAGGTGGACTGGGTACAGGATGGCGAGGATGTGTATGATTATTGTCTCGCTGCCCATTATGAGGTTGTCGTACTCGATTGGATGATGCCGGGCATGACAGGTGTAGAGGTATGCAGCAAGCTGCGGGAGCAGGGCTACAGTGGAGCCATTCTCATGCTGACGGCACGCGATTCAGCTTCACGATCGAATAGAAGGCCTCGATTCAGGGGCCGATGATTATTTGGTTAAGCCGTTTGAGCTGTTCGAGCTGCTTGCTCGTTTGAGGGCGCTGGGACGCCGGAATTTTGCACCGCTAGTAGAGGAAGTCGTTCAAATTAGCGATATGACACTCAACCGCAGCACACAAGCAATGAAGCAGGGAGAGCAGGAGGCGGCGCTTAGCCCGCGCGAGTTCCAGCTGCTCGATCTGCTGCTTCGCAACAAGGGGAGCGTTTTGCCGCGCGAATTGATTTTGGAGCGGATATGGGGCTTCGAAACGGATGTTGCGATGAAGACGGTCGATGCGACGGTCAAGCTGCTGCACAAAAAGCTGGAGCCGTTTGGCAACGCCGACAAAATCCAGAGCATTCGCGGCGTCGGGTACAAATTTGATGATTAATCGGTTATTCAAAAATAAAGATGTGTTCGCGCAGACGCAGGCGCGGCTGACGCTGCTTTATGTCGGCTTGCTGTCGCTGTTTCTCGCCGTGTTTGTCGTCGTTGTATATTGGCTGCTCTCGCTTGTTATTTACAATGAGCAGAAGAAGGATCTGCTGTCGTTTCTCGATCAGTCGACGAACGTTATTGAGAAGCAGATGAAGGACAATCGGCAAGCGGAAGAAATTGACTTGAATGACCGCAACTTGCTTGGATTTGGCAATGACCAGTTTTTTTATTATTTGATTGGAGCAGATGGCGCGCTTATTGCGGGGAAAGAAGTATTTCCTGTTTTGAGGCCAGAGCTGCTGGAGCTGGTGAAGGACTGGAAGCCTGGCAATAACGAGGTCAGCTACGAGACGATTACGACCGATGCCACTTCTGCGGGCGGCATGCCAGGGGGAAAGCCGCTAGAAGGCAAGCTTTCATTAATGATTGCGGGCAAGCCTGTTCTGACGGGGCAGGGCAGCTCCAGCATTTTTTATGTAGCGAAAAATATTTCCCAGCAGCACTCGCTGTTTCAATGGCTGCTTTGCATTCTCATAGGCGTCGCAGCATCATTTACGATTGTCGCTTTTCTAATTGGGCGATACATGTCGCACCTTGCTATGCTGCCCATTGCCGAATCGTATGATCGGCAGCGCACCTTTACAGCGGATGCGTCGCATGAGCTGCGCACGCCGCTGAGCGTGCTGCTGATGTCGATTAACGCGCTCGAACTGGAGCAGGAGAGCTCCGGCAGCAAGGTTGAAAGAGCTGGCCCCGTCCATATGGAGCGTGAAAATGCTTCAGTTACAGCCCGATCTGAAAAGGCTGCGGAGGATGATAATGATTTTGTCTCTAAGACGCTTGCGACGATGAAGAATGAAGTGAAGCGGATGACGCGGCTCGTTGGTGATTTGCTGCTGCTGGCCCGTTCGGATGCGAGCGAGCTTGAGCTGGAGCATAAAATGTTTGATTTTCGCCCCATTGCCGAGAAGACCGTTCAATCGATGGAGACGCTGGCCGCTGCCAGAAGCATACGTCTGGGGCTTGAAGCGCCAAATCGGGCGATGATGCGTGGCGACGCGGAGCGCATGAAGCAGGTGCTGTATATTTTACTTGATAATGCGATTAAGTTTTCGCCGGAGGGGGAGCGCATTATTATCCAGCTAAGCGCATCGGCCTCGGAGCGTCGGGGCTTGCTGAGGCTGACGGTGCAGGATAAAGGACCGGGTATTAAAGCGGCAGACGCTGCGCGCATATTTGACCGTTTCTATCGGACGGACAAGGTGCGAACGCGGCGAACATCCGGTCATGGGCTGGGACTCGCAATTGCCAAGCAAATGGTGGAAGCCCATCATGGGAAAATTGGCGTATGGCCTGAGGTTGGCAAAGGCAGCACCTTCTATGTGATGATTCCGGTTGCCTTCAAATGAGAGGGACAAGCTTGCTTGAATAAAAAAAGGAGAGGAGGCCGTTTGCTTAAGTTTATGCTTAAGCAAACGGCTTTCCTCTCTTTTTCCATAGAAGCGGGAATGCTATTTACGCCTATTCGTGAATTTGTGTCAGCAGATCGCCAAGCACCTTCATCGCTTCGGTTTCCTGCTCGCCGTCGATTTCCAGCGTCACTTCCTCGTTCACGGCAATGCCGAGCGTCAGCATGCTGAGCGAGCTTTTGCCGTTCACTTTTTTGCCCTTATTCAGGACGGAAATTTTGCAGGGAAAGGCGCTGGCGGCTTGAACGAACGTTTTAGCCGGGCGAACGTGAAAACCTGTTGGGTTAAGAATCGTAAAGGTTTGACTGATCATGAGGAGATCACTCCGTTTCGGATGTATTTTATTTCAAGTATGGTTTGGAGGCTAATCCTTATTGCCGTTTTTGCTCTACAAAGGCGGTTACTTGCTCATAGCTGCGAATGCGAAGCGCCTGCTCCGCGTAGGCGGCCCATTCGGGCTGGTCCAGCTCGCCAACGAGCTGTCTAGCCTGCAAAATCGCGCCAGCGCTCATGCTGAATTCATCCAGCCCAAGCCCAAGCAGCAGCGGAATGGCCGTCGTATCGCCAGCCATTTCCCCACACATGCCCACCCATTTGCCTTCCTGCTTCGCGGCTTTGATCACCATGCTGATGAGGCGCAAAATCGAAGGATGCCATGGCTGATACAAATAAGATACCGTCTCATTCATCCGGTCCGCCGCCATCGTATATTGAATCAAATCGTTCGTCCCGATGCTGAAAAAATCAACCTCTGGCGCGAACAGATCAGCGGACACAGCAGCGGACGGAATTTCAACCATCATGCCGACTTCTATGTGGTCTGCGACAGCGATGCCTTCGGCAGCAAGCTTTGCCTGTTCTTCGGCGAGCAGTTTTTTTGCTTCAAGCAGCTCCTCGATGACCGCAATCATTGGAAACATAATTTTAAGATTGCCATGGCTGCTGGCACGAAGCAGAGCGCGCAGCTGCGTGCGGAAAATATCCTGGCGGTCAAGGCAGAGCCGGAGCGCGCGCTGCCCAAGGAACGGATTGCTTTCCTTCGGCAAATCCATGTAAGGCAGCTCTTTGTCGCCGCCAATGTCGAGCGTGCGGATGACGACGGGCTTGCCGT
Organism: Paenibacillus liaoningensis; assembly: GCF_059609455.1. Classification (NCBI taxonomy): domain Bacteria; kingdom Bacillati; phylum Bacillota; class Bacilli; order Caryophanales; family Paenibacillaceae; genus Paenibacillus; species Paenibacillus liaoningensis. The sequence goes on from NZ_JCAALU010000012.1 coordinate 101,705, forward strand.
TCATTTTTTCCAGTACGTATTTGTAGCTGGTATATTGCTCATCTTCGGTTGGAAGCGAGCTGCGTCCCATATAAAGAAATTCGGTGCGGAACAAGCCGATCCCTTCAGCGCCATTATCGAGCGCACGCTGCACATCTTCCAGTTTCCCGATGTTGGCCGCAAGCTCTACCTGCTTGCCGTCTCGGGAAAAGGTTGGCTGATCCTTGAGCTTAGCGAGCTCAGCTTTATGCTTGTCATATTGCTGTTTTTGCTGCTGGAAGGCAGCGAGCTCGTCAGCGGACGGATTGATAATGATGGAGCCCGCTTCGGCATCCATTATGATAAAAGCATCGGCCGGCAATGAGCGAAGAGAGGAACCGACGCCAACGATGGCCGGAATTTCCAGCGTCCGCGCCATAATCGCGGAATGGGAAGTGCGGCTGCCGATTTCGGTAATGAAGCCGCGCACGACGTCCAAATTGAGCTGGGCCGTATCGGAAGGCGTCAAATCCTCGGAAATAATAATACATTCCTCAGTCATATTCGCAAGATCGAGATGGGGCACCCCGCGCAAATGGCTCATAATGCGGCCCGCCACATCTTTAATATCGACGGCGCGGCCTTGAAGCAGCTCATCCTCCATCGCTTGCAATAGTTCAATGAAGGAAGTCGATACTTCATGAAGCGCATATTCAGCGTTAATGCCTTCGTCGCTCATTTTTTCCTCTGCAGCATCAATGAAATCAGGATCTTCCAATATCATCAGATGGCCTTCAAAAATTTCGGCTTTATCCGCGCCAAGCTTTTGCTCTGTGGAAACTCGAATCGCTTCAATCTCTTCCTGCGCTTGGGCTACTGCGCTGCGAAAACGCTGAATTTCCCCAGTGGGATTTACAGCTTTAAGCTTTTTCGGCGTATAAAGGTCTTGATGAATAAAGTAGGCGGGAGCTGCCGCAAGCCCTGGCGATGCACCCGTACCTTTCCATACTGTTGTCATGCAACCTCATTCCTTTCCTTGACTCAATGGCTCCTCAGTATCTTGCCTGCTTGAATTAAACCAAGAGCCGTTCGTTTCAAAAATAATTACAGCTTGCTGTAGGCTTCCACAATTTGCGCGTGCAGCGGGTGTTCCGCTGTCAATGACGAATAACGTGCAATAACGTCGCTGAGGGTGGAGCTTGAGAGAGCTGCTTGAATTTCTGCAGCCTCGGAATCTTCTGTATAGTTGAAGCGCAGCGCTGCGGCCATCGCTTTTGTCAAATGGTCAGTTGGCAGTCCGAGCTCAAAGGCGAGCAGGGCGGGCCTTACGAGACGGTCATCCGGCGACAGCTTGCGAATCGGCGAACGGCCGACACGCACCACTTCATCGGTCAAATAAGGATTAATAAAACGCTCTAAAATTTGCTCAATATACGCTTGATGCTCGCTTTCCGAGAAGCTGTAAGTACGAACAAGCATTGCGCCCGTTTCTTTGAGCGCACCCTCGACTTCCCTACGGACAGCGGCGTCCTTCATCGCTTCCTGAATAGTGGCGTATCCTTGCAAATAACCATGATAAGCGGCAACGCAATGCCCGGTATTAACGGTGAACAGCTTGCGTTCGATGTAAGGCTGGAGCTGATCGACATAATGGATGCCGGGAATTTCCGGCGTTCCTTGCGGGAGCGCAGAGCGGTCAACCGTCCACTCATAAAAAGGCTCAACTGTCACTTGCAGCGGATCGTCATGCTGCTGAAGTGGAACGATGCGGTCAACGGCAGCGTCTGGAAAAGCAATCGCTTGCTCTGCCTGTGCTTTGACGTCAGCAGCCAGATGGGAATAAACAAGCTCCTTAAGCTGCGAACTGCCGCCAATCGCATTTTCACAGGCGATAACAGGCAAGGGAGAAGCATCAGTTGCTTGGTTGTTCGCCAGTCGAAGCGTGATGCCTTCAGCAATGGCTCCGGCAATATGCTTTAGGACTGACACGCCGACGGCTGTCGTGACGAGGTCAGCCTCGGCAATGGCCGCGGCAACGAGCGCCGTATCATTGCCGTTAATCGCATTGACGCCCGAGACGGTGAACGACTCAGCTTGCTCGCTGGCCAGCTTAACGGTATATTGCTGTTTTTCCTGCAGCAGCGCGACGAGTGAGGCATTTACATCGACGAAAGTGACGCTGCAGCCTGCTTGTGAGAGCAGGAGGCCAATGAAGCCTCGCCCGATGTTGCCTGCGCCAAAATGGACGGCCCTCATTCTTCCATACCTTGCTCAAAAATAGCGATGAGCTCGGCCTCGGAGCTGGCATTCAAAATCCGCTCCATATCGTCTTCCTCGGATACAAGCATCGCAACGCTCGTTAAAATGTTCAGATGGTCATCGCCGACTGCTGCCAGGCCAATGACGAGTTTAGCTGGCTCGTCGCCGCCAAAATCTACTCCGCCAGGCACGATTAGAATCGACATGCCCGTCGAGTGGATGAGGCTTTTGGAATCATTTGTGCCGTGAGGCATCGCAAGTCCGCCGCCAATATAAGTCGAGAGCAGCTCTTCGCGCTCAATCATTTTGTCAACATAGGACGCCGGAACATGGCCTGCTTCAACGAGCAGCTGTCCTGCAAGGCGGATTGCTTCATATTTGTCGCTAACTTGGACGTTCAATTTCACTTTGTCTGTAGATAAAATAGTCATGGCTCATTTCTCCAATCCAGTTTGAATTTGATTTCTTTCTCTAGGTGAAAGGAAATAAATGCTTGAATTTCCGCTGCGCTGCCGTGCTTGAGCAGCTCTGTCAGCTCCGTCATCAGCAGCATCGCGCTCACCTCGCTCAAAATCTCCAAAGCGGTACGGCGAAGCTCGGCAGGGCCAAGCATCATTAAAATCTGCTTCACTGGAGCAGCGCTGCTGTCTCCAAATGGCAGCGGCTCATTAAATCGAAATAGGCTGAGCACAGGAAAGGCAATCGCATCAGAGCGGGTATGGAACAACGCCAGCTCCGTGTCCGGAATAACCTGGCTGCCATGCTGCTCCCGTGTCAGCAGCAGGTGAACGACCTTCTGTTCGTCGGACACCGCATGCAAGTGCCGGATCGCCTCAATAAGCTCCTCGGTAACGCCTGTTAAATCGCCTCGCGGAAGGCCGGGCCGTTCCGGCATCGTATACACTTGAAAGGTTTCCAGCAGCATAACCGAATCCGAGGCGTACATTTTTAACTGCATCAACCGTTCCAGCGGCGAGTGGCTGCTCGTTTCCGGCGTTTTGGGCGAAGGAGCATGCTTGAGCGTAATATTTTGAATAAAGGACCGCAGCCGTTCTACTTCCGCTTCCAGCAGCAGGGGACTCAGCTTAATATAACGCTCGGCAGCTATCGGCAAATCAACCGTCGAAATAATAAGATCGTATTGCTGCTCCGGCATTCGTGCTGCTTCGTACCAAGAACGGTTGCCAATCAGCTCGATTTGCGGCAGCTCCTTGCTAATTCTAACGGCCAGCAGCTTTGACGAACCGATACCGCTGGTGCAAACGAGCACCGCTCTAACTTTTCGCGGAAACTGCTTGAGCCGTTCCATGGAGGCGCCAAAATGCATGACCATGTAGCCAATTTCCTCATCAGGCACTTCGATCCTGCTTATAATAGCATTAACGCCTTTGCGAATAAGGGTAAACAGCAATTCATAATCTTTCTTAATTTGCGCGAGCAGCGGATTGCGAATCGTGCTGCCTTCCTCTATTCTGCGAAAGGCAGGCAGCATATGCTGATGGAGCCCTTCTCTTAGGGAACGGTCTTCGGTAAAAGGCTCGCCGAGCTGCTCCTCCATAAACGCGATCAGCTTCGTTACGCTTGCATTGAGCGTCCAATCTCCCTGAGCGAGCAGCAGCCCATCTTCCTCAGCCGAATCGGTCGCTTTAAGCAGCTTGGCGATATAGCGGACCTCCTCAGCAGGAAGCTCCAGTGCGAGCATGCTCAGCAGTTCCTCGGCCTTGCTTTCTCCTCTCGCAGAGTAGGAGGGAGGAACGCCATTAACATGCGGCGGAATCAAATGGCCTTCCTGAATTCGCGTCAGCGTGACAGCAAGCCGAATGAGCAGATTTAAATGCTCTTTTTCTGACAATTGCAGCTGCCAGCCGTCCTCCAGCTTCCAAAACGCCTGCTCCAAGGAGAAAAAATGCTTCCTGCCAACCATCGCCAGCAGCTCTTTCGATAATGGATGCAAGGTGATGGCTTCCTGAGCTTGGCCGAACAGGTCGGATTCGTCCAGATGGGTTTGCGCGAGCCAGGCAATAAACAGCCTTTTTGCTGACTCCGGCCCGCTTATTTCTACACCGTAGCCGCGCCTGCGCACGAGTGTCAGCCCGTGGCTCTGAATCATTTGCTCCAGCTCGTCAAGATCGTGGCTAATCGTTGGCATCGTAACGCGCAGCTGATGGGATAGCGAAAATTGCTTGATCGGCTCATTATGCTTAAGCAGCTTGCATAATATAAGCGCCTTGCGCTCCTCGGCTGAAAACTCAAATAGATCCGCATGCTCAAGCGCTTGCTTAAAACGTTCCAGCCTCTCGCTGTCCGCTTCGATTTTGATCCCGATTCCGGAGCGCTTATGCAGCTTGATATGATTGGCAGCTAGTACAAGCTCAATGTCACTGAGCTCGCGGTGAATCGTTCGGGTGCTTGCCCCGACCTCAGCGGCAATATCTGCCGCTGTTATTTCATCCCGCTGCTCCAGCAGCAGCTCTACAATACGTCGCTGTCTCGTCGATACTTTGATAGGAAATCATCCTTATCTGGGAAATGGACTTAACGCCGACATTAAATGTCAGCGTTAAGCGCAAAGTCTAGGCTTGCTTCGTTTAAAATATAAGAATTACGCTTAGCTTAATCTGTTAATCAAAGCATCATACTCGGGGCTCTTCAAGAAATCTTCAATGGAGATGTGCTCAGCTCCAGGAACTTTCAGTCGCGCCCGTTCAGTCAGCGATTTATGGGTAATGACGATATCCGCATCAGAAGGGAGATCGTTAATCGCCGTGTTGGTCACCTGTATAGGAAGACCGGCTGCTTTGACTTTCTTTTTCATAATGGAAGCGCCCATTGCACTAGAGCCCATTCCAGCATCGCAAGCAAAAATAATTTTGCTCACATCTTCCTTCGATTTCACTGTGCCAGCAGCTGCGGAAACTGTGCCAGCTTGAGCACCAGCTGTTTCAGCGCCTTTAGAAGAGGCCTTCATATCTTGCATTTTAGTCGTTGCTTCCTCAATATCGCCTTGAGCGTTTTTGCTTGTTTTTAGCAGAAGCGCGCCGATTACGAATGATACTGCCGCCGCGATAACAACACCGCTAATCATGGCAAAGTAGCCGCCCTTAGGCACGAGCGCAAAATAAGCGAGAATACTTCCTGGTGAAGGAGCGGCTGTAAGGCCTGCGCCCAGCAGGGAGAAGGTAAACGTACCAGCCATGCCGCCGCCGATAACCGCAAGAATGAGGCGCGGATTCATGAGGACGTATGGGAAATAAATTTCGTGAATACCGCCGAAAAACTGAATGATGATAGCGCCTGGAGCAGAGCCTTTCGCTGCGCCTTTGCCAAACAGCCAGTAAGCGAGCAGTATACCAAGACCGGGACCTGGGTTAGACTCCAGCATGAACATAATGGATTTGCCAGTAGCCAGCGATTGCTCAAGCCCGATTGGACTTAATATACCGTGGTTAATCGCATTGTTCAGGAACAAAATTTTACCCGGTTCAATTAAAATGTTCGCCAGCGGCAAGAGGCCGTGGTTGATGAGAAATTCTACGCCGGAAGAAATCAGATTGCTGAATGCGGTAACCAGCGGGCCAACGCCTTTGTATGCCCCAATCGAGAGGGCCGCGCCGATGATGCCGGAAGAAAAGTTATTGATAAGCATTTCGAAGCCTGATGGAATTTTACCTTCCAGCGCTTGGTCGAATTTTTTCAAAATCCATGCAGCCAGCGGACCTACGATCATAGCTCCGAGGAACATCGTAATATCCGATCCGAGAATAACGCCCATCGTGACCATGGCTCCGATGACGCCGCCGCGGGTGCCGTGAACCATTTTACCACCTGTATAACCGATCAGGAGCGGAAGCAAATAAGTAATGGTTGGGCCAACAAGCGTTGCCAAATCTTCATTTGGAAACCAGCCGGTCGGAATGAACAGGGTTGTAATAATCCCCCAGGCAATAAATGCGCCGATATTTGGCATAACCATTCCGCTTAGGAATCTGCCGAATTTCTGCACCCCTACCTTTACACCGCCGGATGACGATTGTTGTACTTCTTGACTACTCATGACATGACTCCTCCTCAATGAATTGCGAAGCAATAACAGCTTCGATAGGCGCGGGTATATGAATGAACGAAGCGATCATCACGCGCAATATGTTTTCACCGTTTGTCATGTTACTCCTTACAAACGGGATAATAATCATGTTAATGGATAGCGTTTACAGTCGCAATGAAAGGAAAAGAAGAAAGCGTCATGAGCGCTGTTGACAGTATTTATTTTGGCAGAAATGGAGGGGAATATGCGAATGATTCGCCAATAAATGATCATTTATCTATTGAAAAGGCGAATATTTGAGCATTGAAAGGTGAAAAAAGTCCGTCTATTTTCCGGAGTAATCTGAAATGGTGTTCACAATAAATAAGGTTGCAGAATAGGAAATAAAGAAAAGTAGTCTGACACCTATTTTCAGTAAAATAGATTAACGTCTATATCGTTAGTAGTTAAAAGTCTATACCTTATATAGAGAAATCTCATAATATACAATTGTTGTATAGGGAGGTGTTTAGTTTGTGGAGTGTCAAAATCCATAATAAAAAAGAAATGACTTCAGTAACAAGAAAGCATGCACGTAATAAGAAATGTATCGTCAAAAAAAAGAACATACGTATAACAGATAAACGGAAACTGAAGAGCTCTAATACTGGCCGAAAAAAAGATTTTAAAAAGAAAACAGTTATTGTTTGCCCTTTGAGAAGAAAAAAAGAACGTAAAAAGTTTATTTTATCGAGAAAAAAATTTAAACGTGTTGCTTGTACACAACCGGAAAATATTATAATAGCTCCGGGAGATATACAAGGACCTCCAGGCTCTCAAGGGACGCAAGGCTCTTCAGGCTCGCAAGGACCTCAAGGCTCTTCAGGCTCGCAAGGACCTCAAGGCCCTTCAGGCTCTCAAGGCCCTCAAGGCCCTCCGGGCTTGCAAGGGATTCAAGGCCCTCAAGGACCTTCAGGCTCGCAAGGGATTCAAGGCTCTCCAGGCTTGCAAGGACCTCAGGGCCCACCAGGACCGCCAGGACCTGTCGTCCTTCCTGATATCATTATTTTGCCAAGTGCTCAAAGATATTTTTATATTGTGACCTCAGATATACAGTCCTCTGTAACGATTCCAGCTAATGAATTTACAAATGATGAGGGAACATTAACAACCGCATTTACAGGCATAGGTCAAAATAGCTATAGTAATCTTTACATCAATGGGATATTACAAGAAGGCAGTATATATAGCTTAAATGAAAGTGCCTTGAACATTAATCTAAACAATCAAACTATTTTTTTAGGTACGCCTATTATTATCGAAATCATTCAATTTTTTGCTCAAGTAACCTTATAAAATGTGCGTTTAATCAGATGTTCCGCCCTTCCCTTTAATCTATCTCTGTCATTTACTAATAGAGATTGAAGAAGGGAGGTGATATTAATGGCAATTACAAAACCCTTTATGGCTGCTCGAAGGTTTTCTGCTACAATTGGAGACGGAACAGGTGTCGGCGTTGCATTTAATATTCTTGCAACAGCCACCACCAATGATGCCGGAGTTGCTGCCACAGCTTTTCCAACGGCACCCGCGTATTATAATCTTTATATTAATGCGCAGATTCAAACAGCAGATACTTCAACTGTTACTACCACTGCGATCACCATACCTGGTGGCGATGCACTCGATCCTGCGACACCAATTGTAATCGAATTTGTTGTAAACTAATCATCTTTATGGATGAGATGCCGACAATTATATTGTTTTGGATTGTCGGCATTGTCTTTTTAAATGCTTCTGGGGATATTATTTTCGTACATATCTACTTGAAAAACAAATAAAGGAAGTGGAGATGAATGGCGATTATATACCCTATCATTCCCCCAATAATTTCCGGTGTTATTTATAATTTAGGTGCTCAAACTGTTCCTGTAGAAACGGATGTTATTTTTGATTCAAATGGCATTCTTTCACCTGGAATCACCCATGACCCCGAAACCGCACAAATTGCAGTTAGCAATCCGGGCAAATATGAGGTTGCTTTTTCCGTGTCGTGTGTAGAACCAAACCAATTCGCCCTATTTTTAAACGGCACACTGGTTGCGGGAACTGTTTATGGCTCAGGTGCTGGCACTCAGCAAAACAATGGGCAGGCTATAATTGCTCTAGCGGCTGGTGATGTTCTTACTCTGCGAAATCATAGTTCAGCTGCTGCGGTTGGCCTTCAGACTTTGGCCGGTGGCACACAAACAAACGTAAACGCTTCTGTTGTCATCAAAAAATTAAGTTAGCTCCTAACAATATGGATGAATTGTGAACATCTTGTTTGCATTTTAGATCGAACGGCCGATGTAATGGAAGGAAGTCGAATAAAAAGTTGAGAGCAGCCTTAACAAAAGAAAAGAGCGTAAAAAATCGCTTATCCTGCGATTTTTTTACGCTCCGATTGACAAGGTTGCTTACAGCCTTCTGCGGTTGTAGAAAATAACGAACACACTCGACAAGATTAATATAATTAAGGCGATGCCTGCAGTAATAGCTTCCGAAGCGCTGCCCTGCGGCTGAGTGCTTTGACCGCCGGGACCGCCGCCTCCCATGCCATTGGGCGGTGCCATCATGCCGCCTTGTCCGCCCATACCGCCTTGTCCACCTGGACCTCCGCCGCCAAAGCCGCCACCACCGAAGCCTTGACCGCCTTGCTGCGCACCGTTAGCACCGTCAGTTGGAGGGTTGCCACCTGCTGGATTAGCTCCGTCAGTTGGAGGATTGCCGCCACCAGGGAAACCGCCCCCGCCGCCCATTCCGCCACCACCACCGCCAAAGCCGCTGCTGCCGCTACCGGAACCGTCGCCCGAAGAAGGAATTGTGCCGTCAAGCTGCTGGGTGACGATTGCTACTTGCGAACTTGCAAAGGAGAGCACCGTCGTAATGCCCTGCTCATACTCTTCATAGGAATAGAAGGAAGAAGGGTCTGCTTTTACATAGGGAGAAATCAGCTCGGATATTTCTTTTACTCTGGCTGCGAAAGTATCATCTGCCAAATATCCTTCAATCATTTTTTTGATAATCGCGTGGTACTGTTCTTTGTATTCATCGACTGCCAGCAATTTGGCGATGAGAGGCCGATCCGCCAGTGTGCCGGAAGTCGGTTCATCAATGAGCACGCCCGTGCCGCCAAAGCCGCCGAAGGACATATTGTAATCCCATGGCAAAACCGAGAACAGGCCATCATCCTCATATAAATAGTAGTTATGTTTTTTCTCCGATAAATAGCTGTCCATATTGCCGGCAACTGCGTTTAAGGCAATAAATTTCAGCGCTTCCTGTACGTCAAGAACGCTGTCATAATCCGTACCGTTATTTAATTCATCGAGCATTTTCAGCAAAATATCGTCATTGGACGAAGCGGACTTGAGATCAAGCCCTGTGTAAGCTTTCATCGTCTCCAGCCAGTTAAGCTCGCTGCCATTGCCGCCGTTTGCTTTGTAAAGCGCACCGTAGCTGTTGCCAAAGTTGCGTTCCAAATAGGCATCGCCAATTTGCTCGATCGCTAAATAAAAGCCCCAAAGCTCGCCATTTACATATACATTCACATAGGAATATTTAGGGGTTGGCAAGCCCATTGCTTCGGCAAGCTCATAGGAAAGAAACTCGCGCATATAGGAGGCATCGCTGAAATTATTGTTCAGATTGATTTTGCTAATGCCATTAATCGTCTGATTGACATATTCGTCGAAAGACAGCTTGAAGCTGTAGCGGTCCGAATCAGTCATATTGACGACGCTGCTCAGGCTGAGATTGCCCTTCGTGCGGATGCCGACATTTTTGAAAACTTGGCCGTTGTAATCGACCGTCGCTTCCTTAAATTCCTCTGCGCTGGCGTTGTCCAGCATATTTTGAAAGTCATCTTTGTCCACTGTAATTTTTACATCGATAACCTTGTCCTTGGGAAATACCGTCTCATCCAGCGTCTGCTCCCCGCCTGAGACAACGTTTGTTTCCGTTGTCGTTGGAGTAGAGCCTGTACCATTGGTACAGGCTGTAATGGTGAGAAGCAGAAGGAGGGAGCACAGGCTTAGAAGCAAGGTTGAAGCTTTTGCTTTCATGCCGGAAACCTCCTCATAATTATGATACATAATCCCCGCTGTAGCTGATCAAAACGGCATTTTTGACACCTGATAGCTCGGAAAGCTGGTTAACAAACGCGCCTTCCTGATCACGAAGCCGAATTTCAATCGTCATTTCCACATTGCCGCGCGTAACGGCTTTTTGCTTCACATTGTAACGTTTAACGAGCTTGTTCAGACGGCCGTGAATTTCTTTCTCGGTCGTTTCATTGTCGCAGTTGACGACAAGCAGGTAAGGCTGCTCAACCGAGCCGCCTTTGACAAAGAAGAAGAGAATAAGGCCGACCACGACAGAGCCAATAACAGCGAGCGTATAGAAGCCCGCACCCGATACGATACCGGCAACAGCTGCCCAGAACAGGAAGATCAGGTCGGTCGGATCTTTAATTGGCGTTCTAAAGCGGACGATGGATAATGCGCCGACCATACCGAGCGAGAGCACCAGATTAGAGTTAATCGCGATAATGACCATAGCCGTAACCATCGTCATGCCGATGAGTGAGACGTTGAAGCTTTTGGAATAAAGCACACCGCTGAAAATCCGTTTGTACAGCGTATAGATGAAGAAACCAATCAGAAAAGCTACGCCCAGCGTAATGAGTATTTTCGAAATGCTAATATCGGAAGTAAAGTTGCTCATCACCGAGTTTTTAATAATATCGGCAAAAGAAGTGGACGTTTCCGTCGTTGTAGTTGTTGCGGCAGCTGCTGTAGTCGTCGTCTCCATCGTTTAAAAATCCTCCCAAGTGTTGAATTTAAGATATTTGCGGCAGATCACGTATTTGGATGCCGAGGTACGGTGCAGCCCTTCAAGCTGAAGCGCAGTTTGAATATAAGCCGGCATGTATTCATCGAATTTCACTTCGAGTATCATCCGGTTATCTTCCAGAGCGATGACGGGATCTAGATTCGGGTCAAAAATGTCCAGCGCATGCAGCCCCGTTCGCAAATCCTTGTCGAACGTAATCCGTACATTGCCATTTTCATAAACATAAGGCTCGCGCACATAATCGACGATCACCTTCGGGCGAAGCAGCCGGTACTTCATCTCCTTGTAAATTTCCATAAGCAGCGGCTTATCAGGCCGGTTGAACACTTCATAGTCGCCAGCCATCATCTGGTCGTACATGGCCCGCGTAAGCGGCTCCTTGACTTTGGCGATGTAATCCTTGAATTTGATTTTTTTCTCAAAATGGATGACCTTGTCCTGCGTATTATAAATGCGAATCCGATATTTGCTTCGGTCGCGTACGCCGCCCAGCTTCTCATGCAGCGCTTTATTGTTCACATCGTCGAAGTACAAGCTTCGAATGTGGTATTCGCCCGTATCGCCGACATTGGCGTCCTGCTGCATCATATTTTTTAGCCGCTGCCGGATGATGAAATATTGATGCTGGTTGATGATAAATTTCAGCTCATGCCGGAACTTTAAATTTTGCTGCAAATGACTCCCTCCTTCTCTCTATCAATCGTTCAGCTGTTATGGTGGCTTCGCTAAGCTGTTTGTAAAGCTATTGTAAATTCAGATGCTGATGTGAAAATGAGTGCCCGCTGAAAGATTGCTGAATGCCGGGTGAAAAGTTTGACTTGCTTTGGGCGGGAGCGTTATCGTAAAAGGCAGCACAGGTATGAACTTCACGGGAAAGGAGATTAAGATGAAAAAAGAATGGATATGGATTTTGGCCCTTTGCCTTGTACTATTGCTTGTCGTTGCAGGAATAGAATGGCTGAAATCGGCTGGGACAACAGAGAAGGCGGCTGGGAAGCCTTATGCTATCGTTACGACCTTTAAAGAGGATGCGGCAACGAGCCGCGCTTTCACCTGGTTTACGGATAATCCGCAAGCGGGAACAGTGATTGAATGGATTGAAGGAATGGATGCTGCAAAATTGTCAGGCGAGGGCGAGGGGACGCAGGTCAGTCGTCTTGAGGGGAAGACATCAACGCTGGATACAGGCAATGGCGCAGTAAGAGGGGGGCATAAGCTGGAGCTTACAGGGCTGTCGCCGGGCACAGCCTATACGTACCGTGTGGGCGACGGGAGTGAGAGCGGCTGGAGCGAAGCGTTCCATTTTATGACGCAGGCGCAGGCTGCGGATCCATTTACTTTTATAAATGTGACCGATTCTCAAGGGGTGACGGAGCAGGATTTCGAGCTTTGGGGAAATACGCTGGATCAGGCGTTTAGCACATTTCCTGGCGCGCAGTTTATTGTGCATAACGGCGATTTGACGGAAAATCCGGATGATGAAATCGCGTGGCAAAACTTTTTTGGCAAGGCGCAGCAGTGGGTTACGCGTTTTCCGCTTATGCCTGTGACAGGCAATCATGACGAGGTAGATAATAACGCAGACGAATTCGTCGCTCATTTCAATTTGCCAGCCAATGGAGCGGACGGCTCGATTGAAGGTACAACGTATTCGTACGACTACGGCTCGGCGCACTTCATCATGCTGAACACGGAGTCGAACAAAAAGGAGCAGACCAAGTGGCTGGAGAAGGATTTGGCAGCTACAGACAAACGCTGGATTATCGTATCGGTTCATCGTGGCCCCTATGCCGGTAATCAATACGAGAAAATCGATGATTGGGTTAAGCTGTTTGACAAATATGGGGTTGATCTCGTGCTTCAGGGGCATAACCATGAATATGCAAGATCGTATCCGCTGAAGGATGGCAAGGTGACAGGGGATGGAGATGGTGTCATCAGCACGTCAAGCGGTACCGTCTACGTCGTCACTAACGCAGCGGGGCAGAAGTTTAATGAGATGAAAGAGGATCAATTTTATCATAAGGTTCATTTTCAAAATAATAAGCAAATGTTTGCCGGCATTACGATCGAAGGAGATAAGCTGACATATGAGGCTTATGATGTGGATGGCAATAAGCTGGATGCGTTCGTGCTGCAAAGTGAAAAATAAAACAGGGTGTCCCCGCGGCCAGATTGTGGCCTTGTGGGGCACCCTGTTTGCTTATACATCCGCTAACGGCAGCTTGACGGTGAATGTACTGCCTTCGCCGACGGTGCTGGCCGCCTCAATCGTTCCGCCATGCGCTTCAACGATGGACTGCGTAATTGAAAGCCCGAGGCCTGCTCCGCCGCTTAGGCGGGTGCGGGAAAATTCACTGCGATAAAAACGCTCGAACAAATGGGGGAGATGCTCCGGCTTAATGCCCGCTCCGTTATCGGTAATGGAGATGGCGGCATAGGCTCCGGCTTTTGCGAGCTTAAGCGATATTTTGCCTTGATTGGCGTCGGTATGCTGGACTGCATTTAAAAATAAATTGAGCACCACCTGCTTGAGCTGATCGGGATTGTAGCACCCGCTTAGGCTCACAGCAGCGTCAATCCGCACCTCACGCTGGCCGCCCAAAATATGCAGCTGCGGCTCCAGCTCATGAATGAGATTGCCAAGGTTCGTATCGACCTTAACGAGCTCTGGCGTCTGATCAAGCTTGGCTAGCAGCAGTAAATCTTCTACGAGCTTGTTGATGCGCGTCGATTCAAGCTTCATGCTCGTTAAGGCGCGGTGCAGCTGCTCCGGATTTGAAGCGGCTCCGCGCAGCAGCACCTCCAGAAACCCATGGATGGAAGTGAGCGGCGTCCGCAGCTCGTGCGAAGCGTCAGCAACAAAGCGCCGCATTCGCTCCGTCGTCTGCCGCTCCGTCTCGAAGGAGCTTTCCAGCCGACCGAGCATGCCGTTGAACGCTTCGGAAAGCAGATCGATTTCCTGCTGTCCTTGCGATATAGGCAATCGCTCGGTGAGATTAATGGCGTCGGTGCGCTGTGCGGCCTTCACGATGCGCGACAGCGGTGCGAGCGTCTTGCGCAGCAGTGGCAAATAAAGCGATAAGCCACCGGCCAAGGCAACAATAGACAGCCCGGCGAAAATAGCTAGCTGCGATGCAAGCACCGTTTGCAGCAAATCGGTGTCGTTGCCTGCTTGAATGAGTCCATCTGGCGAATTCGGCGGTCCGGCCAGCCGAAAGACGACAAGCTGCTGGGCGCCTTCGCTATTGCTGAGCAGCTGATAACCGCCGTCGCGATGCTTTTTCAAATCCTCAAAAATCTTCATGTATTCCGCTTTGCTTAGCTCTGGTGTCCACGTTTCACTGCTAGTTGTTAATACGGTTCGTTCTCCTGTGCTGTTCACATAGGCAAGAGATAGGCCTGGCTGAGTAATCGTAGGCATATTGTTTGGGCCTTCCTGCGAAGGCGGAGGTGAAGATGTGGAATCATCCGATGCCATCTCGCCGTTATTGGGCGATTTTCTCGGGAAAGCGGGTTTGCCGTCCGAATGCCACTGGGGAGGCATCGCCTGAATTTGCGCTTCCAAAGCCTCGGCTCGATTATTATATATAAAGTCCTTCATTAAAACATATTGCAGCGTTCCAATTAACAGAAGCAGCCCTGCCAGTACGAACAGCGAACGGCTAAGCAGCTGATAGCGCAGCGATTCGGGCTTTAGTAGGCGAAGCAGCAGCGGAGCTTTGCGGTCCGTCATGGCAAATCCATGCGATAGCCAGAGCCGCGCAGCGTGCGAATAAGCCGGTGCTCCTTGTCCTGCAGCTTCTCGCGCAGCGAACGAATGTACACCTCAACGATATTTTCCTCGCCGCCAAAATGATAGCCCCATACTTTGTCCAAAATAAGCGCCTTGCTCAGCACAATGCCGTTGTTCATTACAATAAATTTCAGCAGCTCATATTCGGTAGGCGACAGCTCCAGCACTTGATCCATGTAGGATAGCTCCTTGCGCAAATCGTCGATGCGGAACGGGCCGTATACGACTTCCCCGAGCAAATTCGGAAATTGATTGCGTAGCCTTGCTTGAATGCGGGCAAGCAATTCCTCAAAGCTGAATGGCTTAATGACATAATCGTCAGCACCAATGCGCAGCCCTTTCACGCGATCCTGCGTTTCATCTTTGGCAGTCAGCATAATAATGGCGATATTATCGCCCGTTGCTTTAAGCGCCTGGCAAACCTCAAAGCCGTTCATGCCCGGCATCATCACATCCAAAATGACTACATGGGGCCTAAAGTCGCTAGCGACCATAATCGCTTCCTCGCCATTGCTGGCTGTTCGAACATCCGCGCCTTCATTCAGCAAGCCAAGCTCCAAAAACTGCACGATATGCGGCTCGTCATCAACAAGCAGCAGCTTAATTCCTTTTACCGACATTTTATCATCTCCAGTTTTGCAAACGGTTGCTTCTCAACACGGGCGATCTCATGAAAAAGTCTACCATGTTTGCAAATCTTGTTCAAACCTAGGACAGCCCTGCGGTTAGAGCGGTCTTTTAAGTGTTTGTTAAGTGGGTTTTTGTAGAATGTAGTCGATTATAGTCGAAGGAGACGATCAATAGTGATGAATAGGGGATACGTCAAGCATTTTTCAACAAAGTTATGGATATGGAGCGTAATCATCTCAATGGTTGTGCTTCCTGTATCAGGAGTTTCAGCGCAAGCCGAAACGTGGAGTCAGTATGCGAAGCTTGGTATAACGATGAATGACCAGCTAGGTTCTTTTGATCTACCCGTTAGCGTTTCGGTATATGGCAGCGGAAGTGGAAGTGTATACGTGGCCGATTTTAACAACCATCGCATCCAGAAGCTGGATGTTTCTACGGGGGAATGGAGCGAGTGGAAGAAAAGGGGCGGTGGCTCGGGAAGCGAACTAGGAGAGTTTAAAAACCCGTCAGGCGTTGCAGTAGATGGCAGTGGAAATGTATATATAGCGGATATGGGCAACCATCGCATCCAGAAGCTGGATGCTGCTACGAATACGTGGAGCGCATGGTCGAAGGCTGGCGGAAGCTCAGGAAGCGGTTTAGGGGAATTTAAATCGCCTAGAGGCGTAGACGTTGACCTTAACGGGAACGTGTATGTAGCCGATACCGACAACCATCGCATCCAGAAGCTGGATGTTTCTACGAATACGTGGAGCGAGTGGAAGAGGAGCGGCGGAGGCTCGGGAACTAGCCTGGGAGAGTTTAATTTTCCTAGAGGCGTCGCGGTAGACGAGGGTGGTAATGTCTATGTAGCCGACTCTCGCAACAACCGCATCCAGAAGCTGGATTTCTCGACGGTGTCATCGGGCGAGTGGAAGCTGATCGGCGGCACGCTTGGGAGCAGTCTGGGCCAGTTTAAAAATTTGTCCGATGTCACCCTTGATCATAGCGGGAATATTTACGTAGCCGATACGGGAAATCACCGGATTCAGAAGCTTGATGTTTCTACAAATTCGTGGAGCGAGTGGAAGAAGAGCGGCGGAGGCTTGGGAAGCCAGTTAGGCGAGTTTAGGAGTCCATTCGGCGTAGCGGTAGACGAAAGCGGCGATGTGTATGTAGCCGATAGCGAAAATCACCGGATTCAGAAGCTGGATAGACTGGCGGACTCTTGGAGCAACTGGGGTTATATGGGGGCGATTGCAGGCGATGGCCTCGGCGAATTTGATGGTGTAACAGGAATCGCGATAGATGATGAAGGCGATGTGTACGCGGCCGACTATGAAAACCATCGCATTCAGAAACTCGATGCGATTACGGGCAGTTGGAGCGCGTGGGGGAAAATAGACGGAAGCTCGGGTACCGGCCTGGGCGAGTTTGAAAATCCGACTGGCGTAGCTGTTGATGGCAATGGAAACGTTTATGTCGCTGATCGTAACAATCACCGGATACAGAAGCTGGATGCAGGTACGGGAACGTGGGGGGCATGGGGAAAAGCAGGAGGCGGCCAAGGAAGTGGCTCTGGGGAATTTGCATACCCTTCCAGCGTTGCAGTAGACAGTGAGGGTAACGTCTATGTCGCCGATACGAACAACTTTCGCATTCAAATGCTGGAGGCTTCAACCGGAACATGGAAGACTGTAGGCGGAGGAAACGGAAGAAGCGAGATAGGCGAGTTTAATTATCCGACTGGTGTTGCGGTAGAC
Source organism: Paenibacillus liaoningensis (assembly GCF_059609455.1). Lineage (NCBI taxonomy): Bacteria > Bacillati > Bacillota > Bacilli > Caryophanales > Paenibacillaceae > Paenibacillus > Paenibacillus liaoningensis. The sequence goes on from NZ_JCAALU010000012.1 coordinate 119,010, forward strand.
AGCAGCAACAATATTTACGTAGCCGATACAGATAACCATCGCATTCAGAAGCTGGACATCTCCAAAGGCGAATGGGAGGAAATCGGCAACGGAGAAGGAAGCGGCTTGGGCGAGTTCAACGAGCCATACGGATTGACGGTAGACATTAATGGGGATATTTACGTTGCGGACTTGGGCAATCATCGCATTCAGAAGCTGAATATAGCGGATGGAATGTGGATTGAGTGGTCAAAGAGCGGGGGCGGGGAAGGAAGCGGCCTTGGCGAGTTTAGCAGTCCGACCGGTGTGGCGGTTTACCACAATGAAATTATATATGTGGCTGATTTCGGCAATAATCGTATTCAAAAATGGGATTATGCTGCTCCGAGCGCTCCTATTAGCGTTGCAGCAACCGCAGGCAACGGAGAAGCGACGATAAGCTTCACTATGCCTGCCAATGATAGGGGCGGCGAAATTACGGGCTACACGGTAACGGCTAATCCAGGAGGCCTGATAGCGACCGGCTCGGATAGTCCGATCAAAATGACCGGTTTGACGAATGGTCAATTCTACACGTTTACCGTTATTGCATCGAATAGAAGCGGAGATTCACCTTCCTCGGCGGCATCGAATGCCGTTACGCCAATGACACATCCGGACGAACCGACCGGTGTGACAGCGACGGCAGGCAATGGAGAAGCGACGGTAAGTTTCATTCCGCCTTCCAGCGATGGAGGCAGCGCTATTACGGGCTACACGGTAACGTCTAATCCAGGGGGAGTGACAGCGAGCGGTACGGGCAGCCCCATTAAGGTTACAGGCTTAACAAATGACACAGCGTACACCTTTACCGTAATCGCGATTAATGAAGTGGGCAATAGCGCGGCTTCTACTGCGTCCGTTGCTGTAACACCGGTAAGTCCTCCCAATAACAACGGCGGAGGAAGCACGCCGTCGCAGCCGGCACCTTCAACGGCGCCGGAAGCCGGCCCATCTGACCGTTTCGTTCTTATTAATGGTAAATCGCAGAACTTGGGATCGGCGAAAGTAACGAAGGTTGATTCCCAGAGCGTAACAACGATTACCGTTGATCAGAAAAAGCTGGAAAGCCTGCTTGCAGCAGAGGCTCATTCGGCGGTCGTAACGATACAGTCGAAAGCCAATTCCGATGTTATTATCGCAGAGCTTAATGGGCAAATTATTCATGAAATGGAATCGAGGCAGGCGGTTCTGGAGCTGCAAACGGATAAAGCGATTTATCGTTTACCAGCGCTGCAGATCAATATCGGAGCCATTGCAGATCAATTTGGCAAGTCGATTGCCTTGCAGGATATTCGCTTTCAGATCGAAATTGCTGTGCCCAAAGAGCCGCTTAAGTGGACTCACGATGAGTCTGCTGGAGCAAAGATAGCCTTTGTCGTTCCACAGCTGGACTTTAGTGTAAGAGCCATATATTTGAACGAGAGCATCAATGTGAGTGAGTTCGATGCTTACGTAGAACGCAGTATTGCAATTCCTGCAGGTGTGGATACGAGCAAAATTACGACTGGGGTTGTAATTGAAACGGACGGAACGCTGCGCCACGTCCCAACGAAAATAGTGTTACGCGATGGAGTTTCTTATGCTAAGGTGAGCAGCTTGACGAACAGTGTCTATTCCTTAATCTGGCACCCGCTCGCGTTCAAGGATGTAGAGGGACACTGGGCAAAACAAGCGGTTAACGATATGGGCTCGCGCCTGATCGTTAAAGGGGACGCGAACGGCATGTTTAATCCCAATCAAGAGGTAACCCGAGCGGAGTTCGCGGCGATTCTGATCCGTGCTCTGGGCTTGCAGCCCAAAATGCAGGGGACGAGCTTCGTCGATGTTGCTCCGAACAGCTGGTTCGCGGGAGATTTGGGCACAGCATCCCACTATCGCTTAATCAGTGGCTTCGGGGATGGGACGATGCGTCCGAACGATAAAATGACGCGTGAGCAAGCGATGACCCTTCTAGCCCGAGCGATGCTGCTAACGAAATTGAAGGAGAAAACATCACCAGCTGCAGGGCAAGCGCTGGATGCTTTCACCGACAATGGTGCGGTATCGAGCTGGGCCAAGGAAGGCATTATCGACAGCTTGAGCTATGGATTAGTAACAGGACGAAAGGGGAATGAACTTGCTCCGGGCGCTTTCATTACCCGTGCGGAAGTGGCTGTTCTCGTTCAGAAGCTGTTGAGCAAATCGGATTTAATCTAGATAAATCGTTATTTTTCAATAAAGAAGACTCAAGCTCCACTGGCGGTGGTTCTTGAGTCTTCTTTGTTTGAACATTGGCATTCCACTCAGGGCGAACGACTATAACCTTTTTTCGCTGGACCTCAGCCTTACTTTTATTGCTCCATTTGTATCGTTTCTGTTTTTTAAGCTCAATTTCAGGTTTGCTTCATTCGATTTTCAGGGAAAAGGCGCACAATCTCTCATAGTGAAGCAAGAGACGGAAGCGAAAGGGCGGCTGAGCCATGGCAGTAATAAAAAAACAGCGCATGGATGCAATATTAATGGTATGTATCCTCGTATCGGCATTTTTGAATGGATTTTTAATCTGGACAGATGACCATGTCAATACGTATTACACGACTACGGTCGCAAGTATGCTGCAAAGCTTCCACAATTTTTTCTTTGCAACCGTAGATTCTGGAGGCTTCGTAACCGTTGACAAGCCGCCGGTCACGTTCTGGGTGCAGACGGCTTTTGCCTATGTGCTGGGTCTGCATGGCTGGAGCGTGATTTTGCCCCAAGCGTTAGCAGGTATTGGCTCGACGATTTTGCTGTATGTGCTGCTCAAACCGTCCTTTGGCCTTGCGGCAGCACGGATCGGAGCAGCAGCGATGGCAACGATGCCGGTTGCGGTTGCCGTGAGCCGGACGAATAATATCGATAGCATGCTCGTTTTTACGCTGCTGCTTGCCGTATGGCTGTTATTCCGTGGAACGAAGCAGGGCAAGGCGCTTTGGCTGATAGGCGCTTTTGCCGTCATAGGTGTTGGATTTAATATGAAAATGATGGAAGCCTACATGGTGCTTCCGGCGTTTTATTTATTTGCTTTAATGGCGTGGAAGGGCAAATGGTTTAAAAAAATCAGCCTGCTGGCAGGAGCGACCGCTATTATGCTCGTGATTTCCTTATCCTGGGCGGTAACAGTTGATTCTATATCCACAGATAGTCGTCCCTATGTGGGCAGCAGCCAGACAAACTCTGTGTTGGAGCTAGCTTTCGGGTATAACGGACTTTCAAGGCTGACTGGAAATCGTGGAGGCGGTTCCGGCTCGATGATGGGGCCGCAGCAGCTTCCGGCGGTTGGAAATACAGATTTTGCCCAGACGAATATTGTAAATAGCTGGTTCAGCGGCGATGTGCCAGGCGGGAACCGCAGCATTGCGGCTGTAGAGCAGGATGGGCAGGGGGCGAGCGTCGATGGTGGCAGCCGCCGTGGCGGAAGCAGCCAGGGCGCGGATAGCAATAACAATAATGGCGGCGGGACTGGTGGGCTCCCAGGAGGTGCCGGGGGAGATGCTGGAGCCGGCGGTTTTAACGGCGGTCCAGGTGGGGGAATGGACGGCATGGGTGGTCGCGGCGGCTTTGGCGGCGGTGGCTCAGGCGGCATGTTTGGAACAGGAACAGCAGGGCCGCTTCGATTATTCCAAGCCGAGCTGTCCGGTCAAGCAAGCTGGTTTTTGCCTTTTGTATTTGTAGGCTGCGTGGGTTTGCTGGCTAGCATTCGCAGACGGAATATGACGATGAAGCATAAGGAGGCGTTGTTCTGGCTGGCGTGGCTGGTACCGGTTATGGCCTTTTTCAGCGTCGCAGGTTTTTTTCATCAATATTATTTAATTATGATGGGCCCCCCGATTGCCGCACTGCTTGGAGCAGGCTGGAGTGAGCTATGGAGACAATATCGCAGCAAAGCGGGCTGGGTAAGCTGGCTGCTGCCGCTCGGTATTGCCGCAACAGCGGGGTTCGAATGGTATATTATGCATCCATTTGACGCGACAATTGGCAGCGGGTGGTCGCTTGCCGTGCTAGTTGGCGGAATGGCAGCAAGTTTGCTGCTCATTGGCTGGCGGATAGCGAAGCAGAAGCAGGCGAAGTCATTAATACGGCATAGTAGTGGTGGCACGGAAGGGGAAGAAGCAGGGGCAGATGCTGGCGCAGATAACGAGCTGTATGGCGGCAAGCTGCCGTATGAGCATGGCGGATATTTGACAGCGAATGCTGGCGTTCAAAACGGAAAGCATGCGGCGAGCCGCCAAAAAATTTGGCAGCAGCCAGCCGTGAACCTGATTGCGCTGCTCGGGCTGCTTGTGCTGTTCATTGGCCCGGCTTACTGGGCGGCGACGCCTATCGTATACGGGCAGAGCAGCCAGCTGCCGGAGGCAGGGCCTGATCAGACGAATGCCTCTTCCCGCGATGAGCCGCTCAATGAAGCAGCGCTTGCTTTTTTGAAGGCGCACAATACAGGCGAGAGGTACCTGTTTGCGACGAACAGCTATTCGACCGCAGCGCCGTATATTATCGATTCCGGTGAAAATGTCATTATACTCGGCGGTTATTCCGGCTCCGATCCCGTTCTGTCTGTAGACCGGCTGAAGGCGCTCGTGGCCGCAGGGGAATTGAAATATTTTCTCGTTTCGCAAGGCGGGCGCGGGGGCAGCAATAATAATGAGCTGACGCAGTGGATTACTTCCCATGGCAAGCAGGTTGAATCCAGCGAATGGCAGACGACAGCTGGAGGCGGAAATGCGGTGAATAACAGCGATACAGCTAGCAATAATAGTGGTGGCTTCAACAGCAGTAATTCTAGCGCTGGAATTGGCGGAAGTAGTAACGGATTTTTCACGAATCGAAATAGTGACAACAGCTTCCGCGGCTTTGGCGGAGGCGGCAGCAATATAACGATTTATGAGGTAACGCCGGAATCTGCACTTTTGAGCGACAGCGAATAAGTATGGCTCTTATATTGAAATGGAGCCAACTGCTCCAGTTGAAAAAGCATAAAAGCCACGCAATACCACATGCCAGTGGTTTTGCGTGGCTTTTGCTATAGCTGCTGCTTGCTGGCCTATTATTCCGCCACTGCAAGCTTAATCCGAATGCTGGAAGGATCGGTTGCAAAAATAATGCCGTCTGATTCGTCAAGTGCTGCTCCCGCCTCACGAAGCCTGCTTATAGCTGTATCCCGTTCCGCTTGATTCGGATAGACGATGGTGAAGTAGTCCAGCCCAGTAGTATTGGGGGCTGGTGCAGGGGCGTCAATGCCGGCCCAAATGTTAAGCCCGATATGATGGTGGTAGCCTCCGGCTGAGACGAACAACGCTTTGAAATCGGTGTAGTCGCCTACGATATCAAAGCCGAGCAGCTCATTGTAAAAGGCGCGGGCAGCCGGAATGCCATTAATATGCAGATGAATATGCCCGATGATTGTGCCGGGCGGCAGTAGCGTAGCGGCATCCGGATCGGCAGCGGCAAGAAGTCCGTCCCAATCGACGGGGTTGCTAGCCATAACGTAATCGCCATTGTCTTCTTTTTTCCATTCCGAGCGTGGTCTGTCTGCATAAATTTCAATGCCATTATTGTCAGGGTCCGTGATATACAGCGCTTCACTGACGAGGTGATCGGCTTGACCGATATGAATGCCGGAGGCGATTAGCCGGGCGAGTGCTGCGCCGAGCGCTTCACGATTAGGCAGTAGCAGGGCGTAGTGGTAAAGGCCAGTCGTCGTTCTGCGTTCGGAGACGATGGCATTTGGAATCTCTTCCAGCTCAAGAAGTGTATGGACGCCGTCTGCCGTAAGGCGGGCAACGTTGTCTCGCTGCTCAAGCACCTGCAAGCCAACAACCTCTTGATAAAATGGCAGCGAACGTTTCATATCGCTAATGTTCAGCTTTGCTGTCCCAAGTACAGTATCGGCATTTATGCTGTAGGTCATGTGCAATTCCTCCTGTGCTAAGTTGATTACTATTTGTAACTAACTATATTTTATGAACTAACTTTTGTCAAGTTTAATGTCAATTTGAAACTCAATGTCAAATATGACGTATTATTGACTAATTGATGGTGAACTGTGGTTCTAATGTCACATATATGTTAGAGTAGTGATAAGGCCTCTTGAACAAAGAGGCCTTAATGATTAGAAGGAGGAAGAAAGCATGGTAATACGGCATGGATTAGAGCTTCATAAAACGCATACAGGAGGCGAAATTTATTATGAACCTTAGTGGTGGGGATCACAGAAGAACACGTTCCAGCAACCCTTTTTTGTATTTGTTTTTCAAATGGATTTCTTTAACCTCATCGGCAGTTATTGTGCTGCTGTCCTTGTGGTGGCTCATTCAATTTTTGTTTCAAAGCACCGTAGCAGAAGAGCAATAAGCGGAAAAAAGGCCAGTACGTTTTGCCAGGCTGACCTGCGTGAGCATGTCTAACATTAGGAAAGTGATTGGCTGAACGTAAACGGCAGCTAATTCCAAATATATTAAAAGAGGTACAGCTAACGCTTGGAACCGTTAGCTGTACCTCTTTATTTTTTAATGAAATGGCTATGTTTGAGATATTACTTCAACAAGCCGGCGTGACGCAAGCCACCCCGAATGCCATTTTCACTCACATGAGTCGTTACGTAATCAGCGAAGGGCAGCAGCTCCGGATGGGAGTTGCCCATGGCGATGCCTAGTCCGACAGTTTCGAGCATTTCCTTGTCATTTAGTCCGTCACCGAAGGCAAGTGCTTCCTGCGCCGTCAGTCCCAAATGCTCAAGCAGCGCGGCAATGCCAAGCGCCTTGGAGCCATCATTCGTAAGCACGTCCATCGCGAACGGATGCCAGCGAATATAGCGCAAGCCTGGGATGACGTCTGTATACAGATGCTCATCCTGCGGCTCGCAGTGAAGAAAAATTTGATAAATGTCCGCTTTTTCCCAATAGCTTGGATCGAAGCCCGGCTGCGCTACGCGCAGTGATGTCACGGAATCGAACACCTGCGGATGCGCTTCAGCGTTGGAGAAAAATGCGTCATGGCCTTCAAAGACGAGGGAATGGTTATGAAGTCCGGCATGCTCAACAAGCGCCTTGACATCTGTGCGAGGAATGGGATTGTGGTATACGGGAACGCCATTGTACACGACGTAAGCGCCGTTCAGGCTGACGAAGGAGTTAATCGCAAGCTTCTCTGCAATATCCTTGAAAAAATAAGGCGCGCGTCCCGTTGCAATGACAGCCTCGACGCCCTGCTCCTGAATTTCACGAATCGCATCAATCGTATCTTGGGGAATTTGTTTTTCTTCATCTAATAATGTGCCATCAATATCAAAAAAAGCAATTTTATAACTCATCTTTTGTAGGTCTCCTGTTCTGTCTAGTTGATGTTGTAACTCGGCAGCCAAATGTTCTATACCCCTTATACCATTCGCTTCTGTCTTTAAGCAAGCTTATTTGAGGATTGTTTGCAAAAATCTCTGTAAGGGCATAGGTATATACTTCATTATATTATATAATCAAATGTGTGAAAAACTTATTGGGAAATGCGGACTGCCGCAATCCCAAATACAAGAACTAAGGAGACAGTAAAATGGCAAAAACATTTATTTTCGGGCATAAAAATCCGGATACGGATACAATCTGTTCTGCGATCGCATATGCTGATTTGAAGGCTAAGCTGGGCTTTGAGGTTGAAGCGGTTCGTTTGGGTGAAATTAGCGGAGAAACGCAATACGCGCTGACTCATTTCAAGGCTGAGGCGCCGCGTCTTGTAGAAACGGTAGCCAATGAAGTAGAGACCGTTATTCTTGTTGACCACAATGAGCGTCAGCAAAGCGCAGCAGATATCGACCAAGTTCGCGTGCTGGAAGTTATCGACCACCACCGTATTGCGAATTTTGAGACAAGCCACCCGCTATACTATCGCGCTGAGCCTGTAGGCTGCACAGCTACGATTTTGAATAAATTGTACAAAGAAAACGGCGTAGCTATCGAGCCGCAAATCGCAGGTCTAATGCTGTCCGCAATCATTTCCGACTCCTTGCTGTTCAAATCGCCAACTTGCACCGAGCAAGATGTAGCGGCTGCTAAGGAGCTTGCTGCTATCGCTGGGGTTGATACAGATGCATACGGTCTGGAAATGCTGAAAGCAGGAGCAGACGTGCGCGACAAATCGATCGCTCAGCTGCTTTCGCTGGATGCGAAAGAATTCCAAATGGGCAGCAGCAAAGTAGAAATCGCGCAAGTTAATGCGGTTGACACAAACGATGTACTGGTTCGCCAAGCGGATCTGGAAACAGCGATTAACGCTATTATTTCGGAAAAAGGCTTGGACCTGTTCCTATTCGTCGTAACTGACATTTTGAACAGCGATTCCGTAGCGCTTGCTATCGGCAGCGCAGCAGGCGCAGTTGAGAAAGCCTACAATGTAACGCTGGCTGACAACAAAGCCGTTCTGAAGGGCGTAGTATCCCGCAAATCGCAAATCGTTCCTGTATTGACAGAAACGCTTAGCAAATAAGTGTGAATGACGCATGGCCGCCCTCTGAATCAGCCTGATGCTGGAGAAGGGGCGGCCTTTTTTTATTTGGAGGAGCATTAGAAATACAAGGATAAGCAAAAACGTCCTGAACGAATTAGCGTTCAGGACGTTTTTGCTTATATAGGAGTTCAATTGTAGAATGCTATAGCTGCGTTGTAACGTGTTGAAAGGTTGGGCCTAGGATTTCAATACGCGTCGTGCTGTCACGTAGCGCTTATGCCAGTATGACTCGCCAAGGCTGCTGATCGTCACGCCCGTGCTCGTGGCGCTGTGCAAAATTTTGTTATTTCCCGCATAGATAGCTACATGGCTAATGCCTCTGCCGCTCGTATTAAAGAAAACAAGATCGCCTACACTAAGGTTTTCCTTAGTCACTTTGGCTCCAATGGATGCTTGGGAGGAGCTGCTGCGTGGCAGCGAAACGCCCATGGCATCGAATATGTATTGGGTAAAGGAAGAGCAGTCAAAAGCGTATGTAATGCCTGCTGGGGCTCCATATTTATAGGGGGTTCCGATAAACTCCTTGCCGGAGTCGATTAATTGTAGGGAAGTTTCAGTTGCGGCATGTGCCTGGTTGCCGGCAGCGAAGGTGAAGGCTGTCAAACCAATACTTGCGCATAAGCTCAATTTGATGACGGAGCGAAAAAAGTTTCTCTTAATCATTATGGTGTGATTCCTTTCGTTGTACGATTCGTTTTGGCTAAAAACACTATACCACACCGAAAAATGAGCCTTTTCTCATGATGAGAGCGCAAAGGAAGGGGAAATCATGTTGTTTGGTGTTTATGAGAAGTTAATGAGAATTTATTCATTTATGTTTGAAACGTAAATGGGGGGTGTATGGGGCGCTGCGCTGCGTGATGGGGTTGGGGCTCGATCGCCATTAGCCTTGGATTTCTATGCAGTTATTTCCACCCTATAGGTAGAAATCCAACGCTAAAAGCGAACGCTCCGCTTCTCACTCCCCACCCCTTCACTCCGCTCCGCTTCCCCACCCCCCACTTAAAATTTCAAACCCTAAACCCGAATGGCAAAGATAAGAAAACACGAAGAGCAAAAACGTAAAAGCCAAAAGGCAAAGCCCAAAGTCCAAACCCAAAAGCCAAAAGCCAAAAGCCAAAACCCAAAACCCAAAACCCAAAACCCAAAACCCAAAACCCAAAACCCAAAACCCAAAACCCAAAACCCAAAACCCAAAACCGCTTCATACTCTCCGTTTTGGATTTCATTTATAAAAAAACAATTGACTTGGTGGACACAGGAGCCGCTATTTCAATAGAAATACCGGTTATGAGACAGGCAGCGGACTCAGAAGCAGCTAATGCGCTCTCCACACCCATTTTGAAGCGATATGAAGGGCGATAGCGGATCTCCTGTCCGCTTACGCCTGAATATCGCATTAAAAGCTAGAATAGCGGAATCTCAGTCCTCCAAACAAGGAGTAGGCACCCAAGCCGAGCGATATCAGCAACAATCGAACGAACGGTAAGGTTCTCAAATCTTGAATTGTCTGATGAGATTGGCCGCGAATAAACGCTAAGCAAGCTGGAGGCAAACTCTGTTTTGCCTACAAACTCTAGAAGCTTGAAAATGGGTTATTGACAGCCATTTAATGAGCGCTTTATAATTAGGTTGCCTATTATTTTAGTTATAAGATAATCATAAGGAAAATAATTAATGGGAAAATAATTGGTAGCCTACATGAAAGGGCAAAGAAATATAAATGAAAGGAGGGCTCCCTTTGGAACATAACGAAAACGACACAAGCAATAAGAGCAGCAAAGACAAGACGGACGACACAAGCAAAGAAAGCAATGCAACGGAACACAGCGAGAAAATTACAAATGAATTAATTCGTGTGTTTCGCAGCTTTCATCGGCTCAATTGGCGGCAGAAGCCGAATCCGGACGGCAAGTTTAGCGAAATGCAGGTGCTGATGTGCATCAAGCGCGGTTCTATGAAGGCGCAGGATAAGCCAGGGATGAAAATCTCGGTCATCAGCCGCTTGCTCCGGGTAACCTCTCCCACGATCACCCAACTGGTCAACGGGATGGAGACGAATGGACTCGTGCAGAGAAACGCTGATCCCGACGATCGGCGGGCTGTACGCATCTCGCTGACAGAGGAAGGGGAACGCATCGCGGAGAAGGTCATTGCCGATTTTATGAATCGAATGGCAGGACTGGCGCAATACTTGGGAGAGCGGGATTCGCATGAACTGGTTCGTATTTTATCCAAAGCATTTGAGTATTTTGATGAGCTGAATGAGTCTGAACAAACGGGGGATGAACAGCAATGTTAAGGTTATTTCGCTTTTTAAAGCCGTTTCGCTGGCTGATAGCCGCGGTGCTTGTGCTAGTATTTATTCAGTCGCTGTCGGATCTATATCTCCCCACGCTGATGGCGGACATCGTCGATGATGGCGTATCTAAAGGAGATACCCCGCTTATATGGAAAATTGGCTCCTTTATGCTGCTCATAGCGGCGGTCGGCGGCATTAGCTCTATCGGCGCCAGCTATTTTTCGGCAAAAGCTTCAGCGAGCTTCGGGCGCCTCGTGCGGGAGAAGGTGTTTGGACATGTGCAAAACTTCTCGCTGCAGGAGTTTGACAAAATCGGCACGGCCTCGCTCATTACGCGTACGACGAATGATATTACACAGGTGCAGCAAGTGTTGATGATGATGATGCGCATGATGGTAATGGCGCCGATGATGTGCATCGGGGGCATTATTATGGCCATTTCGAAAGATGCGAAGCTGTCGCTTGTGCTGGTTGTCGCATTGCCTGTTCTCGCTGGCGCGATATTGCTCGTCGTCCGCAAAGGTATTCCACTGTTTAAAATGATGCAGGTTCGTATGGATAAGCTCAACTTGGTGCTGCGCGAAGGACTGACCGGCATTCGGGTAATCCGCTCATTCGATCGGACAAATTATGAAAACAAGAAATTTGACGCTGCCAACAGCGATCTGACCGAAACGGCGATTAAAGTCAACAAAATTATGGCGGTCATGATGCCGCTTATGATGCTGGTCATGAATTTATCGACAGTGGCGATTATCGCAATTGGCGGGCTGCGTATCGAGAATGGCGATATGGAAGTCGGCTCACTAATGGCTTTTATCCAATATGCGATGCAAATTATGTTCTCGCTTCTAATGTTATCGATGATGCTCGTTATGATTCCGCGTGCTTCGGCATCGGCGGTGCGTATTAATGAAGTGCTGGACATGGTGCCGGATATTGCGGACAGCGCCAGCGTCAAGAACACAGGCACGCGCAAAGGCTATATCGAGTTTCGCGATGTGACGTTCAGCTATCCGGGAGCCGAGCAGCCTGCTTTATCGAATATTTCGTTCAAGGCGGCACCTGGCGAGGTGACAGCTATTATTGGAGGAACAGGCTCTGGGAAGTCGACGCTCGTTAATTTGATTCCGCGCTTTTATGATACGGCGGGTGGCAGCATCATCATTGATGATGTGGATATTCGTGAGCTATCCCAGGAAACGCTGCGCGAAAAAATCGGCTTTGTGCCGCAAAAGGCCGTATTGTTCACCGGCACGATCGCGGATAATATCCGCTACGGCAAAGAAAATGCAACCGATGAGGAAATGGAGCATGCGGCAGAGGTGGCGCAGGCGGCCGAGTTTATCGGCACGATGAAGGAAGGATTTGGCGCCAGCGTATCGCAGGGAGGAAACAATCTTTCCGGCGGGCAGAAGCAGCGCCTATCCATTGCTCGTGCGCTCGTTCGCCAGCCAGAAATCTATGTGTTCGACGACAGCTTCTCGGCGCTCGACTTTAAGACGGATGCGAAGCTGCGTGCCGCCTTGCGTGAGGAAACGGTACATTCGACGGTATTGCTCGTTGCCCAGCGGGTGAGTACAGTGCTCGATGCTGACCGCATCATTGTGCTCGATGAAGGCGAGCTAGCCGGAATCGGGACGCATCAGGAGCTGATGGAGTCTTGTGATGTGTACCGGGAAATCGTATATTCACAGCTTTCGGAGGAGGAAATTGCATGAGTGAGCAGAAGCAGAATTCCCCGCAAAGGCCGAAAGGAATCGGCATGGGTCCTCCAGGAATGGGCATGATGATGCCCCCTCAGAAGGCGAAGGATTTCAAGGGCACCTTGAAACGGCTGGCTGCCTACTTGAAGCCGCATCGCACGAAGCTTGCGCTTGTGCTGCTGACCGCGATTTTAAGTACCGTATTCAGCATCGTCAGCCCGAAAATGATGGGGCAAGCTACAACGAAGCTTTACGAGGGAGTAATGGGAATAGCCCAAGGCGTTCCGGGTGCCCGTATTGATTTTGATGCGATTAACACGATTCTGCTGACGCTTGTTGTGCTGTATTTGATCAGCGCCGCATTTGGCTTCATTCAGCAGTATTTAATGGCTGGCGTCGCCCAGAAAACCGTCTATGATTTGCGCAAGGATGTAAATAATAAATTTGCACGCCTGCCGCTGAAGTTTTTCGATTCGCGCTCTAACGGCGAGGTGCTGAGCCGGGTCGTCAATGATGTGGACAATATTAGCAATACGCTTCAGCAAAGCTTGACGCAGCTCATAACGTCATTCATTACCCTCGTCGGCGTCATCGTTATGATGCTGACCATCAGCCCGCTTTTGACGCTGATCGTTTTCTTGACGATTCCTGCGAGCTTACTTGCAACGAAGGCGATTGCCAAGCGTTCGCAAAAATATTTTGCCGGCCAGCAGGCTGAACTTGGACGCTTGAACGGACATGTCGAGGAAATGTACACGGGGCATAAAATCGTCAAAGCATTCGGACATGAGCGCAAATCGCTGGATGAATTTAATGAAATGAACGAGAAGCTGTATGATTCTGGCTGGCGCGCACAATTTGTGTCCGGCATCATTATGCCGATTATGAGCTTCATTAGCAATATCGGCTATGTGCTCGTATGCGTCATCGGCGGCTTGCTCGTCACGAGAAATGCGATTAAAATCGGCGATATTTTGGCATTTATCCAATATACAAGACAGTTCACGATGCCGATTACGCAGCTGGCCAACATTGCGAATATTATTCAATCTACAATCGCCTCCGCAGAGCGGGTATTCGAGCTGCTTGATGAAGAGGATGAGGTGATCGAGGCGAAAAATGCCAAAGCGATCAGCAAGCCGTCTGGCGCCGTTCGCTTCGAGCAGGTAGATTTTGGCTATAAAGCCGATGAGCCGCTAATTAGCGGGATGAATATTGATGTGTTGCCTGGCCAGACCGTCGCCATAGTCGGTCCGACCGGAGCGGGCAAGACGACGATGATTAATTTGCTAATGCGCTTCTATGAGCTGAATGGCGGTCGTATTACGATTGACGGCGAGGACATTACAGCGCTCCAGCGCAGAAGCTTGCGCCGAATGTTCGGCATGGTGCTGCAGGATACATGGCTGTTCAATGGCAGCATTCGCGACAATATCGCTTATGGGCGGGAGGATGCTACGGAGGAAGAGGTTTATCAAGCGGCTAGAGCAGCGCATGCGGATCATTTCATTCGGACGCTGCCAGATGGCTATGACACGATATTGAACGAGGAAGCATCAAACATTTCCCAAGGGCAGAAGCAGCTGCTGACCATTGCCCGGGCCATTTTAGCTGATCCATCGATTCTGATCCTTGATGAAGCGACGAGCAGCGTTGATACGCGTACAGAAATTATTATCCAACGAGCGATGGGCGAGCTGATGAAAAATCGAACCAGCTTCGTCATTGCCCACCGCTTGTCGACGATTCGCGGCGCTGATCTGATTTTGGTCATGAACAATGGCTCTATTATTGAGCAGGGAAGACACGAAGCGCTGCTGGAGCAGGGCGGTTTTTATGCCGATCTGTATAACAGCCAGTTCACAGGCAAACGGACAATTAGCGAAGTTGTATAAGGCTTTAACCAGAAAGCTTCTCCATCCGAGCGAGGATGGGGGAGCTTTTTTTTGCTGCCACGCTTTCGTGCGAATAGTAGGGAAACGCCCATTCACCAGTTTGTAGCGAGCAATTACGTAAGCGTTTACGTCTACCCGATTTATTTTTCAAAAGAGGGTTGATAAATGCGGTTGGATTGTTTATTATGAATTTAAATTAATGTTATCAATAAATGATTTATATTTTTATTAATCCATGTGGGAGGCTATAACGATGAGCAATCAAATTACAATTAACGCAGACATTGCTAAAGGTACGATTAACCGCAACATATATGGACATTTCTCCGAGCATTTGGGACGCTGTATTTATGAAGGCTTCTGGGTTGGCGAGGATTCGGTCATTCCAAATACGAAAGGCATTCGCAACGATGTTGTGGAAGCGCTCAAAAAATTGAATATTCCGGTGCTGCGCTGGCCGGGCGGCTGTTTTGCCGATGAATATCACTGGAAGGACGGCATTGGCCCAAGCGAAGAGCGCAAGCGCATGATCAATACCCATTGGGGCGGCGTAGTCGAAAATAACCATTTTGGCACACATGAGTTTTTGCTGCTTTGCGAACAGCTCGGCTGCGAGCCTTATATTTCCGGCAATGTAGGCAGCGGCACAGTACAGGAAATGTCCGAGTGGGTTGAATACATAACCTTCGACGGCGTATCGCCAATGGCGGAGCTGCGTGAGAAAAACGGCCGCGAGAAGCCGTGGAAGCTGAAATATTTTGGCGTCGGCAATGAGAACTGGGGCTGTGGCGGCAATATGCGTCCAGAATATTATGCGGATCTGTACCGTCGCTACCAGACTTACGTTCGCAATTATGGCGACAATGAAATTTACCGCATTGCCTGCGGCCCGAACGTCGACGATTACAAGTGGATGGAAGTGCTGATGCGCGAAGCAGCTAACAAAATGGACGGCATCAGCCTGCACTATTACACGGTTCCGAAGGAATGGCAGGACAAGGGAGCCGCTACCGGCTTCCCTGAGGACGAGTGGGCCCTTACGCTTAGAAAAGCGCTGTGGATGGAAGAGCTTATTACGAAGCATTCGGCGATTATGGATCAATATGATCCAGAGAAGCGCGTTGGCTTGATCGTCGATGAGTGGGGCACATGGTTCAATACAGAACCGGGCACGAACCCAGGCTTCCTGTACCAGCAAAACTCGATTCGCGATGCGCTCGTAGCTGGCCTTACGCTGCATATTTTCCACGATCATTGCGACCGTGTGCAAATGGCGAACATTGCGCAAATCGTCAATGTGCTGCAATCGGTTATTTTGACAGAAGGGGAAAAAATGCTGCTGACGCCAACCTATCATATTTTTGATATGTTTAAGGTGCATCAGGATGCTGAGCTTCTGGATACGCATACGACTAGCGCCCGTTACGAGCATGGCGACGAGAAGCTGCCGCAAATTTCAGTATCGGCTTCCAAAGCGGCAGATGGCAAAATCCATATCAGCTTATGTAATCTGGATCATAGTGCCGAAGCAGACGTATCCATTGCGCTGCGCGGCTTGGGACAAGGCCAGAAAACGATCAAGGGCACAGTGCTAGCAGGCGCGGCCATTGACTCGCATAATACGTTTGAGCAGCCAAATGCAGTAGAACCTGCCGCTTTTACAAGCTTTACATGGGATGGAGAAAAGGTATCGGCTAAGCTTCCAGCGATGTCGGTTACGGTGCTTGAGCTGATCGAGCAATAATAAAGGGATGAATAGAACGCAATGGAGGCGGACGGCATGAAGACGGGCATGGACAGGAGCGCAAGAAGCTGCAAAGGCTGTGATGACAGCTATACCGTCACAGAAGCGCAGATCCAGCGGATTTTGGCTGCGCCGATGTTTCAGTCGTCCGAACGCTGCGTGGACGATGAGGTGTATGCAGCGCGCCTTCGGGAATGCGGCAGCTGTCCGAAGCTGATGAGCGGGACGACATGCATCGTTTGCGGATGTATTGTGCAAATCTCCGCCAAATATAAAGAAAAAAGCTGTCCGAACCCAAATGATGTCAGGTGGCGCTCTGTTGCAAGCCATTGACGACAGCCGTTTACGCTTGAATGCAAACAGAGCTTGCCGGGAGGAATGAGTAGATGAAGGCGCCATTATTCAGAGATCCAATCTTTGACGGAGCGGCAGATCCGGTCGTTATTTATAATCGCGAGCAGCAGGAATGGTGGATCATTTATACGAATCGCCGTGCTACGGTGGAAGGTCCAGGCTTTGCATGGGTGCATGGCACGGATTTAGGCGTCGCCTCGTCCGCAGATGGCGGCCGCAGCTGGAAATACAGGGGAACGCTGACGGGGCTGGATATTGAATGGGGACGAAATACATTTTGGGCCCCGGAAATCATTTGGCATAATGGGCTTTACCATATGTACGTCAGCTATATTCAAGGCGTGCCCGATGATTGGGCGGGCCATAAGCGGGAGATTTTTCATTATACAAGTGCTAATTTGCTCGACTGGACGTTTGTTTCTAATGTACGGCTTAGCTCGGATCGGGTCATTGATGCCTGCATTTATGAGCTTCCGGATGGACGCTTCCGCATGTGGTATAAGGATGAGGCGCTGGGCTCGTTCACCTATGCCGCAGACAGCAGCGATTTGTATAACTGGAAAGTGGTTGGTCCTGTCATTACGGAGCGGGGCCATGAGGGGCCGAATGTATTTCGGCTGCAAGGCTCATATTGGATGATTGTCGATGAATGGCGGGGACAAGGCGTCTTCCGTTCGGATGATTTGGAACGCTGGGAGCGCAACAACTTGATCTTGAATGAGCCAGGCCAGCGTGAGGATGACGGGACCATTGGCTTGCATGCCGATGTCGTTGTCCAAGGCGAGCAGGCGTATATATTCTATTTCACCCATCCCGATAGACGCGGCGATTGGGAGGTGCCTGGTCAGGTGCCGGGGTATCTCACGCGGCGCAGCTCCATTCAAGTTGCCAAGCTTGAGGTGAAGGATGGCAAGCTGGTCTGTGACCGCGATGCGGAGTTTGAACTGGTGCTGGAAGCGGAAGCGCAATAGTGTCATACGATCAAAACTTGCTAGATAGCTGCGGCCTTTGGCCAGACTAAAATAACAGCACCCCGCATCTTCCTCAGCTGATGAGGCGGAAACGGGGTGCTGTTTTATTTAGGTTATATATTTTGAAAGCTGCTTTGAATCATTTAGGTCAAAATAAGCACGCCGTAAGGTTCCAGCATGACTGAGCCTTGAAGCGTATCCCCGCTTATAAGGTCGGTGCGCGGCTCGCTGAGATTGAGCTCGGCAGCTTCCTCCGCATAGTTGAGGAGGAAGTAGAGCGGCCCAGCCTCGCCCTCGCGAATAGTCAGCTCCACCTGCTCCGGCAGTGTGAGCCAATTGGCAACTGGCGATGACAAGCCGAGCATGCCGATCACGTTGCGTGCCGCCGCCTCATTGAATACAGCGCCGTAATACCAAGCAAAGCCAGCTCCAACGGCATTGCGGGTAACGGCGGGCTTGCCTGCATAATAATCGGAGGCATATTCGCCAATGATCTCGACGGTATCGCTTTCGATTGCTAGTACATCATTGAACAGATCCGCGGTAGTTGCTTCACCGCCTCCTTGCTTCCATTCGATCATTGCCGGCTTGCGCGTACCTTTAATTTGCGTAAACTCCTCGACGGAAATGCCGACAAGGCGTGCGGCGGCGCCAGGGAATGGGCGCATGTAGCAGTGGCCGCGCTCATCCTTGTAGCCGGTGCGGCAGCCGAATATAATGGTGCCGCCGCTAGCCACATATTGCTCCAGCAAAGCAGCTGTTTCATCCCGCATAATGGCCGGATGCGGATAGACGAGCACGCGGTAGCGCTGCAGGTCAGCAAGCGTTGTGCCGCTTCGCATGTAAAGGACATCATTTGGAATATGCTGGCGCTGCAGCGCTTTGAACCATTCCTTGCTGCTTTTCCAGGAAAAAGGCCCGTGCCAAATATCGTATTCGCCATCCCACTCATTGTCATAATCGCGTACGAGGGCAACCTCTGCCCGGTTGCGCGAACCGACAATGTGCGGCCCGGCCTTGGCGAGCTCAGCGCCGATTTGCGCTGCTTCACGAAGACGGCGGTTCGGGCCATTATGGTAGTCGTTCAGTCCATGCCAATAGATTTCATTGCCAAAGGCTGCCGTTCTCCAGCGGAAATAAACGACCATATCTGCGCCATGAGCAATGGATTGGTACGTCCACAGGCGCATTTGACCCGGCTTCGGCGAAGGCATATCCATGCGGTTCACCCAGCCGCCTGGTCCAGCCTGCTGCTCCATAATGCAGAAATTCGGCGAAATGGAGCGGGTTGTAGACAGCGTCAGGCTCCAGCCGCGATCGAGCAGCGGGTTATCTTCATTTTTGTCATAGTTAATGGTGGAAAATTGCGGGTAGGAGTCGTAGCTGAAAAAGTCCAGCAGCTCGTCCGTCATCCGGTGGCTGTCGAGATGGCCGAACAAGCCATTCGTCGTTACCCACTGCTTGGGCGCTGCCTCGCGCAGCACCTTGGCCTGCACCTCGGCGTAAGAAATAGTGCTGTCGGAAATAAACCGCTTCTCATCCAGCGCCTGATGCGGATTCGGCTGTCTTGGCGCCGCTGTCGGACGCGGAAGAAAGACTTGCTCCCAAGCGGAATACGTCTGATTCCAAAAGACAGCGCCCCAAGCTTCATTCAGCTTGTCGAGCGTAACGTATTTGCGCTGCAGCCACTCTCGAAAAGCCAGATGATCCGCTTCCGAATAAAATTCGGAAATTTCACAATTGAATTCATTGTCGATTTGCCAGCCAACGACGGCCGGATGATCACAGTAATGCTCCGCCATTTGGCGAGCAATGCGAGCGCTCAGCTCCCGATATTTGGGACTGTTATAGTTGGTGTGGCGGCGCAGACCATGCTGAAGCGTGACCCCATCAAAGGTTACGTTGAGCACCTCGGGATACTTGAACGTCAGCCATGCAGGCGGCGTTGCTGTAGGGGTGCCGATAATGACCTTCAGCCCATGCTTATGAGCCAGGTCAATGACTTTGTCAAACAGGTCAAATTGGAATACGCCTTCCTCGGGCTCGAACACCGACCAGGCAAATTCGGCTACCCGAATGATCGAGAGCCCCATTTCCTTCATCCGGCGAAGATCATCATCCCATAGCTCCTCAGGCCATTGCTCAGGGTAATAGCAGACGCCAAGGGCAAACTCATTTATTGGGTTTACGTGTGTCATTAAAGTTATACCTCCATAGAAATAATAATAAATTGCTATCTATCGGTTATTTTATTATTGTAGAATCAGTATTTCAGTGCGTATATACTATTATGTTGTGATCGATATGAAAATATTGCGCTCTTTGGCGAAAAGGAGCTAATCGATGCGTACCTACTATCAATTGCCCGAGCCGGCTGCCGGGCATTATGTCTGTTATCCGGATTCAGTCGGCCGATATAATGATTTTCCCCAGCATAACGAGCGGCGGGCCGCAGGGGCCATAACTGCCTATAATTTGCATATTGTCTGCTCTGGAAGCGGCTATGTCATGAAGGAGGGGCAGCGCGTCAGCCTAAAAGCGGGGGAGGGCTTCTTATATCCTCGGGGAGCTTACCAGCATTATGGAACCGATCCCGAGCAGCCATGGGATGTGCGCTGGATTCATTTTATGGTGCCGATGGAGCTTTTGCTGCTGCGGGCAGCGGATGCTTCCAGCGTGTGGCTGTTTGCCGTTTCGCAAGCTTCGCTTGCGCGTTTTGTGGAGCTGACAGAGGAGATGTACATGTTGTGCGGCAGCTTCGAGACGCGGCATGAACCGCGGATGTCAGCGCTTCTATATGAGCTGCTGGCGGAGCTTGCCCATAATTCGGAGCGCCTGGAGCACGATGCGCTGCCGCTCATCACCAAAAATGCGATTCGCGAAGCGGCAGATCTTATACGCGGCACGAGTGGACAAGCGTGGACGCTGCCGGAGATGGCAGCGCTGTGCGGCTACAGCCCGTATTATTTTTTGCGGCTATTCCGGCAGGTAATGGGGCGTACGCCGCAGCAATATTTGACCGCCTGCCGTATTGCCGCCGCCAAAAGCCTGCTAGTTGCGACCAGGCTGCCTGTCAGCGAAATCGCCAGCCGAACGGGATTTTCGCAATCCAGCTACTTCATTCGCGTATTTCGCAAAGCGGAAAACGTCTCCCCGAAAGCTTACCGCGAAATGTATAGCTAGCCTGCCGAGCTGATCTTGCCTTTCCCCGCGAATGCTGGATAATTATTCATCCTTGTGGACAAAATGGATAACGGCAGCAAGCCGACATTTTAAGCGCAAAGCGGGTGAAGCAACATGCAGCAGGGACAGCCATCGATAAGCGCAAGGCAGCTAGCTATCCTTGTTATTTATTTTATCATGGGCGATATGCAGTTGTTTTTACCCTCTCTTACAGCCGAATTCGCAGAAGAAGCCGCCTGGCTGTCCGGGTTAATAGGCCTGCCCATCGGACTTGGCATGGCTTGGTTTATATACAGCCTCAGCAAACATTTTCCGGATATGACGCTCATCGAAATGAATAATCAGGCTTTTGGCAAACTAGCCGGAAGCTTTGTTTCGCTGCTTTTTCTGGCGATGATGTTCAACACCTCGATTACCCAAATCAGGGAGATCGGTGATTTTGTCACCACACAAATATTGATTGAGACGCCAAATATCATGATCTGCCTTCTGATGATTTTTCCATTAGCGATCGCGATACATGGGGGCATTCGAGCGGTCGGTCGAGCGGGCGAAACGATATTTCCCTTATTTGTATTGGTGTTTGTACTGCTCCTGCTGTTGCTCCTGCCGAGTTTGAAGCCTACTGAACTTTTGCCTATCTGGGGTGCGGGCGCTTCCGGCATTATGAAGGGCTCATTATTTTTTGTAGGTTTTCCTTTTTGCGAGCTATTCGCTTTTTTGATGATTTTTCCGAATGTTGTTCAAAGCAAACACCGTGCCCGTGACTATATGCTGGGGGTTTTGATAGGCGGACTAGCGATTTGGGTTATGGTTTTGCTGTGCTTGCTAGTACTTGGTACTTACATTACCCAACATTCTTTCTATTCCCCGTACATTATGTCGAAAAAAATCAACATCGGCAACTTCGTTCAGCGGATGGAGGCGATTTTTGCAATCAGCTTCATTATTACCGCCTATTTTCGCAGTTTAATCTATGGTTATGCCTTCGTTCTCGGCGTATCGCGGTTGTTCAAGCTTCGAGATTTTCGAATATTAACGGTTCCCTTCGCATTTATGGCGTTGGGTTATTCTTATATGGTGACGCCGGGAATAGTGTTTCTTAATACGTTAGCCGTACCCTGGGTGCTCTGGATTTTGACGTATTCGCCGGGGCTGCTGCTGCTTGGCTGGGGACTTGCAAAACTGCGGGGCAAACTGCCAATGAAGGAGACGGCCGAATAGCCGGCAACAGCAAAAATCCATTTATGGATAATTCAACATCTTGCTGGACAAAATGGATTACGGCTATATTTCAAACGCAAAGCGGGTGATACGAAGTGCAGCGCGAACAACAAACGATTAGCGTGAGGCAGCTAGCCATCCTCGTTATATTTTTCATTATTGGCGATATGCAGCTATATCTGCCTCCCTTGACAGCTGCTTTTGCAAAACAATCAGCCTGGATGTCGGGGTTAATTGGCGTGCCATTTGGTGTTGGAGCTGCTTGGTTTATTTTCAGAATCAGCAAACGGTTTCCAGGGAAAACCCTAATCGATATTAATAATCAAGCATTTGGAAAAATAGCCGGTGGACTTCTATCCCTCGTATTTCTCGTAATGATGTTTAATACTTCGATTACTCAGGTTCGGGAAATCGCGGATTTTGTAACGACGCAAATGATGACGGAGACGCCGCAGCTAGTCATTTGCCTGCTGCTGGTTTTGCCGATTACGCTTGCCATTCGCGGTGGGATCACGACGATTGCTCGACTGGGCGAGGTGGTCTTCCCGCTTTTTTCCGCTTTGTTTATTTTGCTCATTATTTTGCTTATCCCAAAAATAGATTTTACTCAACTGCTGCCGATCGAGGTAACGGGATTTCCGGGCATCGTGAAGGGGGCGCTTTTTTTTATCGCATTTCCTTTTTGCGAAATGTTCGCATTCCTGATGATTTTCGATAGCGTGGAGGAAAGCGAACACGCTGCCCGTGATTATTTGCTGGCTGCTCTTGCTGCAGGTATAGCCATTTGGGTAATTATTGTGCTGTGTATATGCGTTCTGGGGGTATTCGCTACTGAACATACCGTCTATTCGCCCTATGTGATGGCTAAGAAAATCAATATCGGCGACTTTGTGCAGCGTCTGGAAGCGGTGCTGGCGATTGATTATATCATTTCCACTTATTTTCGATGCATCATATATGGCTATGCTTTTGTACGGGGGCTGCAGCAGCTGTTTAAGCTTCAGGACCATCGTTTTATGATGCGTCCATTTGGGTTTCTTATTGTCGGCTATGCTTATTTTTTGGCACCGGGCATCGTTGCTTTTGTACAATTCGATGTGGCGTGGCTGTTCTGGGTGTTTACTTACTCGCCGGGGCTGCTGCTGCTAAGTTATATAGCCGCCCGATTGAGACAGGGCTGGAGCAAGAAAGGAGAGGGCTAGCGTGAAGGGATTTCCAATTATAAGGAATAATTGGAAGTCCTCTTGGACAATATATGCAATTATGTGCAGCTTGGGGAGGTGGTTTGTAGATGAACGCTTCTGTGGATAAGCGGCTGGATCGGAAATTAATGAGCAATCTCTCGTTCATCAGAGCCAGCTTTGGCAACAGCCAGGATCTCGTGATTAAAGAAATGAATAATGACAATGGCTTGCAAGCGGCGCTTGTTTATATGGATGGATTAACGGATTCCACTGTGATTCATCATGTTATATTGGATTATTTTATGTCTGAGGAGCAAACGGCGAGCCGCAAAAGCGGCAATAGGCTGTTATATTTGAAAAATGCGGTGCTCGCGGTCGGTGAAACCGTTACGATCAGCGAATGGGACCCGTTATTTTATCAACTGCTGTCCGGCTGGGCTGTTCTGTTATTGGCAGACAGTCCAGATGCGATTTGTGTAGCCGCCGAGGGCTGGAAGGATCGCAATGTCAGCGAGCCTACCTCCCAGGTTGTCGTTAGGGGTCCAATGGAAGCTTTTACTGAAAATATTGCTACCAATAGAGCGCTCATTCGGCGGAAGATCAAGGACCCGCAGCTGTGGACAGAAGGCATGGAAATTGGCAAGATTACAAAAACCTCCGTATCGATTATGTATCTGCGCAATGTAGCGGATGAGAAGATCGTGGAGGAAGTGAGAAAGCGGCTTGGTGAAATCAATATCGACGGTATTCTGGAGAGTGGCTATATTGAGGAGTTGATTCAGGATACTGCACTGACGCCCTTTGCTACGATCTACAATACGGAACGGCCTGATACGATTGCAGCCGGTCTTCTGGAAGGCCGAGTTGCGATTTTGGTAGATGGTACGCCCTTTGTGCTGCTGGTTCCGGCGCTGTTTATTCAATTTTTCCAATCAGCGGAAGATTATTATCAACGGGCGGACATCAGTACTCTGCTGAGGATTCTGCGGTTTATTGCTTTTATGATTACGCTGCTTGCTCCGTCGCTTTATATCGCCATAACGACCTTTCATCAAGAAATGCTTCCGACGAGCCTGCTTATTAATTTGGCGGCTCAGCGTGAGGGAGTGCCTTTTCCAGCCTTTATTGAAGCGCTTGCGATGGAGCTCACATTCGAAATTTTGCGGGAAGCTGGCGTGCGAATGCCGAAAACCGTTGGTCAAGCGGTCTCGATCGTCGGTACGCTCGTTATTGGACAAGCCGCTGTAGACGCGGGCATCGTCTCGGCGGCGATGGTCATTATCGTATCGATTACGGCGATATCGAGCTTTGTCATTCCGGCTACGAGCATGTCGATATCGGTACGGATGATTCGTTTCGTCTTAATGGGGCTTGCCGCTTCCTTTGGTCTATTCGGCATTTTGCTGGGCTATATTTTGCTCGTTCTGCATTTGAATAGTCTGCAATCGTTCGGCATTCCCTATATGCAGTCGTTTTCCCCATTCATATGGAGCAATCAGAAGGATACGCTGTTTCGGCTGCCCTGGACGAAAATGCGAACGCGCGCTGTTGCAACCGCAGAGAAAAATTTGGTTCGGCAAAGACCGAGGAACAAACAGAAAATTTAGGGGGATAAAGCATGAGCAGATTTACTTGGCGAGCAGGCAAACTGCTCTTGCTAATGCTGGTATGGTCAATTGCAGCTTCTGCAGTCAGCGGCTGCTGGAATCGGCGGGAGCTGGATACGCTCGGCATTCAGCTGGGAACGGCCATTGACAAGGTTGGCAATCAATACCGGGTCTCCGTTCAGGTTGTTATTCCTAGCGAGCTGTCGGCAAAGGCGGGCGGGGGAGGGCGCTCGCCGGTTGCCATGTATGAGGCGACCGCGCCAACCGTATTTGAAGCGTTCCGCAAACTGACGGAAACCAGCTCGCGAAAAATATATTCCGCGCATATCCGGGTGCTGATCATCGGGGAATCGCTGGCGAGGGAAGGGATAGCCAATGTACTCGATCTGCTGTCACGTAATCCGGAAGCACGAACGGATTTTTACTTAATGATCGCGCATAAAGCGCCGGCGAATCAAATTTTGAAAATTTTGACGTCGCTGGAGAAAATTCCGGCGGAAAATTTATTTTATGCGCTGGATACATCTGCCAAAACATGGGCACCCACGACAACGGTTACGATTGAAAGTTTGATCGAACAGCTTGTTACAGACGGAATTAGCCCTGTGTTGACCGGAGTTCGGCTGGAAGGCAAAGCCCGGCAAGGGGAAAATATTTCGAATATCCAGCAAGCGGATTCACGAACGCGTACCCGAATTACCGGGCTTGCTGTTTTTCATTCTGACAAGCTTATTGGCTGGCTCAATGAAAATTATAGCAAGGGCTACAATTATATAATGGATAACGTGACAAGCACCGTAGGCCATCAGACCTGTCCAGATGGCGGTTATATTGTCATGGAAGTATTGCGCAATAAAACGAAGCTTATCCCCAAGGTCGTGGACGGCAAGCCGGTCATTAAGGTGAAGATGAAGCAGGTGGCATCGGTAGCCGATGTGGAATGCAAAATCGATTTAACGAAACCAGAAACGATCAAAATGCTTGAAGAAAACGGAAAGCAGAGGATAAGGGGGGTCATTCAGGGAGCTGTTGAGCATGTTCAGAAAACCTATAATTCCGATATATTTGGCTTTGGTAATACGTTTCATGAATACAAGCCAAAGCAGTGGGAGAAGTGGAAGGATGACTGGGATGAGCTGTTTCCCCAGGTCAAGCTGGAATATGACATTGAGCTTCAGATTCCGAAGGTCGGCACGACAAATGATGCGTTTCAAAACTATTTGAAGAAATGAGGAAGGCTAAGTGGCTGGAATTCTGATTATATCGGCTCTGGCCATAACGCTTGCGGTCATCGAGCTGCCGAAGCTCGCGAAAAAAGGCTGGAAAAAAGAAATTTTTGTTTATCTGATTATGCTGGCGGGGGGTGCTTTTTTGAGTATATGTGCCTTCAACCAAATCAGATTGCCTAGTCCACTAAATATTATTGTGTACATTTATAAGCCGCTGGAAAACTGGTTTAATGCATTTTAAGTCGAGGGGGTGAGGGCATGCCGAAGCAGGGAAGCATAAGCGCTAGACAAATGGCTGTACTCGTTCTATTTTTCATCGTGGGCGATATGTTCTGGTTTATTCCGACCTTGCTTGCTTCCATTCTGGACTCGGATGCCTGGATTCCCTCTTTGCTAAGCATGTTCTCAGGACTTGTCGTCGTCTGGTTTGTAGATAAGTGCTACCGCCTTTTTCCGGGGCTTACATTGATTGAGATTCATCGAGCTGCTCTAGGAAAATGGCTGGGCGGCTTATGCAGCCTGTTTTTCTTATTTCTGCTTTTTAATGCCATTGGTACCCAATTGAGAGTTGTTGGTGACTTTGTTACAACTCAAATGATGCCGGAAACGCCGGTACGAGTAATCGTGCTTATGATTACTATTCTAGTTGTTATTACCTTGAGGGCTGGTCTGGTTGTTTTTGCAAAATCGGCCGAGATTTTTATCGTGGGTTTGGTGCTGATGTTCATCATGTTCATTGTTATGCTGCTTCCAGAAGCTTCACTCTCCAATCTACTGCCTGTTTTTCATCATAAAGCAGCGGACTATGGCAAAGGCGTACTGTATGCAACCTCTTTTCCCTTTTTTCAAATGGTTACCTTTTTTATGCTCTTTCCTTTCATGAAGCAGACAAACAGCTGGACAAGAGATTTTATGCTGGTCTCCCTAGTAGCGAGCTGTTCCTTATTTCTGATCGTTATTATGTCGCTGCTCGTGCTGGGCGATTATATGACGGAGCATCAAATTTATGCCGCGTACGCCATGGCCAAAAGAATTAGCATTGGCCGATTTATAGAACGTGTAGAGGCTGTATTGGTCATCAGCTATATCGTTTCGACCTATGTGAAAATGTCAATTAATGCGTTTGCCTTTGTATACGGCCTATCTCAATTTCTTGGCCTGCGAGAACAACGTGCAATTATATTTCCATTCGGCTTGCTGATGTTTGGGCTGGCTTATACCATTGGTCCCAACATTCCGTATATTAATAGCTTTGTTACGATTTGGCCTTTTTGGGATTTGACCAATATGTTGATTTTGGCGCTGGCAGCCGTCATCATGGTAGTGTTTAAGAAAGGGAGGGTAAGCAATATTGGCTAATGAAAGGAAAAATCTATTAGATCAGGATGGCGGATGGAAGAGCTTTGCTTAGTTATCCGCATATTTAATAGAATGAACAGACCATCCCTAATCTCTCAGCATACGATATTGTATGGATTGAGAAGAGGAGGATACCTGATGCCTGGGTTTGTATATTTTTGCTCCATTTGTGCGTTTCTGGGGTCTATTGTGACATTTGCTTTTGGTGTATGGATGGAATCGCTTACACTGCTGATCGTCGTTATGGCTATTGACTATGTGACTGGTGTGTCTGCATCTTTAAAGGAGGGTCGAGGCCTTAACAGTTCATTTGGAGCATGGGGAATTGCTCGCAAAGGGCTTATGCTGCTCGTTATACTCATCGCACACCGTGTAGATCTATTGTTGGATGCTAATAATATGACAATGGGAGCGGCTATTTATTTTTATATTGCCAATGAACTGATCTCTATTACTGAAAATTACGGAAGATTGGGTTTGCCGCTTCCGGATAAAATTCGTCAAATGATTGAAATTTTAAAGGATAAAAATAAGTAAACGTTGGGCAATGTAGCACTTGTATAAACCGGCTCACTTTGTATATAATAGGAACAAGTGTTCTTATTGCGAAGGGGGCTGTTTATTTCGATGAAGCCATTGGAGAAACCGACTGCGCGTGTGCTAGTTATGAGGCGTCAACCGATTCAGAGAGAGGAGGAGCTTGTGCTGGCAAGGCGTTATGTGCTGCTTGGCATCATTGTACGGATTCTGGATCATGATATACGTGTGCTTCATTCAAGCGAAGCCAAGCTTCCAAAGCTTTATGAGACGATGCTGCTTGGCTTGCAGGACCGTGTGTTGCTGGAGCTTACTGCTCTTCGTAAACAGCTGAGAAGCAAGGGCATTGAAATGGTTGAAGAGAAGCGAAGTGAGGATGGGCTGGAGGCGCAGTATATTTGTCGAGGGTACCGCCACCGTTTCATTCTGTTATGGGGATATATTCGTTCGGAATCGGAGCAGTTGCTTCGAACGTATTGTCGATAATAATAAGAACTGCTTTACAAATGAAATGTCAAGCAACACCCTAGCTGCTTTTAGCGGCAATTGAGAAAAGTTCATCATTTTGTCATAATCACCAAAAAAGTTTTCCCCTTAATCAGTTTAAGCTTGAGTACATAGGACGATCTTATGTAATATAAGAAGTAAACATTAGATAGTAAAGGGGAGTACGTTGTAATGCATAAGTGGATTATGTTTGTATTAATGACAGCGGCATCACTGCTAGGTGTTTATTTGCTAACAGCAGGCTTGCCGGCAAAGCCAGTGGATGAATCTGCTTCACTGCCTGAAGGTACGGTTTTGGTAAACGTACAAGCCAACGCCGATTTCACTTTTGATCAAACAGAATATAAAGTGAAGGTTGGAGACAAAGTCATTCTTCGTCTGAAAAACAAAAGCGGTATTCACGGTTTGAAAATTGATGAGCTGAATGTTGATCTTGAAGGCGAAAAGCTGGAAACGAATATTGAGTTCGACAAGCCAGGCGAATATGTGATGCATTGCTCCGTTCCATGCGGTACGGGTCATATGGAGATGAAGACGAAGCTAATTGTAGAAGCGGCTTAATAAACGAATTTTTCATTAAAAAGAGAAGGTGCTTTGGGGCGCTTTCTGCACATAGGTTTTATAAACAAGAAGAGGAGCCGACTGGCTCCTCTTTTTAAAAATATAAGCATGTATAAGTTTCCCCCTTGTAATCGGCTTATATTTCACCCTCGAAACGGTAGCTTTGCCGCCAGAGGACGGTTTTCGGCCGTTGATGCTAGGCGCGATAACGCGTTCTGGACGAGGTTCGGTACACGATGACGTCGGCAATCAATCCGAGCAGCGCCCATGTAGCAACAGTAAGTACATACATAAGCATCACACTTACCTCATGAACATCGATAAACAAGTCAACGAACCAGGCTGGGACGCTGAACATAAAGAACACCATATTATGCGGGTCGTAGCCGGTTGAATTGTACAGGCATAAAGCCAGTCCAATCAGGGCGGCGATGGCTGTAAATTTATAACGCATGTTAAATCAGTCCTCTCTTATCGGATTAACGTTGCCGGATTGCGGCTGCTTGGGTTATTATGTGACAAAAGGGTTTAAGCAATTCCACTAGTCGAAGGGAGTAATACGATAATGATTACGCATATTGTTTTGTTTAAACTAAAGGATAACAGCGCCGAGAGCGTGGAAACGACCGCACAGGTGCTTCGCAATATGGAAGGTAAAATTGACGAATTAAAATCGATTACGGTTGGCCTGGACGTCCTGCATTCCGAACGTTCTTATGATATTGGCCTGATTACAACTTTCGAATCGCTTGATGCATTGGCGGCTTATCAGGTTCATCCGGTACACCAGAAAGTAATTGAGCATATGACCCAGGTTCGCGAAGCATCTGTAAGCATCGATTTTGAAAGCTAAGGCGCTGCGAGAAAATTAGCGGTACTTTATTTCGTCGCTGTCTCCAAGACACGCCAGCCTTAAGAGAGGACGTTAATGGCAATGGGAGAAGACTTATATCAAATAATGACGTATTTGTTCGTCATTATTGCCAGCAGCATTATTATGGTCGCTGTGCTGAAGCGCAAGGCCAAAAAGAAGAAGTAACGATAAAGGTGGCGTAGCGGTATGTATTACGTGAATCGCGAACAAATTGCGGTGAGGCTTAATGCAATTCCTGATATTTCTGAGGCACTGACCTTCATTGCAGCCGAGTGGAATGGCAGCATGCTGCAAGGACTGGCACAGGAGCGGGCGCTGCATCTTGCAGTTGAAACCGTTACCGATGTCGGCAGCTATCTTATTGACGGATTTATGATGCGTGATGCGAGCAGTTATGAGGATATTGTGGAAGTGACTGGAGCGGAAGGCGTGTTTTCCGCAGAGCTGCTGCCGACGTTCAAGCAATTGGTACAGCTGCGCAGGCCGCTCGTTCAGCAGTATTATGAATGGCAGCGCGGCGAGCTGCATCCGCTAACCAGTCAGCTAGCTCCGCAATTGCTGCGTTTCAAACAGGAAGTGGAGCTTTATCTGGAGCGCGAGCTGGTTGATTTTGAGGGAAAAGTTTAAACCGAATCGTACACACCATACTTTTAGAATATGTTACAATACCTGTAACAAGCGTTCGAAGGTGGCGATAGGATGAAGCAGCAAAATCAACGAAGCGCCGGTCCTGCGCCGGATAAGAGAACGTCTCCAGGCTCTACGCGCCAGCGCATTTTGCATTTGCTCAAGATGAATGGCTCTATGAGTGCCGCGCAGCTTGCAAGCGAGCTTGCGCTGACTGAAATGGCCGTCAGGCGACATATGTACGCACTTGAAGAGGAACAAGCTATACAAATTGTGATGGTCAAGCAGGCAATGGGAAGACCGCTGCATCGATACGAGCTTACCTCACACGCGGATGACCGTTTTCCAAAAAACTACCATACGCTGACGCTTGATTTACTCGGTGAGCTGGCAGACGAGGCAGCTACAGCAGGCCTTATTACCCGCATGTTTGAAGGCCGCAAGCAGAAGCTGCTGGAGCGTTATGCTCCGCGCATGGCGGGCAAAGCACTGGAGCAGAAGGTGCTGGAGCTTGCAGCTATTCAAAATGCCGGAGGTTATATGGTTGAGGTCGAGCCGGCAGGCGAGGGGCATTTTGTATTAAATGAGTATAACTGCCCAATCGCTCAGGTAGCGAATAAATACCAGCAGGCTTGCAGCTGTGAGCTGACGTTATTTCAGTCGCTGCTTCATGCAGAGGTAGAGCGGACCGAATGCCTCGCTAAAGGCGGGACCAAGTGCACGTACAAAATAAGTGCCGTATAGGTTTTATATAGGGTCTATATACGTTTAAGGAAGAAACCGATGGACAGGCAGGTCATATGACCTTGCTCTAGCCATCGGTTTTTTTGCATGCCGTTGTGTCAAGACAAGCCCATGCTGCTTATAATGGCATTACGAAATGGGCAGATGCCCTGCTCTGGTTTACAACGGGAGGTGAACGGGCGATGAACCTTATAGCGGGATGCGCGATTGCAGCTACATTAGCATTTATTGGGTTAGTGGTGGGCGTATTGCTTGGCTTGCGCAAAGGGCTGATTCAGCTCGAAAGCTTGCGCACAAGCGCCGACGAGCTGCGGGGACAGCTGCAGCATACAGCGGCTGAGACAGTCGCTTTAATGGAGCCGGCTAAGCAATCCCTCCTGCTGGTGCACCAGCAGCTGCAAAATGTCCAATCCTTGTTCTCAGCGGCAGGGCAAATTGGCGAGACGATCGAGCAAACGACAGAAACCGTAAGCCGGGTCTCCTCGCTATTGTCCGAATCCGCTGCCCAGCATATAGCGAAGGCTGACACGAGAAATAAGGCAAAAGAAGCGATGGAATGGGCAGAGCTAGGTATGCTGGCGTGGCAGCTTTGGCAAACTAAGCGCAAGCATAATAGCTGAAAGCAATAACGGCGCGGAAATGGCGGAATGCGCCGCAATAATGAAGGGAGCGAATCGTATGGCAAAGCAGAAGCAAACGAAAGGATTTTTGTTGGGGGCATTGGCAGGTACGGTTGCAGGAACCGTTACAGCGCTGCTGCTCGCTCCAAAAGCAGGCAAGGAGCTGCGTGAGGATATTGCAGGCGGCGTTCAAGATTTGAGTGAAAAAACGGTTAGAGCAGTAGAGCAGTGCGGCGAGAAAACGACTAGGGCGGCAAGACAGCTGGGCGATAAAGCGGTACACATCGCGGATTATGCCAAGGATGGAGCAGAGGCTCTCATTAGCAGCGCGCGTACATGGAGAAAAGGTGGGCCTCAATTAACGACGGAGGCTGCGGGTGAATTGGGGCAACTAGAAGACTTAGTGGAAGCAGCAAGCCTTTCGGAGGAGCTGGCATCTGAGGGAACAGCTGAAACGGTAGCAGCGGAAGCTTCGGAAGCGATTGAAAAATAGTGCGTCGACGACCGCGTTGTAAAGCTGTGTTATATAAGGAATAGAGCAGCAACCATGCATGGAGCCTGCCTTAATAGGGAGCAGGCTCTTTCCTTTTACACAAATATAAGCATGAAAGTTTCACACTTATAATGGGCTTATATTTCAACGCGAAACGGTAACTAGCCGCCAAAGGACGGCGACAACCGTTTCACCTTGAAATATAGGAAAGGATTTCGTAACGATAACCATTCTCTATATTTCTCGGAATGAAACGCGCCGCACCGCCAAAGGACGGCGACAACCGTTTCACCTTGTCAGCTGCTGTCCATATTTTCCAGGGTGCGTATTGCGCCGCTTCTTAAGCGTAATTCTTGTAGGCTGTCCATAATTGAGATAAGATGTAGGTACGTTTTGATAGCTGAAAACATATGCTATTGATGTCTTATTCTCCTCATGAGCGACTACAATACGTTTAAGAAAGCGGTGTGTTTGTGCAGCAACCGATTGCCATACTTGATTCAGGCGTGGGCGGGCTTACCGTCGCCAAGGAAGTCATGCGCCAACTGCCGCGTGAAAAAATTATTTATTTTGGGGATACGGCTCGAACACCATATGGACCTCGTCCTTCGCAGGAAGTCGTTCAATTCACACGGGAAATTGTCGATTATTTAATCCAGTTTCGACCGAAAATGATTATTATAGCTTGCAACACCGCTACAGCGGTTGCACTGGAGGATATACGTTCTAGAGTAAACATACCTGTCATTGGTGTTATCAATCCTGGGGCAAGAGCTGCCATCAAGCGCACCCAGACGGGCTGTATTGGAGTCATTGGTACAGAGGGAACAGTAAGAAGCGGCGCTTATGAACAAGCGCTCAAGGAGCTGTCGCCAAGCGTACGCGTTATAAGCGAGGCTTGTCCGTTATTTGTTCCGCTTGTGGAGCGGGGCAATTTTCGTTCCAGCGAAACGTATGAGACGATTCGCCGATCTATCGGACACTTAAGCCTATATCCGATGGATTGCCTTATTTTAGGCTGTACGCATTATCCTTTTTTGACAGAAGCGATCGCTGAAGTTGTTGGCTCCCGCATAGAGCTGATCAGTTCCGCAGACGAGACGGCTCGCGATATTAGTACGATCCTTCATGATAAGGGTCAGCTTTCCCGAGGAGAAGTGCTGCCTGTTCATCAGTTTTTCTCCAGCGGCGACCCAATAATGTTCAAAGCCATTGCCCAGCAATGGCTTGGCGAGCAGATTGAGCTGACGCCTGTTGTATGGCAGGTGCCAACGATCGGATAACGGCTCTAGCCGTTTCTGCCATCCTTCGAATAAGCTTTCCAAGCCGCTGGCAAGTGGCAGAGGCCACTGAAAAACTTGTGATTTTAGAGGAGAGCAATCAAGCACAAAATAAAAGACGACCCAAATTCCCGTTTTAAGGAATATCGGTCGTTTTTTCGCTTTCTAGACAGGCCATCTGAATAAGCCGAATCCCCAATGACCGTTCTGACTTCCATCCCTGTGGCCTGACTTTTTTCGATCAGCGCTTGCAGCTGCTTGCCGTCACTCTTTTCGCCTGTTGTGACAATACCCGCTGTAATGATTCGTTCTTCGGTCATCGCAATATGGGTTTTATAACCAAAAAATGAAGAATCCGCGCTCTTATGGCCGACCCTTGCATCTTGGTCTTCCGAGATTCGAAGCTGCTCAAGGTCATCTGCAACCGTTTCTTTAAGCAGATTTAATGGTTCTTTTATCTTAGGCAGCGCACAGATACCTCCCTCAGCTTCAATCACATCGATGAGCTTTTGACAATAAGCGATTTCATCCTCCACTACATCGTTCGTGTTCTTTGCTGGGAAGTTGGCCTTCAAGGATTCATCGATCTTGTATACGGCTTTTCTTAGCTTTTTGGAACGATCCTGAAGGATTTCCCGTGGGGACTTCTGATTGTACCGAGCTTTTGTATGGGTCGCGTCGACGATGATCGCTTTACTCTGGATTACACCTTTCTCGATTGCAATGGCTACCGTTTTGTTGATTAGCAGGTCCAGCAAATTCATATCCTTTAGCCGCAACTTGCGGAACTTGGTTAACGAACGGGAGTCAATCACCGACTCTTCTGGGGCCATATCCAGAAAGTACTTAAACGACATGTCGTATGTAGATCGCTCGACAAGATCACCGTCAGACAATTCAAAAAGGGCTTTAAGCAGCAAGTACTTAAACATCCGGATCGGGTCGATAGCATTTCTACCCTTGTTCAGGCAATAGTTTACTTTCAGTTCTTCATATACAAAAGAAAAGTAAACGAGCTCATTGATTTGCCGCAGCATATTATCCTTGGGTATAACCAGTTTGTAAAGTTCAATATATGGACTGACAACCAGCGTTTGCTGCATTTGAATCATTAGCTCACCTGCTTTCCTGTATTCCTTTCATTAATACAAGAAAAAAGGTACATTCTCCTCATTTTTCATGAGTGAATGTACCTTTCTTGCTTCAAAAGGACTTTTTCAGTGGCCTCCGAGCCAGGAGGTTCTTTTTTTGTGCTTTTCAAAATAAATGTTATTAAATATGGAACTGTCTACAACTTTTTCCGTAAGAAAAGGGAGATTGATGTGAGTAACGAGTATTGAGTAATGAAGAAAAATGCCAAGTTTACCGACTGAAATTATGCAAATGTGAACATTTTATGACAACATGAACCTAATTGTTGTGACTTACCACAATTTTATATATGATACTATTATTAATTATTATTCCATATTATGATAGTAGAGATGAATTTGAAAAAGGCACTAGTATCTGGACTTATAACACTTTCGTTGGTTGTTGGAGGAAGTGTTGTTGCAGCTGAAGAACAAGTTGAGTTTGTAGCTCCTGGATTTGATGTTAATGCAGATTATCCAGCAACTGTAGATTTTGGTTTTCTACCAAATGTAGAGGGGCAAGTAAGTGCACGTAGTTTCAGTATCGCAGCTACTGCTTCAAGTGCCATCACAATTGATCCCACTTATCTTTCTGGCTTAGGGAATGTATGGGAAGTATGGGCGGAAGCAAAGACGGTTTCCAAAAGCAAACTCTATGCTGCCACGGCTCAACCTTCTCTGTACAAAAAAGAGAATGGTAGTTGGAGTATTGTTGCAATTGGTAATATTGATCGTGGATCCGCCTTCTGGGACTTTGATAAAACGGCATATTCTGAAATTAGTGTTTATCATCCGCAAGGAACTGCAGCTGAGTTCCGGGCTACTGGTGCTCACTCCGTAGCTTATTCAGGAAGCATCTACTGGGCATATACTGATTGGGTACGTACAATTGGTACTAATGGCTAATTTTTCGTTAATGAACAACACCCTCTCAGAATATGAGAGGGTGTTGTTCTAAAATCTTAGGAAGTGAAGGGATTAACAAACATGAAGAATGCATTTCGACGTTTACCTCTATATGTTTTTTTAATTTGTTTGTTATCTGGTTGCGGTGGAACCGCTACGAATTCTGCTCATGAAACTGAAAGGAATAACCAACCTGTGGCAAATAATCTCGTCGATGAGGGACAGGCGACAGAACCGCATTTTTTCTTTGATTTCCAGCTGAATTCAGATTTTACGGAAAAAAATTATGAGAGTAAGTATCCATATTATAAACTTAATAGTAAATTTAATGGTAAGTTAACAGGAAAGATTTTTATCGAAAATACCCAGATAGATAGCAATATCACATTAATCGCAATGCAAGGGAGGGATACGATATTAATCTCGGAGAAAGGTAAGGAAAAATGGGGTAAGTCCTATATTATTAATTCTAAGAAGAATGAAACTATTGATCTAGAGTTAGATATTAAATGGGATCAAAATGGAAGCGAAGAAATCATTATTTTCCCCTTGGTCGATTCGTTTTCCAATTTCTATTTAGGTGCGCATGCATCAGTGGTTCGTTTATATGTTGGTGATAATAAGGAATACACATTTTCCGATAATGATTTGCAAACTATGGCCTATGATAGGAATGAAGATCTTAGATTGATTCCAGAATTAGTGTGGGTTGATGGTAATAATAATAGGATAAGCACAGCGGAGAAAAACGGTCATTTCTTTGCAAAAGATGCCTACAATTCGCTATTAATTACTTCACTTATCAAAGACTCAACTTTTGACCTTGTTTACTTAAATGAGTTAGGTGAAAGTAAGGTCTTATTTAATGACTATTACCAGGGAAAAAATAAAGAAACGGTTATCACTTTTAAGGAAGAGATGATGCAGCTCTTCTTTGATAATGATATTAGGCAATATATATTAGTTATGAACAACGAAAATGATTTAATGTTAAGGGACATTATGGCTGTAAATGAAAATATAAATTCAATAACGACAAGTTTTCAAGAAATTATCCAAATAATTCCTCATAAAATAGAATAGGATGGTGATTTTCTTGAACGAGAACATCCGTAAATTTATAGAATGGTCTGTAAATGAGAGACGTTTTGTGCTAATTGCCGTTAAAGAGAAAAACGATTTCGTACGAGGTTTTTGTGAAGAGATGGATGAAGAATTTTTAACACTTCATTCATTGGAAGGGGAAGTTATAAAAATCCCTACAACCGAGATAACTTATTGCACCAGTCCGGTAGATCAAAGTCTCGAGGCATTGACCCGTAAATTAGAGAATTAACGCGTGTTATAATTCACAGCGGCAGCCTAGAAAATTTCGGCTGCCGCTTGACGTTGAAGACATAATACGAATCGCGACATAAGGAAGGAGCCTAACCTATACGAATCGAAAGAGAATGGGGGAATGTACTAAAGTTCTTGTCATCCGACATTTCCCGTGGGGACTTCTGATTGTACCGAGCTTTTGTATGGGTCGCGTCGACGATGATCGCTTTACTCTGGATTACACCTTTCTCGATTGCAATGGCTACCGTTTTGTTGATCAGCAGGTCCAGCAGATTCATATCCTTTAGCCGCAACTTGCGGAACTTGGTTAACGAACGGGAGTCAATCACCGACTCTTCTGGGGCCATATCCAGAAAGTACTTAAACGACATGTCGTATGTAGATCGCTCGACAAGATCACCGTCAGACAATTCAAAAAGGGCTTTAAGCAGCAAGTACTTAAACATCCGGATCGGGTCGATAGCATTTCTACCCTTGTTCAGGCAATAGTTTACTTTCAGTTCCTCATATACAAAAGAAAAGTAAACGAGCTCATTGATTTGCCGTTGCATATTATCCTTGGGTATAACCAGTTTGTAAAGTTCAATATATGGACTGACAACCAGCGTTTGCTGCATTTGAATCATTAGCTCACCTGCTTTCCTGTATTCCTTTCATTAATACAAGAAAAAAGGCACATTCTCCTCATTTTTCATGAGTGAATGTACCTTTCTTGCTTCAAAAGGACTTTTTCAGTGGCCTCCAAGTGGCATGGGAGGCTTTTTTGCCGAATATAATTCAGGAGAGGCAATTTTGGAGCGAGGTGAGGAATACGGTTAATGTAGTGTGGGAAAATAAATACGGTTATCAGGAGCTGCTCGCGAACTGCCGCGAGCTGACGCAAACGTACCCATTTGTCACCGTTCATACGATTGGGCATAGCGTGCTCGGCAAGCCCATTGTTGCGCTGCGCTGCGGAACGGGTGCAAGAAGCATTCATATGAATGGAGCCTTCCATGCGAATGAATGGATTACGTCGGCTATGCTTATGCGATTCGTAGGGGATTATGCTGCGTCATGCGCTGAAGGCCGCTCGATCTGCGGCGAGCTGGCTTTGCGGCTGCATGAGGAGACGACGCTGTGGGCCGTGCCTATGGTCAATCCGGATGGCGTAGAGCTTGCGCAGCAAGGGGCGCTGCCTACCCACCCGTTTTATTCCCAGCTCATGGCGTGGAATGAAGGCAGGGAGTCCTTTGCCGAATGGAAAGCCAATGCGCGCGGCGTCGATTTGAATGACCAGTTTCCGGCACATTGGGAGGAAGAGTGCCAGCGGCGCGAAGTTCAAGGGCCTGGTCCGCGCGATTATCCGGGACCGTATCCGTTAAGTGAGCCAGAAGCGATGGCGATGGCGAATTTAACGACAGCACAGCGTTTTGACTTGACCGTCGCCCTGCACACGCAGGGAGAGGAAATATATTGGAACTATCGCGGCTATGAGCCAAAGGAATCCGAGCAGCTGGCGGAGCGGCTAGCCCTCGTCAGCGGTTATAAGCCAGTGAAGCTGACAGGCAGCGATGCTGGCTATAAAGATTGGTTTATCCAGCGATTTAGAAGGCCAGGCTTTACGATTGAAGCGGGACGGGGAGAAAATCCGCTGCCGCCTCAGCAGCTGCCCGCCATCTATGAGGCGGTGAAGCCGCTTCTTGTGGAGGCGTTGTCGCTTCACCGGGAACGGGAGCTTTAGCCATTTTCTAATTTAAACGCTATGCGCAAAGCAGAGCGCGAATAGCCGCAGGAAATGAAGCGCAGCTTCGATTTTCTGCGGCTATTGCTGGTTGAACAGGATGGAGGAAGAGGAGTGCCCGCCTTTAGTCCAGCTTTGCAGCAGGGATGATTATGCTATAATGAAGGCGAAAAATAACAATGAAAGGCGGCGAATGACATGCGGAAATTTTTATCGCTCCGGCATTGGCAGCGCACGTTCAGCCGAATTTTTCAACTGCTTCGCTCCAAGGAGGTTTCCTGGAAAGACAAGCTGTTGTTCCTTGTCCCGGTGCTGCTGTATTGGGTTTTGCCTGACGCATTGCCCTATTTGCCGTTTGATGATATAGCCGTGACAATGATTGTTGCAGAATGGTTTGCCCGCAGAACCGAGAACAAGTATAATAGGATAAGTTAAAATTTTTTTTCTAATTGCTGGTTAGACAAATGAAGGAGTGTTTAAGTGATGATGACAGTCAAAATTTCGCGCAATGCGGCAAAAATATTGAAGCTTGAGCTGGACAAGCCTGAGAATGAAGGCAAGAAACTTCGCGTATATGTGACGCATTCCCACGGCGACCATGCGCACTATGGCATGGGCATCGATGATCCGACGGATAAGGATGTTGTCGTTTCCACAGATAAAGATATCGATGTTATTTTGGAGAAGGACAACAAATTTCTTGACGGCATTCGCATTGACTACTTCTATGTGCCGGAAGAAGGCTTTGCCATTACGAACCCTTCCCAAGGCAATCACGGCGACCACTAACAGGCCGTGAGACCGAAGACAATACGGAAGTAGGACTAACAATAATGGCAAATGATATAATGGTATGTGATAAATGCAGGTTTTATCAGGTTAAGACGCTGGTGC
Organism: Paenibacillus liaoningensis; assembly: GCF_059609455.1. NCBI lineage: Bacteria > Bacillati > Bacillota > Bacilli > Caryophanales > Paenibacillaceae > Paenibacillus > Paenibacillus liaoningensis. The sequence goes on from NZ_JCAALU010000012.1 coordinate 158,543, forward strand.
CGAAGCTGCAAAAGCTAGCGCCCGATGCGGAAATTCGGGTTGGCTGCAAATCCTATTGCGGGCCTTGCGCAAGGTCGCCATTTATTTTTATTAATGGACGTTATATAAAAGGCGCTACTGAAGATGAAGCCATTGAGAAGGCCAAACGTTACATTAAAGGATAGTCAACATACGGCAGCAGGGAAGAGACTCAACATCTGTTGGGTCTTTTTTTGCCAATTGAAGCGTGAGCGGGCATTGCCATTCTTTGAAGGCAGTGCCCGCTTATGCTTTAATATTTGAGGAGGTTGAGTGAGCATGCGTCGTTTCCGCTATTATATCGCTGGATTGATTTTGGCCTTGCTGTACATTGCAGCTGCCGAGCTAATCTGGCTCCCTGCTCCGCTTAAGCTGGCCGCTTCTGGCATGCTTTGGATTGATATGATTAACTGGCTGCTCTATGCGCTCGCTTTCATTCCATTGCTCTGGCTGGTTGGCGGCTGCCGAGGCATTGTGGAGCGGGTGAATCGTAGCGGCGGTTTTGCTCGCGTTGCCACGATTCGTTTCGAGCGGCTGCTTGCAGTCGTTCAATATGGCATCGCTCTGCTCGGTGTGTCCGCTATCGGATGCATTGCTATTTTTCCGCAAAGTTTAATACTGTCGCTGCCGCTCATCGGGGGCATGCTGCTGATTGTATGCATTGAAATGGTTTGGAGCGAGCTGCTTGCGCGCCGCAGTATGGAGAAGCGGGGAGGGCGCTGGCCTAAAACCTTTATTTGGATGCTGGGCTCTGGGCTAGCCGCTGCTTTTGTACTGGTGTACCCGACAAATTATATCGTCACTTATCCGGGCCTTACGATGAACATGAACCGCTATGCCCATGTCGAAGGAGGAGCCGCTGGAGGCAGCATTAGCGGCGTGCTGGTGTTTGATCGGCCTGCAGTGCCTGCGGACTGGCTGTACAGTCTGGTGCTGCCGGAATATACGTTTGAGCGCAAGCCTGAGAACGAGCCTTCCTTGTCAGAGTCCTATACACTCGTTTCGACGATGAAAACAGATGCGAACAGTGTGGCCGCTGCGATTGCCGAGGGCAAGGCGGGCATAGGAAATGGCGTAACAACGACGGGGGTCCGCATTGTCGGCATGACGAAGGATGCCATTGCTCAGGGCGCACTCGTTCCTGGCGATTTAATCGTCAGCTTGAATGGCAAGGGGGTGGAGAGTGTGACGGAACTGACCTCCATTATGGCAGATCCAGCCTTTGTTATACCGGGAGAAACGGTTCAAGTCGGTGTTCAAAGAGGGACGTTAGCAGAAAAGTTAACGCTTGAGGTGAAGACAGCGGCGGCTGCTGCGACCGATCAATTGCCTGTGCGCGCCGTATTCGGCATTTCGGTGCAAAATGAACTGAAGCTGGATGCCCCTAGGCCTGTCAGCTATTATTCGTATATTGCCCATATCGGCGGGCCGTCCCATGGCGCCATGCTCACGCTGGCGCTTCTGGATCAGCTTACGCCAGGCGGGGTGACACATGGGCTGCAAGTCGCTGGCACCGGCACGATAGAGCCGGATGGCTCGGTGGGCCTCGTTGGCGGTGTACCGCAGAAGGCCTATGCGGTGAGCCGGACCGATGCGGATGTCTTCTTCGTACCGGCAGAGCTTGAGGAGGAGGCGAAGAGCGCAGCGCCTGAGCTGCTTGTCGTGCCGGTCAGGACCATTGACGATATTTTGCTCTGGCTGCAAACCCACGGGAAATCCTGACCGCAGGGTAAAAAATAAACCGGGGGCTTGCTGCTTAAAGGCCAGCCCCATAAAAATGCCCCATGGCATCGCCGCTTGTATTGCGGCCTGTCATGGGGCATTTGCTTTATTTTCGAGCGGCTATTTGGGTGCTGCCGACTCGAACCATGCTTTTATCATAAAGCGCGGGGATTAAATTATGGATGACCAGAAGGTCCGACATGGACAGCTCAGTTTGCGCGTCAGCCCTCAGGTTAAGGCATGGAGCCAGTTCGCCAGGTGATTGTTCCGCAACGTTCCAGCATGTGCCATGCTCGGCAAGCCCATCAGCGGAAGGGATATAATAAACGTCGCCATTCGTAAATGCGCCATTGCGCAGCACAACAAGCTTGCTGTTTTGCTGCGGCTGACGCATGCTTTCCGTAATAAGCGGCGTTCCAATCATCGCAAGCTCGCTTGACGATATTCCAAGCAAATGCAGCAGCGTTGGCGTGACATCAAGCTGTCCGCTCGGAGCGGTATAGGCTCCTGCATAACGATCGTCTGGCAAATGGACGAGCAACGGCACCTGCTTAACGATTTGTTCCCGCTCCAGCTCATTTAACGGTTTGCCCAGAAACGCTTCAAACAAGCTCCAATCGCTGATCGAATTATCATGATCGCCATACATGGCAAATATCGTATGATCCCAAAGCCCTTCCTGCTGAAGCCGTTCAATAAGCTCGCCAAGCGCTTCATCCACGTAATGGATCGCTTGCAAATAATCGCCCATTATCGTGCCCTCAAGCTCGCCGAGCGAAAGCGTCTGTTCAGCTGCGGGAATTTGATAGGGGTGATGGCTGGATAGCGTGATCAGAAAGGAATGAAACGGCTGCGGCTGCTCGGCAATTTGGTCAAGCGATTGGCGAAAAAAGGATTTATCTCCAAGCGACCAGCCGATCGGCTCGTCCAGCTCGTATTGTTTTTTGCTCACAAAAGCATCGTATTTCATATTCGCGTACATGGTATTGCGGTTCCAGAAGCTTCCTTCGTAGGCATGAAAAACGCTAGTGTAGTAGCCGTTATTATGCAGCATCTGCGGCAAGCATTGGAATTCATTCCCGGCATATTGAATAAATACCGAGCCGCTGGCGAGCGGCTGAAGCGAGCAATTGCTGGCAAAATCCGCGTCCGACGTTCGGCCCTGCGCGGTCTGGTGATAAAAGGAGCTGAAATAGGCGCTGCTCTTGACCAGCTTATTGATGTTCGGCGTTATTTCCTGGCCGTTGAACGACTTGCCAATCATAAAGTTCTGGAAAGCTTCTGCCTGTACCAAAATAATATTGCTGCCTTTATACGCGCCAAAGCTTAAGTCCCGCTCCAGCTTGGCGCGCGATTGCCCGGATTGCTCCGTCCAGGCGAGCACCTGTGAAGTCGTCTCGGCAGAGACAGCTTCTGCATTCAGCCAATGCAGCGCCGCATAACGATACAGATCATAGCCGTGAAAGCCTAGTGCGCCTGTCACATTATAAAGTGATAAATTCCACCAATTGCTTTCGAATAATCCTTTTGCCCATGTGCGCTTGGCATCGTTAATGCCGCCAAAGGTCACCATTAATCCGATGGTCAGCAGGACGAAGCTTAAGAATAAACGCGGTGCTTTTGCTCGCCAATGCGACTGCTTGCTGCGCTGAGGTAAAGCGGCCTTAGCGTTTGTGTCAGCTTTTATGGCAACAGACACGGCAGCTGGCTCGGCAGTGCGCCGTTTCCATGCCAGCAGAACGGCATAACCAAGCAGCAGCGGGATATCGGCCAACAATATAAAATCTTTCACTTCCAGCAGCGTTGCAATGCTGCCCCCAAGGGCCTCCACCTGCCCGGCCTGCAGCAGGACGGGCACGGAAATCAAATCCTCGAAGTAGCGATAATAAATTAAATCGGCATACAAAATAGCCGAGAACAAGGCATTCATTGCGAATAACGCAAAGATTCTGCCCCGCAGCGGCAGCAGCAGCGTCCAGAAGCTGCAAAGCGCAAGGGTGCCGATGGCGATTTTGACATCATAGACGTTCATTTTCATATTGGGCACAGCTATAAATAAATCAAAGGCATACAGCTTGAGCAGCAGCACTCCGAAAAAAAGCAGCAGTTCCGCGCCATAGGGACGCCGTCCGCAGCGGGCTGCTGCTTGCAAGCTGTTGGTTAGAGCTTTGTATCTTTTTTGATGCATGAATTGAAAGTCCCTCTCTTAGAGTCCCTTTCCTCTCCCAAAAAGCGATTCTATTTCTCTATTTATTATTTTTCTGATGATTGGGATTTGCGGTTTGCATACAGGCCGCCTGGTCCGAAAAACTGGTAATAGTTGCATTCAATCCGCCCGTTGAACAGCTTGCGTTTCTTGTCGGCAGGGCGGCCCATATAATGCTCGATAGCAGCAACAGGCGTAAAAGCGAAAAATGACCAGGTCGGCAAATGGAGCGCCGACATGCCGAACTGGCGCAGCGCCGCTTCCGCCTCGCGATCATCGCCAAGACGCTCCCCGTATGGCGGGTTGGTCACGATGACGCCGTATTCGCCCTCAGGCTTAATTTTCGCTGCTGGCATGACGCTCAGCTTAATGTCTTTGCCGAAGCCGGCTTTTTTGATATTGGCTGTCGCGATTTCGATGGCGCCCGGGTCAATATCCGATCCGGCAATTTGCAGCGCCACATCATCCTTCACCGCATCAAAAGCTTCTTCACGCGCCGTTTCCCACAGCTGGTCCGGCACTAGCGGCCAGCCCTCGCTGTTGAAGGAGCGGCGCAGCCCAGGAGCGACGTTCCACGCCAGCATAGCAGCCTCAATCAGAATGGTGCCCGACCCGCAGAATGGGTCGTAGAGCGGACGCTCCGGCTGCCAGCGGCTAATTTGCAGCAGCGCAGCTGCCATCGTCTCGCGCAGCGGCGCTTCCGTCGCCACATTGCGATAGCCGCGCTTATGCAGGCCAGCGCCTGTCGTATCAAGTGTCAGCTGCGCGCGATCATTAAGTAGCGTAACTTCGATGACGTAGCGGCCTTCATTTTCCGGAAACCACTCGGTTGCGTAGCGCTCTTTCATTTTTTCTACGACTGCCTTCTTCACGACACTCTGGCAGGCAGGAACGCTGGACAGCTGCGACTTGTGGGAACGTCCGTCCACCGGAAATTCGCCATCTCCGGGAATCCAGTCAGGCCAGTTTAGCGCCTTCGTGCCTTCGAACAGCTCCTCGAAGGTGGTCGCCTGAAATTCGCCCACCTTGACCAAAATCCGTCCTGCCGAGCGCAGCCATAAGTTGGTGCGGCAAATATCGATCGGTTCAGCCGGGAAAGTAATGCGTCCATTTTCTACTGTCAAGTCGGTATAGCCAAGCTCCTTGAGCTCGCGTGCGACAATCGCCTCAAGGCCCATCGGCGTCGTTGCGATCAATTCAATTTTCGTTGTCATTCGTGTCACTCTCTCCTTCGTATGTAAAGCGCAGTTGAATCCTCACGGTCAAAATCATACAATCAAGTATAGTAAACGCAGCTTGTTTTGACAAATGAAAGGATGAGTAAAAAAATGTCGATCGAAAATGAACAATATGCAGACAGCTTATATAAGGAAGATTTGGACCTGATTCGGGTGCGCGAAACCCTTGCTGCAAACGGGATGCCGGACATTTCCGTCGCTGATGGCTACGGCCGGCTGCTGACGATGCTGGTCGCCATGTCAGGAGCGAAGCAACTGCTCGAAGTTGGGGCACTTGGCGGCTATAGCGGTATTTGCCTGCTGCGGGGAGCGGGAGAAGGCGGGCGGCTGACGTCGCTGGAGCTCAAAGCGGAATACGCGGAGGTCGCGCGCGGCAATGTGGAGGCAGCGGGCTATGGACAGGCCGTCACGTTCAAAATCGGCGATGGCAAAGCGAGCATGGAGCAGCTTAAAGCAGAGGGTCAGCAGTTTGATTTTTTCTTTATCGATGCGGATAAGGAAGGTTATCCCGTGTATTTGGAATATGCGCTCGCTTTAGCGACGCCAGGAGCCGTTATCGTAGGCGACAATGTGTTTTTGCGTGGGAGGACTATGAATACGGCCAGAGTTGGCCCGGCTATACAAGCCGTGAGGGCGTTCAATGAGCGGATTGCAAATGACGAGCGGCTGCTTAGCACTGTGCTGCCCGGCTATGATGGACTGGCCATAGCGATTGTAAAATAGCGGGGCAGGGGGGCTGGAAAGCCCTGTCTGTTGAGCGCTGCTGCAACTGTCTGCGCCCGCCTGCTGTTGTTCCCAAGAGGGAACGCAGGGGGTGGAACGAAGGTTGACGCTTGCAAGCTAATTATTTTATAATGATGGGGAATTAAAATCAGCGCCCCGCGAGAGAGGGAACGGTGTCCGAGGATCATGAGAAAATAACCTATTCGTTCAGAAGCTTATAAATGACAACTTATGATTGATTAAAAGTTCATTTTCTGAAGATAGGATTATTGCGCCCATTTCCGGACATGCCTCATACGTTTCGCTCGCGTTTTTTTGCCAGAGGACGGCGACAGCCGTTTCACCTTGACGCGCTTGTTTGCTGCTACACCTGAACAGGGATAGCTGCATGCTTATATCGGAATGGCTATAATTGGCGAATAATCCTCTTCAGATCGATACTTATTCGAGCTGGGGAGGTTTTTTTATGGGAAAATTAGAGGTTAGGCATATAGAAATAGCAGTACAGGATCGATTGTTAGGCAGGCTGGATGGTGTCTGGAAGCTGGGAGCTCGCGATCGCGTCGGCATTATCGGCGTTAATGGAGCTGGCAAATCGACGCTGCTGGCTGTGCTGGCGGGCAAGCTGGAGCCGGATAAAGGCACAGTGACCCGCAGCGGCTCTGCTGCCGAGCTGCGTCAGGCAGTGGGCTACCGGGGCGAGGCAGCGGGCTATCGGGGCAAGGCAGCGGCAGATGAGCAAGCAGAGCAGCAGCCCTCGGGTGTGCTCAGCGGTGAGCATGAGCTGCAAGAGGAAGCTATCCTCCGCTCCCGTCATAGCGATGGCGAGAACGCCAGCCGCTGGCAGGCGCTGGATGCGGGGGAAGCGAGAGGCTTTGGCAGCGGAGGCGAGAAGACGAGGACGGCATTAGCTGAGCTGTTCGCAAGCGGAGCGGAAATATTGTTTGCGGATGAACCGACGAGCCATTTGGATGCGGCAGGCATTCGCCAACTGGAAGACGCCTTCGCCGCGTATCCGGGAGCCGTTATCTTCGTTTCCCATGACCGCGAGCTGCTGGACCATGTGTGCACCTTGATCATCGAGTTGGAGGATGGAGAAATCCTTATTTTCAAAGGCAATTATTCGGCTTATAAGCGGGAAAAGGAAGCGAAGCGGGCCCGCGCCGTTTTTGAATATGAGCAATATGCCAAGGAGAAGAGCCGTCTGCTGGATTCGCTCGCTAAAGTACGCCAGTCGGCGCAGGGCATCAGCCACAAGCCGAAGCGAATGAGCTATAAGGAGGCGAATCTAGGGCTTGAAGGCATGCGCAGCTCGCAAGCGAAGCTGAACAAGGCGGCGGATGCGCTCGAAAGCCGCTTGGAGCGGCTGGAGGTGAAGCAGAAGCCGATTGAGCAGGAAATGCCTCTATTCGACGCGCAGGTGCATGAGCCTTGCCGCAGCAAGCATGTGCTGCGGCTGGAGCAGTTGGAGGCAGGACTGTCAGATGACCGCTGTCTATTCCGCGAGCTGTCTGTTCAGATTAAGCCAGGCATGCGCATCGCGCTGGTAGGTGGCAATGGAGCGGGCAAAACGACGCTGCTTCGAAGCATTTACGAGCTAGCGGAAGGGGTAGTAGCCGCACCATCTTGCCGAATGGGCTATTTTCGCCAAAATTTATCGCTGCTGGATGAATCCAAAAACGTTTTGCAAAACGTGCTGGCATCAGCCGTCTATCCCGATGCGCATGTGCGGACCGTGCTGGCGAGAACCTTGTTCAAGGGGGAGGATGTGTTTAAGCAGGTGGCGCTGCTCAGTGGCGGCGAACGGGTGAAGGCGGCGCTTGCGAAGCTGCTGTTGGGGCGGCATAATACGCTGCTGCTCGATGAACCTTCCAATTATTTGGATATTTACGCTCGCGAGCAGCTGGAAGAGACGCTTCGAGCTTACCCCGGCACGATTATATTTGCATCGCATGATCGGCGCTTGGTTAGCGAGGCGGCGACGCATATCCTGCAACTGCTCGGTGACGGGGAATGGCGCTTTAGCGAGAACGAAGCGCCTGACCATGGCGGCGCAGCTGCCGACAACCCGGCAGCTGCAGGAACAGGAGCAGCGCAAGCGAGCGTGGAGCGGGAAGAGCTGCGGCTGAGGCTGGAGCAAGAATTCGCCGAGACGTTGGCGCGGCTGTCGCTGCCGCAGCGTTCAGCCGAGGAGAAGGCGGCGCTGGAGCTGAAATTCAGCGCGCTGGTCGCTAAGCGCAAGGAGCTGAAGCTTTAAAGCGCGGCTAAATGCGGTGGGCGAGTAAGCTTTATTTTTCACGATCAAGGAGTTGTTAAAAGTAAGCTAGGGATATGAAAATGGATTATGTTCATTTAATTTCAAAATGAACATAATCCATTTAAATAGTAGATCAAACATCTATATAACTTCTGTTAATTAGCTTTCAATTGAGGGAGCGGCTGTATCCTGGCCATGAATTTTTAATTTTAATTGCGTCATTGATAAGATAAAGTCGCGGAATGATGGCAAATGGTTTGTTTCATTGACACGTTTTATCATTTCGGAGAAATAATGATCATTTTGTACAGCCTTAGTTCCTTTGCCTTTTGTATAGCTCAAGCCACGATCAGCCAACATAGATTTTAAGTAATGCTCGTGATATTGAGCTGTAGTTGTATAGTGCGAAAGCTCCGGATGCAAAGGCATTAATTCAGGATCAAGTTCATTGACATTGAAGTGTTTGAAGCAATTTTGGAATTCAGGTGAATCAGGATTTCTTCTGAAAATTTTGCGGTTTCCAAGACACCAGGTTTCAATACATGGATTTTGAACAACCGTTATTAAACGACTGGGGTCAAAACGATGCTTTTGCGCTTCAGCCAACACTTCTTGTTTGCGAGCAGGTATCCCGATATCATCTCCATCAAGAACGACCATAAGGTAATCGAATTTCGGATTCTCCTTCATGTCCTCAATTGCTTTGCCAACATCATCAATGATGTTTGGGTAGCCGCCGCAACTGAATAAATAATATTGATTGCCGTTCACCTCATCAAGCTGTTGTGCGGATGTAAGCTCTGGTAACAAAATACTGAGCCAAGCAGGGTAAATATATTTTTCTGATCGGCCTTCCACCAGAATGTATAAATTCATGATTAATCCCGCCCTTCTGAATAAGCGGCAAGATTAATAAGCTGTTTGAATGCATCATGTCTGGATTTGCCCAAATTGTAATCCGAAGCATTTTTAACGATTACTGTACCAGCCTCCCTGCTGACAATTTTCCAATGATTCATAGGGATTTTGTTGATAATATAAGGGTGATGGCTAGTTAAAATATATTGAGAGCTGCGATTAGAGCCGAAGTCAAATAAATCAATACAATTAATACCTAAACTATTCTCGAACTCATCTACTAGTATAATACTGTCCTCAGGCTCCAAATAGCGAAGAGAAAGAAAGAGAAGCGTTTTTAGCATGCCGGAAGACATGTCGTATGAGGAAATCCAGCCTACGCCATCCTCATATATTTGCAATTCATAAGATTCTTCTTTATTAGGTGAACTTTGCAAGTGGAACCTTAGGTCAGTTAAAGAATCAAAAACCTGATTAAATTCTAATTTAATTTTATGTACTATATCTTTGAAAATGAATGAGGCAACAAGAAGCTTTATTTCAACAGGAGCATTTTGATTTTTCAAAACAGTAAGTACCTCTTTATAGAGTTCTGAGTGTGGTTCTGGTACTGAATCTGTTTTTTTTAAGTTGGAAATAATTTTAGAGTTGAATACGATATGTCTACCTGCCTCAAAATCAAAAAGTACAATTTTCTTAAAAGCAGCGAATACGGGTTTTATCGTGTCTTCCTCCGAAAAAATGCCAATGCAGCTTTTATTCAAGGCAATTTTCGGAGCTGCTTTTCCATTAGAAAAGATAAGGTCGGTTCTAGTACGCTTAAAAAGCGTTTCTTGATCTGAATTTGGATGAATGATGGATAGTTTTTCGAAAGCAAACCCAAACGAAGGGGAGTTTTCATTTAGCGCATCAAATCCAGTAGTGTTAAGTGAAAGGGTAGATTCTGTTTCTCCTTCCCATAAATACAGTACGCCTAATTCTTCAAAAGTTATAGAAAAAGATATATGATCAATTTGCGAAGTGGTTTCCCCTAAAGCTAAATCCTTTAAACCGGTTAAAGCTTTCAATATCTTTGTTTTGCCCACACCACTAGCTCCAACTAATAAGGTTAGAGCATCAAATTCCAGCTGATTTAACTTCCAGTTTGTTTCCTTGTTTATGTAACTAAAAGATAGGAGCTTCAGTTTAATCACATCCTTATAACTTAATTTTTAAATCGTGTTTACACATACTTACAGTATTAAATGATAGTTGAATTATAGCATATTGCAATATAGATAATCAGTAAGATCACGACATTGGAGAATGCCAGATAACTAGAAAAAAGCTCTTGAAACCCTACTTTGCATTTTTTCACTCAAATAGTTCCAGAGCCGTATCGATAAACAGCTTGACCGCAAGCGATGCATCCTCAAGCGACGGCACGGCAAGCCGAATTTCCTGGTAGCCTTCGGGTGAAAGCTCCAGCTTAATTACATTTGGCGGCAGCGATTGCATCGCTAGCTCTGACAAAATGGACATGCCGAGTCCTTCCTGTACCATGCTGAGCAGCGTATTGACATTTTTAATGATGAATTTAATTTCCAGCTCCGTCTCGGCACGCTGAAACAGCTCCACTATAGGCGTCTCATAGCCTGATTTGCAATTAATGAGCGGATTGCCGCTAATGTCCTTAACCGAAATGACTTCATTGCCGGCCAAAGGATGATCGTCCCGCATAACGGCATACATCCGCTCCTTATACAAAGGGATCGTTTCAAACGATTCGTCCGGCGGAATGATGAGGGCCACATCGATGATGCGTGTATGGAGCCATTCCTTCACCTCGTCAATTGTGCCTTCATGCAGCTCAAATTCGAGATGAGGATATTTGGCGGCGATGGTCCGCATGATTTTGGGCAAGAAATAAGCGGAAGCAACCGGGAAGGCGCCAACGCGAATCGTACCGATCTCCAGCCCTTTTTCACGGGAAATTTCCTGCTCAATCCGCTCATAGGATTTCAAAATTTCCCGAAACATCGTCAGCAGCCGCCTGCCGATATCCGTTAGCAGGACGCCATTTCGACGATCGCGTATGAGCAGCACGACGCCAAGCTCCGTTTCGAGCGTAGATATAGCCCGGCTCACAGCGGGCTGCGTCATATTCAGCTCAAGTCCCGCCTTCGTGAAGCTGCCGGTTTCGGCAATTTTAATGAATATCGTTAGCTGCGAGTTTGTCATAACTAAAGTGTTATGCCCCCTATGATAAACATTTATTTTATTTATGTTGCAAACTATTGTATCATTCGGTAAAACGACCACACAAGGAGCTGTTCAAGGTGCCTGGTATTTCCCGATCAGCGGCAACGATGTATTTAATTTTTCTCGTGTTTATATGGGGCATCAATTGGCCGCTTACCAAATATGCGCTGGACTTTTCTCCGCCTTTATTATTTGCGGGCATTCGAACGCTCATTGGCGGCATTTTGCTCGTAGGCTTTGCCATTTGGAAGCGGGAACCGCTGCGGCTTAAGCAGAATTGGCCTATTTATCTTATTGCTTCCATGCTGAACATCATTATGTATTACAGCTTTCAGACGATAGGGCTCCAATATATGCCGGCAGGACTGTTCACGGCGATTGTCTTTTTACAGCCTGTGCTGCTCGGTGTGTTTGCATGGCTATGGCTAGGAGAGGCGATGTACCCGCTGAAAATTATCGGCCTTCTGCTGGGCTTCGCCGGTGTTGCGGCGATAACGACGGGAGGCATTTCCGGCCATATTTCCGTGTGGGGCTTGCTGCTTGCGATTGTTTCGGCCATAAGCTGGGCAGGAGGCACGATATATACGAAGAAAATGGCGGCGCGAGTCGATTCCCTATGGATGACCGCGATGCAGGTGGCCATTGGCGGTGTCGTAATTTTGGGCACAGGGTCGATGACCGAAAGCTGGTCCGATATTGTATGGAATATGCCGTTCATATTCGATACGCTGTTCATCTCTATTTTTGTCATCGCGATCGGCTGGCTTATTTATTTCAAACTCATCCGCAATGGCGATTCAGCGAAGGTCGGCTCGTTTATGTTTCTGATCCCGCTTATTGCGATCGTGTTCAGCGTGTTATTTTTAAAGGAGCATGTCACGATCAATTTGGTGGTGGGTCTCGCACTTGTCGCATCCAGCATAATCGTTGTTAATCGAAAGCCTAGCCGCTTGAAGAAAGAGCTTCCTGTGCTATGATAGCTAATAGAATCGTTTAAGTGTAGACGGGCGTTGCCGCTTTATGGGGCAGCGCCTGTTTCGCGCAGTTATTTTGCAGGAGACGGGAGAAGTGGGCATTGGCAGAAAAACCGGCAGTCGAACGAGTAAAAACACGGGTTGGCACGCTTAAGGAAATGAACCGTTACCCCATTAAATCGTTTGCGGGCGAGCGGCTGGATTCCAGCAGGATGGAAGCTTATGGGCTGTATGGCGACCGCAGCCATGCTTTTATAGATGAAACGAAGGAAGGCTGGGACAGCTTTATTACAGCGCGGCAAATTCCGGCGATGCTTGGCTACAAGGCGAAGCTCCAAGATGATCATGGTTTTGAAAAGGGTACGGCAGCGGCTTCCGGTTTTCCCGAAGTAACGGTTACGTCGCCTGACAATCGCGAGCTCGCCTGGAACGAGCAGCTGCTCGCCGAAATACAGTCGCATACCCGCACGACCCTTTCCATGCGGCGTTATGCGCCGGAAACGCCGGATTTGCTGGGCGCGGATGCCAGCAGCGTGCTCATTGTGACCGATGCGCTGTTGAATAAGCTTGAGGCGATATGGGGCAAGCCGCTCGATGCGCGGCGGTTCCGGGCGAACATGATTGTGGCGCTTGCGGGCGATGCGCCGGATGAAGAAAGCTGGATCGGCAAGCGGCTCCAGCTTGGCAGCGCGGAGCTGCACGTAGACGGGCATTGCGAGCGCTGCTCCATGATAACGCTGGACCCTGACACGCTGGAGCGGGATATGTCGCTGCTCAAAAAAGTCAACCAGGAGCTTAATTTGCGTTTCGGCTTGTATGCCTCGGTTACGAAGGCGGGGCATGTCCGGGTAGGCGACGAAATATTTCTGCTGACGGATGCTTGAGTGGATTGCAAGATAAGCAGAATAGGCAGGATAGCCGAATAGGTAATGCCTTGCCTGCGGAATGTGTAGCTGATAACAGGAGTGCAGAACTGAAAAAGCAGCCTTGGCGTTTACGCCAAGGCTGCTTTTGTCTCCTTTTTCCCTGTGTGGAACCTTTACAGTTTTGTTTAGTAGAAGGTCGGCAGGTACATATGCCTGCACGATCTAGCTTTGCGAAGCCCGCCATTTGCCCCGCAGCAGCGAGCGATGCACCCACAGCGCATTCAGCAGCATCATGACCGCGGACATAATGAACAGCCCCCGGATGCCGATCCAGCCGGATAGCGCGCCGCCTGTAATCGGACCGACCATATTGCCGAGGCCGAGCGTGCTGCTGTTAAAGCTGTAGGCACGGGATTCCATGCCGTCCGGCGTATATTTGCGAATGAGCGAATTGACCGTCGGCACAAGTCCGCCGAGAAAAATGCCCAGCGCAAACCGGGAAATGAGCAGCTGCGGCACACTGTCGGCGAGCGCCTGCGGGATAAAGGTCAGTCCCGCGCCAATCAGCGAATAGCCGAGAATGCGCTCTGAGCCGATGCGATCGCTGAGCTTTCCTAGCACGGGCGACGCAATGAGATTGGAGATGCCAGCCGCAGAGCCGACGAAGCCCGCCCAAAAAGCCAAATTGGCTGTCGGGCCATGCAGGCTTTGGACATGCAGCGGCAGCAGCGTCATCGAGCTCATCATCGCGAATTGAATGAGGAAGGTGACCGCATACAGCGCCGTCAGCTCATGAATGCCTCGCAGCCGCTTAAAGCCTTCGATGACGGAAATTTGCACTTTCGCTGCTGCCTTCTGCAAGTCGAACGTCTCCTTCACGACGAACAACGCCAGCATGGAGGCAGCGAACAATAGGGAGCCTGTCAAATAAAAAATCGGACGGTAGCCGACAGCGTCAGCCAGCAGCCCGCCGATAAAAGGGCCTAATATCGTTCCGGCAATTCCGCCCGATTGGAGCGTTCCCATCGCATAGCCCATGCGATCCTTGGGCGTGCTGGCAGAAATCAGCGCCACAGCCGCGGGATTAAAGCCGGAAATCGTTCCGTTCAGCATGCGCAGCAGCAGCAGATGCCACGGTGTCGTCGCAAAGCCCATCAGCACAATGACAATTGCCATGCCGATGCCAGAGCGGAGCAGCATCAGCTTGCGTCCGTAGCGATCGGCGTATTTTCCCCAAATCGGCTGGAAAATAAATTGGGTGACAAAGTTGCCGGCGAAAATAACACCAGCCCATACAGCAATTTGATGCGGATCGGTTAAGCCCAGCTCAAACTGCAAATAAAACGACATAAAAGGAATGATCATGGTCATTCCAGCCATTACGAGAAATTGCCCGAACCAGAGTACGATGAGATTTTTTTTCCACTGTTCCATGTTTTTTAGTATAGCACAAGCTGCCAGCCAGACAGAAATACGAAGAACAATTTGTCAAGGTGAAACGGCTGTCGCCGTCTTTTAGCAGCGCGGCGCGTTTCAGTCCGAGAAATATAAGCCTGTTTATAAATGTGAAACTTATTAATGCTTATATTTCAGAAAAGCACGAAAATCGCCTTGAATCAGGTTATAATGAAGAGAATGCCTAAAGAGAGTGTCATAACATTGTCATAGGAAGTCAGGTACTGGCGGTTGTTAGCCCCTGCAAAAACGGGCATAATGGAGTTAATAGAAAATTATATAGAAAAGAGGAACGGCTAATATGAGCTATAATGACCGTTTCATTCGGGCCTGCCGCAAGGAACAGCTGGATCAGGTACCCGTCTGGTATATGCGCCAAGCTGGAAGATACGACCCTGAATATCGAAAAATAAAAGAGAAATATTCGCTGCTCGAAATTTGCAAGCAGCCGGAGCTGGCTGCGGAAGTGACGATGATGCCGGTGCGCAAGCTCGGCGTGGATGCCGCTATTTTATATTCGGATATTATGAATCCGGTTGCTTCAATCGGTATTGATTTTGATATTGTGGCGAACGTGGGTCCCGTGATCGATAACCCGATTCGCTGCGCGGCGGATGTAGACCGGCTGAAGCCAATCGATGTAGAAGGCGATCTCGGCCATGTGCTGGAAACGATCCGTATTTTAGATCGGGAGCTTGATGTCCCGCTTATTACATTTGCAGGAGCGCCGTTTACGATTGCCAGCTATTTGATTGAAGGCAGACCGTCCAAGAACTACTTGCGCACAAAGGCGATGATGTACGGCGAGCCGGAAGTATGGCACAAGCTGATGGACAAGCTGGGCGATATGGTTATCGCTTATTTGCGTGCGCACATCGAGAATGGCGGGAAGGCTTTCCAATTGTTTGATAGCTGGGTCGGTGCGCTTGCGCCAGCCGATTTCCGCAAGTTTGTACTGCCGACGATCGAGCGGATATTCAGCGAGCTGTCGGATTTGCCGCAGCCGAAAATTTATTTCCCAGGCGTGAGCTCAGGCGAGCTGCTGCCAGAGCTGCACAAGGTGCAAGCTGATGTAATCGGTCTTGACTGGAGAGTATCGATTCCCGAAGGACGCCGCCGTTTGAATCACGGCTTCGCGGTTCAGGGCAATCTCGATCCCGTCCTGCTGACTGCTCCAATGAGCGTACTTGAATCGTATGCGGCAGAAATTATTGAGCAGGGACTGGAAGAGCCAGGATTTATTTTTAATTTGGGACACGGATTATTTCCTGAGGCATCGCTTGAGAAGCTTCAAGAGCTAACGGCTTACATACATTCATATTCGAAAAAATACATTGCAGCGCGTGAAGGGAAGGAAACGAGCCATGTCGGAAGCTGAAAACAGCAAAATCGGAGTTCTCGTTATGTCATATGGAACGCCGGAAAGCCTTGATGATGTAGAAGCGTATTATACGCATATTCGCCGTGGCCACCCTCCAACGCCGGAGCAATTAACGGATTTGTATGGCAGGTATGAGGCGATTGTCGGCGGCGTATTCCCGCTTCGTGAAAATACGAACGGACAGGTAGCCGGCCTTGCGGATAAGCTGGAGCAGCTCGCCCCAGGCCGTTATGCTTGTTATCAGGGGCTTAAGCATGCCCGTCCTTATATCGAAGATGGCGTAGAGGAAATGGCTCGCGACGGGATTAAGCAGGCAGTCGGCATCGTATTGGCCCCGCATTATTCGACGATGAGCGTAGGCAGCTACATCAAGCGTGCGCAGGAGAAGGCTAGCGAGCTTGGCGTGGAGATGACGTTTGTGAAGCAATATCATCTGCATCCGAAGCTGCTGCAGGCGTTGACGGAACGGGTAACGGATGGGCTTGCGCGGTTAAGCGCATCATCGGGCGGAGAGCCGAGTGTAAAGGTGCTCTTCAGCGCGCACAGCTTGCCGGAGAAAATTCGCGAGCTTGGTGATCCTTACGAGGAGCAGCTGCTGGAGACGTCAAGAGCGGTTGCGAAGCAGGCTGGCATTGCGGATGATGGATGGCAGTTTACTTGGCAAAGCGCAGGCCGGACGAGAGAGCCGTGGCTGGGACCTGACATATTGGAGACGCTTGCCGAGCTTGCGGAGCAAGGAGTAAAGGCTGTATTGGCCGCGCCAATCGGCTTTGTGTCGGATCATCTTGAGGTGCTGTTCGACCTCGATATCGAAGCGAAGACGACAGCGAAAAATATGGGCATCACCCTTGAACGAATTAAAATGTTAAATCGCGACCCACTCTATATGGAGACGCTGGCGGAGTCTGTAATAGATGCAACGTAGAGGTTGGTAAGAAAGGATGAATGAGATGCGGAGAATCGGAGAAGCTGATCGAATTGTCATTATTGGCGGGGGGATCAGCGGGCTGAGCTCCGCTTTTTATTTGCAGCGGGAAGCGGAGCGGCAGCGTAAAGAGATTCATATTACGCTTGTCGATAGCGCCGAGGTACTGGGCGGCAAAATCAATACGCTGCAACGTGACGGTTTCGTCATCGAACGCGGCCCGGATTCTTTCCTTAGCCGCAAGCTGGCGATTATTGAGCTGGCGAAAGAGCTAGGCATAGAGTCCGAGCTGACGGGAACGAATCCCAAGGGCAAGCAATCCTATATTTTGTTTAAAAATAAGCTTCATGCGATGCCGCAGGGACTCGTGCTCGGCATTCCGACGGAAATTATGCCATTCGCTCGGACAGGCTTGCTCTCTTGGGGCGGCAAGCTGCGGGCGCTGCTTGATTTCATCAAGCCAGCTCGGACTGCAGCTGGCGACGAATCGCTGGGCGGCTTCCTAGGCCGACGGCTGGGGACGCAGGTTGTGCAGCGCATTGCAGAGCCGCTGCTGGCGGGCATTTACGCTGGCGACCTTAACAAGCTGAGCATTCAAGCGACATTCCCGCAGTTCGCAGCTGCTGAACGCAAGCATGGCAGCTTGATACGGGGAATGCGGAGCAACAAAAAGCTGGCGAAGGCTCCCGATATGAGCCTGCTGCCAGAAGGAGCTAGAAGTAGCGTGTTTCTTACCTTTAAGGGCGGGCTGTCTACTTTGGTAAATGCGCTGGACCGAGCTTTGCCAAGCATGGAGCGCAAATTGGGCCAGGCGGTTATCGGAATTCATGATAGCGCTGCGGGTGGTGAAGCGGCAGGTTTCGCTGGCACGGCGGACGGGGAACAGTCGGGGTCCCGCTACACCATCGAGCTGGCAAACGGGGAACGGCTGCCAGCCGACAAAGTAATTATGACGGCGCCTGCGTTTCAGGCAGCGGAGATGCTGGAGCCGCTGGTCGATTGCGCGGAGCTGCGGGCGATCGATTACGTTTCGGTCGCAAACGTCGTCATGGCTTTTGACAAAGCGAGCCTTGGTGTAACCTTCAAAGGTTCGGGGTTCGTTATTCCGCGTTCGGAAGGCTTGCGGATTACAGCATGCACTTGGACCTCGACGAAATGGCTGCATACGAGTCCGGGAGACAAAGTGCTGCTTCGCTGTTATGTAGGCCGGGCAGGCGATCAGATAACGCCTTTTTTGCCGGATGACCAGCTTATGGCCGCTGTAAGAGAAGATGTGAAGAAGACGATGAATATTACAGCAGCTCCTTTATTTACGGAAATTACACGGCTGCCGCGCTCTATGCCGCAATATCCGGTTGGCCATCTGGACCAGACGAAGCGCCTGCGTGAGCGAATGGCACAGCAAGTGCCGGGCATTCATATTACAGGAGCGGCTTTCGACGGCGTAGGTTTGCCGGATTGTATTAGACAAGGCAAGGAAATTGCATCAGCTGCGCTTTCCTCTTCCTAGATGCATAGTGAATGAAGCAGCTTCCCTTCTAGTTATTTCGCATATTTATAACAAGCTTGCTATAATAGACAGGAAACTTTATTCATAAAGGAGCATCCTGTCATGAATAGATCTAGATCAGAATCGCGACAACAGCAAAAAGTCAGGCGAAAAAGAAGATTAAGACGCCTCATCATTTTCAACGGATTTATGCTTGGACTTATTGCAGTCGTTATTGGCTTATGGCTTAATACGCAAAATTGGTTTGATGCTGGGTCCTTATTTAATGGTGAAAATAAACCTCAGGCAGCAGATGCCGCCTCCGCGGGTACCGCTGGTGATCAGGAGCCGCAAAACGCGGAAACGGGCGCAGGCAGCAGTTCGCCTTCTCCATCTGTAGAAACGGCAGCAACGAATGATCCTGCTCCTACAGCCGATGAGGCTAACGGCCAAGGCGAGGCAGCGGCAACGCCAGCCAAGCAGCCTGAGGAGGAAGGTCATGAAGCAGTCGATGGAACAGGCGGCGATGACGGTTCCGGGCAGCAGCCATCGACTCAAGCTGGCGACGAGGATACGGTGAAGCTGAGCTTTGTTGGCGATATTTTGCTGGCGGCTTCGGTCGGCGACATGATGAAGCTCAATGGATACGACTATCCATATAAGCAATCGCTGCTTTATTTAAGCGAGCCGGATATTATGGCAGCCAATTTGGAGTATCCCGTGACGGATAGCGGTGTACCGGCAGTAGACAAGACGTATGTGTTCAAAGGTTCTCCAGATGCGCTTCCTGCTTTTCGGGATGCCGGCTTTGATGTTGTTAGCCTGGCGAACAACCATACGCTGGATCAAGGCGTCGAAGGCTTATTAAATACGATGAAGCATCTCGATGAGACAGGAATTTCCCATATGGGAGCCGGCAAAAATGATACGGATGCGTTTGCGCCTGTCATTAAAGAGGTGCGCGGCATTAAAGTAGCGTACATTGGACTGAGCAGAGTCGTGCCGGAAGTATCTTGGAAAGCAGACAAAAATGTTGCTGGCGTAGCAGAAACCTACGATACGACGAGAGCGAAGGCGGCGATTAAGAAAGCGAAGGAGCAGGCCGATCTGGTCGTCGTGATGGTTCACTGGGGAGAAGAGCGCAAAGATACGCCGCTGCAATACCAGCGGGATTTTGCACGCGAATACATAGATTCGGGAGCCGATCTAATTATCGGCAGCCATCCGCATGTGCTGCAAGGTTTTGAGACGTATAAAGGCAAGTGGATTGCATACAGTTTAGGGAACTTTATTTTTAGCGCTTACCCGAAGGGAGCGACTGCAGAGACAGGTGTGCTGGATGCGATTTGTACGAAAAAAGGGGACTGTGACCTGAAGTTTTACCCGATGTCCTCGGACAAAGCACAGCCAGTGCTCATGGATTCGGAAAATGCAGCAGCGCTGCTAACGCGCCTGACGAGCCTGTCCTTTGGCGTGAAGCTCCGAGAGGATGGCGCTCTCGTCTCTAAATAAAGAGCAGCGAGGAGGAGCGCATGGCAGAGCCAAGAAATGTATGCGTAGCCCACCGCGGGTGGTCAGGGCGTGCGCCTGAGAACACCCTTGCAGCGGTGAAGCTGGCGATGGAAGAGCCTGATGTGTTTTGGATTGAAATTGATGTGCAGCTATCGAAGGATCATATTCCGGTCGTTATTCATGATTATAAGCTAAGGCGTACAACGAATGGCAAAGGCGAAGTCCGCAACTGGACGGCTGCCGAGCTTGGCGCGCTTGATGCGGGCAGCTGGTTTTCGCCCTTGTTCAAAGATGAGGGAGTACCGACGCTTGATCAAGTGCTGGCATTAACAGCCGGGCGCTGCAACGTGAACATTGAGCTCAAGACGAATGGCATTCGTTATCCTGCGCTTGAGGAGCAAGTGCTTGCAAGCGTACGCCAATTCGGTGTGGAAAATGAAGTGGTGCTGACCTCTTTCTATGCCGGAGCGCTGAATAAGCTGTTCAAGCTGACGGAAGGACGTATTCGTACCGGCTTGATTATTGACGGCTGGCGCCAGACGCTGCCTCTGGAGCTGAGCCAGACGGGGTCGACCTTGCTTTCGATTGATTATTCGAGGCTGAATAAGGAGCGAGTGAAGCTGCTTAAGGGAGCGGGCATTCAGGTGATGGCCTGGACGATAAACGAGGAACAGGCTATTCGCAAAATCGCGGAGCTGGACCGGGAGCTGATGATTTGCACGAATTTCCCGAATCGCTGGCGGCAGGCAATGGCAGGACTGAGAGATAGAACTGGGGAGGAGCGAGAAAATGGTAGGCTGGATCGATGAATGGTGGCTCAGGCTGCTTGGCGGCCTTGTTGGAAGCGGCTTAATTGCGTTCGTCGCCTATCGTTTCCGCTCTCTTTCGCTATCGGGCGCTTTATCGGCAATGGCAATGGGAACAGGCTTTGTGACATGGGGCGAACCAGTATGGTTCGCCTGTCTTATTGCGTTTTTTGTTACCTCAACCCTGTGGTCGAAATGGAAAAAGCACTCCCGAGCGAAAGCGAAGGCGGAAGCGGGATATGAAAAAACAGGACGTCGCGACGCTGGACAAGTGTGGGCGAATGGCGGAGTAGGCCTGCTGCTGTGCTTCGGCCATGCGCTGTTTCCAGCATCCGGCGATGGCTGGCTGCTCGCCTATATTGGAGTCATGGCGGCCGTAAATGCCGACACATGGGCGACGGAGATCGGTGCGCTGAGCAAGCGTCCACCGCGTTCGGTGACGAGCGGCAAAGTCGTCGCTCCCGGCACGAGCGGCGCTGTGACGCGGCTCGGTTCACTCGCGGCGCTCGCTGGTGCTGCCTGCATCGGCGTCGTAGCCGCCATCATGCTGGCATGGTTTCATCCAGCGTCTGCAGCCGATTTGCAGGCTGGGAACGCGGGGCTTGCAGGCGGCGGCCTCAGCCTAGCCTCAGCTGTAGCGCTTATTGCGGCGGCGGCGATAGCTGGCTTTGCCGGATGCTTTGCCGACTCTTGGCTCGGCGCCACCTGGCAGGCGATGTACCGCTGCACAAGCTGCGGCAGCGAGACGGAGCGCCGCACGCACTGCGGCGTAAAGACCGAGCGGACACGCGGGTTTGATTTTATGAACAATGACCGGGTTAATATGCTGTCATCCTTGCTTGCAGGTGTAGTTGGCTTAACACTGGGCCTCTGGTGGCTTTAGTTGCAAAATAAAATAACACCTTCTCTCCTTGATACGGGAGTAGAAGGTGTTATTTTTTGATTTTAGCGGTTATCCCCTTAGCTCAGAAAACAAGGCAGTCAAAGAGGAGACGCAAATTTATTTTTTAGTTAGCTCTTCCATTTGGCCGATGAGGCTTTCGAACACGCTCATCGCTTGCTCAATCGGCTCTGGCGAGGACATGTCGACGCCAGCTTTTTTCAAAATATTGATTGAGAAGTCGCTGCCGCCGCTCTTCAGGAAGCCGAGATAACGCTCGACTGCTGGCGCGCCTTCCTCCAAAATTTGCTTGGAGAAGCTCGTTGCGGCCGAGAAGCCAGTCGCGTATTTATACACATAGAAGCTGTTGTAGAAATGGGGAATACGTGCCCATTCCATCGCAATATCTTCATCTACGGCCATATCGTCGCCATAATACAGCACATTGAGGTCGTAGTAAATTTTGCTCAAATCCTGCGGTGTCAGCGATTCGCCTTGCTCGCTTCTTTCGTGAATGATTTTCTCGAATTCGGCAAACATCGTTTGACGGAACACCGTCGTCCGGAATTGATCCGCATAGTAAGTAAGCAGGTACATTTTTTCCTTCGGATCGGTTGACTTGTCAAGCAAGTAGTCCATCAGCAGCGCTTCGTTCAGCGTGGAAGCCACTTCCGCGAGGAAAATCGTATATTGCGCATCGCGGTAGTTCTGGGTCGTATCAGAATAATACGAATGCAGAGCGTGGCCCATCTCATGCGTCAGCGTAAACATGCTGTTCAAGTTGTCCTTGTGATTGAGCAGCACATATGGATGCGTGCCGAACGCTCCCCAGCTGTAAGCGCCGCTGCGCTTGCCTTCATTCTCGTACACGTCAATCCAGCCGTCGTCAAAGCCATGCTGCAGCACGTTCAAATAATCGTCGCCGAGCGGCTTCAAGCTTTCTTTGACTGTTTTTTTCGCGTCCTCATACGTAATGTTCATATCGAATTCCTCTACAAGCGGAGCGAACAGATCATACATATGAAGCTTGTCGACGCCGAGCAGCTTTTTGCGCAGGTTCATATAGCGATGCATCAGCGGCAAATGCTTGTGAATCGTGTCAACCAGGTTTGTGTATACCGTCTCGGGAATGTTATCCCCATAGAGCGACATGGCGAGAACGGAATCGTGCTTGCGGGCACGGGAGTAAAAAATATTTTTCGTTACATTGGCATTCAGCGTGGCCCCGATTGTGTTTTTGAGCTTTCCGTATGTATCGTACATCGCTTGGAAAGCTTCTTTGCGCACGTCGCGGTTTTTGCTCTCAAGGAACTGGATGTAACGGCCCTGCGTCAATTCAACCTCTTCGCCGTTCTCGTCCTTCACTTTCGGGAACTTCAAATCAGCATTGTTAAGCAAGCTGAAAATCGTGCCGGGAGCCGAGCTCATATTGCCTACTTGCGCTAGCAGCGCCTCTTCATTTTTCGAAAGAACATGGGCTTTCTGGCGGCGCATTTCTTCAAGTGTATGACGGAAAGTGGCCAGCTCCGGATTTGCGATCAATTGATCCAGCGCCTCGTCGCTTAAGGAAAGTACCTCTGGCGTAATGAAAGAGAGGGCTTCTCCTGTTTCCACGCTCAGCTTCTTGGATTTGTCGGACAAGGCCTGATAGGTCGGCTCTGCCGTATCCTCATGATGCTTCATATTGGCATATACGTATAGACGCTCCACATGCAGCGACAATTCATCCTCCTGCTCGAAGCAGGCTTTCAGCTGGGCCGGGTCTGCCAATGTGCCTTGGAAAGCGCTGATTTTGCCAATCAGGCTTTTGGCAGCGGCAAACTCCTTATCCCAAGCAGCTTGATCTGCAAACAGGTCTTCGAGCTTCCAACGGGCTTCTACTTTCGTTTCGGAACGCTTAGGTACGTGATTCATCGAATTCCTCCTTGGTATAATGGTAGATGAAGTAGCATGTGGTGCAGTTTTGGAATAGGCGGGCTGAATCATTCCCTCAGCGCCACTAATACCGGCTGTCAGGCTTAGAGAGACAAGGACGGGTAGCCATTTCATAGTTGCGTTCGCCTCCGGGCATAAATTTGTACCTAGTATGTACCGGAGGCTGCCTTGTTATGTTGAAATACAAGAACTTTCTAAACTCTTAGATGTGGCAAGCGGCTGCTCTTGTATTTGATGCGTTGGCGGCTGCTCCTTGATGTATGGCTTGTCAGCTGCCGCCAGCGCTTATGAGCTTCCCATCTGAAACAGGCTGAATACAATGAGGAAAAACGAGAATGCAATTAAAACAATAGAAGCAAGTGCCAGCCCGCGGCGCAAATTGGGAGCGAGAGAATCGCGTTTTGCAAGGACTATCCATCCTAGTGCAAAGGATGCGACAATAAAGATGATATTAGTCATTAAATCCATCTCGAAACGTACACCCCCTGTAGCCGCAAGCACAACATGGCCTCGTTAGTTTTCGCTGTTAAGGTTGAATTTTCCTGCTTACACTTCCTTGAAAGCACGGATGATGTTCTCCCGCTCTTCCTCGCGGCCAACATACTGGTCAGCACGGAAGCGATTTTCGGCCCAATGCATCATTTCAGGACGGCTTACGAACGTAAAGCATTCTTCGCCCCATTGATCGGAAATATCTCGTACGACGAGGGTTTTCCCCTGTACTTCTACCGTCAGCATATTGTACTTGTCAGTTTTGAATATCTCGTATTTCTTGAACATGTTGTAGGTCACCTTACCTTTCGTTACGGCTTACACCGTATTCTTACTATTTTAGCTATCTAGGGGGTGGAAAGCAATAAGGGACGGTGTTATAATATCAGCTATAATGCGGGAAAGAAGCATTTATGAGGCGAAGCTTCTATAGAGATAGGAGCGTAATCGCGAGAAGAGTATAGCTGAGACGAGGAGAGTTGAGAAGATGAAGCAATTGAAGTATGAGCAGGTAGGCGTTGCTATTACCTGCCGGGGTTTTGATGAGTATGTACACATGTTCGGACTGGAAGAAGATGATTTGGGCGCGGGGCCTCTACTGGACATTGCTGCCGGAGGCGCTTCTTTTACCGCTGAGGCGTGTGCCCGAGGGTATGAAGCCCATGCTGTTGATCCGCGTTATGCCGGAGATGTGGAGTCGTGGATTGCACAATCTGCAGAAGAAATTGAAGTTTCCACAAACAAGCTGATCGCTTTGCAGGAGGCATTCGACTGGAGCTATTATAAGGACCCTGCGAATCATCGCGCGGGACGAGAGCGTTCGCTTGAGCTGTTTGCAAGCCATTTGCGATCTGTTGACGGGCAAGCCCGTTATCGTTTTGGGCAGCTGCCAGAGCTTCCTTTTGAACAAGGAACCTTCTCGCTTGTGTTATGCAGCCATTTTTTGTTTTTGTATGCGGAGCAGTTTGATTTCAATTTCCATAAGCAGGCTGTTTTGGAAATGATGCGACTGTGCAAGCCGGGCGGACAGGTGCGGATTTACCCGCTGTTGTCGCTAAGCTGGAATGCTTACCCGCACATGGATGAGCTGCTAAAGGCTGTCGCAGAGCGGGGCGGACAGGCGGAGCTTATGCCAGCGAAACTTCCTTTTATTCCTGGATCAGATTTATTTTTGAAAATAAGGGTTTAATTGCATTTTCCAGTTTAAGACTGTATAATATAGGGTATACGCTGATTAAACAGCGGTTTATTTTTTTAGGAGGTTGTTCATTTGAAAGGAACAGTTAAATGGTTTAACGCAGAGAAAGGCTATGGCTTTATCTCGGTCGAAGGCGGCGAGGATGTATTCGTTCATTTCTCCGCTATCCAAAGCGAAGGCTTCAAATCGCTTGACGAAGGCCAAGAGGTAGAGTTCGACATCACTGAAGGCAATCGCGGTGCACAAGCGGCTAACGTCGTTAAATTATAAGATTCGAAGTTTCTTATAATACTTGATTGCAGCATGTACAGGAGCTTCCGGTTAATCCGGGAGCTCCTTTTCGCATTTTAACAAGCCATTTTAAAAAGCCATTATGACAATGGGCAGCGGATGGTGCCGAATAATAGGTTGAAAAGAGTGGAAAAGGGGGAAAAAGGAGAACCATGGCGCGGGAAATACGTAAAAATAATAGCAGGAAAAGGCTCTTTTTAAATGGCCTTGCAGCAAAATAGAGCAAAAAGAACCGCGTTTTTCAACTATTTTTAAAGGAGGAGAATAATGATGGAAGCCGGTGCCGTGTTTCAGAGGCTTAGCTTTAGTGAAATTAAGCTGAAATTGCCTCGCGAGAGCTGGTATTACTTGCGCAATGAACAAAAGGATGGCGAATTTGAAGCAGAGGACGTTTGGTATTATAAAGGGGATTTGCGGCTTAGCGAGCTTCTGCTCGACCTTAATGCTATGCTCATTCTCGTTGAAGGAAATTTGATTGTGGATCGCTATATTGGCAATACAAATACAGACGGGGCTACCGGACTGATCGTTCTTGGCGATATGCGCGCCAGCCATATGGTTGTTGGTGGACAGGAGATCCATATTGCTGGCGATTTGCAGGTGGAAAAAATGTTTTGGGGTGATTATAATCACGGCGATCTCATCGTTGAGGGCCATATGCAGGCGGAGCTGATGATGACGAGCGATCAATATAGAGTACGCATTCAGGGGACATCGGCCTTTGAACGATACATAGTAGATTGGGACGACTTCGGTGTATGGCAGGGCTTCGACATGACCGAGCTTTTTGTTCCGGAAATTATTATAGATGAGGATGAAGAGCCGTTCGTCTGGCGAGAGGAAATGCTGCGTCTTTTGGAAGAAGACAAGCCTATCCTATATGAAGATCGAATCAAGCCGATTCGTGAACAACCGCAAATTCCTTTTTTATTCGCAGATACACAGCTCCGGCCGCTTTATATGCAGCAGGTAACTGCGGATTCTCTTTGCTTCCTCGGAGAGCCTGAAGCTGCTAGCTCAAGCTATGAGTTTTGGCTGGGCGATCAGTTTTTTCGTGCAACTGCGTATGGCAATGAAGCGGATTCGGGACATTTTCGAAGCGTTTATTTTCAGGATGGCGAGGAGTACGGGGCTTTGCTGAAAATAGAACCAGTTGCTGCGCAATCAGGCTCTGCAGCTCATTCGCGCCCTATACAATGGCAGTTATCGGGCAAATATCGCAAAGTAACGGACGAGATTGTAGATTGGACGGTTATCGATGATGATTCACCGGCCGCGATCCAGCAGCTATGCCAGCAAAATTGGGTTTATTTGCTGCAAGCTGTATCGACCTATGAATATGCCCGTCATCTCATTGATCCGCAGCATATACGCGAGATATTGACTCTCCCGCTTGTTGAGCCTTATAACGATTATTATGATGAAGAGCGCAGCGGGCTATGGATCGGCGATATATATTTCTCATTTCGGCAAGAGGGAGAACTTTACAAGGATTCCCCGCGATTGGCTTTGGTGCGTATGGCCAGAGACTATACCGATGAACAGGGCGAGGCAAAGGTCGAATATTGCTCATACCGTATACAGAAGCATATGGACGGCTCTGAATGTGTTTCCGTTCAGTATTCAGAAGATGAAGATGATGACGATTATACGATGGTTAATTACGAAGGCGGAGCTAAACTGCTGGATGCGGTCAAATTTTTTGAAAAAGGCCGAAAACTGATTACACGTTACAACCAAGATATGCTGGATGGAACGAAACCTTTTTGTGGCGAAGATTTTGCGATGGAATATTGGAGGGAGAAAGGCTATATTTCTTAATGATAGGAAGTACAGGGACGTTATTTTGCCATGCGCTTTTCGCATTTTAGACTTTGACCGGATTAGGCCTGAAATGTTACACTGTTAGGTGGAATCTTTGTCGGAGGAGCGAGTGGCATGAAGTTTAAATTGTTTAAGGATCGCAAAGGGAAGGCCGATCAGGCTAAAAATAATAAGTTTGTAAAGCTGTCGCGTGAAATTTATGTGCAGGCACGTAAGGGCGGAGCGAATCCTGAGGCGAATTTTGGCCTGAAGACAGCCATTGCCAATGCACGTGCGGAGCAAATGCCCAATGACAACGTTGAACGGGCAATCAAGAAGGCGACGGGCGGCGACGCGGTCGATTATGAAGAAATTATGTATGAAGGCTACGGCCCAGGCGGCGTCGCGATTATGGTTCGTTGTTTGACGGACAATCGCAATCGTACTGCGGCTGATGTGCGCTCGGCTTTTAATAAGCGAGGCGGCAATATGGGAGAAAGCGGCTGCGTATCCTATATGTTCGATCATAAAGGCTTGCTTGTCGTGGACCGTGAGGATTTAGAAATTGATGAAGACTCGATGATGATGGTGACGCTGGAAGCTGGAGCAGAGGATCTGGTCGTAAACGAAGACAGCTTCGAGATTTTGACGCATCCGCATGAGTTCGAGCAGGTGAAAGGTGCACTTGAAGCGGAAGGCTATACGTTTGTAAGCGCTGGAGTACGCTGGCTGCCGCAAAACATGGTTGCTGTAGAAGGCGAAAATGCGGACAAGCTGTCCAAAATGATGGACTCCTTCGACGATAATGACGATGTACAGGACGTTTACACAAACTTTGAGCTTGAGGACTAACGTCTACATAGTCAGGCTGGAGCAAAAAAACAGCTTCGGGAGCCACATCATCATGTGGAGCCCAAGCTGTTTTTTTTGAATTCGTTCATGAGCTAGAGGCTTTCATGCGGCACTCGTTCATGCGCTGCGCCTCGTATAATGTTTGTAAATGAAACCTGCTGCTGCTATTAAAGCAAGGGTAGTACCTAAATTAAAGAAGGCTGTGCGTCCGAAGCTTTCATATACATAGCCGCCAACGGTACCGCTGAGCAGACCGGCAAGGCCCGTCCATACAACGGCGTATACCGCTTGGCCGGAAGCGCGAAATTCATCGGGTATGAGCTGTGAAATATAACGCAAGGCAGTTGAGAAGTAGATGCCGAATGTAATGCTGTGCATGAGCTGTGTCGCCACGACGAGATAAGGGCTGCTCAAATGTCCAATCAGCCACATTCGCAGAGCATACAATACACATGCGATAAACAGCAGCGGCAGCTCCTTGAATTTATGGCCGTACTTTCCAAGCAGAAACAGGACGGGAATTTCGCTGCAGGCGGAAAGGGTCCAGGCGAGGCCGACAAGGGAATCGCTAGCTCCCATTTGATGCAGCGTTACAGCCAAAAAACCTTCGTACATACGATGCGCGACCGATACGATCAAAATAAGGACGAAAAAGGAAACGACCTCCCTTTTGCCCAGCAGCTTGAAAAAACCGCTAAAATCGACTTTGCGGGCACTCCCGCGATAATCTCGCAGCAGGAAGGATAGCGCCAGCGTTATCGTAATCGTACAGACTGCGAGCGGCAGCGTCCAATTGGAGCCCATCTGCTTCAATATAAAGCCGAACAAGTAGGCGGATATCGCAAACCCGAGCGAGCCGAAAATGCGAATGAGTGCATAAGGAACAGCTGTATATTGACTGGATAATAAAATCATACTGTCATTCAATGGATTAATAGGTGTCTGAAAAAAATAAAAGATCGTCATCACTAGACAGATCATCGTAAAATCTTGAATCGGGAACAGCAGCGATATCATGACCAGCTGCCCGAATAATAAAAATATAAATAATTTTTTTATCGTCTGAAATCGGTCACTTGCCCAGCCTAGCAGTAAATTGGCGAAGACGGATATGAAGGGCCCAGTTGCATAGATAATGCCGATTTGATGCTCGGAATAGCCTCGCGCCAGAAAGTATAAAGGCAGGTAGGAGACGAGCAGCGCCTGTGTTGAATAGGCAGAAAAGCTGAAGGCGCGAAGACGCAGCGTTTCTCGGGATGTGTTAAGCTTCGCCTTTTCTAGGCCAAGTTGTGTCATTGCTGTATTCACTCCATAACTGTAAAAAACCTTGATTATACAGGTGTTATAGCTAATTATTAATAGATTGTAAACCATTATAGCATGAACTGCTGGATTATTGTTTATTGAAATGGTACATTTATGAGTGGAGGTTTCATTCATCGTGTAATAATGGGCTGGTAGCCGGCGGTTATTCAGCATTTTTTAAAGAGGAGGTGGTGCATCGTGAGATTGACGACATTTTCAGGCAGCCGTGCGCCCCGAGGGCCTTTAAAACTTATGCATCGCGTATATAAATATGTGCTGCCAGAAGTTGAAGAGCAGCTGGGGAAGCTGCGGGCTATGGCAGAGCAAATTCCCGACAGGGAGCTGCGGACGCAAGCGCTGAGCAGCATAGCGAGCAAGAAATTCCATTGTCAGGGTGGGGCCGTGTATGCAGCGGCCAACTTGGAACAGCGGCATATTCTTATACCGCTTATTGTTGCGCTGCAAACGATTAGCGACTACCTGGACAATTTATGCGATCGCAGCACCTCTCTTGATGCGGATGATTTCCGCCTATTGCATCAGTCCATGCTTGATGCGGTTAATCCGGCAGCGCCGCTCCGGGATTATTATGCCCACCGGAAGGAGCGGGACGACGGCGGATATTTGCACCACCTCGTTGCCGTGTGCCAGCACCATACAGCGCTGCTTCCTTCCTATACCAGCGTTCAGCGTGACGTAACCGAGCTGGTCAGCCTATATGGCGATTTGCAGGTGTACAAGCACATTCGCAATGACTTGCGCGAGCCGAAGCTACTCGCTTGGTGGGAGAAGCATGCACAGCGCTACCCGCACTTGCAATGGAATGAATTCGCAGCGGCCAGCGGATCGACGCTCGGCATGTTTATGCTTTTTTTAGCAGCCAGCGGTGATGGTCTGTCGAAGCAGGATGCGGCTGCGATTAAAGAAATTTATTTCCCGCACGTATGCGGCCTGCATATTATGCTTGATTATTTGATCGATCAGGCGGAGGATCAGGCCGGCGGAGATTTGAATTTCTGCAATTATTACGACAGCTTCCATTTGATGGCGGAACGGATCGGTACGATAGTGGAGTGGGCAAGGGAGGATGTGCGGCATTTGCCGGCTTCCCGGTTTCATCGCCTTATCATTGAAGGGCTGCTGGCCCTTTATTTATCCGATCCGAAGGTGCGTGCGCAGAAAGAAGTGCGCAGCGTAACGCGCAAGCTGATGAAGAACAGTCCGCTTACCCGCCTGTTTTTCCTGATTAACAGCGTGTGGATCAGGAAGCAGCAGGCTTAGCAATATATTACATCATTTTGGAGGAATGACTATGTCTTCAGTAAAATCAATCGCAGTATTAACCAGTGGCGGTGACTCCCAAGGGATGAATGCAGCCGTTCGCGCTGTAGTGCGGAGCGCTTTGTATAACGGGCTGGAAGTATACGGTGTACAACGCGGTTATCAGGGTCTTCTGAATGACGATTTGCGTCAAATGGATCTTCGCAGCGTAGGCGATATTATTCAGCGCGGGGGCACCATTTTGCAGACGGCGCGCTGCAAAGAGTTTATGACAGCTGAAGGCCAGGAGAAAGGCGCTGAAGTTTTGCGTGGGCGTGGCATCGACGGTTTGGTTGTTATCGGCGGCGACGGCTCCTATCAAGGTGCTAACAAGCTGAGCAAGCTTGGAATTAAGACGATGGCATTGCCAGGAACGATCGATAACGATATTCCTTTCACGGATTATACAATCGGTTTCGATACAGCGGTTGGCATCGTGGTGGATGCTATTAACAAAATCCGCGACACGATGTCTTCCCATGAGCGTTCGTCTGTCGTTGAGGTTATGGGTCGTCACTGCGGAGATATCGCGCTTTATGCGGGACTTGCAAGCGGCGCCGAGACGATTCTTGTGCCGGAGGTGCCGTTCAACTTAACGGAAGTTTCGCAGCGGATGGAAGCCAATTTTGCCAAAGGCAAGCGTCACAGTATCATTGTTGTTGCTGAAGGAGCAGGCAATGGACATGATGTGTCCAGCGAAATTACACGTGGTTGCGGACTTGAGCCGCGAGTAACCGTGCTTGGACATATTCAACGCGGCGGAACGCCGACTGCTGTTGACCGTATTCTGGCAAGCCGTCTCGGCGATTATGCTGTACATCAGCTGATGGCTGGCGAATCGGGCAAAGCTTGCGGTATCGTGCGCGGAGAGTTCCTTTCTACGGATATTGACACGGTTGTCAACACGAAGAAGCCATTCAACCTGGAGTTGTATGAGCTCGCGCTGCGCCTGTCGCAATAATACCTTCTGGCTAAACAAACAAATAACCTCCGGCAACGCTTTAAGGCAGCGTACCGGAGGTTATTTGTTTGAAATAAAGGAAAAGATATCCTAACGCTATCCTTTCTCTATATTTCTCGGAATGAAACGCGCCGCGCAGCCAAAGGATGGAGACAGCCGTTTCACCTTGTGGCGAGAAGCGTAAGTAATAGCAGCTAGCCTTATTGAATGGTTATTCGTAATTAACGCCCTCTGAATATTTATTGCCTGCATTCCATAAGAGAAATTCATGAATATCGGTGTCGGCGAGCGCCTTAATCTGTGCCTCGACTTCTTTCTTGCCATATTTCATATAATTGCCCTGTCCCAGCCAGCTGGCTGTAAAATCCTGAATCCAAGGACGGATAATCGGCTTGGCGTCGCCGATCGGGTCAAGCTTGGCATGTGTGTCCTCCATAGCGCCTACAATGGTTTCATAGGGGTTTTTATCCGGCACCTTCTGCTTAAACCAGCCTGTGCTGTAATGGCTCGGATAAACCATGGGGGATATGACGTGCACATCATTGGAAATTTTCACAAAGTCCTGCCCAATTCCTTCGGCGGCAGGCACTGATGCGGCGTAGCCGAAAATATCGACCGATACACGCACGCCAAGCGGCTCAAGCTGCTCACGGGCATATTTCACGAATCCTGCAACGGCATCGACCCGGCTCTGCTCGGTTTTCTCATACTTCAGCGAATCGGCTTTCTTATCAAAGCCTTCAGGAAAACGGACATAATCAAACTGGATTTCCTTAAAGCCCAGCTTGGCTGCTTCTTTGGCAACGGCTACATTATAACTCCATACTTCTTTCATATAAGGATTAACAAAGCTTTCGCCGCGGCCATTTTTCCAAATCGTTCCGTCGGAATGGCGGAAGGACAGCTCCGGATGCTGGCGTGCCAGCACAGTGTCCTTAAAGACGACAATTCTGGCAATGGGGTAAACCTCATGCTGCTTCAATTTCTTCATCAAGTCGCCAATATCGCGAATGTACTTCTGTGTAGTTCCCAGCTCAAGCAGCTCCGGCGTCTCGGTTGGATAGGTGATATAGCCGTTGTCGTCTTTTACATCAATGACCATGCTGTTCAGCTTCGTATCATCCATAAGCTTCAGCAAGCTATCCATACGCGCTCCACCTGCACTGTGAGCCGTCACGTAGATGCCCTTCACAATGGGAGCATCTTTCTGTGGATCATGCTTAGCGCCCGCCTCAGACGTCCCCTGGCCTTCTCCATTAGAGGGGCTCGCCTGCACGATCGTTGTTCCGAGTGAAGCGTTTAGTACGGAGGCTGCGAGCTCCCGGGCGGCTGCATGATCCTCTCCGCTTCCCGTCAATAAGCTGTATAACAGCATGACAGTTGAAAAGATGATGTCCATTTCCTTCTCTCCCCGCTAGCTCTTCTTACCAAATTATAAAGCAGAATTAGGCTGCGTGACACTTATTTTTTTCAAAAAGCGTAATTTTACACAGAGAAATGTTGCTTAAAGCACCATTTTTGGGCGGGAATTCCCGGTGGGAAAAGCATGCAAAAAACCTGCTGACGCATGCGTCAGCAGGTTTACTATCAATCGGTATATCCCCTTGTCATTGCAGTAAGGCTTCTCTTTGGTGCTCGCAAATGCTGTGCTGAACAATCTCCATTGCATCCGCCGGTTCAAGTACAGCCAGTCCGTCCCTCAATACGATATTGATCGAGAGTTCCCGATCCGTAAGAAAAGGACTGAGCTCTGGTGCAAGCTTCTCTACAATTTGTGACAGTGTTACGGTTTCGATATCCACCTGGCATCACCCTTTCATCATAGGTTCAGGGCAAAACATATGGCATGAAAACGTTAAAACAGCGGGATAACCACATTATAGCAGGATCAACTTTAAAAAAACAGGGTTAACTGCCATGCGCGCAGCGGGCAGGGAATATAAAATAAAGCAAACGCTTACGCGTGCGTCTTTTGATCTGTTTTTAAGCTTCGCTGGTAAACGGGTACGATTGTATGCTATAATAGCTTGGATATTTTTCAAGTAGGCTGCAGATAAAAGGAGTATGAGAAAGTTTGAAAACATTTGCTGAATTTGGCTTGGAACCTAAAGTGTTGCAAGCAATCACGGAGCTGGGGTTTGAGGAGTCAACTCCGATCCAGTCCAAAGCTATTCCAATTGCAATGGCTGGTCAAGATCTAATTGGTCAGGCACAAACAGGAACAGGAAAAACAGCGGCATTCGGAATTCCGCTCATTAATAAAATTCCGACAAGCGAGGAGCGCATTGTCGCCTTAATTATGACGCCTACCCGTGAACTCGCTATTCAGGTAGCTGATGAAATCGGGAAGTTGACTCGATACAAAGGTTTACGCTCATTGCCAATTTACGGCGGACAAGAAATTGGACGTCAAATTCGCGCTCTGAAGAAGAAGCCGCAAATTATTATTGGTACGCCAGGACGTTTGCTTGACCACATCAACCGTAAGACGATCCGTCTTGAAGATGTACAGACGGTCATTCTTGATGAAGCGGATGAAATGCTGGATATGGGCTTCATGGAAGACATTCAGTCGATCCTGAAGCAAGTACCGGACGAGCGTCACACCATGTTGTTCTCGGCTACAATGCCGCCGAACATTCAGAAGCTTGCACAGCAATTTCTGAAAAACCCTGAGCATGTGTCGGTTATTCCTAAGCAAGTAACGGCACCGCTTATCGATCAAGCGTATATTGAGGTTCATGAGCGTCAGAAGTTTGAAGCTCTTAGCCGTTTGCTTGATATGGAGTCCCCAGAGCTTGCGATCATCTTCGGCCGTACGAAGCGCCGTGTTGATGAGCTTAGCGAAGCTTTGCAAAAACGTGGTTACACGGCAGACGGCCTTCACGGCGACTTGTCCCAAAACCAACGCGACAGCGTAATGCGCAAATTCCGCGACGGCAGCATCGATGTGCTGGTTGCAACGGATGTAGCTGCTCGTGGCCTCGACGTATCGGGCGTAACGCATGTTATCAACTTTGACCTTCCGCAAGATCCGGAGAGCTATGTTCACCGTATCGGCCGTACTGG
This sequence comes from Paenibacillus liaoningensis, assembly GCF_059609455.1. NCBI lineage: Bacteria > Bacillati > Bacillota > Bacilli > Caryophanales > Paenibacillaceae > Paenibacillus > Paenibacillus liaoningensis. The sequence goes on from NZ_JCAALU010000012.1 coordinate 193,320, forward strand.
CCGCGCAGGCAAAGAAGGTACGGCATGGTCGTTCGTAACGCCTCGTGAACTTGATCACCTGCATTTCATCGAGAAAGTTACACGTCAAAAAATCAACAAAAAACCATTGCCTAGCATCGCAGAAGCGATTGAAGGCAAACAGCGCTTGACGGCTGAGCGTTTGCTCGAAGTTGTTCAAGAAGAAGAGTTCACGGAATACAAAGCAATTGCCATTCAGTTGCTAGAGCAATATGATTCCGTTAACTTGCTTGCAGCAGCCGTTAAATTGCTGACAGGCGAGAAGAAGGAAGTCAATATTGAATTGACGCCGGAAGAGCCGCTTCGCGCGAAAAAACGCAAGCCGGACATTCGTTCGAATGGTCGTCGTTATTCTGGTTCCTCGTCCTTTGGCGGCGGCAGTGGCCGCAGCTCCAGTGGCGGTGGCGGCTATCGTGGCCGTGATGACAGACGTGGCGGCGGCAGCGGATCGAGCTCCAGCTCGCGCAGCAGCAGCTATGACCGTAACCGTGATGGCGGCAGCAGCAGACCTCGCACTAGCGAGAACCGTCGTCCAAAACCATCGTCCGAAGGCTTCAACAATAACAACAACTAGGGTCATTTCAGCCTGTTCTTATACAGGATGAAGAAATAAGCCCGAATAACCAAGCTTAAGAAACCGGGGAAGTCCGTGATGTCTTACGGGCGTCCTGACTTTCCCTTTTTTATTGTTCATTTGATTAAGCCAGCCTGCTTGATTGAATAATATGCATTGGTGCATGTCACAACCAAAATAGTAAGGAACAAGACGGAATAGTGGGGGCAGATCACATGGAGCCAAGGGGTTTAATGGGAGGTTTTTACCGCATCTCCGAATGGATTATGCGTTTATCGGTAATCAATGTATTATGGCTAATATGTTCAATTCCTTTTGTAATAATAGCTTTTGTTGGAATATTTCCGCCGAACGCTTCCGCTCTTGACGAAGCGGGCTTTATGGGACATGTAGTATCAGCCATGATTTTGCTGGCGATTGTCGCCCCATTCACGTTTTTTCCTGCTACTACCGCGATGTTTGTTGTTGCCCGAAAGTGGGTTATGGGAGAAACTGATGTCCCACTGTTTAAAACGTATTTCAAAGGTTACAAGGAAAATTATTTGCAAAGTATGATTGGCGGTTTATTTTACGCAATTCTGTTTGCCATTATGATTGTTGATTTTAGAGTATATCGAGATAAGTATAGCCTGATTTCTTACATTTTTATCGCGCTGCTTCTATTGCTCGTTATATCAATGTTCAACTTTTTTTCTATGCTTGTTCATTATCATATGAAAACGTTTCAATTATTGAAAAACGCCATTCTGATTACGATTGGTCGTCCAATACGCTCGTTCTCCTCTGCGGTAATGAGTGGTGCGGTCATCTATATCAGTACGCTTGTCACCTTTTTAATTCCGTTTTTTATGGGCAGCATTATCGCTTATCTGTCGTTCTGGAATTTCTACATGATTTACCAGAAGCTGCAGGAGCAGGCGGAGAAGGCAAGACTAGCTCAGGAGGCTCAAGAGGTCGAATTCTCAGAGCTTACAGACGGTGATTCGAGCTCGTCCAATAAATAAGCGTTTAGACATTTACAATTGTAAAGGTAACGTTTATAATAACAATACATCCTGCGATGTTCGTTTCGGCTTTACGTTGTTTTGAACCAATGGCTGTTTCTCGGGAGACCTAAATTGTTACGATGCTGACATGCCCTCTAAAGGGGACTTCAAATTCGTTTCTGCGGACACCCACCTTGCGAAAGCGAGGTTCAGAAACATGTAAGTCGGACGGCATAGGCGGGTTTTTATCTACACTCAAGAGACTCTGCTGCGCTAACACGCTCAGGGTTCTTTTTTTGTGTAACAAAACATGTTAATATAGATATTACATACAAAGATGCTGGAGGGGGAGATCGTTTTTGTTGAAGCGGACCGTAATCGGGCTGCTGCGCAGTCATGAACAAACAGGCGATAAAGCCAAAGACCCGATGCTCAAATCCCATTTTTACAAGTTGTCCAAGGAAAAGGCTTGGGAAGAAGTCGTATCTACGCTGAAGAAAATGCAGGGCTACAAGGTGCTGCATGAAGTGCAATCGGTTGGAGAGATTGTGCTGGAGAAGCGCACGGCTTTCGGCCGAACGATGGACATTACGGTGTCGGTCATTAGCGTGAATCCGGTAAATGCAGCCGTTGATATTTATTCGGCTTCCAGAGGCTCATTTGGCGACCTTGGCTCGAACTACCGGGTTATTCTTGAGCTTTATCGAACGCTGGACAAGAAGCTCTCTGCTTTTAAGACGACCGGAAACTCATAAAACGTACAAAAAGCGAGGAAGGTTTCCCTTCACTCGCTTTGTTTGTGCAGATAAAAGATTGTATACTGGATTATACGAGCGCTTTAGTTGCGTTAATCGCTGCTTCGTAGTTAGGGTGCTCTGTCATTTCTGCCAGGTACTCCACATATTGAATCGTATCATTGGCATCGATTACGAAGATCGAGCGCATATCCAGGCCGAATTCTTTAATGTAAACGCCATAGGCTTCGCCAAAGCTTTTTAGTTTGTAGTCTGACAGCAGCTCGACTTTATCAATGCCTGCAGCACCGCACCAGCGAGCTTGGGCGAATGGCAGGTCTGCGCTGATTGTAAGTACAGCAACGTTGTCGCCAAGTGTAGCAGCAGCTTCATTGAAGCGGCGAGTTTGAGCGTCGCATACGCCTGTATCAATAGAAGGAACAACGCTGATTAATTTGATTTTACCAGCATAATCTTTCAAGGATACGCTATCAACGAGTGTTTTGTTCACTTGAAAATCAGGAGCTTTATCGCCAGCTTTCAATTCTGGTCCGACTAGTGTAAGTGGATTGCCTTTAAATGCGGCAGCTCCAGCACGTTCTTGAGACATGAATAACGTCCTCCTCAAAGTTAAATGGTCAATACCCATTTATTATAATCGGAGTTCGGCAATATTGTCCAATTTTAGAGCGGGGGAATTCCTAATGATTTTTTTAAGATACGAAAGCTTTCGCGTTTATTTAAGATCTTATCCGGTGACTTCTGCGATAATCGCGTTAAATACGCTCTATTTTATATTTGTTGCTTTAAATGGCGGAACGACTAACGGAGAAAACTTGTACCGCTGGGGCGCCTTTTTAACTTTTCATGGAGATCCATACGGGCTGTTGGAGCCATGGCGCTATTTAACGTCCGTCTTTATGCATGGAGGCTTTCAGCACCTGCTTTTTAATATGTTTGCCCTGCTTGTGTTTGCACCGCCCTTGGAGCGTCTGCTGGGCTCTGTGAAGTATGGTGTTTTTTATTTGCTTTGCGGGCTGCTCGGCAATTTGTTCAGTGCGGTTGTTACGGTTATGACAGAAGGTGGCAATGGGGAGTTTGTCCATTTGTCAGTGGGAGCATCCGGTGCGATTTATGGCGTTTACGGGGCGTATCTATACTTGTCGCTGTTCCGTAAAGCTTGGCTGGATGATGGTTCGCGCAAAACCGTATATATGATTTTGGGAGCAGGTATCATTTATTCCATTATTTTGCCGACAATAGATTTATGGGCGCATGTTGGTGGCGGCCTTGCCGGCTTCCTCATGTACGGTTTATTCGATCGGGCAATGGTTCGCAGGCAGCGGATCGTCCGGAGATAATGTTTGGATAAGATAAGGAGAGATCATGGAACTTCGTCAGCTTTATTATTTCGTCAAGGTAGCGAGAAAAGAGCATGTGACACAGGCGGCGGAAGAATTGCATGTTGCTCAGTCTGCTGTGAGTCGTCAAATTCATCAATTGGAGGAAGAGCTTGGCGTAAAGCTTTTTTTACAAAAGGGCAGAAATTTGCAATTGACGCCTGTAGGTCATTTGTTTTTGAAGCGGGCTGAGGTCATATTGGCTGATTTGGACCGGGCTGTGGTTGAAATACATGAATTTCTTGACCCGGAAAAAGGGGAAATTCGGCTGGGCTTTCCGCATAGCCTCGGTGTATCCTTAATCCCGCAGGTTGTAGCTGCTTTTCGTAAGCATCATCCGAATGTGAAATTTCGCTTTCGGCAGGGGATGTATCCGTCGCTTATACGAGATATGGTAAAGGGTGAGATTGATCTTGCTTTCATTTCTCCTTTTCCGGATGAGCATGAGCATGTGTGCGGGCAGGTGCTGCTGACAGAGGAGCTTTATGCGATATTGCCGCCAGCACATGCTCTCGCTGGGGAGAGCTCGATTCGATTGAGCCAGCTCAAGGATGAGACGTTTGTATTGTTCAGCGAAGGATATTCGTTAAGGCCCATCGTATGGGAAGCGTGCCAGGAGGCAGGATTTACACCGAAAATCGGATTCGAGGGCGAGGAGACGGAGACGATCCGCGGGCTTGTCGCCGCTGGTATGGGTGTCAGTCTGCTGCCCGCAATGGCGCTTCATCATACAGGCATTTTACAGCCAGCTAAAGTGCGGGTGGAGCAGCCGCATGTGACTCGCAATATCGGCATCATTCATCGTTCTAATGAGAAGCTGTCGCTCGTTGCGAAGGTGTTCCATGGCTTTCTGCTGCATTACTTCGATGAGATGAAGCAAGAGGAATTAAAGTAAGAACCGCTATATGCAGAATGAAAAAGAACCGCTGCAAGTACCAGTTTTATTCTGGTCGTTGCAGCGGTTCTTTTTGTGTAAAAGGAAAGTGGGCCAGCCTAATGCTTTGGCTGGCCCACTCAGCTGTGTTGATCGTGTATTGCTCTGCAAGCAAGTTATTCCCGGTTCGATGATGTGAAGATCATAATATATTTTAAGAGCTCCAGCAGGGAGATAAGCGCGGCTGCTACGTAAGTTAGGGCGGCCGCGTTCAGAACTTTGGCAACTCCGCGTTCTTCCTCGTTCGTAATAAAGCCTTCGGCAATCATAATGTGGCGCGCTCGATTGCTTGCATTAAATTCAACGGGCAGTGTAATGACCTGAAAGGCTACTGCTACGGAGAAGAAGATGATGCCAAGACCAATCAGATTAGCCTGTTGAAATAAAAATCCGGCGATCAGCATGAATGGGGCGATGCCCGATGCAATGTTAACGACCGGAAAAATGCGATGGCGCAGCACCAGCATTGGATATTTCGCCTGATGCTGAATCGCATGGCCAACTTCATGGCAGGCAACGGACAAAGCGGATATGGAGTTTTCATAATAAACATGCTCTGAAAGTCGTACTTTGCGTGATATAGGATCATAATGATCGCTTAGCGTGCCCCGTACGGGTTCAATTTGTACATGCTGCAGCCCATGGGCATCCAGCATTTTGCGTGCGGCCTGATAGCCGGTTAGTCCGCTCATGGAGCGAACGGTAGACCAAGTTTTGAACGTTCCTTTAACCCGAAACTGCGCCCAAATCGATAAAGCGAAAGCGATCAGGATGAGGATGTCCATTTTGTGAAAAAACATAACGTCATTCCTCCAAATGATAAATTTGACTTTCCGATCAAGGGGCGAAGCTTTTATTGTATATCTCTACATAAAATTCCCCTTGTTTAGCAGCAGCATAAGCGCTTCTATACAAGCTGCCGTTTGCGGCATGATACGAGTGTAGAGCCTGTTGGCTTGGCGAGGCTTCATTTGCTTGATCACTGGCTCCAAGTCTTTAACCTCTCGTTCCAGCTCGCTTAGACGAAGCTGTAGATCGGTCAGCTTGCGCGATACCTGCTCTTCAGCAGTTACGCTATCCCATGCTGCTAGCGATTGTTTAATTTCTTCAAGCGTGTGCTTGCTTTGCTTCATTTGTTCAATACGTTTCAAGCGGATCAATGTTTCAGAATTATACAAACGGTAGTTCGTCGAAGAGCGTTCCGCCGGTTCAATAAGTCCCATTGAAGTATAATAGTCAATTGTTCGCGGACTGATGTTGGCCAGTTTGGCGAGTTCTCCAATTTTATAACGTTCAGCAGATTCCAATCCGTTCACCTTCTTTCCTCTATCTATATATGTCTATGTTTAATGATAATCGTAAAGTAACCATACAGTCAAACGTGTTACATAGATAGGTAAGCTAAGGGCAATTATGCCTAGGAAGCTGCTTCCTATATAGAAGATGAAAAGTACAAAGATTAAACCCCATCACGCTAAAAGCTGCCATGACCAGGCAAGTACTGTGAAAAAACTTAACATTAACCGCTTTCTTAAGGTCGAATGTTAGATTTTTTTCGAAAATAGAATAAAACGTATTGTCAAATGCGACTCTACTGACTATAATGACATTAAGTCTTTCCTAAAATGTTAGGAAACATAACGTATGGGGAGTGGTCGTAATGATTAGAAAGATGTTATTCACACTAGGGGCAATGTGCTTAGTATTCCCGGCAATGGCTTTTGCGAATGACCCATCCAATGCAACATTGAATATGGGTATCGACTCCTTATGGGTCATGGTAGCATTCGTGTTAGTTTTGCTCATGCAAGGCGGATTTATTCTTTTGGAAACAGGTTCGACCAGAATGAAAAATGCCGGCCATGTTGCAGGCAAAACGATTTTCACAGCTGGTCTAGCAGGTTTGGTTTATTGGGCGATCGGTTATGGTATTGCGTTCGGAACGGCTAATGCCGATGGCGGATCAAGCAGCTTTATCGGCTGGGGCGATTTCTTCTTTAATCCAGCTATTTCAAGTGTAAATGATGAGCTTCCAACAACTATTTTCTTCCTGTTCCAACTAGCTTTCGCAGCAGTATCGCTTTCCATCGCATGGGGCGGCTTTGCGGAACGTGCTAAATTGTCCTCATACCTTATTTTCACCGTTATCTACATTGCTGCGATCTATCCGGTAGTTGCTCACTGGATCTGGGGCGGCGGCTGGCTTGCAGCAGATGGTGCACAAGACTTTGCCGGTTCGACGGTCGTGCATTTATCCGGCGCATTGGCAGCTTTGGCAGCAACCATTCTACTTAAACCTCGTATTGGAAAGTTCAACAAAGATGGCTCTGCAAATGAAATTGCGGGACATAACCAAGTGTATACAGCACTATCGGTTTTGCTTCTGTGGGTCGGCTGGTTCGGCTTTAACGCAGGCAGCACGGTGAGCATTGGTGACGGCTTCTTCGGTTATGTTGCTTTTACAACGATGCTTGGAGCAGGTGCAGGTGCTGTTTCCTCGCTGCTGATTTCGTGGGCTGTAACAGGCAAAGCAGATATTACAACTACCCTTAACGGTACTCTTGCGGGTCTGGTTGCAATCACAGCTTCCTGTGCATTCGTTGATCCATGGGCAGCTGTCGTAATTGGTCTAGTAGCAGGTGTGCTTGTATTCTACAGCGCGAAGTTTTTCGAAAAAATGAAAATCGACGATCCGATTTATGCAATGTCGGTTCACGGTGCAGCTGGTATTTGGGGTACGCTGGCTAACGGTATTTTTGCAACACAAGCATTGGCTGACAAAGTGGGCGTAGGCCAAGGCGGCTTGCTTGATACAGGCAGCTGGAAACAATTATGGGTTCAATTCGAGAGTGTTGTTGTATGTGGCGCATTTGTTCTGGCAGCATCGTTCCTGGTACTTGGCATTATGAAGCTGGTAATGGGCTTCCGTGTAACAGAAGAGCAAGAAATTGTAGGTCTTGACCTCAGTGAGCATGGCGCTTATGGTTATCCTGAGCAAATGAAAAAAGCAGGTCAAAACCTGCAAGGTTAATAATATAAGGGCGATTCAAAGGGGAGAGACTCGGATGACGGACCCTGTGCATGTAAAGCTGCTGGAGCAGATAAGCTTGGCCGAAGAGGCCGGCACGCTGCGCAGCTTGCGGGATCAGGTACATGATCGGATGAAGGAAGCTCTCCTTGCAAGCCCTGTCGAACAGTTTAATGAACAATTGAATGAGATGCATGATACGGTGATCAGCCGGGCAATTGCACTCGCAGAAGCGGAAATGGCACGGATGGGGAAGGGTTCTCCTCCCGTGCCTTACGCCTATTTATTATTCGGCAGCGGAGGCAGGGAAGAGCAAACCTTGTCCAGCGATCAGGACAGCGGCATTGTTTATGAGTATGCGGCTGATGATGAGTCGGATGTGCAGCGCTATTTTTATGAATTGTCCGCACTCATTGTCAGTTATCTTCAAACGGCGGGATATCCTCCATGCGAGGGAGAAGTGCTTAGCAGTAATCCCCAGTGGTGCAAATCGCTGTCAGCATGGGAGGAGCAAATTAACTCGTGGTTTAAGGAGCCAAGCTGGGAGGCGGTCCGTTATTTGCTAATCATAGCGGATGGACGCTGCATTTTTGGAAGTCAGCTGCTTATGCGGCGATTCAAGGATATTTTTTTCACCGACATGCTGGCCACGCCGATTATTATTAGACGCATGCTTGAAAATACGATGCGCCACAAAATGCTGCTCGGCGTATTCGGCCATTTGCTGAAGGAGCAGTATGGAGAGGATGCAGGCAGTCTGGATATTAAATATGGCGCCTACATTCCGATGGTGAATGCCATTCGGCTGTTGTCGATCCAGCGAGGCATTCGCGAGTCTTCTACGATGGATCGCATGCGGAGGCTATTGGAAGAAAAGGAGCTCTCGGAGCAGGAAGCCAAGCAATGTGAGCAGGCTTTTCTCTTATTTCTCAGGCTCCGGCTGTTATCGATTGAAAGCTCGGAAAATGGCTGGTATGGCAACAATGGCAAAGTGGCTTCTCGCAAGCTTACTAAAGAGATGAAAGATGAATTAAAGAAAAGCTTGCGGTTCGGAAAGAAGCTGCAGCGCAAAGTGTATAAAACCACGATGGGAAGGCTTGTGTAAGGCGGTGGATGGAGACTATGAAGGAACCTAAAGGCGTGGGACGGATGTGGAGCTTATATAAAATGGGCGGCTTTACGCCGGCCATAGCCTCTATGCTGGGATCGCAAAATGCCCAGCAAATGGCTTTTATTCGCTCTGTCAACAAAGAGCAGCGCAAGCAATCCCCGCTTGACATGCTGCTTAGGGAAATGGAATTTATTGTGTTTGACTTGGAGACAACGGGATTTTACCCGTCAAATGGCGATGAAATTATTTCCTTTGGCGCCGTATTAATGCGTGGGAGCGAAATTTATTCGTCGGAAACGTTCTACAGCCTCGTTAATCCGAAGCGCCGTATTCCCCGGGCTATTGTGGAGCTGACAGGCATTACGAATGAAATGGTAGAGGATGCCCCCGATTTGATGCAGGTGCTGCATGATTTCATGGAGTTTGTCGGCAAGCGGCCGCTCGTTGCCCATGCTTCCGGCCATGATAAGCAATTTCTCAACGCTGCGTTATGGCGAACGTCGAAAGTGAACTTAAACCATCGCGTATTGGATACGATGATGGTTGCCAAGTGGCTGGAGCCTAAGCGTGATAGCTATGCGCTGGATGATTTGCTGGAAGACAGCGGCATTACGATTACACAGCGGCATCACGCGCTGGAGGATTCTTTAATGACGGCAGAATTGTGGCAGTCGTATTTGCGGCGTATTTTTGAGCGGAATATAAATACGCTCGGCGACCTGTATGCTTATCTCAGTCAGCGATAGCCCATTGCGCTGGCTGGAAGCATCCGTTCATGTAGCAATAAGCCTGTATTTCAGGCTGCAAAGGCTGCTGCAAAGAAATAATCCAATAAGACAACAATAAATCATCCGTATGGATGCCCAGCTCATCCGCAGTTGAAGGATGAGGGGGTGAAGTTGGATGAGAGTGGAAGAAGCCGAGCAGCGATTGCCGGCTTTTTTGCATGCGGTAATAAGTCTTTACCCAATCGTCTGGAGCGAAAGCAAAGGCGGCCGAAGGGGACGGATGGACGTTGGCAATAGCAGTCACGTCGATTATTTTGCCGATGTTTTGTTCACCTGTCAATATGCCGCAGGCTTCCCTAGGAAGTGCTTCAAGGCATGAGGCAATGAGCCGATCATAAGCCTGAGTTGTTATATGTAGTAGTTGCGACTTCACGCAAATGCCCTCCCGTCAATCCTATATCGTATATCGAATAGGTATGATTTGATTTATTTTAACCCAAAATAAAAGGGGAAAACACGGCAGATATGACGGTTTAATGAAGGAAGAGGCGTTTTTGTTGAGCTTATCTTGCCGGCCGTGTTACGATGGAAGCAGGTAAAAGCATGAAATTGGCAGGAGGATTTTGGAAAATGAAGAAGGCGTCCGCATGGTTTATAGTCGCTTTTGTGCTGGCTGGCTTGGCTATTTCGCAATATATGGAGAAAGACAGCGCAATTATTTCTGCTTCCGGGGATTTTAAGCCGAAAGCGGGATATGCTGCCCAGCAATTCGAGCTTCAGGCGTTGGATGAGCAGATGTACAAAGTCGGGGGAGAGCAGGGCAAGCTTAGCTTTGTGAATTTTTGGGCGTCATGGTGTGGTCCCTGTGAGCTGGAGGCGCCGGATTTGCAGGAGCTTCATGAGAAGTATGGGGATAAAATCGCAATGTATGGCGTGAATTCTACCAAGTTTGATAAAGAGCGCGCAGCAAGGCAATTCGCCCTGGATCATGAATTCACATTTACCATCCTAATGGATCGCGAGGGAGATGTCACGAAGGAGTATAAAGTGAATACTTTTCCAACGACATTTCTAATTGATTCCAAAGGTGTAATTCGGGAAAGAATCAATGGCGTCATTCCGCTATCGGAGTGGGATCGTCTCATTGAAAAATATTCATAAGCAATTAAGGGAGCCTGCAAGATCGTGAATACTGAACAGAAGAAATTATGGCTCCACCCTTATGTATGGCTGCTTATTGCTGTTTTGGCTGTAGCGATATCGTCGATTATTATTAAGTTTTCGAGTGCTCCTTCCTCGGTGGCAGGTATGTACCGGCTGTTCATTACCGTCGTTATTATGCTGCCGCTTATACCGTGGAAGGCGTTTCGGACGATTCGTTTAACCCGCAAGGAGTGGATGATTTTAAGTTGTGCCGGCTTTTTTCTCGGCCTGCATTTTTTGCTTTGGATGGAATCGCTGAAATTTACGTCTGTTGCAAGCTCCATGGTATTTATTACGCTGCAGCCCATCTTTGTGATGCTAGGCTCGTTTCTTCTATTTAAAGAGCGTCAGGCGATAGCGGGCAGCCTTTGTATGGCTGTAGCGGTACTAGGTTCCATCATTATCGCATGGGGCGATATCGGGGTGTCGCGTGAGGCATTATTCGGCGATTTATTGTCCTTGCTTGGAACGATGGCGGTTGCTGTGTATATGATAGCTGGGCAAAAGATCAGCGGCAGGCTGCCTTCAAATCTGTATAGCTTGATCGTATTTTTGATTGCAGGAATAGTCATGTTCATTTACAATCTCGTCAATCAAATTGCTTTGACGGGGTATGCTGCGCAGGAATGGATGTATTTCGTCTTGCTGGCGATTATTCCGACTATATTCGGACATTTGGTGTTTAATATGCTGTTGAAGCATATTGGGGCTACGAACGTTTCAATGGCGATTATCGGCGAGCCGGTGTTAGCAATGATATTAGCTTATTTTCTGCTTAATGAATATTTAGGCACCGCGCAGTTGATTGGCAGCTTTTTGACGATTGCCAGTATGGGCGTGTTTTTCCGGCTGAAAGCTCGGCAAACGGCGGTTCGCGCTGAAGTAGGCGCATAAGAAATGCCTTAAGCGAAGCTGCCTGAAAAATAGCATTCCGAGCATTCAGACCGTTTATTACTGCACGAAAAAGGGCATTCCTGCAAGCCAGTTGTTACTTATGGCTTGAGGAATGCCCTTTATTATCGTTACAGTTGCCTATTATGCGCTGATTTAATGGTTTACTAATCCATGCTGCTCGGTTACAGGGGCATCAATAGCATCGGGTTTGCCCATGTTGAGCAGGGCGTAGCGAATGCCGTCAACCAACGCTTCCCAGCTTGCTTCGATTACATTGTTGGAAACACCTACGGTGCTCCACGTGTTGTCGATGCTGGTAGACTCTACAAGCACGCGCACTTTAGCGGCTGTAGCGTCTTTCTCGTCGATTACGCGAACTTTGTAGTCGGACAAATGAATTTGCTTGATTTTTGGATAAAACTGTACGAGCGCTTTTCTTAGGGCGTTATCGAGTGCGTTAACAGGGCCGTTGCCCTCAGCAGCGGTATAAACCTGCTCACCGCCAACGTTCAGCTTGACGATCGCCTCCGTGCGGAGCGCGCCTTGCGAGTTTTCCACCAGCATTTTAAAGGACTCGACTGTGAAAATTTCTTCGACCTCGCCAAAAGCTTCTCTAAGCAGCAGCTCAAGCGATGCATCAGCACCTTCAAATTGATAGCCTTGATGCTCCAAGTCTTTAATCCGCTCCATAATTTGCTTTGTTTTGTCGTTGTTGGCGTTCACATCGAGGCCAAGCTCCTGGGCCTTGGAGATGATGTTGCTTTGGCCTGCCAGCTCGGAGACGAGAATGCGCTGTTTGTTGCCAACGAGTTCTGGCGCGATATGCTCATAGGTTTTGGAATCCTTCATAATCGCCGAGACGTGGATGCCGCCTTTATGGGCGAAAGCTGCATTGCCGACATAAGGCTGGCCGACAGGCATATGAACGTTGGCAATCTCACTGACAAAACGTGCGGTTCCTGTTAGCAAGCTCAGCTTGTCATCCGGCAAACAGTTATATCCCATTTTAAGCTGCAAATTTGGAATAATCGAACAAAGATTGGCATTGCCGCAGCGTTCGCCATATCCATTGATCGTTCCTTGGATTTGACGGGCTCCGGCTTGCACGGCAGCAAGCGAGTTGGCAACCGCCAGCTCACAGTCGTTGTGCGTATGAATGCCGATAGGAGCATTCAGCTCGGCGCGAACGCGCGACACGATTTCGTGAATTTCGCCCGGCAGCGTGCCGCCATTCGTATCACAAAGCACGAGCCAATCCGTTCCTGCTTCCTGTGCCTTGCGCAGCACCGCCAGTGCGTATTCCGGGTTATGCTTGTAGCCATCGAAGAAATGCTCCGCATCAAACATCGCTTCAATCCCGTTATGCTTGAGGAAAGCAAGCGAGTCGTAGACCATGGCTATGTTTTCTTCGAGTGTCGTTTGCAGAGCGGTGTGTACGTGAAAATCCCATGACTTTCCGACAAGCGTTGCTGCAGGAACGCCGGATTCTTTAATTCTGAGCAAATTAGCATCTTGATGAGCCAGACTGAACTTGCGTCTAGTGCTGCCGAATGCCGTAATCTTCGCTTGTAAATTATAGGCTTTAATGCGCTCAAAAAACTCAATATCTTTGCTATTGCTTCCCGGGTTGCCGCCCTCAATATAATGAACACCTAGTGCATCAAGCTTCAAAGCGATCTTCAGCTTGTCCTCCGCTGATAGGCTTATGCCTTCTCCTTGCGTACCATCACGCAGCGTCGTGTCAAAAATAGTTAAATTCATTGTCATGGCCAGAAGGCCTCCTTCTTCACTGATAGCCTTTACAATTATAATGAATTATTATAACACTAGTTGACTGGAATGTAGAGAGCAGCCCTTACTTTTTTTAAATATAAGAATGTATAAGTTTCACTCTCGAAACGGTAGCCTTGCCGCCAGAGGACGGCGAAAAGCCGTTTATGCTTGTGACTTTTGCGGTTCTCAGCTGTTCAATTGACTTGCTACAGCGGCAGCGGTATGCTGATAAGTACAAATAAACAACGGTGGAGACATTGCGTTCAGGCGGATCTCCTCGCAGGTGGTGGAACCTTACAATGACGAATACGAATGAGCATTATCCGGCGAAGGGCCGCGTCATTTTGCATCTGGATATGAATGCCTTCTACTGCTCTGTCCATGAGGCGGAGGAGCCGGATAAATATAAAAATAAACCAACAGCCGTTGCTGGCAGCGTGGAGCTGCGCAAGGGCATTATCGTCACCTGCTCATACACTGCCAGAAAGCTTGGGGTCAAGACGGGCATGACGGTGCGGGAGGGGCTTAGACGTTGTCCTGAACTCATCCTTATTCAGCCGGACTTCCATTTATACCGCAAATATTCACGAGGTTTCATGACGCTTGCCAGAAGCTATACAGATTTGGTGGAAGCTGTTTCTATAGATGAATGTTATATGGACATAACCGGATCAAAAATATTCGGAACGCCGCTGGAAATTGCCAGCGTTTTGCAGGAGCGTATCCGTACGGAATGGCAGCTGCCCAGCTCCATTGGCATAGCCCCGAATAAGCTGCTGGCGAAGATGGCCTCGGATATGAAAAAACCAAATGGGATGACGGTGCTGCGGCTGCGGGATGTGCCCGAGCTGCTATGGGACAAGCCGTGCGGCGATCTATTCGGCATTGGGAAAAAGACGGCAGACAAGCTGGCTCGGCTCAATATTCGCACAATTGGACAGCTTGCCCAGACGGATGAACGGCTGCTCATTAAGCAGTTTGGCGTCGTTGGAGCGTGGATGAAAGGGGCAGCGAATGGCATTGACCACTCTCCTGTGAATGGAGAGCGGGAAGTGAACAAGTCGATCGGCCATACGACGACGCTGCCGAAGGATTTTATCGCAAGGGAAGATATTCACCGTGTTCTGCTTAATTTATCGGATCAGACAGCACGGCGGCTCAGACGGCAAAAACTGATGGCGCTTACGGTGCAAATTACGGTTCGCAGGCCGGATATGACGACCATCACCCGTTCGAATACGTTTCGCTCGCCAACGCATGCGATGGAAGATATTTTTCAGGAAGCGTGCCGCTTGTTCGACAAGCATTGGCCGGAGGGAGAGCCGGTGAGGCTGCTGGGAGTTACGCTGCAAAATTTGTCGCCTGAGGTGGATACAGCGGTCCAGCTGGATTTGTTCAATTATGAGGAGCAGCCGCGTAAGGAAGCGCTGACAAAGGCGATGGACTTGCTGCGGGACAAGTTTGGCGAGGATGCGGTGCTAACGGCGGGGATGCTCAGCGATGATCCTTCCGCACTTATTCGCAATAAGCGGTTGCGGGGCACTTCGCTGCAAAAGGAAGATTTTTAATCGCAGTGTCAGGTTGCCAAAGGCTGAATGATGGTATATATTGATGAATGAAGCTTTATTATTATGATGTCATTAACGGAAGACAAGCTATATAGCGGCATTATTCCGTCACTTTATGGGAGGTATTTTGAATGGCTAAGTACACTTGGGTAGAAAAGGATACTTGTATTGCATGCGGCGCATGCGGCGCAACGGCTCCTGACATTTATGATTACGATGATGAAGGTCTGGCAGAGGTGATTTTCGGCAACGACGGCAATAAAGGCTGTGTTGCAATCTCGGAAGATCTTTATGACGATATGCAAGATGCAGTAGACGGCTGCCCGACGGATTCGATTAAAATCGCGGACGCGCCTTTCAACTAAACCCAGCTTAAACTTAAACTCCCCAACTATGCAGAAGTTGCACTGCGTAGTTCGGGAGTTTTTTTGTGTGCGAAGAGGGCTTTAAATAGAAGGTCGGCAAAGCCGTTTGCACTTGAAATAGAAGGAAGGATAAGGCTGCCGCGTATCATTATGCTTCTATTTCTACGCGAAACGAGCTTTTGCCACCGAAGGATGGCAAAGCCGTTTACGCTTTAAATAGAAGAATGGATAAGGCCTGCACATATCCATAATGCTTCTATTTCTACGTGAAACGGGCTTTTGCCACCGAAGGTCGGCAAAGCCGTTTGCACTAGAGTCAAAAAAAAGGTAAATGTTGCCGATATAGTGTTATTGGACTTTGAGGGGGGTTAATGATGGAGCAATTAGAGGATAACCTCTATCTAAAGCAATATGTTAGAAATCATCCTGACAATAAAATGGCGTGGTATTTGCTGGGCAAGCAATATTTACAGCTGGATAAAACGGCGAAAGCGAATTATTGCTTCATTCAAGCAGGAGAAATTTACGAGGCGTTTGAGCGCAAGCCGCATCCGCTGGCCGAAAGCCCGCAGGAAATGCTGGAGGAATGGAATCGCCAGCAGCGTAAAAAACGGACGATTCGCCGCGCGATTATGGGAGCGATTTCGCTTGTGCTGCTGCTAATGGTTATGCCTTCAAACGCAAGCCAGCTGGCTGATCTCGCTGCGGCAGAAGCGAATGCTATTATCGATGCACCCATTGATCCAACCTTCGGCGTTGTGTTGACGGACAAGGGTGAGCGCAATCCAATTGGAAGCGCTTGGGAAGAGCTGCTGTCCTGGTCCAAGCGGCCGTCTGAAGCGGCTGTAGTCAAGCTGGAAGAGCAGGAAGGCTGGCGTAAATGGACAGGCAATCACAAGCTGCTGATGTCGGTGGAGCAGCAGTCCGATTATGTACCGATGGAAGTTAAGATGCTTGATGGCGGAGTATGCAGCTGCAAGCCGGCTGATGCTTCTACGGTGAAAACGAAGTTCATGGCTTGGAGCGAGCAACAGGAGGTTCGTTGGACGCTTGCCAGCGCCATCTATCAGTACAAGCGGATGAACGAGAAGTGGCCGGAAAAGCTTGATGATCTCATTAAGCCCTATCCCAACAATGTTTTGGCTGGTGACGCATCTGGCATGAAGGAGATGTTTAAGCCGCTAGTTGCTGCAATGAAAACGGATCAGTCAGGGACGAAACCGCCTGCGCAGCAGCAAAAAGATGAGGATGAAAAGCCGCAGACTGATTCAAGTCAACGTCAATCGAAGTTTTTGCAAAGCAATTCGGATCAACTAGCCGGCGGAGTGGATGAAACCTGGCGCAAGCCGCTCGAAATCGTCGTTGATAAGTCAACGCACAGGCTTGCGGTTGTAAGTGGCGACATTATCGTCCGCAGCTTTAAGGTGGGGCTTGGCGGGGATAAAACGCCAGAAGGCAGCTTTTATATTAGCGAGAAAGTGAAAAATCCAAATGGGCGCGATAATGGCCAGTTCGGCAGCCGGGGGATGACGCTTTCCAGTACGCTTTATGCCATCCATGGCACGGATGAGCCGGATAGCCTCGGTCAGGACGAATCGCTTGGATGCATTCGGATGGGGAAGCAGGATGTAGAGGAGCTGTTTGATCTGGTACCGATGGGGACGGTCGTAAAAATTAAAAACGGGACTCTGCCGTCCGAAATTTCGGAATCCAAGGAGCGCTTCAAGCTGAATCCGAGTCAGGACGAGACGAATCCCGGTAAAGTGTATCACTGGCTGGGCTGATTAACCGCTAACCAACAACAAGACGGTGACGGCGACAATGACAACTCCAACAGCAGCACCTATCCAGACGAGTGCTTTCTTATTAACTTCCTCTGGCGCTTTTGCTTTCACTGTGGGTGGTTTGCGTTTGGGTGAACTCATGGCAATCAACCTCTTTCTAATAAGTAAGGAATATAGTCATATTGTAATCGTTTTCGGAAAGAGCCGCAATAACAAAGGAGCAGTATTGCCCTTTTCTTTTCTGGGCAAAAACGCTACACTATTGGGTAGGACATTTATTGTAGATCGGAGTGAGTGTAATTGCTTTATTCTTCATTGGGTAAGCCGATATTTTTTCGAATGGATCCAGAGAAAGCCCACCATTTGGTTATCGATGGTTTGCATGCTGCTGGGCGCGTACCTGGCATGACGAGCATCATGCATGCGATGTACGGGGTAAATGAGACGCCGGAGCTTGCCGTGGATTTATTCGGCATTCATTTTCCGCATCCGATCGGGCTTGCGGCAGGGCTGGATAAGAACGCGAAGGCGGCAGACGGATTTTCCAGCATAGGCTTTGGCTTTATGGAAGTAGGAACGGTAACGCCGAAAAGCCAGCCAGGCAATGAGCAGCCGAGACTATTCCGTCTTCCGCCAGATGAAGCGCTGATTAACCGGATGGGCTTCAATAATGATGGCGTTGATGCGATGGCAGAGCGGCTGAATAAGCGCAAAATACACCGCATCCCGCTCGCTGTCAATATTGGAAAAAACAAAGTAACGCCCAATGAGCTTGCGCATGAGGATTATCGCTTATGCATTCAGGCGCTGTATGGGCAGGGAGATTTTTTTGTCGTCAACATTAGCTCGCCTAATACGCCGGACTTGCGTGCGCTGCAGCATGGGGATGAGCTGAGACTGCTCCTTGATACCGTTTTGGAGGAAATCAGGCAGCAGGCGTCGAAATCAGGTAAAAGCGCGAAGCCAGTGCTAGTCAAAATAGCTCCGGATATGACGGATGAGCAGCTTAAGCTGACGGTAGCAACCATTAAGGACTGCGGCGTTTCCGGCATTATTGCGACGAATACGACCGTGTCACGCACTGGACTTACTCATTCGAACGCTGGGGAAATGGGCGGCCTCAGTGGCGTGCCAGTGCGCGAGCGATCGACGGAGGTTATTCGTGCAGTTTACCGTCAGACGGAGGGCAAGCTGCCGATCATTGGCTCGGGAGGCATTTTCACTGCCGCTGATGCATACGATAAAATCCGCGCTGGGGCCTCGTTGGTTGAAGTATATACGGCCTTAATCTATAAGGGCCCAGGCTTGCTGCGTGAACTGACCAGCGGCTTGAAAGAGCGCTTGCGCAAAGATGGCTACCGCAGCATAACGGAGGCTATCGGCGCAGACCATAGATAAGATGAGGAGGCGGCCCTGATGGATGGACGAGACTGGAATCTATTTTTACAGCCTTACGAGCAAACAGTTGAAGAACTCAAAGTTAAATTTAAAACGCTGCGCGTAGAGCTGAAAAGGCGGGAATCCTATTCGCCAATTGAATTTGTCACAGGCCGAGTGAAGAAGGTTTCGAGCGTTTTGGAGAAGGCAAGGCGGCTGCATGTGCCAGCGGACCAGCTGGAGCAAGGGATTGAGGATATTGCAGGCATTCGCATTATGTGCCAGTTCGTCGATGATATTCACCGGGTTGCCGGATTAATTCGTTCGCGCAAAGATTTGAGGCTTGTGAATGAGAAGGATTATATTACGAATTACAAGGATAGCGGTTATCGCAGCTATCATATGATCGTGGAATATCCTGTCCAAACGGCGCTCGGTCAGAAAAAAGTATTGGCAGAAATTCAGATTCGCACACTGGCGATGAATTTCTGGGCGACGATCGAGCACTCGCTGAACTATAAATATAAGGAAAGCCTGCCTGAGGACGTGCGTCTGCGTCTCAAAAAGGCGGCGGAGGCAGCCTCATCCCTAGATGAGGAGATGTCGAGCATTCGCCATGAAATTTTGGATGCGCAGCGCGGCTTCGAGGAAAGCTCGAATGTTGTCAGCAAAGTGCTCAGCACGATACAGGATCTTTATTTTTACCACCGTGTCCGGGAGGCAGCCCAATTTCAGATGAAATTTAATGAAATGTGGGAGCAGGAGGATTTGTTTGGGCTCCAGCAGCTTGCTCTAGACGTTGAAGCGGCGGTTTTGCGGGCGAAGAAAGGTACGCAAAGCTAATAACAAACCTCCAGTGGCGCACAAGCGAGCGCCTTTGGGGGTTTGTTGCATAAAGAGGGAAGCAGATATTTGAAGGAGAGATCGTTTTGGCAGCAAAAATAAGGCTGGACAAGCTGTTGGCCCATACGGGCAACGGCACGAGAAGTGAAATTAAAAAATTCGTGAAGCAGGGGCTCATTACTGTTGACGGAGCTGTAGTCAAGGATAGCGGCATGATCATTAATCCCGAAATGCATGAGGTCAGGTTTGAAGGACGGCAGGTCAATTACCGGGAATTTGCTTATTTTATGATGAACAAGCCAGCAGGAGTCGTATCGGCCACGGAGGATCGCAAAGACGAGACGGTCATCGATTTGCTCGAAAATGAAGATCAAGCGATCCAGCCTTTTCCGGTCGGACGTCTGGACAAGGATACAGTTGGCCTGCTGCTGTTGACCAATGACGGACAGCTAGCCCACGAGCTGCTGTCGCCGCGCAAGCATGTGCCCAAAACGTATGAGGCGGTCGTGCGAGGCAATGTAGGCCGTGCCGATCAGGATCAGTTCGCTGCGGGCGTTGAGCTGGATGATGGGTATGTGACGATGCCTGCCCGTTTGAATGTACGGAGTCAGGAACAGACGGATGCTGGCGTTATGTCGATGATTACGCTAACGATTATGGAAGGGAAATTCCATCAGGTGAAGCGGATGTTTGAGGCAGTAGGCAAACAGGTTGTTCATTTAAAACGAGTGGCCATGGGCCCTCTGGCGCTTGACACTGAGCTGGAAGAGGGAAGCTACCGCGAGCTGACAGAAGGCGAGCTGGAGCTGCTTCGCACTTATCGACGGACAGATTTGCAATAATGACGTGCCATACAAAATAGCATGTAAAGGTTCAACATAAGCATAACAGTGGCAGCTTTCCAAGCATGATGAATGAGACAATCTGTCGGCATCATAGGGTAGGTTAATAAATACCATTCCTGAGGTGATTGCTGCTTGCGCGTCCAAACCTTTAAAGTATACGTCATTACTTCAGCAGATATTAGGCGTTTCATCCTAATTGAAATCGTAATCGGCATGCTGACATACAATGTGGGGCTTAAGCTGCTTCATAACGCTATTTTGGCAGGAACGTTGAGCTTTGCAGGAACCGAGAGTATTAAGCGGAGCTTGCGGCTGATCAGGCGTAAGGGTGAAAATAAAAAGTGAGCTTTGCTCCTTGCATAGCAGGAGCAGTAAATCGCAGAAAAAACCGCCGGGAGCACGAATCCTGGCGGTTTTTTTACGGTGTTGGGTTAGGATTAGTACAAAAATCCTTTAGTTATGATGACCAGAAGAATAAACAGGACCAGGATGGCACCCGTCGATGTGAAGCCTCCATGTACACCAGACATGCTAATTCCTCCTGTACAGTTAATTTCCGGCTTAGGGTGCTGCTTCATTTAAATGGTCTTTTCCCTGCCGCTCGGTATACAGTATTGTATGTTTTTCGCCCTGTTTGGAATGGACTCCTGTCATGGGTCATTTATAATTGGGCGCTAGTAAGGCCGCTAACTCCGGCGGTTTATGATGGATGTTACTGAGGCGAATGCCTGGGAAGGATGAAAAAAGCAGCCTTCGCCGATAGGAATCGACGGAAAGCTGCTTGAAAGGTAAATTTATCTTTTGCGACCGCGACTGTTTCCAGCTCCGCCGCCACGGGAAGGGCTGGATCCACGGCTGGAACCGCCTGAGTTGCGACCGCCGCTGCCAGAACCAGAGCTGCGTCCACCAGAACTGCGTCCGCCAGAGCTGCGTGGCGCACCTGAGGAGGAACGTTCGCTGCGCTCACCGCCGCCGAAGCTGCGAGGACCGGCAGGACGTTCACTGCGCTCACCGCCGCCGAAGCTGCGAGGACCGGCAGGACGTTCACTGCGCTCACCGCCACCGAAGCTACGCCCTCCATTGCCGCCACGCTTGCTTCCAGTATCGCCGCCGCTTGCTGCTTCCCATGGGCTGCCGCCGCCGGACTTGCTTGGAGCTGTTGACCGTTCAGCCTGCTGCCCACGGCCTCTGCCGCCAGCTTGCTGGCGTCCGCGTCCACCGGAGGATTCGCCGCCTCGGCGAGCTTGGTGGCCGGATCGTCCCGAATCGCGTCCGCCACGTGCTCTGCCGCCGCGCTCTGACGAGGACGAATCTCCGCGGCCAAATGCTTTGGCTGGAGCTGCTGAGCGTTTCGTGCTGTCAGCTGTTAATTGGCCTTCTTCATCAATCGTAAAGCGCTGCAGCGAAGCATCAATGCTGCGCTCAATATGAGCAACAGCGCCGCGATCATGCGGCGAAGAGAGAGTTACCGCTGTACCGCGCTGTCCTGCACGACCTGTACGGCCGAT
This sequence comes from Paenibacillus liaoningensis, assembly GCF_059609455.1. Taxonomy (NCBI): domain Bacteria; kingdom Bacillati; phylum Bacillota; class Bacilli; order Caryophanales; family Paenibacillaceae; genus Paenibacillus; species Paenibacillus liaoningensis. Next base: position 214,993 of record NZ_JCAALU010000012.1, read on the forward strand.
ACGGTGAATATAAATTTCCGAATCCTGCGGCACATCATAGTTGTATACATGGGTGACGCCTTCTACATCAAGCCCGCGTGCAGCGACATCCGTTGCGACGAGAATTTGCAGCTTGGCATCGCGGAAACGCTTCATAACTTGCTCGCGCTTCGCTTGCGTCAAATCGCCGTGCAGCTCGTCCGAAGGAATGCCCTTATCCTGCAGGGCAGCATTCAGTTTTTTGGCCCGCACCTTCGTCCGGCAGAAAATAACGGCCAAATAAGGGTTATGCTGCTCAATCAGCTGCATAACGGCACGTTCACGTCCGCGATCTGTCGTTTCAATGACGAATTGCTTAATGTTGTCCAGCGTTACATGAGTGCTTTGAATACGAATATCGACCGGCGTATTCATATAGTTGGCAGCAAGGCGTTTAATCGCTTCTGGCATCGTAGCCGAAAACAGCATCGTCTGGCGAGCTCTAGGCATATGCGCGATAATGTTCTCGACCTCTGGCAGGAAGCCCATATGCAGCATTTGGTCAGCCTCATCAAGCACGAGCATTTTCAGCTTGCCCAGGTTGATCGTCTCCCGGCGAATATGGTCAAGCAATCGTCCAGGTGTTGCTACAACGATATGGGGAGCATTGTTCAGCTTGCGAATTTGTGCGACAACATCCTGCCCGCCGTAAGCAGCTAGCACCGTAGCGCCAACGGTCGGAGCAAGCTTTGTCAGCTCGCTCGTAATTTGAATAGCGAGCTCACGGGTTGGAGTCAATATAAGCGCCTGCACCTGTTCCTTGTGCACTTGAATGCGCTGCAATATAGGCAAGGCAAAGGCAAGCGTTTTGCCTGTTCCGGTTTGAGCTTGGGCAATGACGTCTTGTCCCGCAAGCAGTACGGGAATCGATTTCTTTTGAACCGGGGTTGGCTCGGTAATTCCGTTCTCATGGAGACGCGAGGCCAGCTCCGGCATGACGCCCATTGCAGTAAAATCAGTTGACATTAGACAATTTCCTCATTTCATAAAACATCGTTTGGTGTTAAGTATAACAGGTTGTACCCATCATGTGCATCTTTCCTGCACATATGCTATGCTATTTTGAAGAAAAGTATAAAATATTTCAAGGTGAAACGGCTGTAGCCATCCTCTGACGGCGCGGCGCTGTCTTAATCAAGTGCATACTTTGGTCACTACGCTTTTTTGAAAAGGAAGGTTAACGTATGAACGGAACGAATCGCGCGGCAATCAAGCCGGGCCAGCAGGTCGACATTGTGCTTAAGCAGGATCAGCGTACAGGTAAGCTGACGAGAGGCATCGTCAAGGATTTGCTGACGAACTCCGGCACGCATCCGCATGGCATTAAAGTTCGGCTGACGGACGGGCAAGTAGGCCGCGTTAAGCATATTTTACCAATGGAATAAGGAGATGGACGGGTGGCATTTGGCATATCCAGAACCGAAATGAATGCTTGGAAGGAACGGGTGCAAAGCGGCGAAATCGCTTTTTTGACGCATTATTGGCTGGACCCGCGCTTTCCGGGCATGAAGACGGTAACGAAGGTAGGCTGCTCCAATATAGACAAGCTGGCGGAATGGTGCACGTCCTATGGGCTCGATCCCCGGTATATTCACTACCGCGACAACTATCCGCATTTTGATCTGTTTGGGCCTAAGCAGCGTCCAATCTTAATGGCGGAGCAGCAGTTCGACCAAATAACCCGCTTTAGATTGCTTTAATGGTAATTGGAATGGCATTGCCGCCGTCAGGGCGGCTGTTTTGCTTCGACAAGAGGGCGGGATGATTGCAGGGCATGCAAATTGCGAGATTTTATTTTACAAGTTTTAATGAAACGAATTGTAGAAAAAAGTTCAAATATTGGTTAGCAAAGCGAGGGAGAACGGTTCATGGAGCAGGAGCAGGAGCAGGGAAAACAGCAGTTGCTCAAGTATTTTCAAGAATGGATTACGTTTGTGGAAGGGCTGGAGCAGCGAGAGGAAGCGGTGTGGGAGCTAAGCTTGGCTCCGGGAAAATGGTCCGTTCGCGAAGCCGTCGCTCATATTGCGCTTTGGGATCGTTATTTTCTTACGACGGCAATTGAGAGATTAAGCCGGCAGCAGGAGCTGACGCTCAAGCATTTGGATTATGATGCATTTAATGAAAATGCCCGCCTGTATGGTCGTTATACTTCGATTGCGAAGCTTATCAGGCAGACGATTCAAGACCGTGAAGCGATTGTTGGGATCATCCAAGCTTTGCCGGAGCAGCATTATGCGGCTGAATACATAGACAGCGATGGGCATCCATTCCGGCTGCAGGGATACTTGACAGATTTTATCGCTCATGATCGGCATCATATGGGCCAAATAAAGCAGCTTTTGGACAGCGCCGCATTAAAGTCGTCATCTGAGGAGCAGCTGCATCTCAAGCTGGAGGAGCTGTCGATGAATGCTTGGCCTGCGCTTCAGGTGCTGATGTATGAGGGGTGGCAGCTGCGTCTGGCGAATGGCTATACAAAACGGTCAAACTCCATCGTGCCAGCAGCCTGCAGCGGGGAAGTGCTTTCGCACAAAATCACCTATGGCGAAGCTTTTTATACGGCGCGTGGAATGGATACGGCCTATAAAATCACGCCATTCTCCCAGCCGCCGGAGCTGGATGAGACGCTCGCGCTGCGAGGCTACGACAAAATAGATCCTGTCTATGTCAAGACGGCGCCCCTTGCTCAAATGCGAGAACCGGCTGGCGGGCTGGACGTTCGCATAGGCACTTTTTTAAGTGAAGCTTGGCTGGAAGCCTATATGTCGATGGCGAAGCATACCGATGATGAGCGGGAGACGCTTAAAAAAATGTTCGCATCACCGCCGTTTCAGACGGGCTTTGCTGTGCTTTATGTAGAGGGAGTGCCCGCGGCTTGCGGTATTGGCGTGATGGAGCGAGGATATATCGGTCTGTATGCCGTCGTGACCTCACCAGTTTTTCGCAGGCGTGGATTTGGCGAGCAGCTTCTGCTGCATATTTTGCAGTGGGGCAAGGAGAATGGGGCGGAGCACAGCTATTTGCTCGTTACGCATGCCAATGATGCGGCTAACCGCTTGTATGACAAGCTAGGCTTTACGCTGCAATATAACTACTGGTATCGGGTGAAAAAATTACCGGCGTCCCATTAACCCGGGCGAAGTGGAGGGGCGATTACGTTGAAGCAGGCAGGCGGAAAATTCGATTCCTTTACTCAAAAAGTGACAGCCGTTCTTATTTTCGTTTATACGATATGGCTCATTTATGCAATGTTTTTTGGCTTTGGCCGGCAGGCGAGAAGCGGTACTGTGCTGCGATATAATGTCATTCCTTTTTCAACCATCAAGCTTTATGTAACGAACTTTCATCATATGCCCTTTATCGATTGGATCATTAATATGGGCGGTAATATTGTCGTATTTGTACCCTTTGGCTTGGCGCTTCCGATTGTTTTTCGCTGGCGGCTGGGCAAGGTGCTGCTGTCGTTTGTGCTGTTTATTACGCTGCTGGAAGTGCTGCAAATGCTTACGAGGCGCGGCAGCTTCGACATTGATGATATTCTCATGAACAGCGCAGCTGTTGTTCTTGGCTATGGCATTGTTTTCTGGTTTCGGAAGCTGGCAGTTGGCAAAAGAGGCATTCAAAGAACCTATTGATGATTCCATTCTATCGGGGGACATCAGGGGACAGAAACAGCGCCCCGGACTCTCTTAATAAGAGAAGGCCGGGGCGCTGTTTATTTTTATTCGAAAATCAAGCCCATTAAGTCTTCCTTCGTTACTTTGCCGAAATAATAGCTTAAATCGATCTCGCCGAGCAGCTTGCCGAGTGCAGCAGCTTCATAACGCTGACCGATGAGCTGCTTGGCAAATTCGCTGCTCTCGCCACGACCGAAGAAATCGCCATATACGGCGGCATCTGCAATAAGACCTTCCTCAACTTGCAGACGTACATCGAACGTTCCAGCTCCTTCGATCCGCTTCGTCTGGCGCATATTGAATGCTGGAGATCGGCCATAATTCCAATCCCAGCTGCGATAGCGCGTTTGTGCCAGCTCGCGGACATCCGCCCATTGCGCCTCGGACAGCTCGTAGTAAGGGATTTCCTCACTGCCTTCAAAAATGGAAGCAAGCACGCTTTGGCGGAATTCCTCAATTGTAATCGGCTCTGCCAGAAACTCGGAAATGTTGGCTACGCGGCTGCGAATCGATTTTGTCGCTTTCGACACGTATTTTTCAGGATTCGCTTTCAAAGCCGATACGACATTTTCAATTTCGGAATCAAACAGCAAGGTGCCATGACTGAACATTCTGCCGCGTCCTGAAAATTGTGCGTTGCCGGAAATTTTACGTTCGCCTACTTGAATATCGTTGCGGCCCGTAAGCTCAGCCTGAACGCCAAGCGCGGCTAGTGCTTTCACGACCGGCTCGGTAAATTTCTTGAAGTTATGGAAGGATTGGCCGTCGTCGCTCATGATGAAGCTGAAATTCAAATTCCCTTCGTCATGATATACGGCTCCGCCGCCGGACAGCCGGCGCACGACATGGATGTTATTTTCCTCTACGTAGCGCGGGTTGATTTCTTCCAGCGTATTTTGGTTTTTGCCAATAATAATGGAAGGCTCATTAATATAAAATAGTAAATAATCGTCCTCCGGCGGCAGCGACCGTAAAATATATTCTTCCAGCGCCAAATTAAGCGCAGGGTCTGTTATATGGTTGTTGCTTACAAAACGCATCATAACGATTCCTCCGAAAATAGTAATGGGTTGCAAAAGCTTGCTGCTCCTATTATACCCCTCCTTGGGGCAAATGCCATGGATAAATGAGAGCGGCTTTTTCACCCGCAAGGAGAAAGGCGGTTCCTCGCAAAAAATGACTGACGTTCAAGCATCGTTCATCTAAGCATGCAAGAAGTGAGTGTATTGGGATAAAAAGGGAGCAACTTAGAGGCTTGTCCCTTGACATCGCGTCAAAGCTTCATTATAATCGGAACTAATTCTTAAAATGTCACATATGGCGTTGATAAGGAACAGTAGTATCGCGGGGCATGGCTTAGAGAGCCGGCGGATGGTGCAAGCCGGACCTGCAGCGATATGAATCTCACCTTGGAGCTGTGCGCGCAAGCGTACCGTAAGGCCTGCGTTAAAGGCAACAAGTGAGCACTCGGCAAAGCATGTCCGGGGGCTAACTAGGGTGGTACCACGGGAGACAGCTCTCGTCCCTAGCGATCATACGCTAGGGACGAGAGCTTTTTTGCATGGAGCTGCTGAAATTTTGCTTTACCAAGCTTAAGGAGGAAACATTCATGAGTCAAGATCAGCAACCGCAAGGCTATAATCCGCTGATAGTAGAGCCGAAATGGCAAAAATATTGGGATGAGAACAAGACGTTCGCTACGAAGGAAGAAGCGGGCAAACCGAAATTTTATGCACTCGATATGTTCCCTTATCCATCCGGTTCAGGCCTGCACGTCGGTCATCCGGAAGGTTATACGGCAACGGATATCGTGTCGCGTTACAAGCGTCTGCGCGGCTTTAACGTCCTGCACCCGATGGGTTGGGATGCATTTGGCCTTCCTGCAGAGCAGCATGCACTGGATACAGGGCAGCATCCGCGTGAAATTACATTTAAAAATATCGACAACTTCCGCCGTCAAATCAAATCGCTCGGCTTTTCCTACGATTGGGATCGCGAGTTTAGTACGACTGACCCGGATTATTATAAATGGACGCAGTGGATTTTCATCCAGCTGTACAACAAAGGCCTTGCATATGTTGCTGAAGTTCCAGTTAACTGGTGCGAAGCGCTGGGAACTGTGCTTGCCAACGAAGAAGTCATTGACGGACTAAGCGAACGCGGAAATCATCCGGTTGTACGCAAGCCAATGCGCCAATGGGTACTGAAAATTACCGAATATGCGGAGCGCCTGCTGGAGGATCTGGAGGAGCTTGATTGGACGGAAAGCATCAAGGATATGCAGCGCAACTGGATCGGCAAGTCTACAGGCGCCGAAGTGACGTTTGCTATTGAGGGCCATGACGCGAACCTTGTCGTGTTTACGACGCGTCCGGATACTTTGTTCGGCGCCACTTATTGCGTGCTTGCGCCTGAGCATGAGCTGGTTGCCCAAATTACGACAGCGGAACAAAAGGCGGCTATTGAGGCTTACCAGCTGACAGCTTCCCGCAAGAGCGATTTGGAGCGTACTGATCTGGCGAAGGAAAAATCCGGCGTATTCACGGGTGCGTATGCGATTAACCCGGTCAATGGCGAGAAAACGCCAATCTGGATTGCCGATTATGTACTGGCAGGCTACGGTACAGGTGCGATTATGGCGGTTCCAGGCCATGATACGCGCGACTGGGAATTTGCCACACAGTTCGAATTGCCGATTGTGGAGGTCGTGCAAGGCGGAGATATTTCCAAAGAAGCCTATACTGGCGACGGTGCCCACGTAAATTCCGATTTGCTGAACGGGCTTAATAATGAAGAAGCGATTGCGAAAATGATCAGCTTCCTTGAAGAAAAAGGCAGCGGCCATGGCAAAGTGACGTACCGTCTGCGCGATTGGCTGTTCAGCCGCCAGCGTTATTGGGGCGAGCCGATTCCGATTCTTCATCTGGAGGATGGCACAATGAAGCCAGTACCAGAGGACCAGCTTCCGCTGCTGCTGCCGGATGTTGATGCGATTAAGCCTTCGGGTACAGGGGAATCACCGCTTGCGAATGTTACGGAATGGGTCAACACGATTGATCCAGAAACGGGTATGAAGGCGCGTCGCGAGACGAATACGATGCCGCAATGGGCGGGCAGCTGCTGGTACTACCTGCGCTTTATCGATCCGAAAAACGACAAGGAAATTTGTTCGCCGGAAAAACAGCGCGAATGGCTGCCGGTTGACCTGTATATTGGCGGAGCGGAGCATGCTGTGCTTCACTTGCTGTATGCGCGCTTCTGGCATAAAGTATTGTATGATCTGGGCGTAGTTGAGACGAAGGAGCCTTTCCATAAGCTCGTGAACCAAGGGATGATTTTGGGCACGAACAATGAGAAAATGTCCAAATCCCGCGGCAACGTCATTAACCCGGATGAAATTGTATCGGAATTTGGCGGAGATACGCTGCGTTTGTATGAAATGTTCATGGGCCCGCTGGAAGCGACGAAGCCTTGGAACACGAACGGCGTAGAAGGAGCCTTCCGTTTCCTTAGCCGTGTATGGCGCTTGTTCATCGGTGACGATGGCAGCTTGAGTGCGAAAATTTCGGAAGGTGAAACGACCGAAGCGTTCAAGCGTACATGGCATCGCACCATTAAAAAAGTAACCGATGACTTTGAGCATCTGCGTTTTAACACAGCGATCAGCCAATTGATGATTTTTGTCAATGAAGCTTACAAAACCGAAGTGCTGCCGCGTGAAGCGATGGCTGACTTTGTGAAAATGCTGTCCCCGCTTGCGCCGCATATTGCGGAAGAGCTGTGGGAGAAGCTGGGCGGAACAGGGACGATTACTTACGAGTCCTGGCCGACATGGGAAGAGGCTTGGACGGTTGACCAAGAGGTTGAAATCGTCGTTCAAGTTAATGGCAAAATCATCGAGCGCCTGTCAATAGCGGCAGACACGGATGAAGCGGAAATGGAACGTCTTGCAAAGGAACTGGCTAAGGTGCAGGAGCTTATCGCAGGTAAAACCATCCGCAAGGTTGTAGCTGTAAAAGGTAAAATCGTCAACATCGTTGCCAATTAAACGTTAGCCACATGAAGAGGTGAACGGTCAGTTAGCTGAAGAACAGCTATTGACCGTTCACCTCTTCGCCGTAGAAAGAGACGGAAACTTTGGCGACATCGTCATGGAATTTGGCATGAGTTGTGCGAATAAGCCGGTTGAAAACATCATCGGTCTCATTACGAAGCAATTTGAGCGCCTGTGCTGTAATGCCTCCGGGAACGGCTACCCGGGCCTGCACATCAGCTGGGGTAAGGCCCCCTTCGGTCAAGAGCAGCCCTGTCCCGAGCAGCATGGCACTTGCCACCTTGAGCGCTTCCTCGCGGTCAATGCCCGTCTCTTCAACTGCTGCGTCGACGAACTGCTCCAGCAGACAAGAAATAAACGCCGGTCCGCAGCTGGAGAGGTCGGAGACGACACGCGTATAGGATTCATCAATTTGCAGCGGCTCGCTAATAAAGGCGAGCAGCGCTTCGAGCCGTTCCTTGTCCTCGCTCTGAATGCGGGAGCCATAAATACATAAGGAAGCGCCGCTCCATACATGATTCGTAATGCTGGGAATGACTTTCGCTACTTTGCATGGCACAACTTCCTCAAGATGTGAGAGCAGCACCGGGCTTGTAATGGAAACTAGCAGTTGCTCAGGCCTTATGATAGAGGCTATGTCGTCGATGACCTTCTTAAATTCATGCGGCTTAATGCAGAGAAAAACAATATCCTTGCCAAATGCGGCGCGAGCATTGCTCGCTTCTGCTTGAAGTCCGGCATAGCGGTCAGCGAGCGCCTGTGCTTTGGAGAAAGTGCGATTGCTGACGGAAATTTGATCGGATTCCAGCGCTCCCGAAGCGATTAATGCTTCAATGAGCAGACTGCCCATCGTTCCCGTTCCAATAAATCCAACTTTCATGCGATGACCTCCTTCGTTGTGAGGTTGTGAAATGGAAGCGGCCTTGTGGGGGCCAGATTTGAATCATTTTCTGATCTGAATTGATTTTCCGAAGTGAACAGGCTTTAAGGCGAAGTAAGCCTATTCGCAGTTTACCTGTTCTTCTACCGTATTCCTGACAACTTGGCAGTTATGTCAACGATTTTCATCTTTTTTGGAGCGGTCATTCATAGCGAAAGGTGTGGATTAAGGATGGGGCAACGAGCGAAGGAGAAGCAATATGGGAAAAGTCGAAATGCGAAGCGGACGATTATGGCGGGTTGTTTGCTGCTCGCCTGCGGGCTGCTTGGAGCTGCTATGCTTATGCCGAAGGAGCAGGCTCCGAGCGGCTGGATGACGCTAAATGCGGCGGTAGAGGCAGCATTGGATCCAGAGCAAGGCAATGAACCTGTTTCTGCTGGGGTGAAGAGCGAGGCTGGAAAGGTTAGCGGCTTAGGGAAGCAGGCGGATGGAGAAGGACAGCAGGGGAATACAGCGGCAAATGGCAGTAGTGGAAAACCGTCCTTGAACAGCGGTGGAGATGGGCAAAACGGGATCAGGAAGATGCCAGCTACTGCTGGTGGAGCAGTAGAAGGGGCTGTCTCATCTCGGTTGGATGGTGCTGGGAAGACGGTGCAAGGCGGGGCAAACGCTGATGCTGGTGAATTAGGGGAAGCTGATGCTGGAAGTAGCAGTGGGAATGGAAATAGAAATGTGAATGAAAATTTGACTGGATACAATACTGGGAATTCGGGGCTCCACTTGCCGGAATCTAGTGCGATTAAAGGGAGCGGTGCAGCTGAAGCGGCACAGAATGAGACAGGTGATGGTGCAGCGTCATCGACGGATTCGGGCAAGCTGGATATTAACCGGGCAACTGTTCAGGAGCTCGATGGGCTGAAGGGAATCGGACCGGCGAAAGCTAAAGCGATCGTAGAAAATCGGGAGAAAAATGGGCGTTTTACATCGGTCGATGACTTGCAGCGAGTGAAAGGAATTGGTCCTAAGCTGCTGGAAGGCATGAAAGACAGCATTGTCGCCAATCCTTAAGTGTGAGAAAATAACAGGCAGCAGCCGGATTTTAAGAAAAAACGAATATATCGCGCATTTTTGACGCAGTTGTGGCTGACGATTATTTTGAACGAGCATCAAGGAGGAAGCTGAAACAATGGCAATAGTAGGGCAAGACGCCGAACGTAAAGACTGGGATACGTATTTTATGGACATCGCTTATATGGTATCGACGCGCTCACGCTGCCCAAGGCGGCATGTGGGAGCTGTTTTGGTGCAGGGTAAGAAGCTGCTTGGCACCGCATATAATGGAGCGCCAATGGGCGTTCAGGATTGCTCGGAAGCGGGCTGCATGATTGCGGAAGAGTGGGAAATTAAGCAGGAGAATGGCGAGGAGCAAATGGTTAAAAAACAGCGCTGCATTCGCACGATCCATGCGGAGCAAAATTTGCTGCTGTTTACCGATCGAGCCGACCGTGAAGGCTCAACGGTATATGTGACAGACCAGCCCTGCTGGACTTGCGCGAATATGCTTGCGAACAGCGGGATAAAAGAGGTTGTCTATCACCGCGGTTACCCGAAAGACAGCGAGAAGGTTGTGACGCTGATGGGGCACAAAGGCATCGCTTTTCGTTGTCTGGAAGGCTATGAGCCGCCGCCGCAGGCGGGAATGTCTGTAATTTCTTGATATTGCACGTTGATAGCAATTCATATATTTAGTGAGGGAGCACCTCTTATTGCATGCGGATCTGCATGTGATAAGAGGTGCTTTTTTTTGTGAATTTCATGGAAGAGGTGATTGTAAATGGATAGAAGACCGCTGCTATGGTTTGCGGTATGTTTTGTGGCAGGCTGCACAAGCGGCGCGAAGTTGAGCGGCGCAGGAGCTGCGCTGGCGGCGGGCGGTGTGGCGGTAGCCGCCCTGGCGCTGGTTTTGTCGGGGCGGCTGACGCGAAAGCTGGCTGCCGTATGTGTAGTCGGCTTCGTCCTTGCAGCTGGGGAACGAATGTGGGCGGATGCCCGCAATGTGACGGGACTGCTGGACGTGCTGCGCGCCGCAGAGGCGCATGGGTCGGACGCTGCGATAGCGGTTGAAGCGTCCGGGACGATTGCGTCGGTCGTCGAGATCGACGGCGACCGGGCAAGCTTTGAGCTGGCGGTCGAAGCCGCCAGCGTAGCGGGCTTTGGCTCGCCGCGCCAGCTCGGCGGCGAGCGGATGCTTGTGCAGCTGCGGCTCGAGGAGCAACCGCAGCAGGAGGTCGCCGCTGCCTGGCGGCGCGGCGACGTCGTTGACGTTAAGGGCCAGCTGGCGCAGCCCGCTGGTCCGGCTAATCGCGGCGGCTTCGACTACCGCCGCTACTTGAGCAGCCAGAAAATCCACTGGCTGCTTCAAGCTACGGGCACGGGCGCGATCGACATCGCGCCTGGCCCGCCATGGACCGCGGCCGCGCTGCTCGGCCGCGTCGACACCGTGCGCGCCTGGCTCGCCGCACGGCTTTCGAGCATGTACCCGGGCATGCAGGCCGGCTACATGCAAGGTCTTGTCCTCGGGATCACGGATGACCTTGATCCCTCCCTCATGCAGCAATTCGCTCGTCTTGGCTTAACGCATATACTCGCCATATCGGGCCTGCACGTCGCGGTATTCCTCTACGGGCTTGGCCTGATTTTACGGCTTTGCCGCATGACGCGGGAGCGCCTGCTGCTGACGCTCGTTTTTGCCGTGCCCTTCTATGTGCTGCTCAGCGGCGCTTCGCCTTCGGTTGTACGGGCCGGAGTGATGAGCATGCTTGGCCTGCTGGCAGCGCGCATGCACAAGCTAAAGGATGGCCTGCATATATTGGCGGCCGCAGCCGTCATTATGCTGGCGTTAAATCCTTTTTATCTGGAAAATGTCAGCTTCCAGCTTTCGTTTATCGTAACGCTAGGTCTTATTCTTGGCGTCCCTCCAGTAAGGCGCGCCATGCCTCACTGGAAACGGGGCAAAGCGCTGCTCGATTTGATCGCCGTCAGCGTCGTGGCACAGGCCGTCTCGTTTCCGGTTTCCATTTATTATTTCAACCAATTCCATTTGCTGTCGCTCCCGGCGAATTTGCTGCTCGTGCCATTTATCAGCTTTATAATTATGCCGCTAGGCGGAGCCGCGCTTTTTATTCACATGGCTTGGCCAACAGGCGGCAAACTGCTCGCATGGGTGAGCGTCTACGCCAATGACTGGACATTTTGGCTCGTGGACTGGCTCGCAACAGCAGATTTATTTCGCACGATTTGGGCGACTCCACCGCTATGGTGGATCGCGGCTTGGTATGGCGCTCTAGCGCTGCTATTTCGCTTACTTCCAGTGCGCGAGTTATCAGACGCCCGTGGGCAGGGGCCAGAATCAGAGCATAGCAACCTTGCAGCTGGCCACGAAAACGGCGAGCTCGAGACGCAGCCGCTCTACGAGCTTTCAGCTATACATCGAAAGGGCAGCATTACTGCTCCCAGCAAGTTTTCTGGTGGCTTTGCCGATTTTTCGTATGCATCAGCTGCAAAGGCGCTTCTTTTCCATGGAAGCTTTTTTTCCGCCGTGCTTATCGTGCTAGCACTGTTATTTTTCGCCTATCATCCGGATTTATTTGATCATGACGGCCGCGTTCATGTGCTTGATATCGGACAAGGGGACGCTATTTATGTCAGAACGCCGGAAGGTAAGCATCTGTTGATCGACGGAGGGGGAACGGTTTCTTTCCGCAAGGCCGGCGAGGAGTGGAGAGCGCGCAAGGACCCTTTTGAGGTAGGCAAAAAGGTTATCGCCCCGCTGCTAATGAAGCGCGGAGTGCATCAGCTTGATTTGCTCGTCGTCAGCCATTTGGACAGCGATCATATTAGGGGGCTTAAAGCGGTTATGGATTCGATCCCAGTCAAAGGGCTGTTATGGAACGGCAGTGTGAAGCATTCACCAGATGCGGAGGAATTGCTGGCCTATGCGGTGCAGCATGAGATTCCGATGTACCGGGCTGAGGCGGGGCAGGAGTGGGAAATGGGCAAGAACACAAGTCTGAACGTTTTATGGCCCCCTGCTGTTAACCAAACGGAAGGAAGCAGCGTTTCCAACATGGAAATCAAGGAGCTCGAGGAGCAGAATGAAGCGAGTGTTGTCCTTTATTTGACGATGAAGAATTATACTTTTCTGCTGACAGGAGACATCGGATTTGATACGGAGGAGCGTTTGCTGGCCCTTATGGATGAAAATCAAGCTTTTTATGCAGCTTGCTGCGCCAATGTTGATGTGCTTAAAGTAGCGCATCATGGAAGCCGTTATTCGACTGCTGCCAATTGGCTGAAACGCTGGCAGCCGCTGAGTGCGGCGATTTCCGCAGGTGCGACAAACAGCTACGGCCATCCTCATGGCGATGTGCTGGGACGCTTGAAGGCAGCCGGAACCGAAGTGCGCCGAACAGATCAGGATGGTGAAATTGAATATCGGGCGGCATCGGGAAGGCTTCAGGCCAGAACGATGAATAAGGGAAATTGATTTTCAATCATAATAAACGCAATCACAAAAAGGAGAATTTTGAATAAAAGTGCATGTAGATAGGCGGGTATGCAGCCGTAATTGAGCTGCATTCGAATCCAGATCCAGATCAAATATAATGTCACAAGTATTCCCATTATTACTGGAAATGTCACCGCTTATGAATGTGGACCTACGTACCGAAAGGCAGCTGGGTGGTCAGCGTTCCAGTGGCTTATTCCCTGTACAAAGCAAGACTAGGCGGACACAGAAGCAGCTATTTCAACAAAATCAAGGGTATGGCACAAGTGGCGGACTCAAAAGCCGCTAATGTGCTGTAAATGGCCATTTTGCTGCGATAAAGTGGGCAATAACGGATTTCCTGTCCGCTTAAGGTCAGAAATCGGTTCAAAACCCAAAATAGCGGAACCTCAGTCCGCCAAAAAGGAGCGTGCGCCCCGAACCGCGGATTCTCAAAAGCTGTGTTTTCAGCCACAATGATCTAAGCTACAGTGATCTAAGCACAGTGATCTAAGCTATAGTAATCTAAGCTACAGTGTTCTCAACCACCATGATCTCAGCAACAATCGCAGCAAGAGGTTCCCCAGCCTTGAATCGACAGGCGAGATTTGACTTGAAAAACGCTAACCAAGGAGCAGCGAGCCTGCTCCTACATGCACAACCAAAAATAGCAGCATGTCTTTGCAGCTTTCTGCGTATCTTTAGCGCATGAATCAAGCTATACTATACATTTCCTTCATATATATATTTAGTTAAAGAAAAGCAAAGTAGATTGGATCGCGATGTAGGCTTCTTTGAAATGATCCTGTAAAATGAGCATAAGTAGCGGCAGGAGATTAATGGCAAGGAAGTGTGAAGCTGATGATAAAAATAAACAGAGCCGGTAAATATGCCATCGATATCCGATTTGATATAGATGGTGCAAGTGAGCTTTACGAAGCTTTCCTCCTAACGCTTGCAGGGCAGGAAACGGTAATTGCTTTAAGTGAAGCCGCGCAAATTAACAGTAAAAAAGTGAAAGAGCTTGGTCTTGCACAGGTTGACGACGAAGAAAGTCTCCATTACGCCCAATCGGCTTTAATGCTGAAGCTCGATAGTGACAGCATCGAAAACATTTTGGACAAGCTCAAGGCATGCGTGGGCGGAGAGGATTTTTTCCCGGCTGAATGCTGCGAAGTGCGCTTTGGCAAAATGAATATTAACTTTTATGCGTTTCTGGAGAGGGCAGTTGATTAAAAGAGCAAGGCTGTCTAGTTCCATGCAGTCATGAAGTTGCTATATACGCTGCTTGCTTTTTTTGATATTCTTGAGTGTGGAGTACGCTTCTTTCAATCGGAATATGGGCCGTGTGGCTAAAATAAAAAATGAATTTGTACGAAGGTTTGCAACATTTTACGTAACCTGCTCGTCAGAGAGGTTGCAAGAGAGGGGGATCCTTCGTGGTGGAGCCTGGCCTTATTAGAGCCGCTCAGTCGGGAGATCGCGATGCATTGATTACTCTATTGCGAGAGATTGAAACACATGTTTATCGGACAGCCTACTATATAGTCAACAACGAGCAGGATGCAATGGATGCGGCACAGGAGGCACTCATTCGCATTTATACCAAAATCGGCTCTTACGAAGAAAAAGCCCAATTTAAAACATGGATTCAACGCATTGTAACGAATATCTGCATTGACAAGTTTAGAAGAAACAAACCAACAGTATCCATTGATGAGCATGATATGGTGTTTCACGAGAAGCAAAATGTAGAGGATGAGGTTTTGTCCGCTTACGCAGCTCAAGACATCCGTAACGCTATTGATAAGCTACCCGATCATCACCGTGCTGTTGTCGTGCTTCGATACTTGCAGGATTTTTCCTACAATGAAATAGCTGAGTCTCTGGATTTGCCCCTAAACACAGTTAAATCCTATTTATTCAGAGCCAGACAGCAGCTTCAAACGTTACTACATGATTATCAGAAAGGTGGTGTCCGGGGATGAACTGTCAAGAGGTGATGGAATATATGCAAAGGGAGCTTGACGGCGACCTTGATGAATACGAGAAAGCAACCATGACAAAACATTTCAAGCAATGTCCGGACTGCGCAGCAATGTTTGAGCGGCTGAAAAATTTGTCTGCGGAATTGGAAAATCTGCCTCATGTAAAGCCAAGCTACAGCCTTGTGGATGCTATTATGCCTCAATTGGAGCAGCTTTCATTCGAAGCGGCTGGCTCATTTGTGGCGCAGCAAGAGCAAGAGCCAGCAATGCCTAAGCGAAGGAAAACGCCGGATCGCGCCGCTTCATCAAAGCTTCGGCAGCTTACAGGCGTCGTTGCGGCGTGCCTCGTAGCTGGCACATTTATCATTTCCTATAACGCAGGCTGGTTTAATGGGTCGCAATCAAACAATGACATGAGCCGGACGGAAGCAAGCGCTACTGCTGCTGACAGCCCGATCGCCAATTACGACACGTCGGAGCTCAGGCAATTTGTGGCTACTGATCCACAAACTTCGGGTGAAGTGAAATCAGAATCGCTTGATACGGGCATGAGTCTTAAGACGAATGTAACTGATCGAAGTGGCGATGGATCAAATCAAGATGGCGGAAGCGCTAACGGGAATAACAACAGCGAATCTGGAACTTCTGATTTTGGTTCGGCTTCGAGCCTTACTGCTCCGGATTCCAAAGATGCAAAGTCTGACGCGGGTACAGACACTAACATTTCTCAAGCTCCTGCAGAGGAGGATGGAAAACCATTGGAAAGCCTTTCAGGCGTATCAGAGAAAGCTCCTCTTGCAACCGTTCCATTGGTTTCTGCTGACGGCGTTTATTCGGCTGAGATTGTTGGCTATGCCATTAAGATTTATGAGGTAAGCGACCATAAGCTGCTGCTGGAAACAGCGCGCAAAAACGGCCAGATCGCCAATTTGAGCTGGTCGGAGGACAATAAGATATTGAATTATGAAATTCATCTGGAGTCAGGCGGCATTGAAAAATATGCAGTTGATCTGAATACGCTCAAAGATAACAAAGCAGCGCATTAATTTTAGTTGAATGACTACAGGTGTATGCACACTTTCCGCTCTAACTGCGTATGGTAAAGAGTGGAGAGAAGATGCGACGTGTTAGCCTTGATCGTCGTATGACCATCAGCAGAAGGAGAAGCCATGGATCTTTCTGCTGATGTTTATATAGATGTTCAGGGACAAAGGGATGAAGCCGAAACGGGCTCATCCCTTTGTTGCCGTTCACAGGAGAAGGTAGGGAGGAATAGCCTTTGGATGGGAAAGAAGCTTTGAAGGAAATCAAGGGCAAGCGATTTCGCCCTGTGTACGTCGTATTTGGCAAGGACCGTTACCGGATTCAGCAGTTTGCCGATACGCTTGCGGACGCGATGTTTACTGCTGACGAGCGGGAACTGGGCATCGTCAAATTTGATACAGCGGAAAGTGTGCTGGATGAGGCTGTGCTTGAAGCGGAGACGCTGCCCTTCTTCGTTGAGCGCAAGCTGGTCATCGTCAGAGATGCCGTCGTATTTGCGGCTGGCGGGAAAGAAGGTGGCAAGCTGGACCATCGCACTGACCGCTTGCAGCAATATATAGAGAATCCTTCTGAGACAACAGTCATTTTGTTTCTGATAAATGCGGAGAAGCTGGATGAACGGCGCAAGCTTGTCAAGCAGCTGAAGGATCGCAATGCGCTCATAGCTTTTCAAGAGCTGGATGCATCCGAATTGAAGGGCTGGGCGATCCGCCGGGCTGCGGAACAGAAACGCACACTGGATACGGAGGCGGCTGAGCTGCTTCTGTCACGGGTTGGAGCTCATATGCAGCAGCTGGCACTGGAAGTGGACAAGCTCTGTCTGCACGCTGGTGTTGGCGGTCAGATTGGACGCAAGGAAGTGGAGCTGCTTACGGTGTCGACTGTGGAAGAGGATGTATTCGCATTGGTTGATGCGATTGCGGAATTGCAGGTGGACAGGTCGCTTCGATTGTATCGACAATTGCTGATCAGACGTGAGGAGCCGATAAAAATCGCGGCATTGATTGCACGGCAGCTGCGTATTATGCTGCAAATTAAAGAGCTGGAGCAGCATCGTTATTCGCCGCAGCAAATGGCCGGGCAGCTCGGGCTCCATCCCTATGCGGTTAAGCTGGCTGCCGAGAAGTGCCGGAAGTTTTCAACGTCACGGCTGGGGGCGCTGCTGTCCTCTATTGCTGATCTGGATTACAAGATGAAGACAGGGCAAATGGATAAAAACTTTGGCCTTGAGCTTTATTTATTATCGCTTGGCGCCCCGAAGTGGATGGCGTAAAGGCCATCCGCCACATCATATACATACAAAAAAGCTGTCGACCGGATAACCGGAAGACAGCTTTTTTGTATGTTCAAGGACGGTTTAAGCTTGCGCCGAAAGAGCGTTAAGCTTTTTAGCAAGACGAGATTTTTTGCGGGCAGCCGCATTTTTATGAATCAGGCCTTTAGTAACCGCCTTGTCCAATTTTTTCGTCGCAGCGATTAGAGCTGTTTTAGCAACAGCTACATCAGTGCCGGCGATAGCTTGGTCAGCAGATTTAACAGCCGTACGAAGCGCGGATTTTTGGGAAGCGTTCAAAGCGCGGCGTTTTTCGCTCGTTTTGACGCGTTTAATTGCGGATTTAATGTTTGGCATCGAGTTTCACCTCCTACGAAATATGCACAGGCAATCTTTAGCATACGCTATAATTCTGGATAACACAACTTAAAATATATTATCACGCGTATACCCAAAAAGCAATAGCACGCATGAAAACCAAATGCTTGCGAACACTAATGGCAGAAAGCATTTATTTTTTCAAGGAAGAAGGGTATGCGGTGGGACAACTTGATTTGCAAGCTTACAACGTTCGAACAGATTTGGCGCTGGAAGCAAAAGAAATGGCCGAGCAGTCGGGCGGCGTCATTCCAGGCATCCACTCCGAGCGTCAAGACGAGGATGGCATCGTCATTACAAGCCTTCATGTCCAAAATGAGCAAGGAGCTGCGGCGATTGGCAAAATGCAGGGCCATTACGTCACGCTGGAGGTTCCGGGACTGCGTACGCAAGATACGGAGCTTCAGAATCGGGTGGCGACGATGTTCGCCAAGCATTTTGAGACCTTTCTTGAACGCATCGGTGTTGGCAAGACGGCACGTGTACTCATAGTCGGGCTTGGCAACTGGAATGTGACTCCAGATGCGCTGGGGCCGATAGTTGTAGAGAACGTAATGGTGACCCGCCATTTTTTTGAGCTGATGCCGGATCAGGTTGCCCCTGGCTATCGCGCGGTCAGCGCTATTGCCCCTGGCGTGCTAGGCATTACTGGTATTGAGTCCAGCGACATTATTCAAGGCATTGCCGAGCGGACGAAGCCCGATGTCATTATCGCCATCGATGCTCTTGCTTCCAAGGCGGTAGAACGGGTGAATACGACGATTCAAATTGCCGATACCGGCATTCATCCCGGCTCTGGCATCGGTAATAAGCGCAAAGGGTTGACTAAGGAGATTTTAGGGATTCCAGTAATTGCCATAGGGGTGCCGACCGTCGTGTATGCATCTACCATTGTGAATAATACGCTGGAGCTGATGCGCCAGCACATTGAAACGAACAAGGGCGACAGCAATCAGGTATTTGGCATCATGAACCAGCTGGAGGAGCAGGAGCGGCTGCAGCTCGTCAAAGAGGTGCTTCACCCGCTCGGCCATGATTTGCTCGTCACGCCGAAGGAGATTGACCAATTCATCGAGGACATCGCCAATATTATTGCAAGCGGGCTCAACGCTTCGCTGCATGATGCGGTTGATACGGATAATGTAGCCGCCTATACCCATTAACAGCAAACCGCCATACGATGCCTTTCAACACACGGGCATTGTATGGCGGTTTTTTAAAATATAAACAATTATAAGTTTCCCCCTTCTAATCGGCTTATCTTTACCCTCGAAACGGTAGCTTTGCTGCCAGAGGACGGCGACAGCCGTTTACGTCTGTGCAGCTTCTTCATAGACTGTCTAAAAGCATGCCCCTCTTACTTTAAATCTAGCAGCCCATTATATTAAAAATGAGGGTGCGGTCGGTTCTACTAACGCCAACTCGTTCATAGATTAATAGCAGCAGGACAGCTCTAGCACAGAACCGGGAGGTAAGCGAAACGATGAAACGTAAAATCATGCTGCTCGATTTGGCGTATGGAAGCCGGAAAATTCGGCAATTGTTGGTCACAGGAAGAACATTCGCTGTTCTTTCTTTATGTTCGATGATTTTTTTCGTCATTATAGGCATTGCGGCAGTTGCCCATCATCAAGCGTCGGCTGCGCCGGTGTCTTCGATGAAAGGTTTTGCAGCGGCTGTATCGAGCGGTTTGTTCGGGGATATGCTGGAAATGGAGTTGCCCGCCTTTGAGGGCAGCAATCAGGCGGACGAGCTGTCTGTGCCGCAGGTGAGCGCTTTTCTAGTCAGACTGATGACGGACATTAATCCTACACAGCCAAAAAGCCTGCTGGCAGCGGGCATTCCCGGCATGAGTGCCGGAGATTCCTTTCTCATTCGCAAAGGCAGTGGAACAGATACCGCCGTTGGGCCTGAGGATAATGAGCCGATTCCTTCGCATGCCGAAGAAGGGGCGACTGGTGAACAGCCGAATGTGGAGCCGCAGCCATCGCTTCCGCCAAGCACTGTGGAGCCGGGGGACAAGCCTGGACAAAGCGGCAGCGGCAATACGAAGCCTTCGACAGGGGAAGCTAAGATCGCATTTATCTATCATTCACATAATCGGGAATCATGGTATCCAGAACTGAAGGATGGCGCCAAGGACCCGAATTCCAGCACAACGAATATTACGCTGGTCGGCAAGCGGCTTGCGGAGCAACTGGAGCAGCGCGGGGTTGGCGCCATGCATTCAGAAACCGATTATCCGACCGCCATGAAAAATTACAAATGGGAGCTGTCCTATAAATATTCCATGAAGACGGTTAAAGAGGCGCTGGCGAGCAGCAAAGATTTGAAGTTTTTATTCGATCTGCATCGCGATTCGCAGAAGCGCAAATATACGACGACCGAGATTAAGGGCAAAAGCTACGCGCAGGTTTATTTTATCATCGGCCATAAAAATCCGAACTGGAAGGAAAACGAAGCGTTTGCAACTAAAATTCATGAAGCGCTGGAGAAGCAGTATCCCGGCATTTCAAGAGGGATATGGGGCAAAACAGCCGCCACAGGCAACGGGGAATACAATCAATCGCTCGCCGCAGGCAGCGTACTGATCGAGGTTGGCGGTGTAGACAATACGCTGGTAGAGTCGTATCGCACCGCGGATGTGCTGGCTAAAGTGATTGCCGATATTTACTGGCAGGATGAGAAGGTTACAGCTCCACAAAGCTGAATAGCGAATCGAGAGCGGAAAGGACGGGGTGCAGGATGAGAAAGCGGCGTGATGCGTTTAAATGGGCGATCATTGGCGGGGTGCTTGTTTTTGTTATATTGTATGGCATTGAAATGTCCTCCTCGGGCATTGAACGGATTTATGGGCCGATTGAGGAGGCGGGGGCTTCCTCTGTCATTCCGGTAGATGCGATCATTAGGCAAGGCGCAGAAGAAGGCGGCAGCGGAAGCATTGGACAAGAATCGCAGTCGATCGCCGGCATGTCGGATGTCGCTTCGCGCAAAATATCCGAGCTTGAGAAGGAGCTGGCCGAGGTGCGGAAGCTTGCTGAGCAAAACGCGCTGTATGGCGATAGGCTGCCGGGCATGCCTTATGAAAATCAAGAGCCTTCGGTCAATAAGCTGGCTGATGGCACAGCAGGCTTGCTGCAATCTTTTTCGACCGGAAGCATGGAGTTTATTGTGGATTTGTTTGAAAAGGTGACGAATTAACGAAGGCGCTCTTTCGGAATTTCGGCAACCGCATTGCTGGCGCACTCCATTGCTGATATAATGGAAAGAATGATTAGCAATAATGGATGGTGTGGGGGTTAGGCATGGCTGACGTACGTGACCGACAAAAGAAAATTAGAAACTTCTCGATTATCGCGCATATTGACCACGGGAAGTCTACGCTTGCGGATCGCATTTTGGAATACACTGGAGCGCTCACTTCGCGAGAAATGCAAGCTCAGGTGCTGGACCAAATGGATTTGGAGCGGGAGCGCGGCATTACAATTAAGCTGCAGGCTGTTCGTCTGACCTATAAGGCGGATGACGGTGTGGAATATTTGCTCAATTTGATTGATACGCCTGGACACGTCGATTTTACATATGAAGTTTCCCGCAGCCTTGCTGCTTGCGAAGGCGCGCTGCTCGTTGTAGACGCTGCGCAAGGGATTGAGGCACAGACGCTTGCCAATGTTTATTTGGCACTCGACAACAACCTCGAAATTCTTCCAGTCATCAATAAAATCGACTTGCCAAGCGCAGAACCAGATCGCGTCAAGCAGGAAATTGAAGATGTTATTGGGCTGGATGCGAGCGAGGCGGTTCATGCATCTGCGAAGGCAGGCATTGGCATTAAGGAGATTTTGGAGCAGGTCGTTGCCAAGGTTCCAGCTCCTACAGGTGATCCTGATCAGCCTCTTAAGGCGCTGATTTTCGACTCTCACTATGATGCGTACAAAGGCGTTATCGTTTACGTCCGGGTTATTGACGGCAGCATCAAAGCGGGCAAGAAAATCCGCTTTATGGCGACTGGTGCTGAGTTTGAGGTTATTGAGGTTGGCGCGTTCATGCCGCGTATGGGCATCGTGGACGAGCTGGCAGTCGGTGATGTAGGCTTCGTCGTTGCTGGTATCAAAAATGTAAAAGACACGCGTGTCGGCGATACCGTAACCGAAGCGAAGCGTCCGGCACCGGAAGCACTTCCGGGCTACCGCCGAATTAATCCAATGGTATTCTGCGGATTATATCCGATTGAAACACAGGATTACAACGATTTGCGCGAAGCGCTAGAGAAGCTGGAGCTGAATGATGCTTCGCTGCGCTACGAGCCGGAAACGTCGACAGCGCTAGGCTTTGGCTTCCGCTGTGGCTTCTTGGGCCTCCTGCACATGGAGATTATTCAGGAGCGTATTGAGCGCGAGTTCAATATTCCGCTTATTACGACGGCGCCAAGCGTTATTTACCAAGTAACGCTGACGGATGGAACGGTCATGAGCATCGACAATCCGTCCAACCTGCCAGAGCAGGGCAAGCTTGATTTTATCGAGGAGCCTTATGTCAAAGCTGGCATTATCGTACCGAATGATTATGTTGGCGCGATTATGGAGCTATGCCAGAACAAGCGCGGCGAGTTCGTTAACATGGAATATTTGGATACGAACCGCGTCACCATTACGTATGAAATCCCGCTTTCGGAAATAGTATATGATTTCTTCGACCAGTTGAAATCAAGCACGAAAGGATATGCTTCGTTCGACTATGAAGTGTCAGGCTACCGCAAGTCCAACCTTGTGAAGATGGATATTATGCTGAATGGCGAGCAGGTCGATGCCTTGTCCGTCATCGTTCACCGCGATAGAGCGTTTTTCCGCGGCCGGATTATTTGCCAGAAGATGAAGGAGCTTATCCCTCGTCAAATGTTTGAGGTTCCAATTCAGGCCTCGCTGGGTACCAAGGTTATTGCCCGTGAAACCGTTAAGGCGATGCGTAAAAACGTACTTGCCAAATGTTACGGAGGCGACATTAGCCGGAAGCGCAAGCTGCTTGAGAAGCAAAAAGAGGGCAAGAAGCGCATGAAGCAGGTCGGCAGCGTTGAGGTGCCGCAGGAAGCGTTCATGGCTGTGCTCAAGATCGACGAAAGCTAGAGGGAGAAGGAGAGCCGGGGGCTCTCCTTTTTATCATGAGAGAGGCAAGAAGTCGTCCGCACTTTGACGGACTGGCACTTGAAGAGAGCTTGCCACAGGAAAGCAGGTGTACAGCATGACGATTCATCACGCGCCGCGAGCGCTGTATATTCATATCCCTTTTTGTACGAATAAGTGCCATTACTGCGATTTTACGTCCTATGTGCTGAAAGGCCAGCCTGTAGACGATTATTTGGATGCGCTGGAGCGCGAAATGGAGCGGACAATCAGCGTGCTGCCGCCTGAGCAAATCGATACGGTATTCGTAGGCGGAGGTACGCCGACGGTGCTTACACCGCCGCAGATGGAGCGATTTCTCGCTGCTGTCCGCAAGCATTTTCCACTTTCACCAGATGTCGAGTTTTCTATGGAAGCCAATCCAGGTACGACGGATGCTGACAAGCTGGCGGCGATGTATGCCGGTGGGGTGAACCGGATCAGCTTTGGCGTGCAATCGTTTAATAACACGCTGCTGGAGCGTATTGGACGTATTCACAATGTCGAGGACGTATATCGCAGCTTGGACAATGCTAGAGCAGCAGGCTTTACGAATTTGTCGATCGATCTGATGTTTGGCCTGCCTGGACAGACGGTTGAGCTGCTGGCTGACAGTGTGCAGAAGGCACTTGCGCTGGAGCTGCCGCATTACTCGCTGTACAGCCTTAAAGTGGAGGAGAATACGTTATTCCACAAGCTGTATGAGCGCAATGAACTGCCTTTGCCGACAGAGGATGAGGATTTGAATATGTATTTGCTGCTGATTGAGCAGCTTAAGGCTGGCGGCTACCAGCACTATGAAATAAGCAATTTTGCCCGTCCGGGCTTTGAGAGCAAGCATAATTCAACGTACTGGCGCAACGAGCCTTATTACGGACTTGGAGCCGGTGCCCATGGGTACGCAAATCGCGAGCGCCATGTTAATATCAAGGGGGTACAGCCTTATATTGACGCTACGCTTGCCCGCCTGCCGCGCCTTGATACGGAGACGATATCCGAGCTTGAGGCGATGGAGGACTTTATGATGGTCGGCCTGCGTCTGCTGGATGGCATTCGCACTGCTGATTTTACCCGCCAATTTGACGGCAAGACGCTCGAAAGCTATTTTGGCCCGATTATTGCTAAGCATTTGAATGACGGGTTGATGGAGCGTCTGGAGGATGAACGCGGGTCGGGTTATCGGCTGACGGATAAAGGCGTATTGCTCGGCAATGAAGTATTTGGATCGTTTATTGGTTTGGAAGTTTAGCCAGATAGGCGATTATGAAAATTCATATTAATATTTTTTAAAATTGCCTATTGAGAAAACATGCGCGATGTTGTATATTTATTCAATGATAGGTATATGGTGATGAAACAAGCACCGGATGGGGGGAGCAGCATGAAACTAATGGACAGCTTGCAGGCAGTATGCAGAAAAGCAACCAAAGATGATGTTGACGTATTGTTTGATTTAATTCAAGGCTATGCAGAGAAAGGGATCATGCTGCCCCGTACCCGGTATATGCTTGAGTATTCGATAAATTCCTTTATAGTAGCGGAAGTAGGCGACCAGGTTGTCGGCTGTGGCTCGCTGACGAAGCTAGGCGATAATTTGGTAGAGATCCGGTCACTTGGCATGTCGGATGGCTACAAGGGTCTCGGCATTGGCAGTAAGCTCGTTGACGGCTTGCTTGCTGCGGCGAAGGAACAGGGCATTACGAAGGTCATGGCGCTGACTTACGAGGTTGCTTTTTTTCTGCGGAATGGGTTTACGGTCGTGGATAAAGAAATTTTTCCGGAAAAGGTATGGACCGATTGCGTCAACTGTCCGAAGCAGAACGCTTGCGATGAAATCGCCGTGCTGAAAGTGCTGGAGTAGAGGTTTTTCCGAGCCGCTGCAAGTCATTATAGTGAATATTGTAAAAATAGGCTAACTAAAAATGCCAAACTCACTTGACAATGCTCAAGCGGGTTTGGTATTTTTGTATTAACGATTAGCACTCAATCAAGACGAGTGCTAATGACAGAGCCGATGACTTGGAGGGAATGCGCATGTTGACGGATAGGCAGCGAATGATTTTAACAGCTATCGTAGATGATTATATCCGCTCGGCTGAGCCGGTCGGTTCACGCAGTATTTCTAAGCGCGGCGATGTTGGCTTCAGCCCAGCTACCATTCGTAATGAAATGGCGGATTTGGAGGAGCTTGGATTTCTGGAGCAGCCGCATACGTCGGCAGGCCGGATTCCTTCTACTAAAGGCTATCGCTATTACGTTGATCATCTGATGAGGATGGAAGAGTTGAACGATGCGGATATGACGAAGGTTCGTTCTTTTTTCACCGAGCAGATGAGCCAGATGGAGCAGGTTATTCAGCATGCAGCATCGATTTTGTCCAGCCTGACGAACTACACGTCGATTTTGCTGGGCCCGGAGCTGTTTAATACATCGCTGAAGCATTTCAGCCTTGTGCCGCTGGATGAACGTTCTGCGGTTGCCATCATTGTTACTAATACGGGGCGCGTCGAGAATCGCACCATTACGCTGCCGTCTGAGGTGAAGATGGAGGAACTGGAGAAGGTCGTCCATATTTTGAATACGAAGCTTGTCGGCATTCCGTTAGTCCGCTTGAAATCAAAGCTTTATCTGGAGGTCGGCCAGGAGCTGGAACGTTACGTCGATCATTGCGAGGAAGTGCTGGGCGTGCTGGATCAGGCGCTGCAGCCTGATAATGATCATCGCCTGTTTCTAAGTGGAACGACGAACATGCTGACGCAGCCGGAATTCAAAGATGTTGACAAGGTAAAAACGATTTTGGATTTGCTGGAAGAAACGCCAGCCGTGATGAAAATGTTTTCCTCCTTGCCTTCAGGCATACAAGTGCGCATTGGGACGGAAAATGATAATCTGGCGATTGCCAGCTGCAGCTTGATTACCGCTTCTTATTCGGTTGACGGGCAGCCGCTTGGCACAATCGGCATTCTGGGTCCCACGCGGATGGAATATGGCAAGGTGATGAGTCTGGTTGATATGATATCTAAAGATATGGCTGCATTTTTGGCCCGTTGGTATAAATGATAAGGGAATGCCAATCGGCATTTGAAGGAGGTGAATAGGGTGAGTAAAGAGCAACAAAATGATGTGGTTGAGGAGCTAGTGGCAGACGAGACTGTTGAATCGCAAGAAACGGCTGAAGCTGGGCAAAATGAAGCTGAGGTAGTTGATGCGCGTTATGCAGAGCTTGAGAAGCAGCTTGAAGAGAGCCAGCAGCGCTACCTTCGTACACAAGCGGACTTTGACAATTTCCGTCGTCGTTCCATTAAGGAAAGAGAAGAGCTGGCGCGTTATGCGTCGATGAAGCTCGTTACTGAGCTGCTGCCGGTTGTCGATAACTTCGATCGGGCTACAGCTGCAGCTTCCGTTAATGGTGATGTAGAGGCGCTTGCGAAAGGCGTGGACATGATTTTCCGCCAATTGATGCAAACGCTGGAACAGGAAGGTCTCGCAGCGATGAATGTCGTTGGAGAAGCTTTTAACCCTGACTTCCATCAGGCGATTATGACGGTGGAATCCGATGAATATGAAGAAGGAATTATTGTGGAGGAAGTTCAAAAAGGCTACATGCTGAAGGAGAAGGTTCTCCGTCCGGCAATGGTTAAAGTGAGCGGCTAACCGATAATTTCCTTTGATAATAGAATGTATGGAATGAAGAACCATTATAAGGAGGAAATTCACGATGAGTAAAGTAATCGGTATCGACCTTGGTACAACAAACTCTTGCGTTGCAGTAATGGAGGGCGGCGAAGCTGTCGTTATCCCTAACCCGGAAGGCAGCCGTACAACCCCTTCGGTCGTTGGTTTCAAAAAAGACGGCGAGCGTATCGTCGGCGAAAGCGCGAAGCGCCAAGCGATCACTAACCCTGACCGCACCATTATTTCGATCAAGCGCCATATTGGTACAAACCATAAGGAAAGCATTGATGGCAAAGATTATTCGCCACAAGAAATTTCCGCAATCATTTTGCAAAAGCTGAAGTCTGATGCAGAAGCTTACTTAGGTCAAACAGTAACGCAAGCCGTTATTACGGTTCCTGCTTACTTCAATGACAGCCAGCGTCAAGCAACGAAAGATGCTGGTAAAATCGCAGGTCTGGAAGTTCTTCGTATCGTCAACGAGCCGACAGCAGCAGCTCTTGCTTACGGCCTTGAGAAAACAGAAGATCAAACGATTCTCGTTTATGACCTTGGCGGCGGTACATTTGACGTATCGATTCTTGAGCTTGGCGATGGCTTCTTCGAAGTTAAAGCAACAAGCGGCGATAACAAGCTGGGCGGCGATGATTTTGACCAAGTCATTATCGATCACCTCGTAGCTGAATTCAAAAAAGAGCAAGGCGCAGACCTTTCTAAAGATAAAGCGGCAGTACAACGTCTGAAAGATGCTGCTGAAAA
Source organism: Paenibacillus liaoningensis (assembly GCF_059609455.1). Classification (NCBI taxonomy): domain Bacteria; kingdom Bacillati; phylum Bacillota; class Bacilli; order Caryophanales; family Paenibacillaceae; genus Paenibacillus; species Paenibacillus liaoningensis. The sequence continues at coordinate 242,444 of NZ_JCAALU010000012.1, forward strand.
AGCGAAAAAAGAACTGTCCGGCGTTATGTCGACAACGATTTCGCTGCCGTTTATTACAATGGTAGATGGCGTTCCTCAGCATATGGAAACGAACCTGACTCGTGCAAAATTTGAAGAGCTGGCAGCTGACCTCGTAGAGCGTACGCTGAAACCAACTCGTCAAGCGCTGAGCGACTCCGGCCTGTCCGCAAACCAAATCGACAAAGTCGTTCTTGTAGGCGGTTCGACACGTATTCCTGCCGTTCAAGAAGCGGTTAAAAAACTGATTGGCAAAGATCCGCACAAAGGCGTTAACCCGGATGAGGTTGTTGCATTGGGCGCGGCTGTTCAAGCAGGCGTACTGACTGGCGACGTTAAAGACGTTGTATTGCTTGACGTTACTCCGCTTTCTCTTGGTATCGAAACAGCAGGCGGCGTCTTCACGAAGATGATCGACCGCAACACAACGATTCCAACAAGCAAATCGCAAGTGTATTCGACGTATGCTGACAATCAGCCTGGCGTTGAAATTCACGTCTTGCAAGGCGAGCGCGAAATGGCAGCGGGCAACAAAACGCTGGGCCGCTTCACCCTGAGCGATATTCCTCTTGCACCGCGCGGCGTACCGCAAATCGAAGTTACTTTTGACATCGATGCGAACGGTATCGTTAACGTATCGGCACTGGATAAAGGCACAGGCAAAAGCCAAAAAATCACAATCACTTCTTCCAGCGGCCTAAGCGACGCGGAAATTGAACAAATGATGAAGGATGCCGAGCTGAATGCGGAAGAAGACCGCAAACGCCGTGAGCTGGTAGAAGCGAAAAACAACGCTGACCAACTCGTATACTCGGTAGACAAAACGATTAAAGATCTTGGCGACAAAGTAGCTCCAGAAGAAATCGAAAAAGCAAATGCTGCGAAAGAAAAAGTAACAGCTTCGCTTGCAACTGATAACCTGGAGGAAATTAAAGCAGCTTCTGATGAGCTGACTGAAATTGTACAGCAGCTATCCGTGAAGCTGTATGAGCAAGCGGCTGGGCAGCCAGGCGCAGAAGGCGAACAACCGGAAGCAAAAGGCAAAGACAATGTGGTTGACGCTGACTACGAAGTAGTTGACGACAAAAACTAAGCTTGCAGCGCGGATGAGGTCAAAGACAGGGCTTCCCCTGTCTTTGACCTTGTTCCATGATTAAAGTATATAAAAAAAGCTTCGACGAATAGTTGAGACGAAGCTATAACTTTTTATAAAAGGATAAGTTGAACAAAAGAAAAATATGTAGCATGGGAGTAACGGAGAGAAAGGGTGGAACTGTAGGAGCGGCAGCGTCCGCCTTTGTTTTCGGATTTTTCCTCAAGAGGAATAATTCAAGAAATCTGAAAACAACAGCGGCCGAAAGTCCACCCTTTCTCGCAGTTACGACCTTGGCGCACATAAAAGTCATTTGTCTCAGCTTATCCAACACATTTATGGGCGGAGGTGATACCGTTTGTCAAAAAGAGATTATTATGAAATTCTGGGTGTAGGCAAGGACGCTTCAGCGGATGACATTAAGAAATCGTACCGTCAGCTCGCGCGAAAGTATCATCCGGACGTCAACAAGGCAGCTGATGCCGAGACGCAGTTTAAGGAAGTCAAGGAAGCTTACGACGTACTGAGTGACGATGGCAAGCGCTCTACCTATGACCGATACGGGCATGTTGACCCGAATCAAGGCATGGGCGGCGGAGCAGGCGGTTTCGACGGTGGCGGCTTCGGCGATATTTTCGATATGTTCTTCGGTGGCGGCGGTGGCCGTCGTGATCCGAATGCGCCACAGCGTGGCAGCGATTTGCAATATACAATGACGATTGATTTCAAGGAAGCGGTATTCGGCAAGGAGACGGAGATTACGATTCCTCGCACCGAAAACTGTGATACTTGCAGCGGTTCTGGTGCTAAGCCAGGAACGAAGCCAGACACTTGCTCCGTATGTAGCGGTACTGGGCAGCAGGAGGTTGTGCAAAATACGCCATTCGGCCGTATGGTCAACCGCCGTGCATGCTCCAACTGTAGCGGAACGGGCCGCGTAATCAAAGAAAAATGCGGAACTTGTCATGGCGCAGGCAAAGTGAAAAAACAGCGTAAAATTACAGTGAAAATCCCAGCTGGCGTTGATGAAGGCGCGCAAATCCGTTTGTCTGGCGAAGGTGAAGCTGGCCAACGCGGCGGTCCTGCGGGCGATTTGTACATCGTTATTCGCGTAAGAGCGCATGAGTTTTTCGAGCGTGAAAACGACGATATTTATTGCGAGGTTCCTCTGTCCTTCGTACAGGCGGCACTCGGTGATGAAATCGAAATCCCGACGCTGACGGAGAAAATCAAGCTGAAAATTCCAGCCGGCACTCAGACGGGCACATACTTCCGCCTGAAAGGCAAAGGTGTTCCTAAGCTGCGCGGATATGGACAGGGCGACCAGCACGTTAAAGTGACAGTCGTTACCCCACAGAAGCTGACGGATGAACAGAAAGAGCTGCTTCGCCAGTTTGGCGGCGTTTCAGGCTCCGTTCCGACAGAAACAGCAGAAAATCACGAATCGATTTTTGAACGGATGAAAAAGGCGTTCCGCGGCGAATAAGCGCGGATCGTCTTTTTTTCTGAAAGCTTGCGAAAAAACGAATAATAATGGCACCGGCTTTCCATTCTATCGAAGTAGGAAGCTGGGCGGTTGAATACCGCCTAACTATACGTAGAAGGAGGCTGGGCGCATTATGGCTGATCAACACATACGCGCTGTATTTGAACATTCTGAGGCGGCACAGGGAGCGCTGCGCAAGCTGCAGGCGCTTCGGGTTGATGGACAAGCAGACAGTACGGCACTTACCGCGATGCTTGAAGAGCATGTCAAAGACAGGGCACTGCGTCTGATTGAGGATGCGGGCGGAAGTATGGAGCAATTGATGTAACCGGGCAAAGTAGAGCCGGGACTGGCGTTCGCAAGCGGAGAGGGCAGGAGCAAGGGGCCTGCCTTCTCTTTTTGCTATGCGCAAAAGAAAATTTAACGGCTGTAAAGGCTGTAAAATAGCAGGATTATCACATTTTCAAATACATATTTTGTGCATCAATGCGGATTGGTGTACAATAGATGTTAGTTTTTCACACTGGAGGCGTAGAAGCAAATGAAATGGCATGAACTTACAATCTCGACGACAGAACAAGCGATTGAGATGATTTCTAACTTTTTGCATGAACGGGATGCGGACGGGGTTTCCATTGAAGAATCCGGCACGCTGAACAAACAACGGGACACGTCCCTCGGCCAGTGGTATGAAACGCCGCTGAATGATATTCCGGAAGGACAAGCCGTTATAAAGGGGTATTTTTCGGAAGGAACAGATATCGCCGCTTTGAAAGCAGAGCTGGTAGCACCGATCGAACAGCTGCGCGAATTTGGCATTGATCCAGGCGATTATGAAATTACTTCGCAAATGGTAGACGAAGAGGATTGGGCGACGGCATGGAAGCAATATTTCAAGCCGCTTAAAGTATCGGATACACTCACGATCAAACCGACGTGGGAAGAGTACGAAGCTGCGCCGAATGAGAAAATTATTGAGCTTGACCCGGGCATGGCTTTTGGGACAGGCACACATCCGACAACTTCCCTCTGCTTGCAGACGCTGGAATCCGTCATTAAAGGCGGCGAGGAAATCATTGACGTTGGTACAGGCTCGGGCATTTTGGCGATTGGAGCTTGCAGGCTGGGGGCCAGCCGTGTGCTTGCTCTTGATCTCGATCCAATTGCTGTAACGAGCGCGACGGAAAATGTACGCCTGAATGGGCTGGAGCAGCAAGTCGAAGTTAAGCTCAGCGATCTGCTTGGCGTATTAGGAGGCAAAGGGGCACGCGGATCTGTCGGCTCTAATGAATCTACGACGGTATCGGTGCCAGTCGATCTGGTCGTTGCTAATATTTTAGCAGAAATTATTTTGCTGTTTATTGATGAGGTGTATCAAGCCTTGAAGCCGGGCGGGCTGTATATTTCCTCCGGTATTTATAAAAACAAGGAAGAGCTTGTGAAGCAGGGGCTTGTGAAAGCCGGCTTTATCGTGGAAGAAACACGCCGCAATGAAGACTGGGTTGTATTCGTAGCACGCAAGCCGCAGGTAGCACAATGAGTATGGAAGGTTGGTTTGCTTATCCGACCGCTGAATTGCCCTTTGCTGTGCTTGTGCTTATTATTGCTTTCACCGTTCACGAGTTTGCGCATGCTTACACGGCGTACAAGTTCGGTGACAATACGGCCTATGATGCGGGCAGGGTAACGCTGAACCCGCGCGTCCATTTGGATGTGCTTGGCATGATTTTGATTTTGCTTGCAGGCTTCGGCTGGGCCAAGCCTGTACCGGTTAACCAAAATCGTTTTAAGCATCCGCGCTTAATGGGCGTGATTGTGACGGCGGCAGGTCCGCTTAGCAACTTTGTACTCGGACTGCTTGGCATTATTCTTTATTATCTCAGCATCAAGACGGGGCTGTACCATATGGGCTCCATTGGCGTACAGGATGCTTTGCAAGTATTTTTCTCGTATTTCATTTCACTTAACTTTTTGCTGTTTATTTTTAATCTGATTCCATTGCCGCCACTTGACGGCTACCGGATCATTCAAAATCTCGTACCGCTAAAAGTCGGCTATAAAATGGAGCAGAACATGCAATGGGGCATTATTATTTTCCTGCTGCTATTGTTCATTCCACCGCTTCGCGCTGTGACCATTAGTCCGATTCTGAATTATTCGCAGGAATTGGCAGCTTATTTTATGGGCTTGCTCGGCGGGCTGTTTATTTAAATTAGGAAAGGATATGATTTTCCATCCTTTCTCTATATTTCTACGCGAAACGGTAGCTTTGCCGCCAGAGGACGGAGGGCAGCCGTTTGCGCTTGAAATATAAGAATTTATAAGTTTCAATCATATAAATAGGTTTATATTTCTCGGATTGAAACGCGCCGCGCCTCCAAAGGACGGAGGGCAGCCGTTTCACCTTGTGTGGCACGGTTTGGTCATGGATTTTCGACATGTAAACATGCTATTATGAAGGATGGTTATGTAGACGATATGCAGCGGTATTTTATAGCGAAAGAGCAATTTGAAAATAATGAAGTCCGCTTGCTTGGCGAGGATGCGTTCCACGCTGTGCGCGTCATGCGGATGAAGGCAGGCGATACGTTTATTGCAAGCGACGGCGAGCAGCGGGTCGTGCTAGCTTCTGTGCGGGAAGCTTCGTCCGCCGAGGTTGTAGCGGCTATTGCAGAAGAGCTTCCCCAAAATAGCGAGCCGAGCTGGTCGGTTACAATTGCCCAAGCCTTGCCGAAAGGCGACAAGATGGAGCTGGTCATCCAGAAGGGCACCGAAATTGGCGCTTATTCGTTTGTCCCGTTCCAGTCAGAGCGCATGATCGTGCAATATGACGGCAAGAAGGAAGCGAAGCGTCTGGAGCGTTGGGGCAAAATCGCCAAGGAAGCGGCGGAGCAGTCGCATCGCTGCCGCGTTCCGGCTGTAGAGCCGGTGCGGAGCTGGCGCGAGCTGGTCAAATCGATTGCTTCCTATGATTTAGTTTTGTTTTGTTATGAACGCGAAGGCGATGCAGCGGAAGGCGCGGGTATTAGACAGGCGCTGAATAGCTGGAGCTCTAACAGAGGGAGCGATACTTCCGCTCCGAGCGTATTGCTAATGGTAGGGCCGGAGGGCGGCTTTACCGAGCGTGAAGCAGATGAGGCAGAAGCAGCAGGAGCCATCATTGTCGGCCTCGGCAAAAGGATATTGCGGACGGAAACCGCAGGTATCGTCGGATTGACATGCTTGCTGTATGAAGCCGGAGAAATGGGAGGAGTATAACAACATGCCATCGGTTGCATTTTATACATTAGGCTGCAAAGTGAATTTTTACGACACAGAAGCGATATGGCAGCTGTTCAAAAATGAAGGCTACGAGCAGGTCGATTTCGAAGCGACCGCTGATGTTTATTTAATCAACACCTGTACGGTGACCAATACAGGCGACAAGAAGAGCCGCCAAATTATTCGCCGCGCAGTGCGCCGCAACCCGGATGCCGTTATAGCGGTAACCGGCTGCTACGCGCAGACGTCTCCAGCTGAAATTATGGCGATTCCCGGCGTCGATCTCGTTATCGGTACGCAGGACCGTGAGAAAATTATGACATTTGTCGATCAAATTCATGCGGACCGCCAGCCGGTCAACGCTGTTCGCAACATTATGAAGACGCGCGAATTCGAGGAACTGGATGTGCCGGATTTTGCCGAGCGCACACGGGCGTTTCTAAAAATTCAGGAGGGCTGCAACAACTTCTGTACCTTCTGCATCATTCCATGGTCGCGCGGGCTGTCCCGCAGCCGGGAGGCGCACAGCGTTGTTGAGCAGGCGAAGCAGCTGGTTGCGGCAGGCTATAAGGAAATCGTGCTTACGGGCATTCACACAGGCGGATATGGCGACGATTTGGATAATTACCGTCTAAGCGACCTGCTGTGGGATCTGGATCATATTGAAGGGCTCGAGCGGATCCGCATCAGCTCGATCGAAGCAAGCCAGATCGATGAGGCGATGATTGATGTGCTGAATCGGTCCACGAAAATGTGCCGCCATCTCCATATTCCACTGCAGGCCGGCGAAAACTCCGTGCTGAAGCGGATGCGCCGCAAATATACGACGGAGGAATTCGCGGCAAAAATCAAGCGTATTCGCGAGGTTATGCCGGGCGTAGCTATTACAACGGACGTCATCGTTGGTTTCCCTGGCGAAACGGACGAAATGTTCGAGGAAGGCTTCCGCTTTATGGAGGAGCTGGGCTTCTCGGAAATGCACGTGTTCCCTTACTCCAAACGGACGGGTACACCGGCAGCGCGCATGGAGGATCAAGTGGATGAAGAACTTAAGAACGAACGCGTTCACAAGCTGATCGACTTGTCCGAGCGCATGCAGCTTGCTTATGCAGAGAAGTATGTAGGCGCTGTGCTTGATATTATTCCAGAGCGCGACTACAAGGGAGCTCCAGGAACGGGACTCGTTATGGGTTATTCCGATAACTACATTCAAGTGGTATTCAACGGCTCCGAGGACTTAATCGGCAAGCTGTGCCGCGTTAAGGTTACGGAAGCTGGCGTCAATGAATGCCGTGGCCAGCTTGTGCGAGTGCTGGAAGGCGAAGCGCAGGCGCTTCGCGGCTCCGAAACTCACAGCTTCGTGCTGGAGCTGGATGATGAGCAAGATCAGCAAGCTGCCATTCATACAACAGCGGAAGCACTGAGAGCATAACAAAAGGCCATACATTAGGCTTGAATTTCGGCCGCTGGCTTCGCTAGGAGGAAGCGGCTGGAGTTTTCGCTATTGCGATATGATGTCAATCAGGCAAGGGGGAAACAGGTGTGAAGGAAATATCAGCAGGAGGCGTCGTCTACCGCCGCACGGAGGAAGGCAAGCTGCAAATTCAGCTTATTCAGGATCGTTATGGCAAAGTATCGCTTCCCAAAGGCAAGATGGAGGCAGGCGAAACCGTTGAGCAGACCGCGTTGCGGGAAATTGCTGAGGAAACGGGGCTTCAGGGCAATATCATAGCACCTATTGACCAAATTAAATATCAGTACCAGCATGATACCTATGGTACGGTCGATAAAGAGGTTCACTATTACCTGGTTGAAGCCATCGGCGGCGATTTGCAAGCTCAAGTAGAAGAAATTCGCGGAGTGGATTGGTTCGAGCCGCTTGATGCATGGAGACGTCAGAAGCAATCCGGCTATGACAACAATAATCGGATCGTCTCCGGTGCATTAGAGCTGCTGGGCATACCATTTACATAGTTTTATGGTGCAGCATTGGAAGGTTAATCTTGGCGGGACATTCGTCGCAGCGCTGGCAAATAGCAGAGCGGCAGGGCAAGCAGCGAGCTGAAAATATTAAACAGCGTTTGGGCATGGGCAATTTGCGCCGCTGGAGCTGCGGTCAGCCAAGCTGATAGTCCAGCAAGCAAGCCGACAAACGGCATAAAGAGCAGCGCGCCGCCGACATTCAGCGTTATATGGGCGAGCGCAACGAATTGACCCGCGCGCGATCCGCCAATAGAGGCGAGCAGCGCAGTGACGCAGGTGCCGATGTTTGCGCCTAGCACAACGGCGATGCCAACCTCAAGCGGCATCGCTCCGATTGCCGCAAAACCCATAATAATGGCTATGACAGCTGTGCTGCTATGCACGGCTGCAGTTAGCACCGCGCCGGCGGCCAGCCCCCACCAGAGGCTGTCCGCCGTTTTGCTCATAAACCAGTCAAACATGGCGCTTTGTTGAATGTCTGGGCCAACGCTTTGCATCATCGCCATGCCGGCGAGCAATATGCCGAAGCCGAGCGTGGCAACGGAAGCGGAACGAATCGTGTTTAGCCAGCCGCCAGTCCGCAAGGCAGGGATAAGCTGCAGCTCGCCGAGCAGTGCGGTCAGCAGCCATGCGGAGACGGAGAGAATGAGCAGCGGCATCGTGAGACGCTCAAGGCTCAGCCCAAGCAGCTCCGTCGTCAGGCAGGTGCCGATGTTGGTGCCAAGAATGATGCCGAGCGTTCGCGGAAAGTTGAGCAGTCCGGCATTAACGAGGCCTATAGAGATGACGGTAACGGCTGTGCTGCTCTGAAGAAAAGCAGTGGAGATGGCTCCAGCCGCCAGTCCGTGAATGGGCGTAGCGGTAAACCGCTGCAAAATACGATTCAATTGCGTGCCAGCTAGGCGGTGCAATGCAAGTTCCATTAGCTTCATGCCGCTCAAGAATAATGCAAAGCCGATCACAATCGGCAAAATAATAGAATGAAGCATGGGCTGAATCTCCTTTTCTAAAAACGAGTGACAGGTGTACCCATACATATATGCAGTAAACAAGACAAGCATGACAAGCATGACAAGCATGACAAGCATGAGAGAGGTTGGTTTTGCCATTATGACGAGAGCAAGGATAGCGCTGCAGCGCGGGCGCAAAAAACGTTTGGAGCAGGGCCACCCATGGGTATATGCAAGCGAGATTGATAAAATGGAAGGCACCGCAGAGCCGGGCGGCTTGGTTGATGTAGTCAGCCACCAGGATCGTTATCTGGCGACGGGCTATTGGAATCCGAAATCGCAAATTACGGTGCGCATTATTTCGTACAAGCCGCTGGAGGCGATGGATACTGCTTTTTTCCATGAGCGTTTCCAGCAGGCGAAGGAGCATCGCAGCCGTTTTGTGCCGGATCAGGATTGCAGGCTCGTATACGGAGAAGCTGATTTCCTGCCAGGGTTGACTGTTGACCGCTTTAATGATGTGCTGGTTATCCAATTGCTGACACTTGGCATGGACATTCACCGCGATGCGATCATTGAAGCGCTTATCGAGGTGTTTGAGCCGCGCGGCATTTATGAACGCAGTGATGTCGGCGTCAGACAGCTGGAGGGCTTAGAGAAGCGTACAGGCGTGCTGTACGGGGAATGCCCGGCCATATTGGAGATTGAAGAGAACGGGCTTAAGCTTGAGGTTGATATAGTCGAAGGTCAGAAGACCGGCTATTTCTATGATCAGCGTGAAAATCGCGCCTCCATCGCTCCGCTGATGAAGGGCTGGGGCCACCGCAGCGGCATTAAACTAATGCCGAAGCCTGCCGAGGCGGGCAGTGCGAATGCAGAGACAGCGGGAGAACTCGTCCCAGTCAATGCAAATGGCAAAGAAGTGACCTTCCCCTACTGGGACGGTGCGACGGTGCTGGAATGCTTTGCGCATACGGGCAGCTTTACACTGCATGCTTGCAAATACGGGGCAAAAAAAGTGACCTGTCTTGATATTTCCGAGCATGCGATTGATACGGCGCGCCGCAATGTGGAGCGCAACGGTTTTACCGATCGCGTACAGTTCGTCGTAACCGATGCTTTTGACTACTTGAGGCAGCAAACGAAGGGGCTGGAGGAGCGTTTGGAGCGCAGCCGTGCAGGCACGGATACGTCCAAGCCGATCAGCGGCGGCGGCCAAACCTGGGACGTTGTCATTTTGGACCCTCCGGCGTTTGCCAAAACAAAAAATGCGGTAGCAGGTGCTGTCCGCGGCTATAAAGATATTAATTTGCATGGCATGAAACTGGTAAATGAAGGCGGCTATCTGGTAACGGCGAGCTGCTCGTACCATATGCGTCCTGATTTGTTTCTGGAGACGATCCAGGAGGCCGCAGCTGATGCAGGCAAGCTGCTCCGGCTTGTGGAATGGCGGGCGGCGGGCAAGGATCATCCGCAGCTGCTTGGCGTAACAGAAGGGCATTACTTGAAATTTGCCATCTTTGAGGTGCGCAGCAAATAACGGAAACCTCTTGAACGGCGAGTGTGCTTCTTGCTCGTTCAAGAGGTTTTTTTGCCAAATATTTAAGAACGTATGTTTGAAGGACTCGTGAAAAGTCGCGGCGGGTATGGTAGTATGGTTGATAATAGACAGGTTACGGAAGGAAGGGCTGCAGGATGCCGCTTCAATTAGTGCTGGGCCGCTCGGGAGCGGGAAAAACGACATATTGCCTGGATGCGATTCGCGGCAGGCTGAACGCTGACCCGGATGGGCCTCCGCTTATTTTGCTCGTGCCGGAGCAAGCGACCTTCCAGTCCGAGTACACGCTGCTTCGCGGCAGCGGATTGCAGGGAATGATTCGGGCGCAAGTGCTGAGCCTTCGCAGGCTTGCTCTTCGCGTTATGCAGGAAACTGGCGGTACCGCGCTCATTCCAATCGGCGACGAAGGCAAAAACATGCTGCTGTACAAAATCGTGCAGCGTCTGGGCGATCAATTGGAGCTGTTCGAGCATGGTGCTGGAAAGCCTGGTTTCATTGAGCGTCTGGGCGAGCTGTTGACGGAATGGAAGCGATATGGCATTAATCCGGCGATGATTGCAGAGCGCAGAGAAGAGGCTGCTTCTGCTTTGCAGGACTCGGCGCTGCTGAAGCGCAAGCTGCATGACTTGCAGCTGGTATACGAAAGGCTGGAGGAAGAGCTCGCCGGGCAGTATGTCGATTCGGAGGATTATTTGGTCTATCTGTCAGCGGGGCTGTCTCAATTTTCAACGATACGGGACACCGAAATTTGGATTGACGGCTTTAATGGCTTTACGCCAAAAGAATATGCCGCGCTTAGCTCGCTTATAAGCATGGCGAAGAAAGTAACGATTACGCTTAAGCTGAATCGGGCCTATGCGGCTGGAGAGCGGCCAGTTGAGCTGGATTTGTTTTACCCTACAGCGGATGCGTATGTAAAGCTGAGGGAACTGGCGGAGGGCTTAGGCGTTGAGCTGCTGGAGCCGATTGTGCTTGGCGGTACAAGCAATGCTGCCTGCGAAGCGCCGGGCAGGTTCAGCAGCAGCCCAATGCTGGCTCATTTGGAGCGCCACTACGGAGGACGGGCACAAATGGCGCTTCCAAATCCGGCAATGCTCGATGCAACCAGCCCATTATGCGGCTTATCGCTGCATGCGGCGGCAAATCGGCGAACTGAGGTGGAGCTGCTGGCGCGCGATATGCTGCGCAGAGTCAGAGAAGAAGGCCTAAGTTGGCGCGATATGACGGTTATGGTGCGCAATGCGGGGGATTACAGCGACTATATCGAAGCAGCGTTTCAAGAATACAGCATCCCCTATTTCCTTGATCAGAGGCACACGACCGTCCATCATCCGCTGGTCGAGTTCATCCGCTCAGCATTGGAGACGGTGCTTCATAATTGGAGCTATGAGGCGGTATTCCGCTGCATTAAGACCGAGCTGCTGTTTCCGCTTGATGGAAGCATTCCACGCGACCAATTTGATTGGCTGGAAAACTTCGTCTTGGCGGCGGGCATCGATGGCTGGAAGTGGCTGGATGAAAAAAGATGGCGTCCATTCATCATCGAGTCGCTGGAGGAAGAGCAGGATGCAGCGGCCAATGCGCCATCGCAACGTGCGAAGGCGGAGTTTGAGGCGGTCATGGCCGCGCGCGGTGTAATCGTTCCGCCTTTGCAGCAGTTTGGCAAAGAGCTGGAGAAAGCTTCGAATGTTACCATGATGTGTGAGGCGCTATATCGCTTGCTTGAGCATACAGGGGTTGCGGAACGTCTGGAGCGCTGGAGCCGCGAGGATAGCGAGGCTGGCCGAGTACAGCGCTCACGCGGTCATCGCCAGCTGTGGGATGGAGTCATGAATTTGCTTGACCAATTAGTAGAGCTAGTTGGTAATGAACCGCTGTCCGCCGATATTTTCGTTGGCATGCTTGAGACAGGCTTGGAAAGCCTCAAATTAGGTGCCATTCCGCCTGCTCTTGATCAGGTGCTGGTGGGCAGCATGGACCGTACGCGTTCCAGTCAGGTGCAGGTCTGTTACGTGCTGGGAGCTAATGATGGCATCATGCCGACGCGTTTTCAAGAGGATGGCGTGCTGACGGACCAGGAGCGGGAGCGGCTGGCTGAAGAAGGCTTGGTCATGGCGCCGGGCCTCAAGCGGAGGCTGCTGGATGAGCGTTTTCTGATTTATAGTGCGCTCACAACGCCGAGCAGACATTTGTGGATGAGTTGGTCAGAGGCTGATGAAGAGGGGAAAAGCCTGCTGCCATCGGAAATTATTAGGCAGGTGAGGCAGCTGTTTCACGGATTGCCGATACAGCAAGTGCAGGCGGAGCCTACGCAGACTATGTCGGTAAAGGAGCAAAGGGAATATATTCAGCATCCAGAACGTGCCTTGTCGTATTTAATTACGGAGCTGCGGGCTTGGAAGCAGGGAAGCGAGATCGCTCCTTTTTGGTGGGAGCTTTACAATTGGTTCGCAGTACGTCCAGAATGGCAAACGAAGCTATCGCTGCTTACAAAATCTCTTGGTTATGTGAATCAAGAGGAGCTGTTGACCGCTGATACGGCACAGCAGCTTTATGGCGTTCGCTTGAGAGCGAGCGTATCGAGAATGGAGCGTTTCGTGTCGTGCCCTTTTCAGCATTTTGCGATTCACGGACTGAAGCTGCGCGAGCGGAAAATGCACCGGCTGGAGGCGCCGGATGTGGGTCAGCTATTTCATGCTGCGCTCAGCCGTTTGGCTGGAGAAGGCGGGCTTGGCCACGCTTTCGGCTCGGCTTCCGAGCGTCAGATCCGCGAGGCGGCGGTTCAAACGGTGGACGAGCTTGCACCAAGGCTGCAATCGCAAATTTTGCTGAGCAGCGGCCGCTATCGCTACATTGCCCGCAAGCTTAAGGAAATTGTAGCGCAGGCTGCCATTATGCTGAGCGAGCATGCCCGCCGGGCCGCATTCCAGCCCGTCGGGCTGGAGGTTGATTTTGGCCCGGGCGGCATACTGCCGCCGCTTATTATTCCTTTGCAGGATGGACGTTCTATGGAAATAATCGGGCGAATCGACCGGGTTGATGCTGCGGATACGGAGCAGGGCCTGTTGTTGCGTGTACTGGATTACAAGTCTAGCGTGACCCAGCTGCGCCTGGAGGAGGTGGCCTTTGGCCTTTCCCTGCAAATGCTGACGTATTTGGACGTATTGGTGACGCATTCTCCCGGCTGGCTTGGAAAGCAGGCATCGCCTGCGGGCGTGCTTTATTTTCACGTGCATAATCCGCTGCTTGCGCTTTCTAATCAAATGAACGAAGCGAAAATCAAAGCAGAGCTGCGCAAACGCTTTAAGCTAAGAGGACTCGTTACGGCAGAAGCCGAGGCGGTGCGCCTCATGGATGATCAGCTGGAAACGGGACACTCCGAGCTATTGCCTGTAGCGCTCAAGAAGGATGGGGCGTTCTACAGCAGCTCCTCCGTCGTGACGGACAAGCAGTGGGACATTTTGCGGGATTCTGTCAGGAGGACCATTAGCGGAATTGGCTCGGAAATCAGCTGTGGCAAAGTATCGATTGAGCCCTACAAGCTGGGAACAAAAATCCCGTGCCAATATTGTGATTATAAGGCGGTTTGCCAGTTCGATCCGCTGTTTGACGGCAATGAGTATGTGCGGCTTCGCAAGCCTTCAACGGAAGAGCTATGGCAGCGGCTGGAGAAAGGAGAAAGCATCGATGACGGACATGATCAACGCCATTAAACCGGAAGGCAGCACTTGGACCGATGAGCAGTGGAGCGCCATAGTAACGGAAGGATCCAACATTCTAGTAGCTGCTGCTGCCGGCTCTGGCAAGACGGCTGTGCTGGTTGAGCGCATTATTCGCAAAATTTCATCCTCGACCGATGTGGACCGCCTGCTCGTTGCCACTTTTACGAAGGCAGCAGCTGCGGAAATGAAGGAGCGGATTCGCATTGCGCTGGAGAAGGAGCTGGATCGCCAGCCTGACTCTGAGCATTTGCGTCGCCAGCTTGCGCTTATGAACAGGTCGTCGATCACGACGCTGCATTCTTTTTGTCTTGATGTCATTCGCCGTTATTATCCGCTGATTGGGCTTGACCCTGGCTTTCGCATCGCCAATGAAACGGAGAGCGAGCTGCTGAGGATGGAGGTGCTGGATCAGCTCTTCGAGGAAAAATATGACGAGGCGGATGCCGATTCTGGCGCTGGTGGCGCTTTTCTGGCGCTCGCTGACCGTCTGGGCGGAGAGCGCGGGGATGAGCCGCTGTACAAGCTCGTCCAGGACCTGTATGCTTTTGCGCAAAGCCACCCATGGCCCGTAGAATGGCTTCGCGAAACGGCTGAAAGCTTTAATTTGCAAAATGCAGCCGAGCTTCAGCACAGCAGCTGGGTTGCCAGCTTGCGGGCTGATGTGGAGCTGGCGCTCGCCGGGGCAGAAGCGCTGCTTCGGAAGGCGCTTGATTTGACGCGCGAGCCTGCTGGACCGGCACCTTATGCTATCAATTTCGAGGATGATTTGACACTTGTTCTCATGCTTAAAGCTGCTGTACAGGATAGACCTTGGGAGCAATGGTTTGAGCCATTTCATACAGTGGAATTTGGCAAATTGAAGGCTATGCGCGGCGACGAATACGATAAATCGCTGCAGGAGCAGGCGAAAGATTTGCGAGACAGCGCCAAGAAGCTGCTGGGCACGCTAGCCGAGGAGCTGTTCGGCCGTACGCCGGAGCAGTTTTTGGAGGAGCTGCAGGAGCTAGCTCCATTAATGGCAGCGCTGAGCGAGCTCATTATTGATTTTGGCAAAAGGTATGAAGCAGCGAAACGGGAGAAGGGGCTGCTTGATTTTGGCGATTTGGAGCATTATTGCTTGCGGATATTGCGCACGGAGGATTCTTCCGTGAAGCAGACGCTGCCTTCGCCCGCAGCACTGGAATACCAGAACCAATTCGATGAAATTTTGCTAGATGAATACCAGGACATGAATATGGTGCAGGAGGCGATAGTAACGCTGATCTCAAGACCGGGAGCGGGGAACCGTTTCATGGTTGGCGATGTGAAGCAAAGCATTTATCGCTTCCGGCTCGCGGAGCCAAATCTATTCATGCATAAATATAAAAGCTACGCCGTACAGGCTGTTCTGACCGGAACGGCTGAAGCGGATAAAGACGCCGCAGCCTCTGCAGCCACTACACAGTCAATAGCTGAAGCAGCTTCTTCGACTGGCCATTCAGCAGGCTTGCGCATTGATCTGGCGCGCAATTTCCGCAGCCGTCAGGAGGTGGTTGACGGCGTAAATAATGTATTCCGCGGCATAATGCGGGAATCCGTAGCCGAAATGGATTATGATCAGCGAGCGGAGCTGGTATGCGGCGCTTCCTTCCCGGCAGCAGAGGAAGCAGGAGAATTTGAAGTAGAATTGGTCGTCATTGATAAGGCTGGCTCCGTCATGGCGGAGGATAAAGCGCAGCCGGAGGATGAGGAAGAAGGGCTGGATGCGGCTGAGTCGGCCGAGGATTTGCAGACGGCGCAGCTGGAAGGGCGGCTGATTGCCCGGAAAATCCAGTCGCTTATGGACAGCGGCTACCGCGTTTACGACGGAAAAAGCAGACGGACCCGTCCGCTGGAATGGCGGGATATCGTTATTTTGCTGCGCGCGACATCGCAATGGGCGCCAATTATTATCGAGGAGCTGCAGGCAGATGGCGTACCCGCCTATGCTGAGCTGAGCAGCGGCTATTTTGATGCCATAGAAGTGCAGACTGTATTGTCGCTGCTGCGAGTCATTGACAATCCTTATCAGGATATTCCGCTCGCGGGCACGCTGCGCTCCCCTATTTTTGGCTTGGATGCCGAGGAGCTGGCGCTTATAAGGATTGAAAAATCCGGCGTCAGTTATTTTGAAGCGCTGCTGGCCGCAGAAGGCAGTTTAACGCTTCCAGAGGCGCTTCGCCAGAAGCTGACCCAGTTTCTCGTGCAGCTTGAGCGTTGGCGCAGCGATGCCAGACAGGGGGCGTTGGCCGACCTCATTTGGCGTATTTACCGCGAGACCGGTTATTATGATTTTGCTGGCGGTCTCCCTGGCGGCACACAGCGTCAAGCGAATTTGCGCGCTCTGCATGACCGTGCCCGCGGTTACGAAGCGACCTCCTTCCGGGGCCTGTTCCGGTTTTTGCGTTTCGTAGAGCGAATGCGCGATAGCGGAGGGGATCTCGGCACAGCAAGGGCGCTTGGCGAGCAGGAAAATGTCGTCCGCATTATGTCGATCCACAAGAGCAAAGGGCTGGAGTTTCCCGTTGTGTTCACGGCAGGTCTTGGCAAGTCATTTAACCAGCAGGATTTGCGCAGCGCCTTTCTTCGCCATAAGCAGCTTGGATTCGGCCCGCGATTTGTGGATCCCCAGCAGCGGGTCAGTTATCCAACTCTGCCATTTCTAGCGATTCGCCGCAGGCTGCGCATGGAAATGCTGGCCGAGGAAATGCGGATTTTATATGTGGCTCTCACCCGCCCGAAGGAAAAAATGTTTCTGGTCGGTACGGTTTCAGATGCAGCTAAGAAGCTGCCGGTCTGGCTGGCAGCTATTGACGCAAGCGGACGCATACCGGATTTTAAGCTGGCTGCGGCGTCGACTTTTTTGGATTGGCTTGGTCCGCTCGCCGCATCAAGCTTTGCGCAGCAGGAAGCAGAACAAATCGCTCAGGTATCCGGCATGAAAAGGCTGGAATGGCGATCGGGCTTCGTTGCAGCTGCGGTGTTCAGCAGTGAAGCAGCAGCAGCGCTTCAGCAAGATGCTGGACATGAAGAGAGAGAACTGCGGCTGCAAGGCGTTCTTTCGCTGGCTCAGCTTGAGCTGCAGCCTGAGGAGCAGGATAGTGAGCTGCGCGAACGATTGGATTTTCATTATTCTCATCAAGCTGCAACTCTTTTGCCTGCCAAAACGTCTGTTACTGAGATTAAACGTCTTCACGGCGAAGCTTTTACTGATCGCGAAGCCGCTCCTTTGTTTGAAGCTGGAGAGGAAGCGATGAATGATATAGAGGCAAGCGGCAGTCATTCATCGTCCGAACGGCTGGATTACCTGGAACAATCGGATTACATGAGGCAGCAAGGTGAAGCGAATAATAGCAATGACCTGCAGCCAGCGCCCGGAGGCTCATTCCGATTGCGTCGTCCGCGGTTTATGGAGCAGATTTCACTCACAGCGGCAGAGAAAGGCTCTGTCAATCACCTTGTCATGCAGCATTTACCGCTTAAGGGCACTGTCGATGAGCGCGTCGTTATGCAGACTACCCAGGGCATGATTGAACGCAAGCTGTTAACACCGCGCCAGGCGGAAGCCATTGACAGCATGAATATTGCTGCTTTTTTCGCAAGCCCTCTCGGATTGCGGCTGCTCGCAGCAAATGAGGTCAAGCGCGAGGTGCCATTCAGCTGTATGCTGCCCGCTTCGCGGGTGCATCCTTCCGTTGCTGAAGAAGCAAAGGACGAACAGATTCTAATTCAAGGCGTTATGGATTGCGTGTTCGAGGATCAGCATGGATTGGTGCTGGTCGATTATAAAACGGACCGGATCATCAATCAGCAATGGGAGCGTGCAGCCGAGCGCCATCGGTTTCAGCTGGAGCTTTATGCGGAGGCACTTGAAGCTGTTTTGCTGCGCCAGGTAGCAGAATGCCATGTGTTCTTTTTTGATGGGGGGCAGTCGGTGCGACTTCGTTGAAGCTGGAGCAGCACCTTATTGCGAAGAGGCAGCTATAGCAGTAGTTATAGTAAGGCGATTTAATTTTAGGGGGAAGAAAGCGTGTCAGTAGAGCAACAAACGCCGAAGAAAAAGCCGATTGCATTGGCAATCACAATCGTGCTGCTGGTATGCAGCCTTAATGGGAATATGTTTTTATATTCGCAATATTTGTCCAACATTCAAGAGAAAAAATATGAGACTGGGCAGCGTGTCGCTTCAGATGCCATCGGCGCCGTAGCATTTTATAATGCGATATTGCCTGAGCTTGAGAAGCTTGGGACATCAGCAGAGCTTTTGGAGCGGAATGAGGCAAAATTCAGTGCTGGTGCGGCTTTCCGAAATGTGGATCATGTGCTGGGTTTTCTGAAGGAAGCGCATCAGTATAACGGCACGGAGTTTGCTGTGGACAAGCTGGAAGCTTATTTTAACGCGGTGCAGCAGTCGCTGGCCAAGATTGGCGGCCATGAGGGGGCCCTAACGGCAGCTGAGCAGGATTACCTTGCGAAGCTTCAGGAAGCATTCCATTTGCAGTTGGAAGCTGTAACGGCTTTTAATGCAGATGCATTAGAAAGCAGAAGCTTGTCGATTCAAATCGGCAATGGCTACAACAATTGGCTGGAAATTGCGGATAAGCTGGAGCAGGCGATAGACGGCCACACAGATGTTAAGCTGCAATAGCTGTGAGCCGCCAAAAACCTATGCTCATCTATGTTTTACCCTGCAAGAAGCCGGATGGGATTGGACGAGCTTTGCTCATTCCGTTATGATGGAAGAAGGCTGTATAACATAATTTAGGGGGAGTTTTGAATGGATTGCATTTTTTGTAAAATTGTCGAAGGTACATTGCCATCAACTAAAGTGTATGAGTCGGATACAGTAGTTGCTTTTCAAGATATTAAACCGGAAGCGCCTGTACATATTTTAATCATTCCTAAAAAACATATTGCCACAATGAATGATGTGACGGCAGATGACGATATTATCATGGCAGAGCTGTTCACAGCCGCACGTCAAATTGCAATTGAGCAGGGCATCGCTGAATCTGGCTACCGTTTAATTAACAATGTGAATAGCGATAGCGGCCAGTTGGTATACCATTTGCATTTCCATTTGCTCGGCGGAGAGAAACTTGGCGCCTTGAATGCGAAATAGCGCAAGCCTAACGTGCATTAAACGTTTTTGAAAGGAGTTTGCATGGCTCGTTACAGAAAGTATATCGCTGTCGGTTTGTTTTCCTTCGTCCTGCTTATCGCTGCTTATGCTACGGCAGTAGCCCATCCGGGGACCGTTGTTACGAAAAAAATCTGTACTTCATGGGAAATGGCCAAAAATCAAGCTTTTATTATGACACATAAGCAGGCACTTAAGCCGTTAGCCGATTCTAAGCCTCTGGCGCTGGCAGGCAATGCTGAGCGGGTACCTGTGCTGATGTATCACTACATTGCACCGAAGGCTGACAATAGCGAGCCAGACAATCATTCCATCATTGATTTGGAATCATTTGAGCAGGGAATGGAATATTTGCACACGAACGGTTATAAGACAGCGACGATGGAGCAGTTGGAGAAATATATTAATGGCGAAGGCGTCCTGCCTGACAAATCGGTCGTCATTACCTTTGATGACGGATATCAAAACAACATTGTGTATGCTTATCCGATTTTGAAAAAATACGGCTTTCACGCGACGATGTTTGTTGTTGGAACTCATATACAACAGAAGACGGCAGCATTCGATTCGAAAAAAACAAGCTTTCTTTCCACTGAGGAAATGAAAGCGTCTAGCGACGTATTTGAATATCACAGCCACACCTATGATTTGCACAAAAAAGAGACGGCGCTTTGCGGCATTGCTTATTCATCGCTTGCTGACGCCACCTTGATTACAAGCGATATTCACAAAATAAAAGAGCTGGGAATCGATTCGCCTTATTTTGCTTATCCGTATGGCGAGGCGAACACACAGATTATTTATCATTTGCGTGAAAATGGCTATCGAATGGCGTTCTCCGTACGCAGCGGTTTCGCTGAACCGGGAACCGATCCGATGCTGGTTCCGAGGCTGACCGTTATTTCTTCGACGGATATGCACACGCTGCTTCATCCAGAAGCCAGCTTGAATTGATGCAGTCAAGCGCAGCATCTGCAGCAATCACATCATACGCAGGCTTCTAAAGAGAAGTGGGGGCCTGCTCTTTTTTCGACCAATGAAATCTATTAATCTAGCAATGAAAGCTTTGCTGCTTGGCGGCATTCATAATTCGGAGGTTATTTTAGTTGTTGAAGACGAAATATAAGATGTTGACGATCGTTGCTCTCGCTTTTTTGATGCTGATCGGTTGCTATTATTTATATAAATTCAAAGTAGCTTCTATCGATCGTTTGTCCATTGACCGCGTTCAGGCGCCATTTACGAAGGTTGAATCGGTTGAAACCGTACAGTCGAGCTATGATTTAATTGTTGTCGGAACAGATCCGGAAGGCATAATGGCTGCTGTGTCTGGAGCGAGGAATGGGCTGAAAGTACTGCTGCTTGAAGGAAGAGACCGCGACATTTTGGGCGGTTTAATGACGCTGGGCGGGCTGAATACGCTTGATTTGAATTATTCCCCGAATCAGCCGTGGTATTATCGATATTTGCACAAGTCAAAGTTTTTGAACGAAGGCTTATTTCAGGAATGGTTTGATCAGGTAGAAGGCAGCTCGGTTGATACTCATACGGCGGCCAACGTCTTTTACAAGATGGTTAAACAAGAACAAAATATTGATTTGCTCATGCATGTGAAAAAGATGGAGCCGATTTTGCAGCAGTCCGGCGAGAATATGCAGCTAATGGGGCTGACCATTACTAAACCGGACGGGGCGACCGAGAAGGTAGAGGCAAAAGTAGTCATTGATGCTTCGCAGGATGCGGATATCGCTGCCGCTTCGGGAGTGCCTTTCTCCATTGGGCGCCAGGATATTGGAGAAGGCAAAGCGAAGATGGCGGCTACGCTCGTGTTTAGAATGGACAATGTGACGAACGAGGCTTGGCGGAATTTCAAAGGTCTCGAGGGCTTGGGTCTAGACAGCACAAGCATTTGGGGATTTGGCGATGCTAGAAAATATCCGCCGAGCGATCCGAACAAGGTGAAAATTCGCAGCCTTAATATTGGCAGAGAAAACAATGAGACGATGTTGTTTAATACGATGCAAATTTACGGAGTCGATCCGCTTGATCCAGAATCGGTGGCTCGAGGAATGGAAGTTGGCAAAAAAGAAGCGCCGCTCATCGTCGATTACTTAAAGAAGACGTACCCAGAGTTTGCTAATATGAACTATGCAGGTACGGCTTCTGAGCTTTATATACGGGAATCCCGGCATATTTACGGCGAATACAGGCTGACGCTTGCCGATGTATTGGAAAACCGGGATAAGTGGGATGCCATCGCTTATGGCTCCTACGATGTCGATATTCAAAGCATCAACTACAGCGATGTGGGTACAATTATGCTAAGTCCGATGCAATATGGCGTTCCATTCCGCAGCTTGGTGCCGCTTAAAGTTGACGGTCTGCTCGTTGTTGGACGCACAGCCAGCTTTGATACGATCCCTCACGGCAGCGCAAGGGTCATTCCGCTCGGCATGGCGACGGCAGAAGCGGCAGGAGCAGCGGCGAGCCTTGCGATTAGCAATGACATCACCGTCCGGGAGCTGTCCCAATCGACGAAGCTTATCAGCAAGCTGCGCAAAAAGCTCGTCAAGCAGGGCATGGACTTGACGTATGAAAAGTTTGAACAGCCGGCTTACATAAAACACAAGGACTTCAAGGGCCTTGTGACTGCAGCGAGCATGTACATGACGTCGGGGAGCTATTCCAATGAGGCATGGGATCTCGATGGCACGATGAGCATAGGGCGATATTTGAACAAAATTAGAACGCTCAAAAAAGCGCATCCCGACCAGTTCCCTGGTTTTCCAGACAGTGCAGTCAAGGATATGAAGGATTTATTGACGGGGCCATTGACATTGGAGCAGGCGGCCTATATGCTGGCACTGACGGCTGGACTCGATACGACGAGAGAAACAGCGCTTAAGGATCTCGTTTCCCGCGGCTGGATTAGCGAGGAAATCATTGGTCAGATGCTCAATGTAAAAGAGCTGACGAATGGGGATACTTACATGATGTTCTACGATATTTTAAAAAATGGATTTGGCATTGTTTACGAGTGAAATTAGTGAGTTGACACTGTATTTTGTTTTGACTTATAATGGAGTTTGATAAACCGTGTTTAATGCTCTGGACGGTCTGTTTCGGAGGGAGGGAAAACTTGTGTCTGAAACTAAGGTTAAGAAAAACGAAACCATTGACTCTGCACTTCGCCGCTTTAAACGTTCTATCGCTAAAGATGGCGTGTTGGCTGAGGTTAAGAAACGCAAACATTATGAAAAGCCGAGTGTAAAGCGTAAGAAGAAGTCCGAGGCTGCTCGTAAGAGAAAGTTTTAGGAGGCTCCTAGTATAATGAACCTGAGCGAAAGATTGAACGACGATATGAAGCAGGCCATGAGGAATCAGGACAAGTTCCGGCTTACAACCATTCGTATGATGCGTGCGTCAGCTAAAAACTTGGAAATTGATTTGAAGCGTCCTTTGGACGACAGTGAAATGCTTGATATCCTAAGTCGTGAGATCAAACAACGTAAAGATTCCCTCCAAGAATTTAGCAAAGCCGGCCGTGAGGACCTGGTAACAGGTCTTAACGCAGAAATTGAAATTATTAGTCAATACCTTCCCACGCAGCTGACCGAAGAAGAGATAAAAGCGATAGTAACGCAGACCATCCATGAACTCGGTGCTTCTTCCAAAGCCGAGATGGGGAAAGTCATGGGCGCCTTGTTGCCAAAAACGAAAGGGCGCGCTGACGGTAAACTAGTAAATCAGCTCGTACAACAATTTCTGCAATAACGATATGTTCGGACGAAAACATCCCTTCCAAGGGGTGTTTTTTGCTTTTTAATACAGTTATTTTTAAACGGATACTCGTTAAAAGCTGCCTGTTATAGCTCAAAATATGTACGTCCCCATAAGGTGGTGTAAGCTATTTAGGCTTATTTTGCAACGTTTCAGGGTAATCCATCGTAATAACGAATATAATGGTTATAAAGGAGGGGTGGAAGGTTGAATATAAAAAAATGGCGCCAAACCGCTTTCTGGGCGAAATTAGCTGTTTTCTCAGCATTGGTTGTCGCCTTGGGCAGCGGCCTGTTTGTCGGTATGCAGCCTGTAAAGGCACAGCAGCTTGCGGCGGATGAAGCTGGAGGAGCAGTCTACATTGTTCCAGTCAAACAGACGATTGAGAGTGGACTTAAGTCATTTTTGGAGCGCGCTTACAAAGACGCGGCTGAGGCAAAGGCGGAACGTGTCGTTCTCGTTATTAACACGTTCGGCGGAGAAGTGACGAGCGCAGAGGAGATCGGGGAGGTCATCCGGAAAAGCGCCATTCCAACAACCGCGTATATTGAGGGAAAAGCGGTGTCGGCAGGTACTTACATTGCGCTTAATGCGCAAAATATTGTCATGGAGCCGGGAAGCACAATTGGCGCTGCTGCTGTCGTTGATGGCGGAGGGCAATTGATTGACAACCCGAAGATCGTCTCCTATTGGACGAAGACGATGATGGAGGCTGCAAAGCTGGGTGGCCGGGATGCGAACATTGCAGCTGCGATGGTTGACACGACGGTGGCGCTTAGCTTGCCGAAAGCAGGCATAGAGAAACCGGCTGGGGAAATATTGTCCCTATCCGCCGATGAGGCGCTGGCTAGCGGTTACGCTGAGCATATCGCAGCTTCTGTAGGAGAAGCTATTACATGGCTGAAGCTTGATCAGAAGCAGCTCATTTCGTTTGAGCCCTCGCTTGCTGAGAAAGTGTCACGCTGGCTCGTTAATCCGTATGTGATGACGGTGCTGCTCATAATTGGCATTGCGGGCGTTGTAATTGAGCTGCTGATGCCGGGCTTCGGTGTACCGGGCATATTAGGCATTATCTCCTTCAGCTTGTATTTCTTCGGTCATTATGTTGCCGGGTTTGCAGGCATGGAATCGATTGTTCTTTTCGTTATAGGTTTGGCTTTGCTTATTATCGAGGTATTTGTTCCAAGCTTCGGTATTTTGGGACTGCTAGGCGGCGCAGCGCTTGTTGCTGGTGTAGTTACCGCGGCATCCGATCCGATGACAGCATTTATTTCGCTGGTCACGGCACTCGTAGTGGCTGTTCTTGTGATGTATTATATTTTCAGAAAATATAGACATAGAGGAATTTGGAACAAATTCATTCTTCGCGATAAGCTGACGAAGGAAGAAGGATATGTATCCGCCGATGAAAAGGACAGCCTGCTCGGACTTGTTGGGGTTACGCTTACTCCGCTGAGGCCAGCTGGAACCGTGCAAATCGGCGATCAGCGGATTGATGTCGTCACATCAGGCGAGTTTATTTCGACTGGAGCTAGCGTTGTTGTTATTAAGGCAGAAGGAACATGGGTCGTTGTAAAAGAGACAGTAAATAGCCTAACATAAGCGCAATTCAGCGCTTTACTAAAGCAATGGAGGTATTTATAAATGGGTCTGGATCCGGTTGTATCTATATTGATTATAGCGGTTATTGTTATTATTGCGCTGTCCGTCTTCCTGAGCTTTTTTCCAATTATGCTCTGGATTTCAGCATTGGCGTCGGGTGTGCGTATCGGTATTATTACGCTCGTTGCGATGCGCTTGCGCCGGGTTGTTCCGAGCCGGATTGTTAATCCGCTCATCAAAGCAACGAAAGCTGGCTTGGGGCTGAATATTAATCAGTTGGAAAGCCATTTTCTCGCAGGAGGTAACGTTGACCGCGTCGTCAATGCGTTGATTGCGGCGCAGCGCGCCAATATCCCGCTCGTATTCGAGCGTGCGGCTGCCATTGACCTTGCTGGCCGTGATGTGCTTCAAGCGGTGCAAATGAGCGTTAATCCACGTGTCATTGAAACACCAACTGTTGCAGCAGTAGCGAAAGACGGTATTGAGGTTAAAGTTAAAGCGCGTGTTACCGTACGTGCCAACATCGAGCGTCTAGTCGGTGGTGCGGGTGAAGAGACGATTATTGCCCGTGTCGGCGAAGGTATCGTTACGACGGTTGGTTCAGCAAATTCTCATAAAGACGTTCTTGAAAATCCGGATATGATTTCCCGTACGGTGCTTGGCAAAGGGCTTGATGCTGGTACAGCATTCGAAATCTTGTCAATTGATATTGCTGACGTTGATGTAGGCAAAAACATCGGCGCCCATCTCCAAACGGAGCAAGCGGAGGCTGACAAACGGATTGCTCAAGCGAAAGCGGAGGAACGCCGGGCAATGGCGGTAGCGCAGGAGCAGGAGATGAAGGCGCGCGTAATTGAAATGCGGGCGAAGGTTGTGGAATCCGAATCGCAAGTGCCAGTTGCAATGGCGGAAGCACTCAAAAACGGCAAAATCGGCGTCATGGACTATTTGAACCTGAAAAACCTGGAGTCGGATACACAAATGCGTAATTCCATCGGCAAGAGCGACGCCCCAACCGAAAAAAATGACAATTAAAGATGGCAAATAAAGCACGGGCGTAGCTGCTTACCCTGGAGGTGAATCTGAACCAGTGGAACATGTAATAGAGTTTATTACGAAAAATATTTATTTCGTCGTTATTGTCGGCGGCTTTCTCCTGTCGATTTTCAATCGGGTCAGTGCGAAAAAGCGGACCAATCCGCGGATGCCGGACTTTAATGGTCAAAGCACGGCCGATGCTGCTTATCCGCAGCAGGGGACAGAGGTGCATCAGCATCAGTCCGGTCGATATGATCAGGGAGAGGCTTACCCGGAATGGGAGGATAACGATGATTATGAGGAACGGTCGATTTCCTACCGCCAAGCGGAGGAGGAGGCTGAGCGTGAGAAGCAGCGCCACCTGTCAGAGCTCGCCAGAGCGCTTGAGAGCAAGCAGAAGCAGCAAGTGCCTATAACGGCCTCGCAGCAGCGCGAAGCCGCTGCAGGGCGCAGCAATCGGGCTAGCAGCGAGGCTGAGGCTGCTGCTGACACTCGGTTAGCGCCTTTGAGCGCGGAGGAGCTTCGCAAAGCGGTCATCTGGTCCGAAATATTGGGCCCGCCGAAATCGAAGCGTCCTTATGGCAAAGTCAGATAATATAAGCTTTATTTTTGAATAGCGCGGCTTTCAGAAATCCATTAAGGATGACTGAGGGCTGCGCTATTTTTCATAAAGTCATCACCCCGCGCATAGCTTGATATAGTACGATAATGGGCCTTGTGTCATATTTAACGTCTGGCGAGCGTGATAAGGGGGACGATCCTTTACCTATGAACCGTTTAAAACGCAAACTTCGCAAAATGACAGCGGATATTCTGGATTTGCCCCAGGATGTCGTCTATGATCTTCCCCGGCTGACGATGATCGGCGATCGCCAGTTATATATTGAGAACCATCGCGGTGTCATTCATTTTTCCAGCGAGCAGCTTAGGCTCGCGCTCAGCAAGGGCGAGCTTGAAGTGACGGGCAGCTCGCTAGTGATTCGGACGATTTGGACAGAAGAGGTTTTTATCGAAGGTCAAATTACGGGCATAGCCTTGCGGGAGTAGGAGGGGAGCGGCTTGAAGCTGAAATGGTCGGACTGGGTACTCGGCGTCGTAACAGTAACTATCAGGGGCGGACAACCTGAGCAGCTTGTAAATCGGGCATTGGAAGGGGGGCTGCAGCTTGCGTCCATCGGTTGGACGGGCGATGGCAAGCTGCAGTTTGATGTGCCTTTGAGTGGTTATTTTCGCTTGAAGCCTTTTTTAAAGGAGACAGGCTGTAGGGCGCATGTCGTAAAGCGGCAAGGGATGCCGTTTTGGTTAGCAAGGCTTGAAAAACGAAAATTTTTCATCGCAGGCATTGCGTTATTTTTTATTGGCATCTATTTGCTCTCCTCGCTTATATGGTCGGTTGAGGTTAAGGGCAACGTGAAATTAACGGAGGAGGAAATTGTTGAGGCGGCGCGGCAGGAGGGGATTTTCCCGCTCCAATGGTCATTCCGCCTGGCGGATACGGATATTATTTCAAAAAGGCTCGTCAACAAGCTGCCGAAAGCAACATGGATCGGCGTGGAGAAAAGAGGAACAAGAATCATCATTCAAGTCGCGGAAACGACCGAGCCTGATCATCGCGAATTGGAAAATCCTCGCCATCTCATTGCTTCTGCTGATGCGGTCATTACGGAAATTTATACGGAACGCGGTCGTGCTGTCGTAAAGAAAAACACGAAGGTCAGAAAAGGACAAACGTTGATTTCAGGTACGCTGGGCGGCGGCGCATATATGCAGTCGGTTGTGGCAAAGGGCTCAGTTCGCGGGCTGGTCTGGTATGAATTTAATATTGCTTCACCGATGTCGCAGCAGGTTAAAGCGTATACGGGGGAAAAGAAGGAGAAGTGGTATGTGGTCATTGGCGGCAGGGCGCTGCAGGTGAGCGGCTACGGCAAAAATCCGTACGAGCAGTCGGAGACGATCGTGGAGGAGGACAAGACGAACTTTAAAAGCATAAGCCTGCCCTTCGGACGGATGAAGCAGACGGTAATGGAAGTGCATACGGAAGAGCTTAAATTATCAGCGGATGAAGCGCGCGCAGGTGGAATTTTGCAGGCGAAAGCGAATGTAATGACAAAAGCAGGCAGCGATGCGGTCATCCGGGATGAAATTGTTTTGCATGAAAAGACGGAGAATGGTAAAGTTTATATGAAAGTTCTTTTTGAAGTAGAGCAATCGATTGTGAAAGAGATGCCACTAGTCCAGATGCAAGGAGATTGAGGTTGTTTGCTAAATGAAACAATAGTCGTCAGAATTCCGCTGGAAAACGCGGGAGAAGGATTAGCGGTATTTGGCCCGCAGGACAAGTTCCTGAGGCTGGTAGAGGCGCAGTGCGAGTCCTCGATCACATCTCGTGAGGCAGAAATCGTCATTTCTGGTGCTGTGCAGGAGGTACGCTCGCTTGAGCAGCTGTTCAGCGTCATGCTGCAGCTTGTAAGGGGCGGCTACATGCCTTCAGAGCGGGACATGATGTATGCGCTTGATTTGGCCCGTACGATGCAGGCAGAAGAGCTTCTTGATTTATTCAAGGCTGAAATTACAACTACGTTTCGCGGCAAGCCCATTCGGGTTAAAACGATTGGCCAGCGCCATTATGTAAAGACGATTCACAAGCATGACGTCGTATTCGGAATTGGACCAGCCGGCACAGGAAAAACCTATCTGGCTGTCGTGCTCGCCGTAGCCGCCTT
Organism: Paenibacillus liaoningensis; assembly: GCF_059609455.1. NCBI lineage: Bacteria > Bacillati > Bacillota > Bacilli > Caryophanales > Paenibacillaceae > Paenibacillus > Paenibacillus liaoningensis. The sequence continues at coordinate 270,816 of NZ_JCAALU010000012.1, forward strand.
GAAGCAGGGATTGGTGAAGCGAATCATACTGACAAGGCCAGCTGTCGAGGCAGGCGAAAATCTCGGTTTTCTGCCCGGCGATTTGCAGGAGAAGGTCGATCCTTATTTGCGTCCGCTTTATGATGCCCTGCATGATGTGCTGGGACCTGAGCAGACGGTAAAGGCTTTTGAACGCGGCACCATTGAGGTTGCTCCGCTTGCGTATATGCGGGGACGGACCCTTGATGATTCCTTTATTATTTTGGATGAAGCCCAGAATACGACGCCGGAGCAAATGAAAATGTTTTTGACACGTCTAGGCTTCGGCTCAAAGATGGTTATTACCGGCGATGTGACACAGATTGATTTGCCAAGAGGGAAAAACTCGGGTTTAATAGAGGCACAGCGGATTTTGCAAAACATAGACGAACTTGGCTTTATCTTTTTTTCCGAGCAGGATGTTGTCCGTCACTCCTTAGTGCAGAAAATCATTGTCGCCTACAATCAGGACGCTGAGAACAAAGCATAGAGAGGAATGTCCGCTCCATGAACCAGAACCAGAATCATTCCGGTAAACAGGGGAACCTGCAGAGCTCCAAGGCTGCGGGGTGGAAACAGAGCGTAGCTGTCCGCTTCGTGCTCATGTTATTATTTGTGTTGCTGTTTTATTTCAGTCTCTCTCCGCATCTCGTTCCGGAAACGTATGATATTCAAGAGGGCGTAGCCAGCGAGAAGGATATCGTCGCTCCCCATCAAATACCGGACAGCAAGGCGACGCTGCAGGCGCAGGAGGAAGCGGCGAACCGCGTAGATGCGATCTATTCGAACGTCGCGCTGCGCAGCGAGCTGCTGCTGGGCGAGATTTTTTCGCGCATGGAGCAGTTGAATCAGGATGATCAGGTTACGACGCAAAATAAAATCGATATTTACCGCAATGAAATTCCCGGCAGGTATCCCGATTTTGTCGATAATTACGTCAAGGTAAATAAAGGCAATGGCACTTATAGCGATACGCTGCTCGATGAGATGGCGGTCGTTATTAAAGAGCAGGAATACGCGATTTCTGAGGAAACATTTTATAAAATGCCGCGCATGTCGGTAGAGTCAATTACGGAAATGCGCCAGGTTGCGCAGGAGATTGTACGCAAGCTAATGAGCGAGCAGCTCCGCAGTGCGGATGCTGCGCGTACCCGTGTGGCGGAGCTGGTGAACGCAAGCTCCCTCTCCGACCGGACTAGCCGTGAAATTGTGCAGGAGCTGGCGCGTTTCTCCATTATGCCGAACCGCTTTCTTGATAAGGAAGCGACGGATGAAGCGAAAATCCAGGCGAAGAAAAACACGCCTCAGGTCGTTATCAAGGAAGGCGACGTTCTCGTCAAGCGCGGGCAAGTCATCACGCCAGAAATGTATGAGCTGCTGAAGGATTCGGCACTGCTGCAGGATAAACGCAATTATTGGCCGCAGCTTGGCCTGTTGATTTTGTCCGTTTTGTTCATCACGGCGATGTACAGCTATTTGCATCAGTCAGGCGGCATTTCCGGCCTGAAGCCGAAATATAATAATGCGCAAATTTTAATGCTGTGGCTCATCTATTTGATCAACATCGTGGTGATGATCATTATTTCATTAATCCAGACAGATGAAATCCCGTATGTCGGCTTCCTTGCTCCAGCGGCGCTCGGGACGATGCTGATTACGCTGCTGCTGGATATGCATTTGGCATTAATCAGCTCGATTTTGTTTGCGATTATCGGCAGCATTGTGCTGAATTCGGGCACGGGGCAAAATCAAATTTTTGATTTCCAATACGGCTTTGTTATTATCGTCGTTTCCGTCGCGGCTATTTTCTCGATACATCGAGCAAGCCAGCGATCGACGATTTTAAAGGCAGGCATTATGGTCAGCCTGTTCGGCACGTTTTCCGTTCTTGCGCTCATGCTGCTGACGGAGCGTCTGGATCAAGGGCCGCTTGTGTATTCGCTTTGCTTTGCTTTTGCAAGCGGCCTGCTGACAGCTGTGCTGGTGATTGGCCTTATGCCGTTTTTTGAAGTGACCTTTGGCATTTTGTCGGCGCTCAAGCTTGTCGAGCTGTCTAACCCGAACCATCCGCTGCTGCGCAAGCTGCTTACCGAGACGCCGGGAACGTACCATCACAGCGTCATGGTCGGCAATTTGTCGGAAGCTGCGGCTGAGTCCATCGGGGCGGACGGGCTGCTTTGCCGTGTAGGCTCGTTCTACCATGACATTGGGAAGACGAAGCGGCCGAATTATTTTATTGAAAATCAGACGAATATGGAAAATCCGCATGACTCGATTGATCCAAAGCTTAGCCGGTCGATTATTTGCGCCCATGCGCGGGACGGCGTGGATATGCTTAAGGCGCATAATATACCGAAGCCTATTCGTGATATTGCCGAGCAGCATCATGGCACGACGTCGCTGAAATTCTTTTATTACAAGGCGCTTAAGCAGGCTGAGGAGCAGGGGGAGGAGCCTTCCTTTACGGAGGATGATTTCCGCTATCCTGGCCCGAAGGCCCAGTCGAAGGAAGCCGCTGTGGTCGGCATTGCCGATTGCGTGGAAGCAGCTGTCCGCAGCCTGCGCAGCCCTACGGTTGAGCAGGTAGAAGCGATGATCAACAAAATCATCAAAAGCAGGCTGGATGACAATCAATACAACGAATGCGATTTGACGCTCAAGGAGCTGGATAAGATCGCACAGTCGCTCAAGGAAAGCGTAATCGGGATTTTTCACTCCCGAATTGAGTACCCTGAGGATGTTAAGTCAAAGGAGCGTTTAGCATGAGTTTGCAGCTGGATTATAGCAATGAGCAGGATAAGGTAGACATTCCCGAAGCTTGGATCACCCGGTTGGAGCAATTGCTTCAATTGGCTGGCGAAGCGGAAGGCATGACAACGGGCGAAGTAACGCTGACTTTTACCGATAATGAGCAAATTCATCAGTTGAATCGCGACTACCGCAACATTGATCGTCCTACTGATGTTTTATCATTTGCGATGCAGGATGATGGAACGGATGAGCTGGACATTATTTTTGAAGTGGAAAGCGAAGATGAGGTTGATCCTATTTCGGGCATGCTGGGCGATATTGTTATATCCGTAGAGAAAGCGGTTGAGCAAAGCGAGGAGTACGGCCATTCGCTTGAGCGGGAGATCGGCTTCCTGTTTGTTCATGGTTTTCTGCATTTAATCGGTTATGATCACGAGACGGAAAGCGATGAGGCAGTGATGACGAGCAAGCAGGAAGCAGTGCTTTCGAAGGCAGGCTTGTCGCGTTAATGAAAAAGTTTATACGCAGTTTAGGATTTGCGTGGGCGGGCATCGTATTTGGCGTGCAAAATGAACGCCATATGCGCATTCATGTGCTGGTCGCTGCTGCGGTCGTTCTGTTTGGCGCTTTTCTATCGCTTACACGTATGGAATGGGCACTGCTGCTGCTCACGATGGCGATCGTTATCGTAGCAGAAATGGTCAATACAGCGGTGGAAAAAGTTGTAGATCTTGCAAGTCCGGAGCGCCATGCGCTCGCTAAGACGGCAAAAGATGTTGCTGCTGGTGCTGTATTGCTGGCAGCATGCTTTGCCGTCTTCATTGGTTTTATTATTCTTGGCCCGCCATTATGGCAAGCCATAACGGCGGGACGCCAGTAATTTTAAAGGAGTCAACAATAAATGACAGTTACTTACGAAGGTTTGCAAGAAAATTATGCAGCTTTGCTTAATCAGGCAGGAGAGGCGATGATGCGGGCCTATACGCCTTATTCCAAGTTTAATGTCGGCGCTGCCCTGCTAGACAACGACGGGCATGTCCACTATGGCTGCAATGTCGAAAATGCTGCTTATGGTCCGGGCAACTGCGCGGAGCGCACTGCTATGTTCCGGGCGATTGCCGATGGCAAAAAGCCAGGACAATTTCAAGCGATTGCGGTTATTGGAAATACGGAAGAACCTATTACGCCATGCGGAATTTGCCGCCAGGTGCTCGTTGAGCTGCTTTACCCGGATACGCCAGTTATTATGGGCAATCTGCGGGGCAACTGGTCGATTTCGACCGTCTCTGACTTGCTGCCTGGAGCATTTACACCAATGGTATTGAAAAAGGGGCAAGCTGAAGCCTAATGAGTACACCTACAACTGACAACCGTACAAACGGCAAATTTCGTTCCGGCTTTGTAGCCATCATCGGCCGACCTAATGTGGGCAAGTCCACGCTGATGAATCACCTGATCGGGCAAAAAATTGCCATTATGTCGGACAAGCCCCAAACGACACGCAACAAAATTCATGGCGTATATACGAAAGACAATACACAAATTGTATTTTTGGACACGCCGGGCATTCACAAGCCGCAGTCCAAGCTTGGCGACTACATGATGAAAACCGCGCAAAGCGCGCTTCAAGAAGTCGAAGCTGCCCTGTTTCTTGTTGATGTAGCCGATGGCATTGGCGGCGGCGACCGTTTTATTATCGAGCAGCTTAAAAAGGTCAAGACGCCGATTTTTCTCGTGCTGAACAAAATCGACAAAATCGATCCAGAGCAGCTGCTGCCGATTATTACGCAATATAAAGATTTATATGATTTTGCGGAAATTATTCCAATTTCTGCACTTCAAGGAAATAACGTGGAAACCCTTATGGATCAGCTAATCCGTTATTTGCCTGAAGGACCGCAATATTACCCTGCCGATCAAATTACGGATCATCCCGAGCAGTTCGTTGTAACGGAGCTGGTGCGCGAGAAAATTTTGCATATGACGCGTGAGGAAATTCCGCATTCCATTGCGGTTGCGATTGAGGACATGAAGGTGCAGGAAAATGGCGTTGTCTACATTGGCTGTGTCATCTATGTCGAGCGCGACTCCCAGAAGGGTATTATTATTGGCAAGAAGGGTGCCTTGCTCAAGGAAGTTGGCAAGCTGGCACGCCGTGATATTGAAGCGCTTCTGGGCTCCCGTACGTTCCTTGAGCTTTGGGTCAAGGTCAAGAAGGACTGGCGCAACCAGGAAAGAGTGCTTAAAGACTTAGGCTTTAGAAACGACTAAAGGCCGCTTCTAATTTGACGTAAATTGCTAAGGATAACATTCATGCGATCAACGCAATCTAATACCGTCTGGAGCAGCATTTCCGAGGCGGAAAGGGTTGATACGATTGCGGAATTTTTCGTGGAAGTATTTTACATTGACCGGTGATGTGGAGTCTTATATGCTCTACAAGGAAATGGATCAGCTTGGAGAAGCGGATCATCCTAACTCAATGCTCGGTGATGACCAGGAATGGGCATCCGAGCTAGAAGAAGCTTCTCCTTAGTTCAGTGGGCGCGCAGCCTTCTGACTGTCTTAAGCCGGTCACGGGGGAGTTTCATTATGCTGTATCGTTTGGAAGGCATCGTTATTCGCAGCATGGATTATGGGGAAAATAATAAAATAATCAATGTGCTGACGAATACGAATGGCAAGGTAGGGATATTGATACGCGGCGCGAAGAAGGCTCGGAGCAGGCACGCTTCTCTCGCGCAGCCCTTTACATACGCGGAATTTACTTTTTTTCGCACTAGCGGACTTGGTACGCTGAATCATGGTGAAATTTTAGCGTCCAACCATCTACTCCGCGAACAGCTGGAGCTGACTGCTTACGCTTCCTATGCGGCAGAATTAACGGATAGGGCAATGCAGGAGGAGGATACCAGTTCTTTTCTGTTCGAGCAGCTGAAGGCTTATTTAAGCGGCTTGGTGGAGGGGAAGGACCCGCAGATTGTGTCTCATCTTTATGAGATGAGAGTGCTGGATATGTCAGGGTATGCGCCTGTACTGGATCATTGTGTGGAATGCGGCGGTGAGGAGACTCCCTTCCGAATTAGTGCAGCCGCAGGCGGTGTATTATGCCGCCGATGCGGTCACAAAGACCCCCAAGGCATCGTATTGTCTGAAGCAGCGTATAAGCTGCTGCGATTGTTTGTCCGAATGGATTTGCGCAGGCTTGGTTCTATTCAAGTCAAGCCAGAAACGAAGCAAGAGCTTAAGAAGGTAATGCGTATGCTGATGGATCTGCATATTGGCATTCCGCTGAAGTCGCGCGGTTTTCTGGATCAGCTTGATAAATATAGCTTATAAAAAATGGCGTTCGGTCCCTGGACCGAGCGTTTATTCGTTCTCTCGTCCAATAGGACTCCAGGACGGGATTGTTTATAATAACAAAGCTGAGCAGCGCACGGCAATACACCACAACTAGAGCTTTTCAAGCATTTCACATCATTACAAAGGGGAATTTTTCATGTCTGCGGCTCAAAGTAGACTTGGCTTCGTCGTAGCGGGATTGCTGCTAGCTATCTTCGTTGCATCGATCGATAATACGATTGTATCAACGGCTATGGCAACGATTGTAAGCGATCTAGGCGGTATGGACAAATTTGTATGGGTCACTTCCGCTTATTTGGTAACAGAGATGGCGGGAATGCCGATTTTCGGCAAGCTGTCCGACATGTACGGAAGGAAACGTTTTTTTGTATTAGGCATTTTCTTGTTTTTGCTGGGATCGGTTTTATGCGGAACCGCAGAGTCGATCACACAGCTTAGTATTTACCGGGCTATTCAAGGTATCGGTGGCGGCGCCATGATGCCGATTGCCTTCACGATTGTTTTCGACGTATTTCCCGCTGAAAAGCGCGGTAAAATGGGCGGCTTGTTTGGAGCCGTATTCGGTACGTCAAGCTTGTTCGGCCCGCTCGTTGGTGCATATTTTACCGATTATATTAACTGGCGCTGGATTTTTTATATTAATATTCCATTCGGAATTGTAGCTATGTTGTTTATTTTATTGTTTTACAAGGAATCGATGGAGCATTCCAAGCAGAAAATTGATTGGTGGGGGGCCGCAACACTGGTAGGCTCGATTGTCAGCTTAATGTTCGCTCTTGAGCTTGGCGGCAATGAATACGCTTGGGATTCTGCCCAAATTTTAGGGCTGTTCGCGATCTTCGCCATTTTGTTTATTATTTTCATATTTGTTGAACGCAAGGCGGCTGAACCGATTATTTCCTTCAAAATGTTCCGTGTGCGATTGTATGGCGCAAGTACGGGAGCAGCCTTATTTTATGGCGCAGCCTTTATTACGGCCGCATTGTACATTCCGATTTTTGTGCAAGGGGTGTACGGAGGTACGGCTACTAGCTCTGGACTGATGCTGCTGCCCATGACATTAGGCTCGGTATTCGCAGCGCAAATGGGCGGTTTTCTCGCTAATAAAATGCCTTATCGCAACGTTATGGTGCTGTCCGCCATTATTTTTATTGCAGGCATTATGCTGCTCTCAACGATCAGTCCCGAAACGACCAAATGGACGCTTGCTTTCTTTATGTTCATTACGGGCTTTGGCATCGGCTTCTCGTTCTCAGTGCTCGGGATGTCTACCATCCACAGCTTCGATATGAGGCAGCGAGGGTCTGCTAATGCTACAATGTCGTTTATTCGTTCCTTCGGGATGACGGTCGGCATTACGGTGTTTGGGATTATTCAGCGCAATAGCTTCACGAATGGCATGAGCGATGCTTTTGCAGGCGGCAGTGGCGGCGCGGCGCTCCCTACTGAAAATGTCCGGCAAATTCTGACCCCTGAAAAACGGGAGTCGATTCCGGCAGAAGTGATGGATAAAATTATAAGCGCGCTGTCTCATTCGATTTCCACAACGTTTATGTGGTCCATAGTTCCAGCCGTGCTGGCGCTTGCTTGTGTCCTATGGATGGGCAATGCCTCGATGAAAGAACTAATTGAGCGGGAACGGATGCAGGCAGGAAAATTGGCGAAGGGGAAATAAGATATAACAGGGATAGTGAGCAGGCCTTGGGTCTGCTCCTTTTTTATTGTAAAAATGGAGGCAGCTGTACTTGTAGTGTGGGAGGATGCTAAAGCCTTCTGCAGCTTTGCAACGGATGTAAGCTTTATTTTTCCGGGCACGCAAAAAAAGAAAATACTATCCAAAGTTTACAAATAGATGTATAATCAATTCCATCTTGTAAGCGCTTACTATTCAGTTTCTGGCTTTCAAGATAGAAAGGGGGTTCCCATTGTTAAGCAGCACTGCTTCACCTGCTTCACCAAAACCTAAGAGGAGGTAAGAAAATGCGTTTGAAAAAATGGTCTATGCTTTTACTGAGTACGTTAATGGTTAGTGCTTGTTTAGTATCAGCGCCCGTATCCGAATTCGGTATATCTCGGGCAGAGGCGGCTTCAACAGGCGGATACGGAACGACAGACGGCTCTACGGCAGCTGCGGTCACGGTTACCAACTTGGCAGAGCTGCAAGCGGCTTTTAACAACGGGAAGCACCACATTATTGTTAAAGGCAACATTTATGGCGGCTCGCAATTAACGACGCTGACATTCGCCAGCACCAGCTGGAACAATGTCACGATTGAAGGGGCAGCGGGCGGACAAGCGGTTTTGCAAAATATTCAGCTCAAGTTCAGCGGCGAGCTGCTTGCGACAGGTACGAATATCGAAAATATCGTCATTAAGAACATTACCTTCTACGGCAACATTAAGGATTTGCAAAATCTTTCGGGCGCAGCGACGCAGCCAGGCGGCAGCGGCACCAACTATTTGGGCGTATCCTTCCGCCGGGTAACAAATGCACTCGTTGACCATTGCACCTTCTACAACATCAGCGACGATTTGCTGCTCGTCTCGCAAAAGTCGGATAATGTAACCCTCTCCTACAATCATTTCTACTTCACTGACAGCTGGGTGAATATGAATCCGAACCCGCTATGGAATTGGGTAGGCGTTAATCAGGATCTCGCCTCCGAGCGTCTGGCGCTCATTATTGGCTCGAATGCCAGCGATTCTTACACCTATGGCGGCGGCAAGCTGCATGTCACGATGCATCACAACTGGTTTGGCCCGAACATGAAAGGCCGTCCGCTGATGAGAGGTTTTGTACACCTGTACAACAACTATTTTGATAACAGCACAACGCCGAGCGGCAACAATTCAGCAGGTTTTTCGCAGCAGCAATACAATGCAAACCAAATTGGCAGCGGCAGCGTCATTTATTCCGAACGCAATTATTTTTACAAAACGAATCAAAGCAATCAGGTTGGTCTAGACAGCTCGTCAGACGCTTACACGTTCTATGAGCGCAACAACTATTACAATCAGACGACCGGAACATCGGCCACTGGAGCTGCATTCCCATCATCGCTGCCGTTCCCTTACAGCTATTCGCTTGATGCTGTGCTGGATGTGCCGAATATCGTGCAAGCGGGTGCCGGGCCCCATTAATCAGACGAATCAAATCAAATGCTGAAACCGAGTGCTGGCATGGCTTTAAAAAAATTATAAATCGTTTTCATTGCCAAAACGAAAATAAACTGCTAGAATGATAAAAACGTAATGAAAACGCATACATTTATTCATTAATTACAACGTTGTAAATTTAAATGAAGGGGGATGATGAGTAGTAAAATGGCCTGTTGATCGTTGATTGGAGTCAGCGTCATATTCAATTTTTCAAACGTTGTAAATTTAAATCTGAAGGGAGTGGATTTCATTGAATAGCCGCACTGCGACTCTGATTAGGCTAGTCAAACGGGACAAATATTTACTACTCATGTTTTCCCCTATTTTTATTTATTATTTGGTCATTATGTATTTTCCAATGCCGGGCGTCATTATGGCTTTCAAAAACTTTACGCCGGGAAAGGGCATCTTCAGTGGGGATTGGGTCGGGTTAAAATGGTTCATCCAATTTTATGACTCGATTTACTTTTGGAGGCTGCTCCGCAACACCTTTTTGCTCGCTTTTCTGCCGCTGCTGTTCGGCTTTCCAATTCCGATTTTATTCGCCATTTGCGTAGTGGAAATTAAAAATAGGGCATTCAAGCGCTTCGCCCAAACGATTACGTATTTGCCGCATTTTATTTCAACCGTTGTCATTGCCGGCATGCTGATCAACTTCCTGTCGCCGACGGATGGCATCGTCAACATTTTGCTAGAGAAGATAGGACTTGAACCGATTAATTTCATGATGGAGCCGGGATGGTTCCGCACGATCTTCACCAGCTCAGACATTTGGCAAAGCTTCGGCTTCAGCTCAATTATCTACATTGCAGCTATCATGAGCATTGATCCGGAAATGTATGATTCAGGAAAAATCGATGGGGTCAATAAATTTCAGGAGTTATGGCATTTAACGCTTCCAAGCATTAAGCCTACGATTATTATTTTGCTGCTGCTGTCGCTTGGCGGCATTATGAGCGTAGGTTTCGAGAAAGTTTACCTGCTCTATAACGCAGCAACTTATGAAACAGGAGATGTGCTTTCCACCTATGTGTACCGGATGGGCATCATCGGACAAAACTACAGCTTTGCGACAGCCATTGGCGTATTTAATTCCATCATCACTTTTATTCTCGTGTTTGCGGCGAACCAATTGACGCGTCGGGCAACGAACATGTCGCTATGGTAACAGAGCGCGCCTTAACAAGTCGCTGGAAAAGGAGTCTGGCATGAAAAAATCTAAGACAGATCTGATTTATTATAGCCTGGTGTATTTCATCACTTGTGTGGCTATTCTCGTAACCTTATATCCTTTCCTTTATGTCGTCAGCGTGTCGTTCAGCTCCGTCAGCGCGATTGACAAGCAGCAGGTGTTTTTATATCCAGTCGATTTCACGATTTCGGGGTATAAAATGGTGCTTCAGTACAAGGAGCTGTGGGTTTCCTTTTACAATACGGTATGGTACACCGTTGTCGGAACGACGCTGAACATTGTCGCCACCTGCCTCGCCGCTTTCCCTTTGTCCAGAGCGCATTTTTTCCTTAGACGCAAGCTGAATTTCTTCATTGCGTTTACGATGTATTTTTCCGGCGGATTAATTCCGCTTTACATGCTGCTGACGACACTTGGCCTCTATAACACGAGATGGGTCATGGTGGTACCAGTGCTGGTCATTACGTTTAACGTCATGATTTGCCGCTCGGCGTTTGAAGGCATTCCGAAGGAAATTTTCGAGAGCGCCTCCATCGATGGAGCGAATGATATTACGATGCTGTTCCGGCTCGCCGTGCCGATCGTCAAGCCGACGCTTGCAGTGCTCACCTTGTATTACGCGGTGTTTCACTGGAACAATTTTTTCTCGGCACTGCTTTATTTAGGCAATCAGGAGCTGCAGCCGCTGCAAATTTTTCTGCGAAGGGTGCTCATTATGGCATCTCCGGAAATTATGCAGCGTATGGGCGGGGCCACGTCGACTGGAGCGCTTGCCGTCTCTTCACTGCAGGTCAGATATGTATCCATCGTCGTCAGCATTTTGCCCATTATTATGATTTATCCCTTTATCCAGCGTTATTTCGTTAAAGGCATTACGCTGGGCGCAGTGAAAGGCTAACACCGCTTGTAAACTTGGCTTTTATTATGGGAGGGAACGTTCAATGGCACAACAGTTAAAAGGGGCAAAAAAAGCATTATCGGTTATCATTTTGGCAACGGCAGTAGCAGGATGCAGCAACAGTGGAGCACCGGCAGCTACAGATGGAAATGCTGCACCAGCAGCAAGCGCAGCAGCAGCAAGCGCAGCAGCGGAAACGGGGCCAGCCTACAACGGCTCGGGGCCGATTACCGACCAGCCTAATCAGGAGCTGACCTTCCTCGGAACGAATGCCTGGACGACGAATGTGGATCTGGCATCGGCTGAAATCGTCAAGCAAATTGAGAAAAATGCCAATGTGAAAGTGAATTGGGAGCTGCTGCCTCCGCAAAACTACCCGGATGCGGTAGGGCCTCGCCTCGCGGCGGGCATGGATTTGCCTGATATCGTTTATTTGCCGGATACGGATCAGACGATGAAATATTTAAATAGCGGACTGTTTATACCGCTTGATGAGCTGTATGAGAAATATGGCGTCAATTTGAAAAAACTTTATGAAAAATCGCCCGATATTAAAGCCAGTCTGACGACTCCAGATGGTAAAATGTATTATATTCCCCAGCAGACGCTGACGAAAAATTACATGCCGGAGTTTATGGTGAATGAAAGATGGCTCAAAAAGCTAGGCCTTCAAGAGCCGACCACACTCGACGAATTTACGGAAATGCTGAAAAAATTCAAAACGGACGACCCGAACGGCAACGGCAAGCAGGATGAAATACCAATGTCGATGGACCCTAAATTTATACCGATGGCTTTTGGCCCGGTGTTCGGCATGGATTTGTCGAGCAACTTTTACGCAGATGACAGCGGCAAAGTCCATTATGGTTACTATGAGCCGGTCTACAAGGAGTATTTGGCTTACCTGAATGGCTTGTATAACGACGGTTTGCTGGGCGTAGATTTCGCCAGTACAACAGCGGATCAAGTGACCTCGAGATTTTCGCAAAATATAACAGGCGCGACGTTCAACTTCAGCTGGTATACGTCGATGGTGTACAGCCCGCTGTTCGCGGACTACAACCCGGAGGAGCCGCTTATCCAAGGCATTTTGCCGCTGAAAGGGCCGCATGGCGACCAGTTCTACGTGGGCCGCACGCCGGTAAGCCGAATTTTCGGTATTTCCAAAAATGCTAAAAACCCTGAGCTGGCCTTCAAGTTTCTAGACTATGCTATTGGGGAAGAAGCGCAAACCTACTACACTTGGGGCATTGAAGGTGTAACGTACGAAGAGAAGGACGGCAAGAAGCAGTTCACCGAGAAGGGCAAGGACAATGACTTCATTCAAAAATATGGTATTGGCCCAGTCAACCTGCCTAGCGCGCAATCGACGGATTCTGCGGATGCAATCGTAGCGCCATGGCATGAGAAGCGGGATAAGGAGCTTGAGCAATATATCCGTCCTCCATTCCCTAATGTATATGCGCTGCCAGAGGAAGCAAGCGTCGAAAACATGTCGATGCCGGACATCCAAACGTATGTAGATGAGATGAATTTGAAATTCATTACAGGAAAAGAAAGTCTTGATCAATTCGATGCTTATATTGCAAACTTAAAAAATATGAATATTGAACAAATCATTGCGGGCAGGCAGGCTCAGTATGACCGATACTTGGCTGCCTCGAAATCCTAGTTCTAAAGCATATAGCATATAGAATAGGGCATGAGGAACCGCAATCGGTTGACGGGAAAGGCGTGGGCTCAGAAATGGTTACAATTAAGGACATCGCCAAGCTTGCAGGAGTAAGCTACAGCACAGTTTCCAAGGCATTGAACAATGATCCGCTAATTAAACCGGCTACAAGACAGAAAGTGCTGGAAATCGCGGAAAAATATCAATACCGAAAAAATATTATGGCGCAGCAGCTTTCTTCGGGCAAAAGCAATATTATTGGCTTTGTTCTGGATGAACTCAGCAACCCGCTCTTTTCCAACATATCGAAAAATTTGCATAGCGAGCTGAAAAGCCGCGGTTATCAAATGATTTTGGTCATAGCGGGCGATGGGGTAGACATTTTCAGCCAGCTTCGAGTGGATGGCTGCATTTTCTGGGAGTATATGCTGGATGATCGGGAGGCGTTCTGGAAGCTCGTCTCCTCGATGCCGATGCCATGCTTCGTACTCGGTGCGGATGAGAACCCCAATTCGCCTTATATTAAAATCGACCGCAAAGAAGGCATCTTCAAAGCGGTCGAGCATTTAAAAGCGCATGGCCATGAGCGCATTGGCTTTATCGGCAATTCCCAGAACATTAAAATTGAAGGCTATATGGAGGCGCTGCAGCGGACGGGATTGGAATTTTGCGAAGGCAGCGTGCTTCCGGCTTATTCCTCTTGGGAAGACGGGTATTTTGCCGTACGCAACTACACATTTACGAGCAGCTCGCCAACCGCCTTCATCGGCCTCAACAACTTGGTTACACGAGGGGCGCTGCGTGCTTTCATTGAAGCGGGCTTCCAAGTGCCGCAGGATATCTCGTTAATCGGTTACGATGATTTGCCGGATATGCAGTATGCCGAGGTCGCATTGACGACGATCGGCCCGCCGCTCGGCGAGCTGGCTGTTCAGGCGGCTGAGCTGATCGTTGCGCTGATACGGGGTGAAGATGCTAAATATCCGGTTGTCATCCAGCCGAAGCTGTATTTGCGGAATTCGGTAGCGATTTGCAAGGAGCGAATTTAGATTGAAGGAGGACTTTGCGATGCAACAGACAAAGAAGCTTGCCTGGGCGCTGCGGACAGCGGAAGCGATTTTTCAGGAGACGGACGAGAGCAGGCATCATGCTTTTCCGTTGGAGGTGTAGCGGCTAGAATGAAAGCAGAAGAAAACAAGGTTGTCTCTATTGTAGTAGCCGCTGACGGAAGCGGCGATTTTACATCCATTCAAGCAGCTGTTGATACTGTTCCAGCAACGAATGAGGAGCGGGTCATCATTTATATTCGCAATGGGTTTTATTATGAGAAGCTTCATATCGAAAAGCCAATGATCAGCTTAATAGGAGAAAGTGCCAAGGAGACGATCATCAGCTTTGACGACCATGCCACAAAAGCATTTCCGGACGGCGAGCTCTATCATACGTTTTATTCGTATACCGTGTTCGTTGGAGCGGATGATTTTATAGGAGAAAATATGACGTTTATCAATACGGCAGGTCCTGGGGAAAAGGTGGGCCAAGCGCTGGCGCTTTACGCTGATGGCGATCGCGCCAGCTTCCGCAATTGCCGTTTAATTGGCCATCAGGATACGCTATTTACGGGGCCGCTGCCGGAAGTTCCTATTGACCGCAGTTTTTTTGGCGGTCCAAGGGAAGGCGCTCCAAGAAAGCAGTCCCGGCAATTTTACGAGAACTGTTATATAGAAGGCGATGTTGATTTTATTTTCGGCTCGGCTACGGTACTGTTCAACTACTGCGATATTTTTGCCAAAAATCGCGGCGCTGCTGAGCCGGATGCCATTAACGGATGGATTGCTGCTGCATCTACCCCAGAGCATGCGCCTCACGGATATGTATTCAATGAATGCCGCTTGATAGGCGATGCTCCAGCAGGAAGCGTATATTTAGGCAGGCCATGGCGCAATCATGCCAAAACGATTTTTATCCGCTGCTGGATGGGCGAGCATATTGCTCCTGCCGGATGGGATGATTGGAACAAGCCTGAAGCCCACCCTACCGTTCATTATGGGGAATATGCAAGTACAGGGCCGGGCGGCTCCAGCGACAAGCGAATTAGCTGGTCGCAGCAGCTTACAGCCGATCAGGCAGCTGATTATTCTCTAACTCAGATTTTGGCTGGCGCTGATGGCTGGTCTCCGCTTCAAAGGGAACGGGCGATGGAATAGACGGCTTTCTGCCGTCAGGTTTGACAATTGCACGCAATTTGTTTATGATAAACAGATATAAATATCGGACAATGATGGAGAAAGTAGTTGTGATGGTTACAGCTTTAGCGATTCGGGGATAGTGGGAGCCCGAAGCGGACCAGCAGCGAAAGGGCACTCCGGAGTCGCGTTTAAGAAAGCGGGTTTTCTTGCGCAGCAAGTAGAGAAGAACTAGTGTACGATTAACTGGTTATTGTTGCTGCATCCAAGAAAGCCAAGTAGGGTGGAACCGCGGGAGATCAGCTCTCGTCCCTATGTCTGGCGGCAGACGTAGAGGCGAGAGTTTTTGCGTTCCCTTGAGACTGCCGCCGCTGGTGAAATTGCAAAAGCAAAAAAAGGAGCGGAAAAGGTATGAACTTTCAAAGCATGATATTAACGCTGCAGCAGTTCTGGGCCGAGCAAAATTGTATTTTGGTGCAGCCTTACGATGTAGAGAAAGGCGCAGGCACGATGAATCCTATGACGTTTTTACGCTCCATTGGGCCTGAGCCTTGGAATGTAGCTTATGTGGAGCCTTCTCGACGTCCGAACGATGGCCGTTATGGTGAAAATCCGAACAGGCTGTATCAGCATCACCAGTTTCAAGTTATTTTGAAGCCGTCGCCAGACAATATTCAAGAGCTTTATTTGGAGAGCCTTACTCGCCTTGGCATCGATCCGAAAGATCATGACATTCGCTTCGTTGAGGATAACTGGGAAGCGCCGACGCTTGGCGCATGGGGACTTGGCTGGGAAGTATGGCTCGATGGCATGGAAATTACGCAGTTTACTTATTTCCAGCAGGTGGGTGGCCTTGATGCAAGTCCGGTAGCCGTGGAAATTACATACGGCATGGAGCGTCTTGCTTCCTATATTCAGGACAAAGAAAATGTGTTTGATCTCGAATGGGTTGACGGCGTAACGTACGGCGATGTGTTCAAGCAGCCGGAATATGAGCATTCCAAATATACGTTTGAGACTTCGGATACAGCGATGCTGTTCTCATTATTTAATATGTACGAAGAGGAAGCTAAGAAGACGATGGAGCATAATCTCGTGTTCCCGGCCTATGACTATGTTCTGAAATGCTCGCATGCGTTCAATCAGCTGGATGCGCGCGGCGCCATCAGCGTGACGGAACGGACAGGCTACATTATGCGCGTGAGAAATTTGGCACGTCAAGTGGCTGCGACTTATTTGGAAGAGCGCGAGCGCCTTGGATTCCCGATGCTGAAAGAAAGGAGCGAGGCGTAATGGCTAAAGATTTATTGCTGGAAATCGGTTTGGAGGAAGTTCCTGCAAGATTTGTAAGAGGGGCTATGAATCAGCTTAAGGAGAAGCTGGTAAAATGGCTTGCGGAATCGCGTATCGCTCATCAAGATGTACAAGCATATGCTACGCCGCGCAGACTTGCTGTTCTGGTGCAAGGTGTTGAAGAGAAGCAGGCGGATGTTAATGAGCAGGTAAAAGGCCCTTCCCGCAAAATTGCCCAGGATGACCAGGGCAACTGGAGCAAAGCGGCGCTTGGCTTTGCACGCAGTCAAGGCGCGGAGCCGGAGCAGCTTTATTTTCAGGAGCTGGCAGGGGTAGAATATGTATATGCGAACAAAAGCAGCATCGGTATCGATACGGCTGCTGTATTGTCCGAAGGCTTGACGAATTTAATTACCTCCATGTCGTTTCCGAAAAATATGCGTTGGGGAAGCTACGATTTGAAGTTCATTCGGCCGATAAAATGGTTATTGGCTCTTTATGGCCAAGATGTTGTACCCTTTGAAATTACAGGCGTGCGCAGCGGCAACAGCAGCAGAGGACATCGTTTCCTCGGCGCAGAGACGACTGTGACAGAGCCTGCGGTGTACAAAGAACGTTTGCGCGAGCAGCATGTCATCGTCGATGTAGAAGAGCGGGAACAAATTATCGTCGCTCAAATTGAGCAGCTGGCGAAGGAGCAAAACTGGGAGATTGCCATCAATCAGGATTTGCTGGAGGAAGTGCTCTTCCTTGTGGAAATTCCGAATGTGCTTTACGGTACATTTGATCCCGAATTCCTCAACATTCCGCAGGATGTGCTCATTACGTCGATGCGTGAGCATCAGCGGTATTTCCCGGTGCTGGATGGCAAAGGACAGCTGCTCCCTTATTTTGTAACGGTGCGCAACGGCGACCGGAACAAAATTGACGTTGTAGCAAAAGGCAATGAAAAGGTGCTTCGCGCCCGTCTTTCTGATGCGAAGTTCTTTTATGAAGAGGATCAGAAGCTGGCCATTGGCGACGCGCTTGCCAAGCTTGAAAACATCGTATATCACGAGGAGCTAGGAACGGTTGCTAATAAAGTAGGCCGTATCAGAGCTTTGGCTGATTTGCTTGCAGCAAAATTGCAGGTGGATGCGGGTACCGCAGCGCATATTAGCCGGACGGCGGATATTTGCAAGTTCGACCTCGTTACCCAAATGGTCGGCGAGTTTCCAGAGCTGCAGGGCATTATGGGTGAGGATTATGCTCGGAAAGCAGGCGAGAACGAGACAGTTGCAGCTGCCATTAATGAGCATTACCAGCCGCGCTTTGCTGGAGATCGTGCACCGGCCTCGATAACTGGCGCCGTTGTAAGCCTTGCGGATAAATTGGATACGATTGTTGGCTGCTTCTCCATCGGCATTATTCCTACAGGATCCCAGGATCCTTACGCTCTTCGCCGTCAAGCGGCTGGCGTCGTGCAAATTATTTTGGCACAGCGTTTGAATTTGCAGCTTAGCGACTTGTTTGATGCGGCGCTTGAGGTTCATGAGGCTAGAGGCATGAAGCGCAGTGCAGATGAAGTACGCAAGGATTTAACGGAATTTTTGGCGCTTCGTGTGAAAAACGTGCTGTCCGAGCAAGCGATTCGTTATGACGTTGTAGATGCTGTAATGGGTGCAGGCTTTAACAATCTGCTCTTGACAGTGGAGCGCGCAGCTCTGTTGAATGCGCAAGCCTCAGGCGAGGACCGCGCAGCATTCAAGCTGATTGTGGATGCTTTCAATCGCGTCAGCAATTTGGCCGCCAAAGCAACGACTAAAGTTGTAGACGAAGCTTTGTTTGCAGAACCAGCGGAATCCGCGCTGTATAAGGAGTGGCAGGCGGTTCATGCATCGTTCCAGCAAGCAGTTGCCGGAGGGGAAATTGCCGACGCTGCAGCTAAGCTAGCTGCGCTGAAAGCGCCGATTAATACGTATTTCGATGCGGTTATGGTTATGGCGGAAGATGAGAAGGTACGCGCTAACCGTTTGGCGACCCTCTCTTTAATTGCAGAAGATATAGCGGTTGTGGCGGATTATTCGAAGCTCGTCTGGTCATAAGCGGGCGCAGAGAATAACCGGAGCAATCAATGAATCGTTCATCTTCGAAATAACTTCTAACTAAGAAGGGGAGGATGATAAAACATGACAAAACCGATGACAGATGTCATTATTTATGTCGTATCGGATGCAGCTGGCGATACGGGCGAACTCGTGGTAAGAGCCGCCGTCGCCCAGTTTCATCCGATTCAGACGGATATTCGCAGAGCGCCCTTCATTACGGATGTAGCGGGGCTTGAACGGGTAGTCCGTCAGGCTCAGGAAGCTGGCGCAATTGTGTTGTTTACGCTCGTCATCCCGCATTTGCGCGAGGCGATGGGCAGGCTGGCAGAACAGTATGACACGGTGTCAATAGATCTGCTCGGCCCGCTTATCCAAAGTCTTGAAGTGAAGACGGGACAACAATCACGGCAAGAGCCGGGACTGAACCATGTGCTGGATGAAAACTACTTCCGCAAAGTGGATGCTGTTGAATTTGCTGTGCGTTACGATGATGCGAAAGATCCTTCGGGTGTGCTGAAGGCCGATATTGTGCTCATTGGCGTATCCCGGACATCTAAGACGCCGCTATCGATGTATTTGGCCCATCAGAAATACAAGGTGGCGAACATCCCGCTCGTGCCGGAGCTCAAGCCGCCCGCAGAGCTGTTTAATGTTCCGAAGGCGAAAATTGTGGGGTTGACGATTGGCGTGCCCTATTTGAACATTATTCGCAAAGAACGGCTCAAGGCGCTTGGGCTGCCGAACAGTGCATCATACGCGGCGACGGATCGCATCGAGAAGGAGCTGCTTTATGCGGAATCCATCATGAAGCAGCTGGGCTGTGTCATTATTGATGTATCCCATCGTGCGGTCGAAGAAACAGCAAGCTTGATTATGGAGCATATTCGCTTCACCTAAGCGATATTCTAGAGAAGAAACGAGCGGTGATTCGTTATTCCTATAACAAAGCCTACTATTATCGTTGATGGCGATGCTTGTCCTGTCAAAGCGGAAATTAAGCAAATTGCCCGAAGCTTCTCGCTGCCTGTGCTGATGGTCTCCTCCTATGATCACCACCTTGAAGCCGAAGATGGCGTTTCAGTTATACAGGTGGAGGCTGGGAAAGATTCCGTAGACATGTATATCGTCAATCATTTGCTGAAAGGCGATGTCGTTGTTACACAGGATTTCGGTCTCGCTTGTATTGCGCTTGGCAAGGGGGCGCTTGTCCTTTCGCCGCGCGGCGAGCAATATACGGATGACAACATCGATTATTTGATGGAGCGCCGTCATGAACAAGCTAAACGCAGGCGCAGCGGCGGTAAATCTAAGGGCCCGAAAGCTATGACAACGGAAGATCGAGATCGATTTCAACAAAAGATGACAAAAGTTTTGCAAAGCGAGCAGGAGAAACATGACATTTAGCGAATATTATTTACGTGTTACTTAGGATGAAGGTGATGAACGATGACATACGGTAATAAAATACCGGAGGAGGTCATAGATGCGGTACGCCGTCATTATGACATCGTAGAGACAGTCGGGAAGTATGTTCATCTCACGAAGCACGGCAAATATATGAAAGGGTTATGCCCTTTCCACTCTGAGAAGACCCCATCGTTTACGGTCACGCCAGAGCTGCAAATTTTCCATTGTTACGGTTGCGGTAAGACCGGACATGTCATACGATTCGTGGAAGAGATCGAAGGCTACTCTTTTCCAGAGGCGGTCAGAGTGCTCGCTGAGGAAGCAGGAATGCCTGTAACCTGGACGGGCGCCGAGGGCGGTCAGCGCGAAGAAGTTGACTTAGACCGCTTAGCCATTATTGAAGCTCATCAGTTGACAGCGAAATTGTATAACTATCTATTGAATAATACACAGCATGGCAAAATCGCTAAAGACTATTTGCTTGATAGAGGTCTCAGGGAAAAGCAGATCGACCATTTTATGATAGGGTATGCGCCGGACCAATGGGACACGCTTAACCGATTTTTAACCGCAAGAAATTTTGACCCAGTTTTAATGGAAAAGGGCGGTTTGTTATCGGCTAAAAATGACGGCAGCGGTCATGTCGACCGTTTCAGGAGCCGCATCATGTTCCCGATATGGGATCGTGATGGCAAGGTGATCGCTTTCGGCGGAAGGGTAATCGGTGACGGTCAGCCTAAATATTTGAATTCCCCGGAGACGATGCTGTTCACGAAGAGCCGAGTTTTTTACAATCTGCACCATGCAAGACCAGCTATTCGCAAGAGCAAACAGGTTGTTCTGTTTGAAGGGTATATGGATGTTATAAAATCCTGGAGTGCAGGCGTAAATAATGGTGTTGCCACGATGGGTACAGCATTGACTGAGGAGCATTGTGCCATACTCGGAAGGCAGGCGGAGGAGATTATCCTGTGCTATGACGGCGATGATGCCGGACAAGCAGCTGCTTTGAAATCCATTCCGATGCTCGAGAAGGCCAAGCTTAGAGTCAGAGTATCTATTTTGCCGAAGGGCAAGGATCCCGATGAGTATATTGAGGAATACGGCCCGGATACGTTCCTTAGGGAAGCAATCGACGGAGCGGCAACCACTACAAAATTTAAGCTTATATATTCAAGGAAAAACCATATACTGCTAACAGAAGAGGGCCGGAAAAACTATTTGCTCGAAGCGGCTGGCATTGTTGCAGATCTTGATTCCGCTATTGAACGCGAGGTTTACTTACAGGAGTTGTCCCGCGAGTTTAATTTCCCACTTGACGTTTTGAAGCAGGACTGCCAAGCTAAAGTGCTGGAGCTGCAAAAAAAGAAGCCGCAAGGGGATAATAACGATAATTCGTGGAATAATGGTAGGAATGAAAATCGCCGTAGTTCGGGCCCTCCATCCTTGCTGCCCGCATACATCAAGGCGGAACGGCGTCTGCTCCATGTCATGATGCGTGACCGGGAAGCGGCGCTCGCGGTGCACGACAGGCTTGGCGAAGCGTTCAATGTGGAGGATCATGCAGCGCTTGCTGCTTATTTGTACGCATTTTATGCGCAGGATCATGATCCAGATGTCGGACGCTTTATTGGTTCGCTTCAGGATGAACGCCTGGAGAGAGCAGCGGCAGCCATTTCAATGATGGAAGATGTTCCTTTTGACGAGGACATATTAGCCGCTGATATCGAGGATATTAGCAAGGTGCCCGCATTTAGGGAACTTGAGCTTAAGAAGGAAGAAGCGGTACAGGCAGAACGTGCCGGGGATTATATGTTAGCCGCGCAAATGCACACTGAGATTAATGCCCTAGAGAGACAGCTTAAAGGACGATAGAGGCCTGGGTTTCTAGGGAGGAGGGAGTCGGAATATGGCGAATGATCAGCATACTGGATTGGAAGCTGAACAAAAGCTGGATCAGGTCAAGGACCAGCTGATTGAACAGGGTAAGAAGAGATCCTCCCTAACTTATAAAGAGATTATGGAGAAATTGTCGCCTTTCGACCAGGATCCGGAGCAGATAGACGAGTTTTTCGAGCAACTGGATGATCAAGGGATTGAGGTTCTCAACGAAAATGATGAGGAGCGTCATAATCCGCTTGATAATCGTGGAGAAGAGCAGGAAAGAGAACAGGACGACTTTAATTTTGATGATGATTTGGCGCTTCCGCCAGGCATTAAAATTAATGACCCTGTCCGTATGTACTTGAAAGAAATCGGACGTGTGCCGCTGCTTTCTGCTGACGACGAAATTGAACTCGCACGCAGAATCGAGAATGGCGACGAGGAAGCTAAGCGCAGACTGGCTGAAGCGAATCTACGTCTCGTGGTCAGTATTGCCAAGCGTTATGTAGGACGCGGCATGCTGTTCCTTGACTTGATTCAAGAGGGCAATATGGGTCTGATTAAAGCGGTTGAGAAGTTTGACCACTTGAAGGGCTTTAAATTCAGTACGTATGCGACATGGTGGATTCGCCAAGCGATTACACGGGCGATTGCCGATCAGGCGCGGACGATTCGGATTCCAGTCCATATGGTGGAAACGATCAACAAGCTGATCCGTGTATCTCGTCAATTGCTGCAAGAGCTGGGCCGCGAGCCATCACCGGAAGAAATTGCTGCCGAGATGGAGCTGAGCACGGAAAAAGTTCGGGAAATTATGAAGATCGCACAGGAGCCTGTATCGCTTGAGACGCCGATTGGTGAAGAGGACGATTCGCATCTTGGTGATTTCATTGAAGATCAGGAGGCGCTTGCTCCTGCGGATGCAGCTGCTTATGAGCTGCTGAAGGAACAGCTTGAGGATGTGCTCGATACGCTTACCGAGCGTGAAGAGAACGTATTGCGTCTGCGTTTCGGTCTTGATGACGGACGTACAAGAACGCTGGAAGAAGTAGGCAAGGTGTTTGGCGTAACGCGTGAGCGGATACGGCAAATTGAGGCGAAGGCTCTGCGCAAATTGCGTCATCCGAGCCGCAGCAAACGCTTGAAGGATTTTCTCGAATAAATCGTGTCTTAGAACGGTAAGCAGGTTTGACAACACGATTCAGGCTATAATGTTTTACCCGATCGGACCTTTCTGCATGAACGAGCAGCAAGGTCTTTTTTTTCAAAATACAAGTTGGTATAAAGTTCCCTTGAAAGGAATAAGCCCATAATGAATGAAGAGCGTCGGCAGACCATTGTTAAAGAGATCGATTATTGGAGCAGAAGCAAGCTTCTGCCGCAGCAGTATTGCGATTTCCTGCTTAATTTATATGTGGATCCCGATCAAGAGGAAGATCCTAAAAGAAGGCAAGCTTCTTCGCGCGGAATCGGTAAGGCGGTCATGGCCGTTGGGCAGGCATCGGGAAAACAATGGCTCCTTACTTTTGGATTTTTTACCTTAATTTCCTTGGTTGTGCTTTATTTTAACGCTTTTCATCCTTTATTGCAAATTGGGGTCGTCGCTGCGGCGGTCGTTATTTCTCTCATTATTTCCCAGCGGGTACGCAAACGAAATGAAGCTACTGGCCTTGTAATTGGCGGGGTAGGCATGCTGCTCATGCTTGGAGCAGGAATGTACATACTAAAATTCCATGGCATCGAGGACTGGTACTGGCAGGCTAGCCTGCTTGGGTTCTGTGCTGTTTTTTGGATCGTCTATGGCATCAGCGCTCGCATTCATATTTTGCATTTATGCGGCTGGGTTGCTTCCCTGCTCGTATATGCATGGCTGCTGTCACGTTTGACTGACTCCCCGGCATGGTATGGCATTCAGCTTTATTGGCTGCCGCTGTCAGGCTTGTTCGGCTGGGCCAGCTGGTTTGTGCATCAATGGTCGAAGCCGGTGTCGGCTGTATTGTTCGTAACATGCGCTTTGGTATGGTTTATGCCGGAGCTGTATGCGATGCTGTTTACGATGGAGACAGATTGGCTGCAATTGCAGCTGCTTATTAAAATCGCCTTAGGCGGCGTATTATTGTTCGCGATGAGAAAAAAATGGATAGTGTGGGTTGCTTAATGTTGAAACTTTCTAACCGATTACAAACGATTGCGGGTTATGTAACAGAGGGCTCGCGCATAGCTGATATAGGATCAGATCATGCGCAGCTGCCGGTATATTTGCTGCAAGCAGGGATTGTGCCTACGGCGATTGCTGGAGAGCTTAATAAAGGACCGTTTGATGCGGCTCGCAGGCAGGGAGCGGCTGTTGGGCTGCTTCACAAGCTCGATGTACGCCAGGGAGACGGCTTGTCCGTAATCGAGCCGCTGGAAGTTGACACGGTTACGATTGCGGGGATGGGCGGCGCATTAATGAGCGATATTTTGGAGGCGGGCTATCAGGCCGGCAAGCTCGAAGGCGTCAAAGAACTGGTGCTGCAGCCTAATGTGGGCGAGGACCGGGTCAGAAGCTGGCTGCTTGAGCATGGCTGGTCGCTGCTTGCCGAAACGATTATGGAGGAAGACGGAAAGATTTACGAGGTTCTCCATGCGCAGAAGCAAAGCGATCAGGAGAGCAAGGAGCATAACGCTGACGTTTATGACATCTCTTTATTGCCAGACTCCTTGCCGGAGGAGATCCGTTTTGCTCTGCTTGTGCGGCTGGGGCCTTTTTTGCTGCGCAAGCCGATTCCCGTTTTCCATCAAAAATGGCAGGCGGAGCTTGAAAAGCTGGACCGCGTCTGTCAAAGCCTGTCCCTTTCAGAGCAGCCGGAAGCAGCCGGAAAGCTAGCGCAGCTGCGTCATGAAATGACGATTATGAAGGAGGTGCTCGCATGCTTGCCAATGGACACACCGTCGTGCAAATAATGGAGCAGCTGGCTCCAAAGCATTATGCGGTAGAAAATGATAAAATCGGGCTGCAGCTAGGAACGCTGGCTAAGCCCATCAGCCATATTCTCGTTGCTCTCGACGTGACGGACGAGGTTGTGGACGAAGCGATTGCTGCGGGGGCAGAGCTGATTATTGCCCATCATGCGATTATTTTTCGCCCGCTTTCCAAGCTTGACACGTCTACGCCAGCAGGAAAGCTGTATGAGAAGCTGATCAAAAATGATATTGCCGTCTATATTACCCACACCAATCTGGACGTAACAGATGGCGGCATTAACGATTGGATGGCTGATTTGGTTGGCATCAAGCCGGAAGGGCGCGTATGTCTGGAGGAAGTGCATACAGACCAATGGAACAAGCTCGTTGTGTTCGTGCCCAAAGGTCATGAGGAAAAGGTGCTGGAAGCGATCTGGAGCGCCGGAGGCGGCCAGATTGGCGATTACAGCCGCTGCAGCTTTATAACCGAAGGGACGGGAACGTTTTTGCCTGGGGAAGGAACGACGCCGTATATTGGGACTCATGGCAAGCTGGAAAAAACAGCAGAGGTCCGTCTTGAGGTCGTTGTCCCTGACAGCCTGAAGCGCAAAGCTGTACAGGCGATGCTGAAAGCCCATCCTTACGATGAGGTAGCTTATGATTTGTACGAAATCGACTTAACCGGGCGTTCAGTTGGGCTTGGCAGAGCAGGCAAGCTGAGCGAGCCTGTAACGCTGGCAGAGCTTACAGAGCGCGTGAAGCAGGCATTCGAGGTGCCCGTTGTTCGCGTAGTAGGGGATGCTGACCGTGAAGTACGCAAGGTGGCTGTGCTGGGCGGATCAGGTGCGCGCTACGTACGCCATGCGATTTTTGCTGGTGCCGATGTGCTTATTACAGGCGATATTGACTATCATACCGCTCATGATGCACTCGCTGCGGGCATCGCTATTATTGATCCCGGCCATAATGTAGAAAAAATTATGAAGCAGCGCACAGCCGATTGGCTTAATGTGCAGCTGCAGTCGCGCAAATCGGACACGAAGGCGTTCGCCTCTGTCATCCATACCGAGCCTTTCCAATTTGTATAAAAGGGAGTAAAATTGCTTTTTTTTGCAGCATAGCTCCAGGATATATACAGCGTTCCATTTATTAATAAGCAATTCAAGCTTGAGCTTTACGCCAATACCTTGTATACTGATTGATGCACCGGAAAGTTTGACAGACAATCGCTGGCGGCCTTGTTGCCGCGAGAGGAAAGTCCGGGCTCCGCAAGGCAGGATGCTGGATAACGTCCAGTCAGCGCGAGCTGAAGGATAGTGCCACAGAAATGGACCGCCGATGGCTGGCTTCGTGCCAGCACAGGCAAGGGTGGAACCGTGGTGTAAGAGACCACGAGGAGTACAGGTGACTGTATTCCTGGTAAACCCCATCTGGAGCAAGACCGAGAGGACGTTGCAGCTTCGAGCTGCGGCCTTAGCCTGAGGCACGTCCGGGTTGGTTGCTGGAGCCGCTTAGCAATAGGCGGCGTAGATAGATGATTGTCGCTTTCTTAGTGGGAGGGTCGTCACCGTTTGCACCACTGAAAGTACAGAACCCGGCTTACGGCAAACTTTCCGCAACGTACTTAAATGAACAAATCGTCATTTGCGATTATAGAGATGTTAGTGGACGTTCCTTCGGGAGTTAACGGCCCTGCATCTCTTTTTTGCATTTTCATAGGAGGTTGATTCACATGCTGCCTTCAGGCAAGTTGTATACGAGCAATTTAAATGGCTTGAAAAAAATAAATTTCGCAGCGACAAAGCTGATGATTACGCGATCGGAGATAAATATTGAAGGTATTGCCATGTACCAAGCGTTGGCGCCGTCGCAGGATTTATTCCAGTTTTCGCTGGATGGACGAAAAGAAGAGGCGGATTTCGCATGGTGGCCGAAATATGAAGAACGTTTTGCTGCGGAGCTGCAATTTGATCGCAAGCTGGAGGCGCTTCGCCAAGTTTACCGCATGCTGCTGGAGGGCAGCCATGTGGTGCTGATCTGTTTTTGCCATGACCATCGCTATTGCCATCGCCGATTGGTCGGCGAGTTTTTTGCGCCATATGGGGTGAAGGCAGAGGAGCTCAACCCTGTTTTGATCGAGCAGATGAAGCTGTTTTAGCACCAAACGTTAGGAATAGGAATAGGATAAAAAGAGCATGGCTGGAAGCGGACGAGCTGCTTCAATGCCATGCTTTTAATCCTTTATGCCAGCCCGATTACAAGCAGACATTGCGCCATTGCCATGACCGTGCCTAGTCAGTCTCCCGGCAGCTTATTTCTCGTATTTGCGCGTAATGGAATTCAGACGGTTTTTCGTCTTGTCCGGGTACGTCTGGAGCGCAGTATTAAAGTTCATTGCTGCTTTGAGCGCACGGTCAATGTCAATTTCCCCGTAGCCAAAATAAACATCCTTCCCTGGGTCGCCTAAATCGACGGCCGATTTGCGCATAATTTCCATCACTTCCTCATTCGTCAAATCCGGATTGACGGAGCGAATGAGCCCGGCTAATGCCGCAACATGCGGACTTGCCATCGAGGTGCCGGAGAGTGCCGCATATTGACCGCCAGGATACGTGCTGGCAATGCTGTCTCCCGGTGCAGCCACATCAATATAATCGCCATAGTTGGAGAAAGAAGCTTTTTTCTGTGCGGAATCCGTTGCCGCAACAGCGAATACTTCCGGGTAAGCAGCCGGATAGCCCGGTCGATCGGTATTGTCATTGCCGCTGGCTGCAATCAGCACAACGTCATGATCGTACGCATATTTAATCGCGTCATGCAGAAAATCCGCCTGCGCATAATTGCCGAGGCTCATATTAATGACCTTGGCGCCGTGGTCAGTCGCCCAGATCAGCCCTTGAGCGACAGAGTAGGTCGAGCCAGCACCGCTGCTGTCAAGCACCTTGACCGGCATCACCTTGTTGTACCAGGATAAGCCAGCTACGCCCTCACCATTGTTGACGGACGCACCGATGATGCCAGCTACATGGGTACCATGACCGACATCGTCATCTGGCGCAGCCTCGCTGTCGACAATGTTGGTGCCATCCAGCAGCTTGCCCTGCAGATCAGGATGATCCAATTGAACACCGGTATCCAGCACCGCTACAATGACTTGATCATTGCCTCGGGACAGCTTCCAGCCTTTCTCTGTTTCAATGGAAGGCAAATTCCACTGGTATTTGGCATACAGCGCATCATTAGGAATGACATCCCCGCTGTCGCCGTCATTATTTGTTTCATTCGTCATATATAAATAGTGAGGCTCCACATATTCCGTTTTCCAGGAGCGGCTGAAATATTCCTTCATTTGCTTCGCTTCCATATTTTTGGAACGGAACACATAGGTATTATCAATCTGATTAATTTGGTTGACGGAAACAGCGTTAATGGATTGCTTCATTTTTTCAAGCTGCTCATCGGTTACCTTCTCGGCAAAATGGACCACAACATCCTTCACATGGTAATGGCTGGCATTGCCATTGTCTTCACCGGTCCGAACCGTTGTATCACGGTTTGTATTCGGAATAACCGACTCAATGCGGTAATTGCCTTCGTTCGGATAAGGGACGAGCCGCAAATTGCGCTTCTGATGGCGCTCCACCTGTGTGACAATATCCTGCTTGATGACGCCGACGACACCCATGCCGCGGTATTTTTTATGGGGAACGCCGAGCACGATGAAACGGCTGCCGCTTTTATTGACAAACGGCTTGGATTCGTAGGACTTGCCCTGCTTGACAGCGGCCGCGGCCGCTTCTACTTCGTTTTTGCCGGAATCTGATGGAATGGCCCCGCGCTGCACGCTGCGCTCTCCGTTCATCAAGCGGATGTAGGACATATGCTTATGCATGTCCATCATGCTGATAACGGGCTTGGCTGACACGGTTTTTCCGGCTTTGCCAGCTTGGCTCGTGTCCATCAGCTTATAAAATTCTTTGGTGCATTCGGAGACGCACAGAAAAGAAGTGGCCTCCATATCGCGATTGAGCGTGCGCAGCTTATGCTGCTTTTCCTGATCGACAGACAAGCTCTTGACCGGTGCAGCGGGTTTCTTGCCTTGGGGTAGAAACAAAGGTGCAGTTGGAATTAGCAGCGTGGCCGCTACAAGCACGGTAAAGACGCCAATCCATTTCTTTTTCATTTGCGCGAACCTCCATTAAATGACAGCTGGAATAACAGCATGAGCCTGTTTGATGTATAGGTTCGCTTTTAAATCCAGAAAATATGCGGCACAATCGGCGTTTCTCCAGTACCATCTGCAAGTAATTTGTGGTACTATGTTGATGCCTAGAGTTTTATGATCATGCAACGTTTAAGCTTGTTTGGATTGAAGAAAGGGGAACTACCTATGCCAGCGACTAATGTCAAACCACTTAGTGAGACAACCCGTATTAAACTTAAAGAAGCCGTGAATCAATTGGAGCCATTTTTGAATCACTATTCGCTCGTACAGCTGAAAGCGGAGCAAAGCAGTGACGAGGCGCAAAATTTTTACAAAGGCCTGCTATCCGATTTGAGACATTTGTTGGTGTTTTCTGAGGTCTCGGTTGAAAAGCTGGGAGTATTGCTCAGACGCCCCAATTTTGATAACGATTTTGCAGAACGTGCCTTGTACGAAGTGTACCATCAATGTGTGAATGCCTTCTTCTATCCTAAAAATGAATGTTATTCCGAAGATGGCCGCTATGCTTACACAGGTCAAGACGCCATTCGCTTCTTGTTCAAGCCTGTTCGGGAAGCACGCGACATTGTTTTGTCTTTATCCAAAATTTACGAAGAGCTGCGCGATGAGCTTGCTTATTATGAAACAGACTACATGACCCAGCGCCGGATGCAGGGGCAAAAATAAGGCAGAATGAATCACCTCCGTTCAGGGAAACTTGATAGCGGAGGTGATTTTTTTATGCCAAAGGGCGTATCATGCAGCGTATCGAATTGCACGTTTTGGTCAGAAGGAAATAACTGTGGCGCCGATTCCATTGCGATTGATATTGACCAGCATGCAAGTGCCGATTTTGGATCTGAATTTGCCGCTGAAGAGTTAGGCTTGCAGCATCAGGACCAGGCGGCGAAGTCGTCTGCAACATGCTGCCATACCTTTAAAGCGCGCTAAGGCAGTTGGGGATGGCTGTCAGGTGCAGAAGCCTTGGGCTAAAATCGTTGGAAGCGAAAGACAAAGCTTAAATGTGGAGGTGATCCCAAATGGAACGCTGGGATGAAACGGAAAGCAGCAGTCATGGGGAGAAGGAGCAAAACCACGAAGCAGCGTTGGAAGAGCGTCATCATAGAGCATTGTTATCCGATGAAGAAATAAACCATGAAAGCCGTAATATTAATGAAGAAATGGCAGGGGAATTTGCCGCTGGAGTACCTGTTCCCGTATCTTATGTTCCGCGCAGCGAAAGCAAAAGTGAAGGCGAGGATACGGTAAGGGAGAGCACCGGAGGCACTGCGCTGGGCTGGGTCGGATTGGTGTTTGCGATCGCTTCCTGGTTTTTATGGCCTGCGCTTATGGGTGCAGCCGCAGCGGTGCTCGGCTTTGTCGCGTACCGTCAAGGAGCGAAGGGACTTGGATCATGGGCAGTCACAATTGGCCTAATCGCCTTTGTGCTCGCTGTTGTTATTATTCCATTGTACCGGGCCATAACCTGACCTTATATGATTCAACCGAACGATGCATCACCTGTATCTTCTTGAAAAAAAGCCTCCGGATACCGCTTATGCAGCGGTGCCGGAGGCTTTTTTTTGCGATTATTCTATCGCAAATTCACGGTGCTTAAGTACCTCTTGATTCAGAGCGAGCATGCGTTTATCGAGCAAATTGATCATGTCGGCGGATTCCTTCAGCTGCTGTTGAATTTCCGGTGGAATGCCTTCATTATATTTGTAGTAAATTTTGTGCTCTAGGCTGGCCCAGAAATCCATCGCGCTCGTGCGGATTTGAATTTCTACCAGCACATTTTCAATGCGGTTCGTCAGGAAGACGGGAATTTCTACAATAAGATGCAGGCTCTTATAGCCATTTGGCTTCGGATTGAGCACATAATCCTTCACTTCAATTACTTTAACGTCGGTTTGCTGGCTGATCATTTCCAATATTTGATAAATGTCAGTGGAGAAAGAACAGATAACCCGGACGCCAGCAATATCTCGAATGTGCTCTTTCGCATTTTCCAAATTAATATCCATATTTTTGCGGCGGAGCTTGTCCATGACGCTTTCGGGATTTTTAATCCGCGTTTT
Source organism: Paenibacillus liaoningensis (assembly GCF_059609455.1). NCBI lineage: Bacteria > Bacillati > Bacillota > Bacilli > Caryophanales > Paenibacillaceae > Paenibacillus > Paenibacillus liaoningensis. The sequence goes on from NZ_JCAALU010000012.1 coordinate 301,957, forward strand.
GACATGCTCAATCGGGTTGTAGTCATGAATAAATTGAAATTCCTCGTTTAAAATATTCAGCTTCGTCTCCACTTCATCCAAGGCGAATTTATACGTTAAAAAAAAGTGCGCCCATTGCTTCATCATATCTCGCTGCATGCGATCCATCACTCCTAATATCATTCTTGCTGCTATTATTGTACCATGTTCCCGTCCACATTGCTCATTTCGGGGGGAGGCATAAGGTCATCCCAGCAGGCGCGTGCTGGGAAAGGATTGAATGTTAGAGCCAATTTACATATAATTTAGTCTACATGGGAGGATGAGAACAATGATCATAGACATTCATAATATAACTTGGGAACGGGAAGAAAAAGTCGTCCTTCAGGGGATTGATTGGCAGGTTGAAGCGGGTCAGCACTGGTGTTTGCTAGGGCTTAACGGCTCCGGGAAGACGACGCTTTTAAATATGATTAACGGCTATATTTGGCCAACGACAGGTTCTGTAGCAGTACTGGGGCATAAATTTGGCGAATACGATTTGCGCGAGCTGCGCAAAAGCATAGGCTGGGTCAGCACATCGCTTCAGCAGAAGCTGTATGGTCAGGATACCGCCTTCAAAATCGTCTTAAGCGGAAAATTTGCGACGATCGGGCTGTATGATCAAGCGCTTCAGGAAGATGAAGAGCAGGCGGTTTCCCTGATGCGCAATCTCGGCTGTGAAGTTCTGATGAACCGCACGTACAGCACGCTCTCGCAGGGCGAGCGCCAGCGGGTGCTCATTGCAAGGGCGCTGATGGCTGCGCCGAAGCTGCTTATTTTGGACGAGCCTTGTACAGGGCTTGATGTATTTGCGAGAGAGCAGCTGCTGGAGATGATCCATCAGGTGGCACAGCAGCCGGATGCGCCGACTATTATTTATGTAACGCATCATGTGGAGGAAATTTTGCCTTGCTTCAATCAGACGCTGCTGATCAAGGACGGCCGGGTTTTTGAAGCTGGGGATACGAGCAAGGTGCTTTCATCGGCGCGCATGAGCGACTTTTTTGGTGTGCCTGTAGAGATTGAACAGCGCGAAAACCGCAATTGGCTTTTTATAAAGGCAGCTGATCGCAAGTGAATACAGCATTGGGGCCGTTAGGCATTGTGCCGCCACCGAAGATTCCGAGACGGCAGCGGTTGGCCCAGTGGTTAAAGGCGCGGATGCAGCAGCGGCTCGCCTATGACAGGCCGCTGTTCCACCATGGCTCGGCGGGGCTGGTGATATTCGGAACGCTTGCGATGGTGCTAGTTGCGCTGGGCATGCCGACGGGTCTTGGGGCGCTTGTGGACATCGGCGGTTTTGTGTTGATTAATACGGTGGCCTTGTATGCAGCTGCGCAGCTATGCTCAGTACTGCTAACGCTAGTTTTTGTACCGGTTCCCCGCTTGTTTGCCGGGTATTTTCTATATGTGGGGTTAGAAGCTTATTTCATTTTTTATTATTCTGAATTTGGCTTGCTTATGTCAGCATTATTTGCAGCGGCGTATGCCATTTGTGGCGCGCTTGCAGGCATGCTGCTCGGGCAAATACTAAAGCTGCGCGGCAGAGGGCTCGCCATAGCAGGCATTGTTGTAGCAGGAGCACTATTAATAAACGTTGCAGCGAATCAATTACGCGGAGCTTCTGATGATGCAGCGCCTGCCGCAGATATGGGGTCATACGATTCATCTGCGGATGGTGCCTTGGATATGAGCCTGGAAGACGCGCTGCCGGTTGCATCCATTGATGCGGAAAATCCGGCATTGCCGGGCGGTTACAGCTATCGCACCTTTACCTACGGGAGCGGGAGTGACAAGCAGCGCAGCGAATACGCCAAGGAGACGGAGCTGTTAACGACTTCCGTAGATGCATCGGCTTACATTAAAAAGTGGACATGGCTCAAGCAGCAGTTTTGGGGCTTTGACCAAAGCGAGCTTCCTTTAAATGCGAGAGTGTGGATGCCGGAAGGGGATGGAGCGTTCCCGCTTGTGCTCATGGTGCATGGCAACCATTTAATGGAGGAGTTTTCGGATGCAGGCTATGCTTATTTGGGCGAGCTGCTTGCGAGCCGGGGGTTTATCGCGATATCGGTAGATGAAAACTTTCTTAATTATTCGGTCTGGTCGGGCATACCCGAGCAGGATATGAAAATGCGGGCATGGATTATGCTCAAGCATATTCAGCAAATCCAGTCGTTCAGCACGCTGACGGATAATCCCTTTTATAGCAAAGTGGATTTTTCCAAGGTTTCTTTCATTGGGCATTCACGCGGCGGCCAAGCGGTAGCGATGGCAGTGGATTACAAGCGATGGTTTGCGAAGGATGAAGGGCTTGCCAGCATCGCCGAGGTCGATTTTGCTTCGGTTGTCGCTTTGGCCCCGACGGATAAGGAGGTAGACAAAGCATCGGCGCGGCTTAAAGATGTCAGCTATTTGACGCTGCAAGGCGCAAGGGATGGCGACGTCAACAGCTTTTACGGGGACAGGCAGTATATTCGCACCAGCTTTACGCTGGGCTCGCCGTATTTTAAAGCGTCGCTGTATATGTCCGAGGCGAACCACAGCCGCTTTAATTCCGATTGGGGCATGATGGATGAGCGGGTTCCTGGCGGCCTGTTTCTCAATCAGCACAACATGATGACGCAGGCGGAGCAGCAGCAGGCAGCTAAAGTGTATGTCGCGGCTTTTCTGGAAGCGACGCTGCACGGCAACGAGGCTTATAAGCCATTGTTCGAAAATAACAGAGCGGCGCGGGACTGGCTCCCTTCCTCCAGCGACTATGTGAGCAGATACGAGGATGCTTCCTTCCTCGCGGCAGCGCGTTATGAAGAGGATGTGGACAAGCTGACTCTGCCGAGCGGAGGCAAGCTGAGCGCCGAAGGCTTCAACGTATGGGAGGAGTCGGAAGCGAAGGACCGCGACAATCGTAACAAGGGCTCGCGAGGCGCTGTGCTGGAATGGGACGCTGCGGCCACGTATACGTTGGAGCTTGCAGCGACGTATAGCGAGGCTGTCGTTTCCAAAGGGCTGGATACGTTCAGCTTTTCAATGGAAAATACGGGCGATGCGGCAGCTGTACCTCAAATCGAGCTCGAGCTTGTGCCTGCCCATGGTGAGGCGGTACGCTTGCCATTATCCAGCTTTAACGATATGCCGCTGCCCTTCGAAACGCAGTTTACTATTGTCCCTTGGCTTGAGAAGCGAATGAAAGAGGGGAAATATAAAGCGAGCATGGAATCGGTGTTTCAAACCTACAGCTTGCCAGTGGCACGGTTTGCCGAGGCAGGCGGCTGGCCATCTGGAACGGAAATTAAGCGGATAATGTTTTATTTTTCCGGAGCGCCTGGCCGAGTGATGCTGGATGACATCGGCTTTTATAAATAAAATGCGCCGCGGCGTACAAATAACCTCCCGGCAGAAGGGAGGTTATTTGTACGCCTGCCGCCAAAGGATGGCGACAGCCGTTTCACCTTGAAATATAGGAAAGGATATCCTAGCGCAATCCTTTCTCTATATTTCTCGGAATGAAACGCGCCGTGCCGCCAAAGGATGGCGAGAGCCGTTTCACCTTGAAATATAGGAAAGGATATCCTAGCGCAATCCTTTCTCTATATTTCTCGGAATGAAACGCGCCGCGCCGCCAAAGGATGGCGACAGCCGTTTCACCT
>NZ_JCAALU010000013.1:0-267527 GCF_059609455.1 Paenibacillus liaoningensis
GTTCGGGGTGGAAGCGCAGCAATGCGTGCAGCTGACGAATACTAATCGGTCGAGGGCTTATCCTAATAACACGCTAAAGTTTCAGACTTTGTCTTTCGCATCCAGTTTTCAATGTGCAACACACATTGATTGGTTTTAAACGTGATCATGGCCCGTTGGTCAAGTGGTTAAGACACCTCCCTTTCACGGAGGTAACAGGGGTTCGAGTCCCCTACGGGTCACCATACCATTTTCGGAGGCTTAGCTCAGCTGGGAGAGCATCTGCCTTACAAGCAGAGGGTCGGGGGTTCGATCCCCTCAGCCTCCACCATTATGATTTTGAATACGGAGCTGTGGTGTAGAGGCCTAACATGCCTGCCTGTCACGCAGGAGACCGCGAGTTCGAATCTCGTCAGCTCCGCCATTCTTTCATTTTGTGCCGTTGTAGCTCAATTGGTAGAGCAACTGACTTGTAATCAGTAGGTTGGGGGTTCAAGTCCTCTCGACGGCACCATCTTTTTTCAAAAAAATATGCGGTCGTGGCGGAATTGGCAGACGCGCTAGATTCAGGTTCTAGTGGTGTAACAGCCGTGGAGGTTCGAGTCCTCTCGACCGCACCATATTTTTTTGCGGACGTGGCTCAGTGGTAGAGCATCGCCTTGCCAAGGCGAGGGTCGCGAGTTCGAATCTCGTCGTCCGCTCCATTTTTGTTTCGGGACGTAGCTCAGCTTGGTAGAGCACCTGGTTTGGGACCAGGGGGTCGCATGTTCAAATCGTGTCGTCCCGACCATTATAAGTTTTACAGCATGTCTGAACTTGCTCGGTAATTGGAGCGCAAGAGCAGGCTTTTTTATTTGCCCGATAATAGATCAGCGTAACAGCTGTTACATATGAAAGAAGCTTGCAATTCCACTTCAAGAGTGGCTCTGCAAGCTTCTTTTTTATTGGAATAAATGTGCTTAAAGCAGTAGGCTAGTTAGCCGCAGCAATCGGGTTTCTAATGACTTTAACTTCGTAGAAGGTAATTGTATTGGAAATAATATAGTCCGGTGTTCCACCACGACGAGAATGAGCTTCACGGAAAGCGTCGCTGCGAGTCCAAGCTTGGAAATCATCTTTCGTGTTCCAGCGTGTTACAATGGATACTTCCTCATAATCTTTCGTTTTCTCTGTCAGCAAAACCTCAAGGCCAAGGAATCCCTCTGCTTTCTCTACATCGCCAACACGGTCGAAGCGCTCAATCAGCTTATGGGCATTGCCTTTTGTAATATGGGATGCATTTGTTACAATAATCATTTTGGTGTCCTCCTGATTTTTTCTTGGATTCGGGATAATAAGGGGATAACCTTCATCAAATTTGATACGGGCATCCATGTTATACACATCTTTTAAAAACTCTGAAGTTAGTACGGTTTGGGGTTCCCCTGTCATGGCAATTAATCCGCGTTTCATAGCAATCATATGGTCACAGTATGCAGCTGCTTGCTGGAGGTCATGTAAAACCATAACAATTGTAATCTGATGATCCCGATTAATCTGCTGCAGCATCTCCATTACATCGAATTGATGGGCAATATCGAGATAAGTAGTAGGCTCGTCGAGCAGAAGAATATTCGTTTTTTGCGCCAAAGCCATTGCGATTCGGGCTTTTTGCTGTTCACCTCCAGATAAAGTGTAAAACATTTGATGCTGGTAACGCTTAGTGCCGGTAATCTTTAGGGCCCAATCGATGATGTCATTGTCTTCGTGTGTCATTTTGTTTTTGAACATAGGCTTATGAGGTGAGCGCCCAAAGGAAACGAGTTCACGTACCGTCAGGTCGGGAATCATTTCTTTGGATTGCGTAAGCATAGCAATATCTTTGGCAAAATCTTTGGATTTGTAGGTTTTAAGCGGCTTCTGATTAATAAATACTTCGCCTTTGTCTGGCGTAAGCAGCTTGGTGATGACCTTCAGCATTGTCGATTTGCCTGATCCATTAGGACCAACGATGGCCGTGATTTTTCCAGAAGGGATAATCATATTGGCATCTTCCATTTCGAAAGCGCCGACGGATAAGCCTACATTTTCAATATGAATAGCAGCATTCATCGTATTGCCCCCTTTTTACGTAATAGATAAAGAAAGAATGGTGCTCCCAGACAGGCAAGAAGGATGCCTACAGGAAGCTCAATCGGATCAAACCAGGTACGTGCGAATGTATCTGCTAAAACGACTAAAGATGCTCCACCGACTATAGAAAGCGGAAGGAGAAAGCGGTAGTCGTCTCCGATAATTAAACGAACGGCATGTGGGACGACGAGTCCAACAAAACCAATTAGCCCCGCGACGCTGACGGCAGCTCCGGCTAACAATGCAGCCAAAATAATGAGCAGGAAGCGCTGGATTTGGACTTTTTGGCCAAGCAGTTGGGCGGAGTCATCGCCTAGCAGCAGCACATTGGCTGGCTTAATCGCCAGAAAGCAGAGCAGCAAACCGACAATGGCATAAGGTGCCATAAAGGAGAGATGGCTCCAGCTTCTTCCGTTCAGCCCACCAGCAAGCCAAGGTAGAACCGATTGTACGCGGTCGCTATAGACGACCATAAGTCCGTTTGTTACAGCGCCGAGCAGCGCATTAATGGCTACGCCTGCGAGTACGATTTTGATAGGCGATGTCCCTTTGTCCCATGCGCTCAAATAGATCAGCAGGCAAGTAATGCTTGCACCTAAAAAGGCTGCTATTGGCAGCATATAGCCAAGCTGCGGAAGAACGACCATTGTGATGACAGCTGCAAGGCCGCCGCCAGCGGAAACCCCGATAATGCCGGGATCCGCCAGCGGATTGCGCATTACCCCTTGCAACAGAGCGCCTGATGCAGCTAGGCAAGCGCCTACCAGCAAACCAATAATAACGCGCGGCATTCTTAAATTCATAATAATGGTTTCGTAACGGGGATCGGCATCGGATGTGAGAACCTGGCCAATCTCTTTTAAAGTAATAGGAACAGACCCGTAAACGAGACCGAAATAAGTAACAAGTAGCAAAATAATAGGCGCAATTAGGATAGACCATTTGCGCCGGCGGCTTCGCTGAGTTTTATTCATGGCTGCTTCTTCGCTCCATCTAGCATTTCAATCATAAGGGTGAGCGCATCTGTTACACGCGTCCCCGGGTTTGTGCCGAACAGGTCGGCAGGCAGCACTTCGATGGCATTATTTTTTACAGCATCAAGTCCATTCCAGGCAGCATTGCTTTGCATTTCCTTTAGGAAGGCATCTTTTACCTGATCCGGGTTGCCATGTGTCATAATCATGACAACTTGTGGATTAGACTGAACAATACTTTCTGAATTGAGCTGAGCATATTGTGGATAGCTTTGAAGCGCTTCATAATCCGAGGCGATATTTTCTCCGCCAGCCATCTCCAAAATGTTGCCACTGAGAGAGTTGGGCAGTGCGGCCATAAAGGTGCCCGGAGCGCCGTATACTAATAAAGCCCGCGTCTTATTCGTGCTGGCATTTGCTGCAATTTGGCTGAGCTTGCCATCGATTTCGGCAATAAGCTCTTCAGCCCGCGACTGTTTTTGCAGAAGCTGGCCTAACAGCGCAATTTGTTTTTTAATATCGTCTATAGAATTGGCAGAGGAGAGCACCATCTTGGCCCCAATGCTTTCGATAGTCGGTATATCCTTCGTATTCATAGGATTGTTGCCGAGAACGACATCCGCTTTCAAAAAGGCGATTTTCTCCAGATCGACCTCATGGGTAGATCCGATTTGTTCCACGGCCTCTGCTTCTTCGTTGGCTAATGGAACGGAGGAGGTAGGACGGCCGACGAGTGTTCCCCCTAGGGCATAAACAATATCGGCTTCACCATTGCTTAACGCTACAATATGCGAAGGGACAGCAGCAAATGTTAGTTGCCTTCCTGCAAAATCGGTTATGGCCACCGCATTTTGTTTCCCAGCATGACTTGCAACCCCTTGTGAGGCGGCTGAATTAACATTTTGTGAGCAACCTGGTGCGGCTAAGAGAAGCAGGGCCAGCATCACAGGGTATACAATTTTCATATAATCCTCCCAATCCGATATGATAATGATTATTATTATTAAAATAATGATATTGTAAATGATAATCAATGTCAATAAGAAATAAACAATATATAGAAAAAAATAATATTGGAGAAAGAAAATTTTAAATGTATATTTTTAAACAATAAATATTGATTTTACTCATAAAAATGAAATTAATATTATTTTTATGGTGATATAAAAATCATATCTTAAGCTTTAAAATCATTAAAAGAAAAATAAAACAAAAAAATATAGAAATAAGTGATTGACAAAATTAATACAGTTACGTTAATATCAAGTTGTCGGGCAGCTGATAAACAGTTTGCTAGGCATCCTGAGAGCTGTGAAGAGTATGATGAGCAGACTTAGGGGAGGGGAAGAAAAGGTATTTTTTTTAACACTCAATTGATAATGATAATCATTAACTTGATTGTTGTCTACCTTTTCTAAACTATTTTTTCCATACGACAGGAGAGGAGGAGAAAGACTTCATTCGTAAACTCCCAATATCAGCATTCTTAATTATTTGTTTTATGATTTTTCTTACAGCACCGGCAGCCTATGCGCAGAGCATGACAGACGGTACATATACGATTGATTATGTCATCAAGAAAGCTGAAGATGAATCAGCATCTATGGCAAATGATTATTGGGAAAAGCCTGCCAAGGTTATCGTTGAAAACGGAAAAATAACAGTGCAGCTGCAAATTAATCATAGTGCTTGGGTAACAGAGTTTAAAGTCCCTGGCGGTGGAGGATATGTGAACACGAAGATTATCAGCAGCAGTAAGGCTAATGATACGCGGGTTGTACAGTTCAGCGTAGATGATTTGTCCCAAACGATGCTGTCTAAAATTCATGTCACGGTTCCCGATATTGATTATGATCACGACTACACTATACGATTCGATTTTGATACGAATAGCCTGAAGCTTGTAAGCAAGGCAGAAACTCCTGCAAAAGTGGAGACCACTCCCAAACCTGCAGAGTCTGCAGCAACAAAGCCGACAGCCACGCCAACTCCTAAGGCGACTGCTTCCCCGAAAGCTACCAAGGCGCCTACAATGGATGGAAATTCTGCGGAAGCAACAGCTACGCCGAAAGCTTCGGCTCAAGCAACGCCAACTGTTGCCGATGAAAAAGGTGGAGCTGACAGCGTAACGGAAAGCGCTATCCCATCATCGGCAGTGCCTCAGGAGACCGTCGCAAGCGCATCTCCTGAAGCAGTAGAGAAACCGGAAGCACCAGCTGATGAAGCATCTCCTGCAGTTGAAGCAACCGTGTCACCAGAGGCAGCTGCGAAGGCAGTTTTGGAAGCTGGAACAGACGAGTCTGTTGACACTTCCAGTGTATCTGAAACCGAAGGGACGGCTGAGGATGCAGGCAAGGCCAACGAAAATGATTCTGTAGAAGCCGCAGCAGAGGTAGAACCGCTTCAAGAGCGTTCTAATAATTGGGTAACACCAGTGACTGTTGTTGGTATCGTTATTTTAGTAGGAGCTATTATGTATTTTTATCGGAAGAACAAAGCCAAAAACTAATAATAGGGAGTGTTTATAATTATGATTAAATCGTTCAAAAAAATGATGCCTTTGATGCTGTTGGTTATGGCTGTTGCACTAGTTGTTCAAGTAGGTTCTGCTTTTGCGGCAACTTCGCTAAACTTTACTGTGCTGAAACCAGATGGCACAGTTTCTTATGCTAATGCATATGCAAATAGCCCTGCAAGCCTTGCATCGGATAATAAAACAGTTACATTGTCTTTCTCTGGCGGCAGCTACATCAACTCGCTGAGCATTTCCAATGATGGTGGCGCTACTTACACTCTCGTTCCTGCAACTACTCTTTCAAACGGTGACAAACAATTTACTTTCGTAGTAAATGACCTTACTGCTCAAACAGTTGCTAAAATCCATGTTACAGTGCCACCATTCCCTGGTTACCCAGATGGCTACAACACAGTTCATGACATTAAATTCAGCTGGGATCTGTAAGACCATTCGCACAAATTAAACACAGATAGAGTACAAAGAACGGTCTGATTTATCCAGACCGTTCTTTTGCCGGGTAAATCAGTATGTTAGAAAATTACAAAGTCTTGCAAGCGAGACATAGAGTTAGTGGAAATAAATGAACCGTTAAAAGGAGAGTAAGCAGGGTGAAAAAGCAATATACAAAAGTGGTGGCATTGCTTCTTGCATTAGTGTTAATGCTGCAAGTAGCAAGCATAGGTCCAATTGCTCAAGCGGCAGCTACAACGGTGCCAGATGGAGAGTATCCGATCAACTTTCGTTATTTGAAAGACAACACAAATGAAACCTCGATTTTAGAATCGATGGTCGTCGTACCTAATACAGGCAAACTGATAGTGAAAGATGGCAAGGCTCAATTTGAAAATGAATTTTTAAAATATACAGCATTTCAACATTTTTCTGCACGTATGGAAGGCCAAGCGAAGGCAACTATAAATGGTCAAACCGTCACAGGTATGGATGGCTACAAAACAGTAACGCCGACCTTGCTTGGTGATGGAACGAACCCGGATGCTGTTAAAGCGCGGATCGATATAGCTGACTTGAGCCAGCGCCAGGATATTCTGGTGCATATCGTTCTACCGGCTGCAAATTATGATAGTTGGTACAACCTGCAGCTCGATTTGGATACAACAACGCTTCCTACTGGTCCAGTAGATGGTGGTGTTGACAATGGCAGCGGTAGTGAAACAGTAACACTTGAAAAGTTGAATGAGCTTTTCACAGTTACCAGATCCGTCTATGAAAGCACTTATGAAGGCACAGGAGATGGGTTTTATCCTGTTGGCTCCAAAACAAAGCTTTATAATGCAATTCAAATGGCAGATGGTATCGCTGCATCAGCAGGCGGCAATATTGAACTGATTAAAGCGGCCTACGCCATTCTAAATGAGGCTAAAAAAGAGTATGAGGCTGGACGAATTAGCGTCAGCAAAATTGCTTTGTTCCAAGGCATTACAGAGGCTGGTACATTCGCTGCTACTGTGAAAAATACGGGAACAGCAGATAACGGCAGCGGGACGAATATTGTAAGCGATGGAGAATATCCTTATAATTCCGAGCTGAGTATGCAAAATGCTATTAATACGGCTAACAACATGGCCTATAATCGGGATGCTACCCAAAAACAAGTCGATGATGCCCTGCTTGCTTTGCAAAATGTAGAGAAAAACGTAAAAAACAGCCGCTACAATGCGCAGGTAATAGATCTCATTGTTTTGAACTCTCTTGGCAGCGATGCTGAAATTTCTGAATTCGCAGGAGATTTTGCTTCGCAAATTACATTGCTGCAAGGTAAATTAAAACATACAGTTGCTAATATTCCGTTTAAAACAGCGGTAGACGAGTCTGCTTTGAAAGCTTCTTTCCCATCGAGCGGAGGCGGATATTCTACTGCTATCTCTCCACCTTTTTATAAAGTAAACAGCCTTTCTGATGCAGAAAAAACGATCTATCAGGTGGCTGTGAGAAACGATAATGCAACCGATAGTACATTCCAAGGGCTGTCATACTTGGTTTACAAAACAGATTCAGTTACAAAATCCGTATATTTGAGCTATAACTCGGAACAGTTTAAGACGCTAAGCGCTACTATTGAAGCAGCCCAATTGGTACATGATCAAGCGATTGTAGGCACAGAAGCTGGTCAATACGATAACAACACCATAGCAGCGCTTCAAACTGCTATTGAAACAGCTACAGCGAAAGCCGAGCAATTATCGGCTACAAGATTGCAATTAAACAGTGCCAACACAGTGCTGGAGCAAGCGGTGACAGCATTTAAAGCATCAGCAAACCGTCAAATTTATTTTGCGGCTTTACATGCAACTAATCAGGCATTTTCCAGCATGGACAGCTACTTCCTGAAACCGGCAAACGTAACTTCAGTTGACGGTTCCACATTTGTAAGCTTTACGATCAAAGACAGCAGCATCGTTACAGCATTCAAAGTGAAGGAAAACGGCATTCTAGTTGATTCTACCATTGTAAGTACGGATACAACGGCTAATACAAGAGTAGTTAAGTTCAAAGTAAGTGATTTGACGGCGCTGTTGGACGCTCAGGTCCATATTTCCATGCCTACGGTCATTGACCCGAGATCAGGACTGCCTTATGAAGCGGATCACAACATTCGTTTGAGCTTTGGTACGGCGGATGCTACAGCTTTGAAAGCTAGCATAGCTGCAGCTCAAAAATTACATGATGAAGCAGCTGAGGGAACAGAAATTGATAAGTATCCAGCGCAGGCAAAAGCTAAATTATTAGCTGTAATTACTGCGGCGAAAGCTATCACAACTAACCCGATGGCATCAGAAGCACAAGTAAAAGACGGTAGTTCTGCTCTGGAACAGGCGGTTATTGCGTTTAAAGCTGCAAAAGTTCTAGGCAATGGCACCTACAGCCTCGTGTTTAAATCTTCTGATGAAGGCATTTCTGATCATTTGGAAGCATCAGGAGTTTTGACGTATAGTAACGGAAGCAACATTATTAGCTTCACTCCTAAAGCGGGAGTAACGATTAAGAAGCTGAAAAATAATGCTACAGGCGCTGAAATTCTTCCAATAGGCTCAACAAGTGGCGCAAACAATGCCGCTTCGCTGGCAAACGCTGTATTCTTGGCAGCAGTTATAACAGGTACGCCTGTTAAATTCGCTGTTCCAAATCTTACAGATACGTATTCGCTTGTTGTTGAAGTTAGCGGGGCAGCAACGGATGTGCAATATGCTGTTCAATTTGCCGACATTACCAAAACAGCTGATGCTCCTGTTACGGAGCTGCCAGGAACGACTGTTCCAGGACAACTGGCAGACGGCAACTACTTCTTGCAGTTTGAAATCAAAAAATACGGAACAGATAATAAGTCCGTTATGCAGGATTATGTCATTTCCCCAGGACTGCTGAAAGTTTCGGGCGGCACAAAAACATTTTATATGACGCTTAAGCAGGACAAGGAAATTACAGGACTCAGATTTAACAATAACAGTGTTAGTGTTGAAAGCAGAGACACGGTAAATAACACGCGGGTTGTCTACTTCAATGTCCCAAATATCAATAATCGCATCGATGGCTGGGTCAAAATTGATTGGGCTGCTATGAATTATTTCCATGAGTATGATATTCAAATCGAGTTCTATCCTAACACTCTAGTAGCGACCGCTGGTTCTGTAGCACCTGGTGTAGGCGATGTGGAAGTCGTTGAGGAGAAAGATCCGAATGCAGGCAAAGATGATTTGAACGAGCCTGTTGTAAAGGACTTCAAGGATATTCAAGGCCACTGGGCACAAGCATCTATTGAAAAAGCGCTGGAGCTTGGTATCGTCAAAGGTTATTCCGATGGCAAATTCCGTCCGAATGGCGTCATTACTCGCGCTGAGTTCGCCGTTCTGATCAGCCGGGCTTTGAAGCTCACGGATGGATCGACAAGTGCGACATTCAATGACAGCAAGCAAATCCCTGCATGGGCGAAGCCGCACATTGACCGTGCTGCGAAAGCAGGCTTGATTTCTGGCTATGCGAACGGAACATTCCTTCCAAGCAGAGAAATTAACCGTTCGGAGCTGGCCTCCATTATCGTTCGAGCAGCTAAGCTCGACATTGATGAGACGAACGAGCTAAGCTTCGCAGATGCTGCCTCGATTCCCGATTGGGCGAAAAATGACATTGCTGCTGCTGCAAAAGCTGGCTATGTACAAGGCAAAGGCGGTAATAAATTTGAACCGCTTGCTAACGCAACAAGAGCGGAAGCTTTGACGCTGATCATGAAGCTTCTGGAAACGAAATAAGCAGGAAACATGAGCACGCAGGGAGATAAAGATAAAGGTACTTCCTGTATGTGAATCCTGCGGTTCATACACAAATGAAGCAAAGCTGACAAGGATGCCGGGAGACCGGTATCCTTGTCATGTTCTCATGAAGGGAGTTAGATAAACGGATGAATAACGCTTTTGGCAAAATGCTTGGAGTGCTCGGATTGATGGCGCTGCTTCTTCTAGCTGCCTGCGCGGCAACAGGTGCTGATCCCGCTGCCAAGGAGCAGCAGGGAGCGGGCCAGTCCGCACAGGCTGAGCAAGCCGAGCAGGCCGAGCAGGAGAAGAATACGGCCGAGCCGGCTTCTTCTCCTGCAGCAGAGCAGCGGGTCGTATCAACAACCGTCGCGATTACGCAAATGCTGGATGCGCTTGAAGTGGAGCTTGTAGGCGTGCCGACCAGCTCCAAGACGCTGCCTGACCGCTATGACCAAGTGACAAGGGTAGGCAATCCGATGAGCCCAGATATGGAGCTCGTCAAATCGCTCAAGCCGACGGAAATATTGTCGGTGACGACGCTGGAGTATGACCTGAAGCCGGTTTTTGAAGCGGCGGGGATGCAGGCTGATTTTCTCAACCTTACGAGTGTGGAAAGCATGAATAATGCTCTTAAAAAGCTGGGCGAGACGTACAATAAGCAAGCACAAGCGCAAGCTATCGTCGATAAGTTCGAACAGAAGGTGGCGGAGATTCATACGGCTACGGCTGAGAAGAAAAAGCCAAGCGTATTGATTTTGCTAGGCGTGCCCGGCAGTTATCTTGTTGCGACTGAGCATTCGTACATTGGCGATCTGGTTCGGCTTGCTGGCGGCGTCAACATTGTACAGGGTGAAAGTGTAGAGTATTTAGCATCCAACACGGAATATTTGCAGCAGTCGAATCCGGATGTGATTTTGCGTGCCGCCCATGGCATGCCGGAGGAAGTTGTGAAGATGTTCGATAAGGAGTTCCAGAAAAACGATATTTGGAAGCACTTCAGCGCCGTACAAAACGGCCGAGTATATGATTTGGAAGAAGCTTTATTCGGAACGACGGGTAATTTATACGCTGTAGATGCTATCGATGCTTTGATGGGAATGCTCTACCCATAAGCGAATACGGCGTGATGTGGCCCGGCAAGGTTCGGCTCGGGAACTTTTCATAAAGGACGTTGGTCATGATTAAGAAGGTTGGCAGTTTTATTGTCGTTATCGCTTTGCTGGTAGCCGCTATCATTTATTCCGCTATGACCGGGAGTATTAAGGTAGGCATTTTGGATTTGGTGCAGGGTTTATTTTCAGGAACGAATGATCAGGTAGAGGTTATAAAAGATTTGCGGTTTCCGCGTATTATCGTCTCTCTGCTGACAGGAGCTTCGCTTGCGGTGTCCGGCGTATTGCTTCAGGCCGTAATGAAAAATCCGCTTGCGGATGCAGGCGTGATTGGCATTTCATCGGGGGCAGGGCTAGTATCGCTGACTGTTGTAACGGTTTTTCCAGGGCTGTTTTTCTGGATGCCGCTGTTTTCCTTTTTCGGCGGTGCGCTGGCCTGCTACCTCGTTTATGCGCTGTCGTGGAAGTCGGGACTTAGCCCGCTGCGGCTTATTCTCGTCGGGATTGCCATTAATGCGACATTTACGGGACTCGGCCAGTCGTTTAATTATCGCGGCAGCTACGCGGTTACGAGCGTCAATCAGGCGATTTCATCGATTTTCACCATGAAGACGTGGACGGATGTGCAAATTATCGGGCTGTATGGCCTAATTGGCCTGCTGCTGTCCTTGCTGCTCAGTTCATGGTGCAATATGCTCAGCTTACAGGACAAAACGGCGAAAAATCTCGGGCTGCGGGTAACGCGGGCACGGCTGCTGATCTCGGTCGTAGCGGTGCTGCTCGCATCCGTAGCAACGGCCATTGGCGGCTTGATTGCTTTCGTCGGCCTGCTCGTTCCGCATATTGCGCGTACCTTGGTTGGCTCCGATCATAAGGTGCTTATTCCGTTTTCTGCGCTGGGCGGCGCCTTGCTGATTTTAGCAGCGGATACGCTCGGACGGACGGTGCTCGCGCCGACGGAAATTCCGGCTTCGATCATAATGACGATTATCGGCGGGCCATTCCTCATCTTTATGCTTAGAAGGAGTGAGCGCGTTTATGGAAATTAAACAGGTGACGTTCTCCTATGACAAAAAGTCAGACCAGCTTAAAAACATCAGCGATAAAATTGAAACGGGAAAAATAACGACGATTATCGGCCCAAATGGCTGCGGCAAATCGACGCTGCTCGGTATTTTATCGCAAAACTATGCGCCCGCTCATGGGGAGGTGCTGCTCGATGGCAAGTCGCTGGCCCAAATCAAGCCAAAGGAGCTAGCTAAAAAGCTTGCGGTCGTGCATCAGCAAAATGAGGCGCCTTACGATTTAACGGTGGAGCGGCTCGTCAGCTATGGTCGGCTGCCGCATCGCAGCTTCCTCGGACAGGCGAATGAGGAGGACGAGCGGGCGATTGAAGAGGCGCTTGACTCGACCAACCTGCAGCAGAAGCGCAGCCAGCGGCTCAATCAGCTTTCTGGCGGCGAGAAGCAGCGGGTATGGATTGCGATGGCGCTGGCGCAAAAAACGCCGATCTTGTTTCTGGATGAGCCGACGACCTTCCTCGATATGTATTACCAGATTGAAATATTGGAGCTGGTAAAGGCATTAAATCGG
Source organism: Paenibacillus liaoningensis (assembly GCF_059609455.1). Taxonomy (NCBI): domain Bacteria; kingdom Bacillati; phylum Bacillota; class Bacilli; order Caryophanales; family Paenibacillaceae; genus Paenibacillus; species Paenibacillus liaoningensis. The sequence continues at coordinate 12,557 of NZ_JCAALU010000013.1, forward strand.
GAGCATGGCATGACTATCGTCATGGTACTCCATGACATTAATCAAGCAATCCGTTACAGCGACCGCATTGTCGTGATGAAAGCGGGCGAAATTGTAGCGAGCGGTACGCCGGAGGCTGTTATTACGAAGGAAATCGTAAAAGAAACGTATCAGGTTGATGTGCTGCTTAAGCAAGAAAGCGATACGGGGCTGTATGTTGTACCTGTCGGCATTTGAGCTCGTGATGGATTGAAACTCAGAGCCGAGGTGCAGGCGGGATGCCACACGCTAGAAAGTCGACAGTTCGTGCAGATGGATGCGCGGGCAGTCGGCTTTTATTTTTTTTCGCCGGCTGTAGTGGTAGAATAAGAGGAACAAATCAAGATGAGATAGTGAGGAATAAGCTTATGATACGTTTTGGCCTAATTGGCACCAATAAAATTACAGATTCCTTTATTGAAGCGGCACGCGGGCTGGAGGATTTTGCTTTAGCGGCCGTATATTCGCGAACGTCAGAGCGGGCGGCTGAATTTGCGAGTAAATATAATATCCCGCATACGTTCACAGATTTGGAGGAGATGGCAAAGAGCGATCAGGTGGACGCTGTATATATCGCAAGCCCTACCTCGCATCATGCTCAGCATGCCATCACCTGCATGAAGCATGGCAAGCATGTGCTTGTCGAGAAGCCCATTGCTTCAAACGCCCGGGAAATGCGGGAAATGATCGCAGCGGCCAAAGAAAATAATGTGCTTCTTATGGAGGCGATGAAATCGACGTTCGTGCCGAACTTCGCAGTTATTCGCGAGCACCTGCCTAAGCTGGGAGCCATTCGGGGTTATTTTGCATCCTATTGTCAATATTCTTCACGTTATGATGCGTACAAAGAAGGCAATGTCATGAACGCATTCAAACCGGAGTTTTCGAATGGCTCGCTGATGGACATTGGCATTTACAGTGTTTACCCGCTGGTCTCATTGTTCGGCAAGCCGAATAAAGTAAAAGCAAGTGCCGTTATGCTGGAGTCCGGTGTGGACGGCAAGGGCAGTCTGCTGCTGCAATATGATGGAATGGATGCGGCCGTGCTGCACTCCAAAATTTCCAATTCCCAGCTTCCAGCGGAAATCCAAGGAGAAGCGGGCAATATGATCATTGAAAATATTAGCTACCCGAATCAGGTGCGCATCGAATACCGTAATGGCAAAGTGGAGGAGCTGACGGTGCCGCAGGCGGAAAATGTGATGGTGTATGAGGCTGAGGCATTTATTCGGCTCATTCAGAGCGGCCAGCATGAATCGGATATTAATACGCTTGCGAACTCGCTTGCTGTACTTGAGGTGCTGGATGAGGCGCGCAGCCAGATCGGGCTTGTTTTCCCTGCAGATCGGCTATAATATGGATGTAAGGAAGTAACTGGAATGTGGATGGACCTATTTTATAGAGATAAAGGAGACTTGGAATGAGCGATGCATTTGTAGTTCAATTGGAGAAATATGCTGAGATTATTGTGAAAATAGGTGTAAATGTCCAGCAGGGACAGGCGGTATTCGTGACGGGAGCGATTGAGGCGGCGCCTCTAGTGCGTCTCGTCGCAGAGAAGGCTTATGCAGCTGGAGCAAGCAATGTACATATTGATTGGACGGATGACCAGTTATCCAGATTAAAATATGAAAAAGCGGGCGCTGAAATTTTTGAGCATTTCCCGCAATGGGAAACAGCGAAGCGCCAGGAGTTTGTTGATAAGGGCGCCGCATTTATTTCAATCGTTTCCTCCAGCCCGGATCTGCTGAAAGGGATCGACACGCAGCGTATTTCCAACTACCAGAAGGCGGCGGGAGCAGGGCTGAAGGAATTCCGCAGAGCGATTCAAGCGGACAAGGTGAGCTGGACAGTCGTTGCGGCAGCGGCCAAGGACTGGGCGAAGAAGGTGTTCCCGCAGGCGGAGGGCGAGCAAGCTGTCGAGCTGCTGTGGGAAGCGATTTTCAAGGCGGTGCGTCTGCATGCGGAAGATCCGGTTGCGGCTTGGCAGGAGCATAACAGAGCGCTTGGAAGCAAGGGCGAGGCGCTGAACAACTACCATTTTAAAAAGCTGCATTACACCGCTCCGGGCACGGATTTGACAATTGAGCTGCATGACAAGCATCTATGGGTTGCGGCTGGCAGCGAAAACGAGCAAAATGTTCCGTTTATGGCGAATATGCCGACGGAGGAAGTGTTCACCGTGCCGCTGAAAACCGGCGTTAATGGTTATGTGTCGAGCACAAAACCGCTCAGCTATGGCGGCAACATCATTGACCGTTTTAAGCTGACCTTCGAGAACGGACGTATTGTGAAGGCTGAGGCGGAGGAAGGCGAAGCGATTTTGCAAAAGCTGATTGATACGGATGAGGGCGCGCGTTATTTGGGCGAGGTTGCACTGGTGCCGCATCATTCCCCGATTTCGGAGTCGAATATTTTGTTCTACAATACGCTGTTTGATGAAAATGCTTCGAACCATTTGGCGATCGGCAGCGGCTATGCCTTCAATATTGAAGGCGGCAAAAAAATGTCGCCAGAAGAGCTGGAAGCAAACGGCGTTAATGCGAGCTTGACACATAATGATTTCATGATTGGCTCTGCCGACATGGATATTGATGGCATTCAAGCCGACGGTACAGTCGTTCCTGTATTCCGCAAAGGCAACTGGGCGTTTTAAGACGTGAAAAATAAGCATGAAACAAAGACAGGCTCGGAGCTGCATGTTGCAGCTTCGGGCCTGTTTTTTCGTTTTGTTACCTGATCCGTGCATGATAGCGGTTAGGTTACCTCAGCTAAGCCTAGTATAGCTTGCCTTGGCGGTACAGAACCGTCGACAGCTTCATCACCGAATGATTATAGCAATTTTGCCGCAGCGTGAAGTTGGCGCTAAAGAAAGAGGGCAATATGGAGCCGAGTGTGCTTTGCATTTTCTCAAACAGCATGCGATGCACCTGCTCTTCGGTCAAATATTGCGTTTCACGGCCTTGCAGCCATTCGAAATAAGAGACGATAACGCCGCCAGCATTGGCCAAAATGTCGGGAATAATAATAACGCCATTGTCGGACAGCTTCTGGTCAGCTTCGCCCGTTATCGGCGCATTTGCCCCTTCGACGATGACCTTGGCTTTCACTTTATCTACATTATCCTCGCGAACCTGCTCCTCCAGCGCGGCCAGCACGAGCACATCGACATCCAGATACAGCACTTCCTCACGTTCCAAAATGTCTGCTTTGAGCTCAAGCTCAGCAAGCTCTTCCTTCGTCTTAGGCAAATCGCCTTGATGGTGATTAGCGAAGTCAATAAGTGCCGGAATCGATAGGCCATCGGCATTGTAAAGCGTTACATTGCGGTCGCTGACTGCCACGACCTTGTTGTTGAGATAGGTGCATTTATGCGCTTCCAACGCGGCGATGGAGCCGACATTGCCGAAGCCTTGAACGGCGATGGAAAGCGATTTTTCCGCTTGGGCGAGTACATTGGCAGCAAACGGATTAGAGCTGTTGGTCAAATAGCCGCGGTGCACTTTAAGAAAATCATGCAGCATATAGCGGAACGTGAAATAAACGCCTTTGCCTGTCGCTTCCCGGCGTCCTAATGAGCCGCCGTTAATGACGCTTTTGCCAGTGAAGCTGCCGAGATACGGTTTGCCGGGATGGATATTTTTATATTCGGCCATCATCCAGTCCATCTCGCGTTCGCCGGTTCCCATATCGGGCGCGGGAATATCCTTTTCCGGGCCGAGAATATCGGTAAAATATTGGACGTATTTTTTGCATATAATGTATAGCTCTTTCGCTGAATAATGGCGCGGATTAATGCCGACGCCGCCTTTGCCGCCGCCGAACGGAACGTCGTGCAGCGCATTTTTGAGCGTCATCAAGGCTGCCAGATTGGTAACCTCTTCTTCATTTACGGACTCGTGGAAACGAATGCCGCCTTTGTATGGGCCAAGTGTATCGTTATGCTGGATGCGGTAGGCCGGTATGCGAACGACGTCGCCATCATCCATCGTAATGCGTAAAAAAGCTTTATTCACCTTGTTTGGCGTGGATAAAATAGCAGCTAAAGACAGGAAAGCCTGATCCCGGTGCTTTCCTTGTAAATCGGACAAAAAGGAGGAGTCTCCCGATAATGCATGCAACGATTGCTGAACGATTGTGCCAGTTTGGTTTGACATGTTTATTCGACCTCCAGTGTGGGTAACGAAGATTGTAGTACATGGAGCCGGGTGGGGCACCTACATCATTTTAACATAGCAAGGAGAGTAATCCAAAATGTAATATAGGTATTACGTAATAAAAATTATATTTTTTAGTGCTTAAAGCCTATTTCACAAATGGAAAATAATCCAAAAGTATGTTGAAATATGTCGCTTTCCTCGTTAACATGTACAGAGCAAGAGAAAATAACATTAGATAAATAGAGGGAGAAGTGAAAAGGTCATGGAACAACAATATCAAAATCAGAATGGCTATCAGCAGCAAAATCATTTGGCGGAGCCGGTAAGCTTTAAAGAGTGGATGATTACTATTCTGCTCTGCGCTATTCCGCTCGTGAACATTATTATGCTGTTCGTCTGGGCTTTTGGAGGCAATACAAAAATCAGCAAGTCGAACTATGCCAAGGCTTCATTGTTGTGGGCTGCAATCGGTATCGTTTTATACATTTTCTTTTTCTTAGTATTCGGTGCTGCTATTATAGCAGGCATTTCCGAAGGCAACTACTCTTAATAATATTTAAAGCAGCCTGCGTCAAGCAGGTAAACAAATGGCGCTCCAACCCGCTGCCATGCGGCGAGGGGCGTCTTTCATTTTGCCCAAATCATGCTATAATAAACGACAATGAAAGGCTATGAGACTGCATGGAAATAGAGGTGTTAACGATGGCGAAAAAAAATCGGCAGGCAGCTCCGCATGCGAGCAAGCCGAAAGCGGACGCGGCGGATAGCCAGCAGGCTACCTTGAAGGATTTGCTGAGTGCTGATGTCCTGAGCAAGCTCAAGGAGCAGTCGAATGCGCTGAAGGCAGCGGAGGAGCAGAAGAAGCAGGATGCCGCCCAGAAGGCGAATGAAGCGCGGAAGCAGGAGCAGAAGCGGCTGGAAAATGATATGGAATATTTGCTGAACAACAGCAAGCCGGGCGACTGGAAAAAATACAAATAAAGAAGTATCGCGCTGTTGCCTGTCAGGCGCAATAAATACAAAAGGAATCATCGCTTCTGCCTGCGTGATTCCTTTTGTGTTTCGTATGCAGTTTATTTACTCGCTCTTGCAGAGTAGGCGTTTTTCGTTCACCAGGCTTCACGCCATTCCAGCTTCCCCGCAGCTGTTCGGGATTCATTAGTCCTCTTTGGGCCAGCTTTTGTCTTGCTTTCTTCGCTTTGCTCATTGCCATCATCGTTTTCCTCCTGTTTTGCCTGCGTATGTGGTGCCCGATGCTTCAAAGCACCTGCTTCTATTATATGCTGAAAATGGTGCTTAGGAAAGGATCGGCTGCTTCCAATTGACAGACTTTGTGGCCTGCGTTACAGTCAATAGACGAGCCGAAAAAGTAAGCGTCATCATAACTGACTGGCTAGACGTCAAAAATCAGGTGAAAATGTTCAATTAACCGTTATATTAGGCTGTTTAGCGCCTGCACAGCGGTTAACTTCGTTATACTGAATAGAGGCGCAAGCACATCATCTTGTATCTTGCTGTTGCGAAAAAAGAAAGGGTGAAGGAAATGTCCGTAGGCGTATTGGCACATTTATTTGGGAGCTTGTCTTACCGGGAGCTGGCTGAGAAGGTGGGCGCTGCCGGATTCAGCCATATCCAGCTGGCAATGTGGAAGGCTATTAATGATGTTGATTTAAATAAACCGGGCAAGCTGACTCCGGGGCTCGCGATGTCGATAGCGGAGGAGCTTCGCAAAAATGGCGTATCGATCTCCGTGCTTGGCTGCTATTTGCATTTCTTTGAGCGCGATGAGCAGAAGCTTCGCGAAAATATAGAGCGCTTTAAGGAGCTGATCCGCTACGCACGTCTGCTCGGCGCGCCTATGGTTGCTTTTGAGACGGGAACCCATCCAGACGGCGTTTATACGGAGCAGGACTGGAAGACACTTAAATCGACGGTTCAAGAGCTTATAGAGGAAGCGGAAAAATGGGGCGTATTCATTGGCATCGAGGCAGCCAGCAGCCATTTAATTGGCACGGCGGCGGAGCTGCACGCTTTTCTGCAACAGATTCCGTCCTCGCATGTTGGCGTCGTGATCGATCCAGGCAATTTGCTGACGACGGAAAACTTCGCCCGTCAGGACGAAGTGATTGAAGAAGCATTCGCCCTGCTTGGCGACCGGATTATTGGCGCTCATGCGAAGGACCGCAAACCCGATGCGAATGGAGAGCTGCAGACGGTTCCGGCGGGCTATGGCGAAATGAATTACAGCCTGTATATGCGCCTGCTTAATAAGTACAAGCCGGGCGTTCATATTATTATGGAGACGGCGAGCGAGGAGCAAATGGCGTTTTCTAAAAGCTATATTGAGCGCATTCGTTCAGAATACGCTTAGCTTTCAGGCATCCTTTTCATTCTCAATGGAAAATAGGTCTAATTAATTAAAAAGGTTGAATTGGACAAATGCCCAATTCAACCTTTTTTTTCGTGCGCTTATTAATTGCGATACTGTTACATCTTTAAACTTTTAACCTTTAGATCTCTAAAGCTTAACATCCTTAACGAATTGCAGCAGCTCTTCGGACATTTTAGCGAGCGCTTGGGACGAGGAGGTGATTTCCTCCATCGTTGCGAGCTGCTGCTCGGTTGCGGCCGATACGCTTATTGCGCCGGAGGACGTTTCTTCTGCTACCTCGGCTACGCCTTGCAGGGAAGCCGCCAGCTTATTCGTATCCTCGGACATTTGCTGGGAGGCTTCGGATACCGAGTGGATTTGCAAGGTCACGGAATTAACGGCTTGCTTGATGTTGTTAAAGGACTCACCCGCCGCAGATACCGCTGCAATCCCTGCTTGTACGACTTCCTTGCCGTCATGAACGGATTGGACGGTACGCTCTGTATCCGACTGAATGGAACGGACGAGCACCGCAATTTGCTGGCTGGACTCAGTCGATTGCTCAGCCAGCTTGCGAACCTCTGCGGAGACGACAGCGAAGCCGCGTCCTGCTTCTCCCGCGCGTGCAGCTTCAATCGCGGCGTTAAGCGCCAGCAGATTCGTTTGCTGGGCAATGCCCGCGATTACCTCGACGATTTTGCCGATTTCATCGGAGCGTGAGCCTAAAATGCTAACGTCCTCCGCAATATTTTGCACCGTAGACTGAATATGGCCCATTTGCTCGACAGCGGATTGTACCGCCACTGTTCCATCTACGGCAGTCTGAGCAGCTGCCCGCGATTTCTCCGAAACCTGAAGGGCGCTCGCCGCAATGCCGCTCGCCTCCACTGACATATTGTTCACAAAAGCTACGCTTTCCTGAACAGCTTTAATTTGCTCCTCGGAGCCTCCTGCTACCTGCTCAATAATTTCAACGACCTGCTCGGTTGCTTTAGTCGTCTGTTCAGCCCCGGCAGTTAACTGCTCGGACGAAGCTGCAACTTGCAGTGCATTTTGTGACACTTGCTCAATCAAATGGCGTAAATTTTGCGACATCGAATTAAAAGATGCGGCTAAAACGCCTAGTTCATCCCGATTTTTCACCTTAACGGCTTCGCTTGTCAAATCCCCATTCGCAATTCGCTCTGCGACGGCAGTAATTCGAACAATGGGCACCGTAATCATCCGGCTGATGAAATATGCAATAGCAAGGCCTACAACAATCGTGAGCAGCGAAATAATGAGAACCATCAGCTTCGTGCTTGCCACTTTGGACGAGGTGTCCTCCGAGCTTAGGCGAAGCACCTCTTCTTGTTCTAGAACGAAACGGTCTGCCGTTTCCATAAATTTACTGATAATCGGTTCGTTTTTGGCTGCGAGGCGCATATAATCCTCTACTTTATTCTGTTTCTTAAATTCAATCATTTCCTCGGCATTGCTCGTATAGCTTTGCTGAAGCAAATCGAGTCCTTGCAGCAGCAGCCAGTCATTTGAATCGGTTGTCATGCCCTGCAGTTGCTGGCTGACTTCGTTATAACGACGAACGGAATCACGGTAGGCGTCGATTTCCGCTTCGTCATTCATCAGAAGATAGCCAGTAATGTTCAAGTTTTCATTTTTAATAGCGAGGCTTAAATCTTTGACGAGACTGACACTATGGGCGCGTTCCTGAAGCAGCTTCTGATAGGTGCTGTTAATCGAGCCAATCTCCACATAGTTGAGAGTAGCGATCACAATGAGCAGCAGCAGAATCGAGAAAAATCCGCCGTAAAGCTTTTTACTAATCGTTAGTTTCATCGGTTATTGTCCTTTCCCCTAAGAAGCGGCATCTGCGAAAATTTCATTCGCGCCGTCCCGGAATTGTTTTGCGGCTTCAACCGGCGTAATTTGCCCAAGCAGCGTTTGATTTCTAATTTTGGTGAACAATGTGTTGATGCTGCTGGATGTTAGGGGAACTGGCGGATCAAGCGGGCTTGAATTTTTCTCAACTTCACCCATGTACGTGTATTGCTCTTTATCGGTTTCCTTCATTGTGCTGAGCAGATGCTCGCGCACCTTGGCTGTGGCAGGAACACCGCGTTCGCCAAGCAAAATTTCATTCGCTTCAAAATTGTTGAAGAAAAAGTCAACGAATAAAGCTGCTTCATCCTGCAGCTTCGTATAGGCAGAGATCGAGAAATACATCGAAGGCTTGACATAGTTTCCTTCAGAGCCGCCTTTAAAGGCTGGAAGCGGCAGCAGCTTCAATGCTTTGCCTGACAAGTTGGTAAAGGAGACGACGTTGTTGCTCGTCAGCCTATGGAAAGCAGCGAGTTGATTTGCGATAAGCGCATCTTTATCCGCTGAGCGGTCTTTAAGTAGGGCTACGCTTGCCATCAGACCTTCATCGATAAGCATTTTCTCCATCGTGAAGAAGTCGGATAAATATTCATCCTTATCATAGCCGAGCGAGCTGCCGTCCTTGGAATAGTAGCTTGCTCCCCGCTGTCTGAGGTAATAAGCAAAGTCGAGCGAATCCGTTCCGATTGGGACAAAGTCCGGCTCATTTATTTTTTCTTTAAGATCACGGGCTGTTTGAATGAAATCTTCATACGTATAGCCTGCTTCCGGAACGGGAACGCCAGCCTTTTCGAATATTTCCGGGTTATACATCATGCTTAGTGCATTTATGCCAGTAACGACGCCGTAAAGCTTGTCGTCTATTGTGCCTGTCGTGCGCGAGCTTGCATCAAGATCAGAAAGATCAAGCTTGCCGTTTGCAGCCAAATCATCCAGGGGCAATATCAGCTTGCGCTTGGCAAACTCATCTATATATTTATAGTCCATTTGGATGACATCAGGGAAGTCTTGATCAGCTGCTTTCATGGCGAGCAGTGTCCAATAGTCGGCGTTAGTTGCATCTACTGGTTCAACTTTAATAGTTGGATATTGCTTTTCAAATAAATCAATAACTTTAAGCGTTCTTTCACGTCTTCCATCATTGCCCCACCAATAAACTTTAAGCGTTTTTTGCCCATTTTCTGTTGCTTCAGACTGTGTAGTAGCGCCTTCATTCGTGCAGCCAGTAGCGATTAAAGCAACAATGACGACAGTAAGGATGATGAATCGGATTTTATGAGCTGTCTTCACTTATTTCCCCCTTGCGGCTTTTTTTGCCATTTATAAATTGTTTAATACTTACTATATCGGATTTACAATTTTTTTAATTAGAGCTGACATGTCCAACTTTATTGAACTGATGGCGAATACTATTTTGCTGCACTGTTCGCATAGGTATTAGAAGAAGACCTGGCATCGAAGCCGGGGGACGGCAACGAAGTGGAGCGCCTGCCAGCGGACGGCTTTCGGCCGTTTCACCTTGTCACAAGGGGAGGAATTTTCGATCGTGTCCATAGCAGGAAGCAATCAGCAGCTGATTATACCAGAGGGATTATCGTTCCAAAATGTGACCGAAACCCGCTTAACCTTTCAGGATGTCAGTGAGCGGATTTGCAGCTTTATTTCTAGCGATGTGCGGGCATCGTATCATTTTGTAGTGGGGACGGACAGCCAAGTATTTCGCGGGTATACGAAGTTTGTTACGGGGGTTGTCATTCACAGAATTGGAAATGGGGCCTGGGCCTGCTACCGCCAAACGGTTGTTCCCCGAGAAATGATGAAGCTTAGAGAGAAGCTGACGCTGGAGACGGTTTTGTCGCAGGAGGTTGGCTATTATTTCAAGGATGGCGTGCTGAAGCGAATGGAGGATTTGCTGCTGCCTTATGTGTATCAAGGGGCCTCACTGGCGCATTTCATTGATATTGATGCTGGAACGGTGCCTTCTATTAATGAAACCTCGCTGTATGTGCAGGAAATGGTAGAGCGGGTGCAGGGAATGGGAACCTATGCCCCGCGGGTCAAGCCGGACTCTTATGCGGCTTCTTCCTACGCCAACCGTTTTACGAAAAAAGCGGTGCCCCGCTATAAGCGCAGGAGCCTGCTCTGAAGCAGCTATATTTCAGGCAAGTTTTCTTGCATATACTGTGGCACTTAGCTGCCCAGCATGGTATATTTCTGTTAGATCATAGGAATAGAAAGCAGGGATTATCGTGCGTATTGGGGCAATTGAGGCAGGCGGTACAAAATTTGTATGTGGTGTAGGCAATGAGCATGGCGTTATTGAGGATCGGGTAAGCTTCCCGACGGAAAAACCAGAAATAACGATGGCGAATGTAATCGACTATTTCAAGGACAAGCAGGTTGAGGCGATTGGCGTCGGCACATTCGGTCCGATTAATATTGATAAATCCAGCCCGCAATACGGGTTTGTTACAACGACACCTAAACCGGGCTGGGGGAACTTTGATTTTCTTGGCGCGCTGAAAGCGCATTATAACGTGCCTTATGGCTGGGATACAGATGTGAATGCGGCGGCTTACGGGGAAGCGGTGTGGGGTGCTGCTAAAGGTTTGGACAGCTGCATTTATTATACGATTGGCACTGGCGTAGGTGTAGGCGTTTATTCGGAGGGCAAGCTGGTCCATGGGCTTGTGCACCCGGAGGGCGGTCATATATTGACTCGCCGTCATCCTGAGGATACCTATGATGGTTTTTGCCCTTATCATGGCGACTGTCTGGAAGGCGTAGCGGCAGGTCCTGCTATTGAGAAGCGCTGGGGCGTCAAGGCAGTAGAGCTTCCGCCAGAGCATAAGGCGTGGGAGATGGAAGCTTTTTATATCGCACAGGCTGTAGCGGGCAGCATTTTGCTGCTGTCGCCTCGTAAAATTATTTTGGGCGGCGGTGTTATGCACCAATCGCAGCTGTTCCCGCTTATTCACGCCGAAGTGAAACGCGCCTTGAACGGTTATGTGCAGGCGTCGGAAATTTTGAACAACATTGAAAATTATATCGTATCGCCAGGACTAGGCGACAATGCCGGACTATGCGGCTCGCTTGCGCTTGGGCTTGACGCTTTGAAGAATAGCGGGAAATAAGCAGTCCATTAAAAGGAGACGGTCATGCAGAAACCATATGAATTACCTCGTGCAACACCGGAAAGTCAGGGAATAAGCTCGAACGCTATTCGTTCTTTTTTGGCAGGCATTGCAGATAATAAGTTGGAGCTGCATGGCCTGATGCTTGTCCGGCATGGGCATGTAGTAGCCGAAGGGTGGTGGACGCCCTATCAAGCAGACAGGCAGCATATTGCTTACTCGCTCACTAAAAGCCTGAGTTCAATGGCGATTGGCTTTGCGGTGGAAGAAGGGCTGCTTTCCGTGGAGGATGCGGTGCTGGACTATTTTCCCGAGGAAGCGACCGAGGAGGTCAAAGCCAATATGGGCGGGCTTAAAATTCGCCATTTGCTTACGATGTCCACCGGACATACAAACGACACGGCACGCTTTGATATGTTCCAATCCTGGTTGTCGGATCACGTCACTCCCAAAGTAGGAGACCGGGCCGACCGCAATTGGATAAAAGGATTTTTCGAGCAGCCGATTGATCGTGAGCCAGGCACTTTTTTCCTCTACAACAGCGGGGCCAGCCATATGCTGTCAGCGCTTGTACAGCGGGTGAGCGGTCTTGATCTGCCGGACTATTTAATGCCGCGGCTGTTTGAGCCGCTCGGTATTGAGCGTCCAGCATGGGATGCGGCGCCTGATGGCGAAGCTACTGGGGGCTGGGGAGCCAGGCTGAAAACGGGGGATTGGGCGCGTTTTGGCCAAATGCTGCTGGATAAAGGGATGTTTAACGGCAAGCGGATTATTTCCGCCGAATGGATTGAACAGGCGACTGCCAAGCAGGTGGACAACATCAATCACGGGGACGTCGTAACAGGCTCCGGCACGGATTGGCAGCAGGGCTATGGCTATCAATTTTGGCAATGCAGACATGGCGCCTATAGAGGCGATGGGGCTTTCGGCCAATATTGCGTCGTCCTGCCGGAGCAGGATGCGGTAATTGCCATCAACAGCTTTGTGCAGGATATGCAGCTAGTGATGGACATGATGTGGGAGCATTTGCTGCCGGCCATGCTGCCGCATGCGCTGCCAGAAAATAAAGCTGAGCTGGCGGACTTGCGGGAGAAGCTGGGCAGCCTTGTTCTTGTGGAGCGCGCTGCGCAGCCACGCCCTCTATTTGCCGAAGGCACGATTCGTTATGAGGTAGAGCCAAACGTGGATGGGGTCACAGAGCTTAGCCTGACATTTGGCGGAGAAGTGACAACTTTAATGTGGAGCGATGCGGCAGGTGCGCATCGTCTGGACTCTGGTCATCAAGAATGGTATTATGGCAATGAGCTGGCCTATGAAGCCACAGCATCCCGTGCGACATGGCTGAGCAGCGACATGCTGGTTTTCGATATTTGCCGCATCTTTACGCCTTATCATGACGAGGTAATATGTACATTCAGCGGCAGTCGTATTACGATCGCCTACAAGCATTTTGATTTTATAACCCGGCATGGCGAGCTTGCTGGCGAGCGGCTTTCAATCTAGCATTTGACGACTATTCTATTAAACTTGAAGCTGCGGAGAAAGGAGGCCTTTGGTCATGAAGCGTTTGTGTCATAGCCGTATAATGTCCATGGGCCTCTACGGGCCGTTTTAAGCATAAGCATGAAGAGGAAGTGGCTTATTTATTATAGGCTTCTGCCGCAGGCAGCTTCTCTTCATATGCAGGAAGACCGTAGGCTGATGGCTTGCGGTCTTTTTTTGTCCAAATATAGGAAAGTATATGATTTCGCCATACTTTCTCTATATTTCTCGGACTGAAACGCGCCAAGCCGCCAGAGGACGGCGACAGCCGTTTCACCTTGTGCCTGACGGGAGGGGCGGACAAGCCCAATCGTAATTCCTATTTTAAAGGAGATAATGCCCCATTTATGATTACCAAAACGTATAAACCTTATATTTTCAAAGCAGAAGCAGGCCAGTCCACCGATGATTATTTCAATTATGCAACGGCCGTCCAAACGATTAAGAACATGCTGGAGGAAGCATTCGACTCACCTATGCAGCTGTACATGCAGGATGATGGGGACGATGTGTGGGACTGGGTGTCGGATGATCTCGCGAGCGGATACGAAGGGGTAAAGCGGGAGGCCGCTATATACGACTTGGTGGAGGATCGCTCATTCCGCTTTGAGGATTCGAAGTCTGAAGCCAATTACCGGATCAATCCTTCGCTGCGCAATAATGTCATTACTTATCCCGAATTTGAGGTAGCTTTCGCGCGCATCCCGTTTTTGCGCCAGTATGGCCTGAATACGGAAGATATTATTTTTGCGAAAAATGATGAGACGATGCGTGCTTTTCTCGAAGCGATGCAGGCGCGGCAGCTTAGCGAGCGGCGCGTGACGATTTTCACCGATACGAAGGAAGGGTTTGAGCGCAGCAAGGAGCAAATTACGCGTATGGTAGAACGCGACGAGGTGATGATGAGCGATTCCTTGAAGCAGCAAATTTATCGTTCCATTGATGAGTTTTTCTCTAGGGATCGCGAGTTTTTCCAAACCTATAACGTGCCGTACAAAAGAGGTATTTTACTGTATGGCAAGCCGGGGAACGGCAAGACGACGCTCGTAAAATCAATCGCGGGCAGCGTAGAGGCTCCAGTTGCCTACTGGCAAATTACCGAGTATACGACGAGTGATTCGATACAACAGGTGTTTTCCGCCGCGATGAAAATGGCGCCCATGATTCTCGTCATTGAGGATATTGATTCGATGCCGGATTCGGCACGCTCCTTCTTCCTGAATACGCTTGACGGGGCAACGTCCCGTGAAGGGCTGTTCCTGATCGGAACGACGAATTATCCGGAAAAAATCGATCCGGCGCTCATGAACCGCGCGGGCCGTTTCGACCGGGCCTATGAGATGAAGCTGCCGGATAAAGAGCTGCGGCTCGCCTATTTGCAGCGCAAAGGGTTCGGGAGGCTGGCAGAGGAAGCAGATGGACTTATGGAGGACGCAGCGAAATTTACCGAGGGCTTCTCGTTTGCCCAGCTCAATGAGCTGTATGTGTCCGCGGCGCTGCAGAAGCACTACGAGCAAAGTGTAGATTTGAAGCGGGTCATTGAAGAGCTGAAAACAGACTTTGACAAGGATCGCCGTGGAGTATGGATGGCTGACAAGGGACAGAAGCCGGTTGGCTTTCAACCGCTTTAAGGTTGACTGGCAGCTAATAAACGTAATCGGATGGCGGCAAAGGATGCTGCCATCCGATTACGTCTGAAATGAAAGGAGAGTCGAAACGGAAATGGATTATGGTTCAAATGCAATCTCGGTATCCCGGCATTCGCGTGGACGCCGTCGTTCGCCTTGGAAGCGAGTGCTGTTATGGGCAGCCATTGTCGTCATTGTTCTCATCCTGGGAATTATTTTGTTTTTGCAGGCGAAGACGTATAGTCCGCTGGAAGAAGCGCTGGCCGCGCTGGATAGCGACAGCTCGGTTCAGGTAAGCGAGCTGAAGCATGGCTACCGTTTTGAGCCGGGGGAAGGCAAAGAGCTCCTCTCGCCTAATATTATTTTTTATCCAGGAGGGCTGGTGAAGCCGGAAAGTTATGCGCCGCTTGCAAGGCGTCTCGCAGAAGCTGGACATCGCGTTTATATTGCTTCCATGCCATTTAACTTGGCGCTCACTGCGCAGGACCGCGCAGATGAATACATAGCGGAGCATCCAGAAGAAAGCTACGTGATCGGCGGGCATTCGCTTGGCGGAGCCTTTGCTGCGAGATATGCAGCAGAGAATCCGAATAAGCTGGCCGGCATCTTTTTCATGGGCGCATATGCCGATGACGGCGCTGATTTGAGCGGCAGCAAGCTTGCAGCGTTGCAAATTACGGGAACGCTGGATGCTGTGCTGAACAAGGAAACGTGGGAGCAGTCCAAGAAAAACTTGCCTGCCGATCAGACCGAATATGTATCGATTGAAGGCGGAAATCACGGTGGCTTCGGTACCTATGGCAAGCAGTCCGGCGACAACGATGCAACGATAACGGCATCCGAGCAGGCGGACGAGGTAGCAGCCGCAATCAATGCTTGGCTTTCGAAGCTGCAAAAATAAAACGGTTGCAAAAGGATATTTTAGCCATTATAATGACGTTGAAAAGGTTTTCAAAAAAAGAAAATAAAGGATGGTTTGGCGATGAAGCCTACGATCCGCGACGTTGCTAGAATGGCTAACGTATCCATTAGCACCGTTTCCCGTGTGATGAATGCGCCGGAATCGGTCACGAAGGATAAGCGACAGCGTGTGCTAGAAGCGATTGAAAGCTTGAATTACCACCCGAATGCGCTGGCCCGAGGTCTTATTTTCAAAAAGTCGCAAATGCTTGGTGTTCTCATTCCCGACATCCGCAATGCTTATTTTGGCGAAATTATTCGCGGCATGGAGGATGCGGCTAAGCAGCTCGGCTACAATTTGATGATTTGCAATACGGACCGAGTGCCGGAGCGAACTATTTCTTATCTGGATACGTTGAACAAGCAGCAGGCCGACGGTTTATTGTTCGTCAGCGATTATGTCCAGAAGCAGTATTACGAGACGATGCAAGCTTGCGGTTATCCTGTCGTGCTTGTGTCTACCGTGTCTTTCGAATACGAGCTTCCATCCGTCAAGGTTGACGAGGAGGCAGCCGCTTTCGAAGCGGTCAGTTATTTAATTGAACAAGGGCATCAGCATATTGGCCTCATCTGCTTCACGCTGCCCGACCCCATCTCAGGTCAGACCCGCCATGACGGCTTCGTCCGGGCTCTCGAACGAAACAACCTCCATCATTGTGCAGACTACGTAGAGTTTGCAACACACTGGTTTGAAGAAGCATATGCAGCCACCTCCCGCTTATTCGACCGACACCCACACTTAACTGCTGTATTTGCTTGCTCCGATGAATTTGCAATGGGCGTCATATCCTGCTTGCATGACCGCGGAATCCGTGTTCCCGATCAAGTATCCGTTGTAGGCTTTGACAACCTGCGCATGTCCTGGATGACGATACCGAAGCTGACGACGATTGCCCAGCCCATGTATGCGATCGGTTGGAGAGCTGTAGAAAAAATGCATGAGCAGCTCGAAGGAAGAGAAGCTGCCGTCCTAAGAGAATGGCTTCCTCACGAGTTAATCGTCAGAGAGTCTACTTTGCCTATGTCCCATACATTGTCTCATACGTCGCATCACAGCATTGGGAATAAAAAAGCATAGGCCGATGCCTATTCGCTGTTCTTGTCACCCGCGGTTCATTTGCTGAATATGTTTAATGTAAGCGTATTCATTTCGGGCGGAGCATGGGGTTTCGTCTGCCCTCTCATTTTGTTTGAATCGTGAAGGGAGTGATGCAACGTTACACTTTGATGATAGTCTCCATATGAAGACAGCTTCCATGAACGACGTACAACTGGCATTCGTACATCATGCGGCGAACGTTCATCAACGAGAATGACTTGCGATTCACTTGACTATGAACGATAAGGGGATGGTTCTTTTGAAAAAGCCATTTAAGTTTGGTTATACGCTTATGCTGAGCATGGTTCTCATTTTGGCGCTGCTTGTTTCTGCTTGCAGCAGTGGAAATGGCGGAAGCAATAGCGCTGCAAGCGAGGAACCAGCAGCGACAGCTACGCCTGAGGCTAGTGCGGAAGCTACGCAGGAGCCGGCAGGAAACGCAGATGGTTCGCCGCTAGAGCAGGCGCTTGCCGGCAGCTACAAAGGTACCAAAGTCACGATGTTTGGCCCATTCGTAGATGTGGACCAGGCGAAATTTGAGGAGAGCATCAAGGCGTTTGAGGAACAAACGGGTATCGATATTCAATATGAAGGCTCCAAGGAGTTTGAAGCAACCGTTGCTATTCGGATCGATGGCGGCAATGCCCCGGATATTTCCGATTTCCCGCAGCCGGGACTGCTGGCGAATTTCGTGAAATCGGGCAAGGTTATCGATGTGTCGCAATTTTTGGACGCGGATAAGCTGAATGGCAACTACAATCAGAGCTGGCTGGATATGGCGACGATGCAAGGACCAGATGGCCCGGTAATGGCAGGGGTATGGAACCGCAGCAGCGTGAAAAGCCTCGTGTGGTATCCGAAGAAAGAGTTTGATGATGCGGGCTATACTGTGCCGAAAACATGGGATGAGCTGCTGGCGCTAACCGAGCAAATCGCCGCAGACGGCGACCCGGCATGGGCAATTGGCATCGAGAGCGGAGCAGCAACCGGCTGGCCTGCGACTGACTGGATCGAAGATATTATGCTGCGCACTACAACAGCTGAAAACTATGACAAATGGGTCAAAGGCGAACTGCCATTTACGGATCCTGCTGTAAAAAATGCATTCGAGAAGCTGTCGCAAATTTGGCTGAACGACGATTATGTATACGGCGGACGCAAGTCGATTGTAACGACCTCATTCGGCGATTCAGTGACGCCAATGTTCGATCATCCGCCTAAAGCCTGGCTGCATCGCCAAGCCAGCTTTATTACAAGCTTCTTCCCTGAAGGCTTGAAATCCGGCGAGGATTATGACTGGTTCTATTTGCCGTCGATTGATGAGGCCTATGGCAATCCTGTACTCGTTGCCGGCGATTTGTATGCGATGCATAACGACCGTCCAGAAGTGCGTGCGGTTATGGAATTTTTCACGACAGGCGAATCGATTAAGACTTGGGTGCAGTCCGGCGGCGTGGTCGCGCCAATGAATGATGCAAGCCTTGATTGGTATCCAACAGATGTGGAGCGCAGAATGGGCGAGCTGGTGAAAAATGCTTCGACGCTTCGCTTCGATGGCTCTGACCTTATGCCTGGCTCGGTAGGAGCAGGCACGTTCTGGAAAGGCATGACGGACTATATTAGTGGTACCGTTGATTTGGATGGCGCGCTTAAAGAAATTCAGTCAGGCTTCAATAATTAAATTTTAATTGAAGGAGGGGCTGGGCCATGCTAGCTTCCACGCCAAAAACGAGCAAATCGCGAAACGTTGCCGTTACTCTGGCTGTCGTGCTCGTCAATGCGATTTTGCATTCAAGCATTTACCTGTTTCTGCGCGATACGAATTTGCCATCTGTATTATATGCTTTGCTTGCTATCATTTGGGGAGTGCTGGGCGTTTATTCGATTTATTGGTCGTTTAACTGGGCAGTGGAGCAATATCCAGACATCTGGAAGCGGCGCATCCAGCCCTTTATTTTCGTAGGACCGGCAGCATTGCTGCTCGGATGGCTGCTGCTCATTCCGACGCTGCGCACCTTCTATATGAGCCTTATGGATGCGGGCACGGAGAAGTTTGTCGGCCTCTCCAATTATGCCGCAGTTTTTACGAATCGCTTGCTGTTAACGGCGCTGCGCAACAATTTGATGTGGGTCGTTTTTGGCGCTACCGCCTGTATCTGCTTAGGGCTGCTGATTGCCGTGCTTGCTGACCGCAGCAGCTTCGAGAAGCTGGCGAAAGGCATCATCTTTATGCCAATGGCGATTTCGTTCGTCGCTGCCGGCGTCATTTGGAAATTTATTTATTTCTACAAGCCGGGTGATGAGCAGATCGGTTTGCTCAATGCGATTGTGGTCGCCTTCGGAGGGGAAGCGCAGGCTTTCACCAGCATGCTTCAGCCCTGGAACAATCTTTTCCTCGTCGCCATTCTGATTTGGATGCAGACGGGGTTTGCGATGGTGCTGTTCTCGGCGGCACTCAAGGGCGTGCCAGAGGATATGCTAGAGGCGGCGCGGATTGACGGCGCGGGGGAAATTCGTATTTTTCGTAGCATCATTATTCCGGCCATTTCAGGAACGATTTTGTCGGTATCGACGACGATTATTGTATTTACGCTGAAAATTTTCGATGTCGTCATGGTCATGACTGGCGGGCAATACGATACGGAAGTGGTGGCGACGCAGTTTTACCGCCAGTTTTTCATGTATCGCAATGCAGGCTACGGCTCAACGCTGGCGATTGTGCTGCTCATCGCGGTTATCCCCGTCATCATCATTAATTTGCGGCAGTTTCGGAAACAGGGGGGATTCTGATGAAGCGGACACGGAAAAAGACGATGTCGAAAACGATCGTCAACGTCATACTCGCTTTTATTTGCTTCATCTGGCTTATTCCGACGGTAGGCCTCTTGGTCTCCTCGTTCCGGCCTGCGGTTGATATTTTGCAAACCGGCTGGTGGACGGTATTCCCGCACCGTGATTATGTCACACAATCGACGATTACGCTGCCGAAGGAAACGGATTTGCGCCAGCCGATTGAGGTGAATGGCGAGCTGTTTAACGATGATCAGCTGCGCAGCGGCGTCACGGCGCAGGATGGCAGCAGGCTCATTTGGGAAAACCGCCGGGCGCGTACGATCCAGGTGCAGCAGCCGGACTGGAAGGTGAATACGAACTTCACGCTGGAAAACTACAATGGCGTGCTGACGGGCAAAAACTTTGAAATTATGCAGGCAGATGGCACGCTTAGATCGCAAAAGGGAGAAGGGCTCTCCAAAGCCTTTCTCAATACGATGGTTGTGACGATTCCATCGACAATTATTCCGATCCTAATCGCGACATTTGCTGCTTATGCTTTTGCATGGCTGCGGTTTCCACTACGGCGATCGATGTTTGTCGCCGTTATTATGATGCTCGTTGTGCCGCTGCAGGTTGCGCTCATCCCGATTTTGAAGGATTACACGGCACTTGGCCTCAATGGCAGCTACCTGGGCATATGGATTGCGCATACGGGCTTCGGCTTGCCGCTGACGATATATTTTATGTATACATTCATTAGCCAGCTGCCCAAAGATCTGTTCGAATCGGCGTTTATGGACGGAGCTTCGAACTTCACGATTTTTACACGGCTCATTCTGCCATTGTCGGTTCCAGCGATTGCGTCCATTGGCATTTTCCAGTTTCTCTGGGTTTGGAACGATTATTTAGTGTCCTTGGTGTTCATCGGCAGTCAGCCGGATGTGCAGGTCATGTCTATGCGAATTGCCGCAATGGTAGGGTCAAAAGGAAGCGACTGGCATCTGCTGACGGCAGCTGCATTCGTCTCGATGCTAATGCCGCTAACCGTATTTTTCGCCCTGCAAAAATATTTCGTCCGCGGCTTATTGGGCGGCTCGGTGAAAGGTTAGGCAGCGAGTGGCGCCTCTCCTTCAAGAAACCCGTGCGTATGCCCGAAAGATTGGGTACAATAGCTGGGTAGGAGGAGATTGAGGATGTCAGATATTACATTTTTGCGCAACTTCCCCTTTTTTGAACATATGAATGATTTGGAGCTGGCGGCAATCGCTCCGCTGTTCGTGACGAGAACCTTTGCCAAAGGCGCCCAGCTGTTCTGGGAGCAGGATGAAGGCGATGAGTTGTATATGATTAAAGCCGGAGCGGTGCAAATTTACCGTCATGAGGAGGATCGCGAGGTTATACTCGCCATTTTCCATGAGGGGGACTATTTTGGCGAGATGGCGCTGATCGACAGCACGAAGCTGCGTTCTGCCTCGGCGAAGGTATTGGAGAAAAGCACGCTTTATGTGCTGAAGCGCGAACAGTTTTTTGGGCTGCTGAAGGAAAATCCGGGCATTGCGATTCATATTTTGAGCATTACGCTGGAGCGTCTGCGCAAAGCGAATGAGCTTATTACCGATTTGACGATTTCGAATGCGCGTACGCGCATTTCGCGGCTGCTGCTGCGGCTGTCGGATAAATACGGAACGACGATTGGGCTGAAGCTGACGCATCAGCAAATTGCTGATATGACGGGGACGGTGCGGGAGACGGTAACGAAGGTGCTGCTTGAAATGCAAAATGAAGGTTATATTCGCATTGTGAGCAAAAAAATCAGCATTTTGGACAAAGAGCAGCTGCAAGTCATCGGCGCCATCCAGCAGGATGGCCGGCTGAACGATGAGGGCCCTATCGCCCAGGAAGGCTGAATGCAACTATTTTTTCAAAAATGTAATTTGGATTACATTTTTTTGCGGGAGAAGTTGTTATGATCTAAAAGAAGAAGATAATAATAATGACGTGATGTCATCCTCTCGTTTATTCATTACCTATTCATTATGCGCTTCTGAGCGAAGCGCCCTCTCTATTAAGCAAGCATGATGCCTTGCTAGAGGCCGCCCTGAAAGTAGTGTTTCACTACTGGGAGGGTGGCCTTCTTTTTTATTCCTGCTTAACGGATAGATGCTGGCTGCCATTGTTTACGGTAGGCAAGCGGCGTCACACCTTCCCTCGCCTTAAACAGGTTGATAAAATGGCTGACGTTGTCGATCCCTACGAGCGGGGCAATATCGGCTACAGGCTGATCCGAATACTTCAATAGCTCCTTTGCTTGTGAAATACGAATGCCAATGACGTATTCGTGGGGAGAGAAGCCTGTATAGCGCTTGAATTGCTTGGCAAGATGGTATTTGCTCACCGCATGCTGGCGTGCCAGCTGGTCGAGCGTCATTTTCTGGGCATAATGCTGTTCGAATTTTTCAATGATTGCCGCAATATAGGGCGGAGGCTCTGTGCTCAGCAGCTCCGGTTCATGCGCGGCAAGCAGTATCTCGGTTAGAAGCTCAGCAAGCAATAGCGAGCTGGCCAGCTCTGTGCGTATGCTTTTTTGCCGATTCATTTGCAGCAATTGCGTAAGGCAGGCCTGAATCCGGCACTCTGGCCGGAGCGTAACGACTGGAGTGCTGCTTGCAGCAAACTGCTCATAGTAGCCGCGTGTGGCGCTGCCGTTGAGGTGTACCCATAAAAGCTCCCAATTGCCGCCGGCAGCGGAACTTGCGGCATAATGCTGGTAGCTCATGCAATCGATGAAAAACAACTGATGAGGCTGCAGCTCATAAGTAACGTCACGGTACGTCAAGCGGCCTGCACCCGCTAAAGTATAGACGAGCAGGAACGATTCAAGCTGCTCCCGCTCGGTATAGTAAGGGACGAAGGCCTGAAAATGCCCGATTTCCTGAATGTAAAAAAGAGCGGATTTCGCGAATGCGGATGGTGTAGCTGCTAAGCGGACGGATTCAGGCGTCCAGGCATGGATGGCTTTTTCACGATAAGCAGACATGGATGAAGACCTCCCCAAGATTCTATTATTTTTGCACAACTTTGTTTGATGTTTATTATATTGTAAGCCTTTACAATAGTCATATAAAACATGATTGCAGCTGAGAGGATGATCCGTCATGTCACTGCTGACACCGATTAAGCCTGCCCGCAAACCGAGAATTGGCATGTATTCTGTTGGCCTGCGCGCGTATTGGGAACAGTTCCCCGGCCTGCGCGAGCGTCTTGAGCAATATGGGGCATTTATTGAGCAGAAAATCGCCCAGTGGGCCGATGTATTTAATTATGGTCTGGTGGATACGGAAAGCGAGGGGCGCAGCGCGGGAGAATGGCTCAATACGCAAAATGTAGATTTAGTGTTTTGTCATGCCGCTACGTATTCAACCAGCTCGACGGTATTGCCTATCCATCAAATCAATAAAGCGCCAGTCGTGTTTCTTAATTTGCAGCCGACCGAGCGAATGAATTATGAAGGTTCAACGACAGGAGAATGGCTGGCGCACTGCGGCGCTTGTCCGGTTCCGGAGCTTGCTAACGCGTTTAATCGTGCCGGTATACCATTTAAAGTTGTAAATGGCTTGCTGGGACTAGATTATACACCGGATATTTCACTGACGAATGAGGTAACGAGCGGGCGTAAGGAAGCTGTTCGCGCCTGGCGTGAGATTGAGGAATGGGTAAGGGCGGCGGGTGTTCCGCGCACGCTGCGCCATAGCCGCTTCGGTTTTCTTGGCAATACGTATAGCGGCATGCTGGACATGTATAGCGATTTTACGATGCTTCAGGCTCAGACCGGCCTTCATATAGAGGTGCTGGAAATGTGCGATTTGGATCGCATGCTAAGGTCGGTTACGCCGCAGGAAACGAAGCGCAAGCGGGATGAAGTGCTGGCGATGTTCCAGCTCAGCGGCGATTCTCCTTCTGATCCGATTGCCAGAAAACCGACGGAGGAGCAGCTTGAATGGTCGTGCAAGGTGGCGGCAGCGCAGGAAAAACTCGTACGCGAATATGATTTGGATGCGCTAACCTATTATTATCATGGTGCGCCGGGCGGTGAATACGAGCAGCTGCAAGGCGGCTTTATTGTGGGGCATTCTTTGCTGACAGCCAGAGGTATTCCTTGCTCGGGAGAAGGAGATTTGAAGACGGCCGTCGCTATGAAAATATGCGATATTCTCGGCACAGGCGGCAGCTTCTCGGAAATTGTGGTCGTCGATTACGTTGATGAAACGATTTTGCTTGGGCATGATGGACCGTTTCATATTGCCATATCTGAGGGAAGACCTGTATTGCGCGGCATGGGGCTCTATCATGGCAAACAGGGAACAGGTGTATCCGTTGAAGCGAAGGTACGTACGGGACCGATTACGACGCTGAACTTGACCCAGACAGGAGATGGCAGGCTTAAGCTGATCAGCAGCGAGGCGGAGTCAACCAATGGACCGATTATGCGTATTGGCAATACGCAGACGCCAGTAAAATTCAAGCAGCATCCAGACGATTATATGACGGCATGGTTTGCCGAAGCTCCGACCCATCACTGCGCCATGTCGATTGGACATAATGCCTCGCTGTTCAGCAAGGTTGGGGAGCTGATGCAGATCAAGCATGTGGCGCTGGGTTAGACGTTAGCTAAAAAATATTCAGCTGCTATGACAGTTGCGCTGTTTCTTAGCAACAGCAGCTTTCTTGCTTATCCTTGCTTTTAAAGGCGTACAAAATAAAGGAGCCATCCCTGAGGAGGCTCCTTTATTTTGTACGCCTAATATTCGAACACCAAATTATTATATGCCTATGAATGAAGGAGCGTTAAGGTTAAGCAGCAGTGCGATTAAACTTTCGGCGCCTCTAGCTGCGCCTTAATGCCTTCCTTCGCCTCTTCAGCCTTCTCTGATACTGAACCAATGATATGCTCGGCGCTTTGCTTTGCATGGTCGGCTACGTCGGAGGCCTCATCGCGAACCGTAGTGGCGAGGCTTTGCGTTTTGTTGCCTATCGTAGAAACGAGATCGCTAGTTTTCTCGCTAATGTTGGAAGCTAAGCGGCCCGTTTTTTGGGTTAAATCTGAGCAGGTATTGGAAAGAGATTTTCGCAGCTCGGAGCCTGTTTTTGGAGCAAGCAGCAGGGCCGACAAAGCACCGAGCGCACCTCCAATAAGAATTCCCGCTAGCAGTCCGTTTGATTTTGCTTCATTTACAGGGTTTGACATATTAATCCTCTCCTCTTATCTGGTTATCGTCTCTCATGTCACTAAGTAACCTCCCTAGCCATTTTTGAAACAAGCTTTAATATGTGAAGTGGCGATCGAACAATGCGGAGGGATCATTTTATATAGGAATGGAATGGCATTATCGTTTATGATATAACTACTAGAGCGTTTCACTTTGAAAAAATAGGTTGATTAAATTGTAGCAACGAAAGGAGCGCGAACATATGCGAATTGCAATTGTGGACGACAACGCTACGAATTTGCTCATAATAGAGAAAATACTGCAAAAAGCCGGATACACGAAATTAGCAACAGCCTCCTCAGCGATGGAGCTGTTTGATATTTTGGAGCTAGATGAGCCGAATGCGACGGAACCGCCGGTTTCTCTCATTCTAATGGATTTAATGATGCCGGGCATCGATGGCATTGAAGCGTGCAGGCGCATTCAGGAAAGTGAGCGCTACCGCGATATTCCGGTTATTTTTGTTACGGCGCTCGGGGATTCCAACAAGCTGGCGGAAGCGCTGGACGCGGGAGCGATCGATTATGTCATGAAGCCGATTAATAAGGTCGAGCTTCTGGCTCGCATTCGCTCGGCACTTCGTCTTAAATATGAAAAGGATTGGCATAAGGAGCGCGATCAGCGGATTTCCTTCGAGCTGAATTTGGCGAAGCAGGTGCAGCGCAGCATATTAAGCGATCCGATAGACAATGATCGGGTGAAAATCGATGCGATTTATCGGCCGTCCTCTGAGCTGGCAGGCGACTTTTATGCCTGGTATTGCTTAGGCGGCGGAAAATATGGCGTGATTTTGCTTGATATGATGGGCCATGGCATTTCTTCCTCGCTCGTGTGCATGTATATTTATTCGGCGCTGCAGGATACGATCAAAAGCATTTCCGATCCCGAGCTCGTCGTGCTTGAGCTGAACCGGAGAATGATGCAGCTGCAAGGCTCGAATCAACTGATGAACTATTATTTTACCGCTATCTATTATGTGCTGGACACGAAGGAGCAGACGATTGAATATGTCAATGCCGGGCATCCCGCTGGCATCGCCTTTGTGGATCAAAAACCGCAGCTGCTGACGGAAGGCTGCTGCGCCTTAGGATTTTTTGATAACATTGAAGTGAAGAAAGGCAGCATTTCTTATCGCAACCAAGTGAAAATCGTGCTTTATACCGATGGTCTGCTGGATCAGCTCGCCAAAGGACAAGAGGATGACGTTCAGCAGCTGCAAGCAAGGCTGGGTGAAGATGGGGAACAGCTTGAGGATCATGTGCTGAATTTGTTCGAAGGTTTAGGACAGGTGAGCCAGCAGGACGATATATGCCTCGTTACGGTCGAAACAAAAGTGAAGGCGTAATAGATAATACGAGCGAGATACTAATAGAAAGAAATGATAGGCCCAAAGCTGGCAGCACGCTTTTACGGAAAAATAATTTTGAAATCGTTGCTCGCCAGCTGTTTCAATCAATCCCAAACGGTTTAATATAAGGATATCTGACTATTTCAGCAGATGCTGGTTTTGTTATGAACAGCATGATCGGCTGCATAGAATTTCATTTTAAACGTAGGCATGATAAACGTAATAGTCGCTTTCATCCCGCAAGTGGCAAGCAGGCAGCTGATCTTCCAGGCCCTCAGTTCTCCGCTTGTGCAGTGACGGTGTTATTGATATGATCTACTTAAAATTTGCCTTGGGAGTGTGTTCAATGACGTTAAACAAATTTCAGGCAGTTATTCATGAAACGGATAGCGCGATAATTGTACAAGTAGGCGGTGAGCTTGATTTGGCCGCAGCGCCCGAGCTGCGCTCCCTGCTTGAAACGGTCGTCAATCGTACGGAGAAAACGCTGGTTCTGGATACGGAACGCCTTGCTTATATCGATAGTACAGGTATCGGCATCGTGGTGTCGGTCATTAAAGCACGTGATGAGAAAAAAGCCGAATTTATCGTTAAAAATATTCCAAGAAGCATTAAGCGGCTATTTGATATTACAGGCATTTCAGGTTATATCAACGAAGGGACCGTAAGCTAAGCATGAAGCGTATTGTGATGCAAATACCGGCGGACGCACAATATTTGGATATCGTGAGGCTTGGCCTGTACGGTATTGCTTCTAAAATGGGTTTTTCGTACGAGGATATCGAAGATATGAAGGTTGCTGTGGGAGAAGCTTGCAATAACGCTGTTTTACACTATACGCCACATCAAGCGGGCGAGCGGGAGGCGGCCGATGCTGTTGAGGCCGCTGAGGACGAGCTCCAAATTATAGTTGAATTTGAAGTGCTGCCAGACAGCTTGACGATTAAAATTACGAATAGCGGAGCAGGCTTTGAAGCTGGCGCCTATATGGAAAAGGCAGGGCCGCTCGAAGGTGAAGATACGAGCGGTTTAGAAGTTGGCGGACTGGGCTTGTATTTAATGCAAGCGCTAATGGATGAGGTTAATATACATTCCGCCGAATGTACGCAGGTTGTCATGACCAAGCGCCTTCTGCCGCTGCAATAACACATAACCACGACTAAGGCATGGGACGCCCCGGCAAGTCGTGGTTTTCTTTTTTTATATCGCTGGCCAGCTGCTGTTTCATTCCTTGTGGAGCAGGGTAACTTAAACGTAACAAGAAGCACAAGGAAAGTAAGGGAGGCTATGATTATGCTATGGGAAATAGGGGTTTTGATAGCAGCAATTGCTTTTGCAATACTCGTTTATTATGTGATAGAGGCGCTTAGATCGCTCAAGTATTCTCTAGATGAGATGAGGGTAACTTTAGTCGAAGTGAAGCATGAGATATCGGCAATCGGTACAGAGGTGAAGGGCGTCGTTCAAACGACAAACTCTGTTGCAGATGATGTAAATATGAAGCTCAAATCGCTTGATTCGCTGTTTGGCTCGCTGGATGATGTGGGCCATGTCGTTCAGGAAGCGACCTCGGCGGTTAAGGAATCGGCTGTCGCACTCATTTCCTCTTTGAAAACGGGGCAGAAGCTGCGGAAAGAAAGAGCCGTCGTACAAGCCAAAGCGGAAGCAGCAAGGCCGAAAGTGGCAGTGAATAGCACGAAGACGGAATTAATTGCCCAAGGAGCAACGCTTGCGGCGAAGGTGCTGCAGATGCTTGTAGAGCGTAAAGCCAATACGGCAGCAGCAGATAACGTATCCAGGCCAGCTGCTATGCATAATACAGCTTCTAGCAGACAGTAAACAGATCTTTTGCAGCATGACGTACAGAACTTAACATTTTACTGTAGAAAGGAAAGAATGGCTGATATGAAAACATCGGTGCAGTTGACAATTCCAGCGGAGGCAGATTATCTCGATATCGTAAGATTGACCTTATATGGTCTTGCCGTTAAATTAGGTTTTGAATATGAGCAAATTGAAGATATGAAGGTAGCTGTGGGCGAGGCGTGCAATAACGCGATTATACATGGTTATGAGCATCGCGGCTCGGGCGAGCTTCATGTGAGTTTTGAACAGCAGCTTGACGGCTTGAAAATTTGTGTTCGTGACAATGGAACCAGCTTTAATTACGAACAGGCTGTTAACCGTACAGCGGGAGCGCTTCATGCGACGAGGCTTAGCGAGGCTCCAATTGGCGGACTTGGTCTGTATATGATGCAGGCGCTCATGGATCATGTGGAAGTGAATACGACTAGCGGTACGGAGGTCATTCTTACAAAACTGCTTGGCAGAAAAGAGGAGATGGCATGAGTACAAAACCCTCCTCCAAAGGTCCAAGCGAAATCGCCGCATTCATGCAAACCTACCGTGATGAAGGTTGTAATGAAGCGGCTACGGCGCTTCTGGTGCATTATGAGGATATCGTTCGGATGGCTGCTGGCAAAATGTCTCGCAGCCGCCCGGATTTATATGAGGATTTATATCAGGTAGGCCAGATGTCGCTGCTGCGGCTCTTTAAACAATACGACCCTTCAATCGGTATTCCGTTTGAAGGTTATGCAATGAAAAGCGTCATTGGCAATTTGAAAAATTATTTGCGTGACCGCTCTTGGTATATTCAAGTTCCTAGACGTGTGAAGGAAAAGGGCAGCATGCTTCAGCATGCGATTGATGAGCTGACGGTAAAGCTGGAACGCTCGCCGAAAGTGGAGGAAATCGCCGCCCATCTGGAGCTTACGCAGGAAGAGACGATTGAAATTTTGGCAGGACGTGATTATTACCATTACACATCGCTTGATACGCCGTTGACGAGCGAAGGGGATGGCGCTTCAATTGGCGATCTCATTGCGAACCCGTCCGATGAATTTAAAGCGCTTGATATGAAGCTGGATATAGGAGAAGCAATGAAAAGTCTCAAGGAAGAGGAACAGACCGTCATCCATCTAATCTATCAGGAAGGCCAGTCGCAGCGAATGATAGCCGATAAGCTGGGCGTTTCGCAAATGAGCGTTTCCCGTATTCAGAAGCGTGCGATTGAGAAGCTGCGGGCATGGCTGTAGGTTTCTCCGCGTGCCTCGTTTCCTTGCCATACTCTTAGCAATGATGATAGAGTTGTAGGGATGGTGGGAATGGAGGAATGACTTATTTGGCGTTCGATGCGCTTTACGATAAGAGCGAAAATTTTATTAGGCTACCTTAGCATTCTATTATGCTTAGCTGTTGCGATTGTCATTATTGTAACCCGGATAAACGCTTTACAGAGCGAAATCAATTTTGTCGCTGATCATGATATTGCCGTTCATGAAATGGTCGATCAACTTGAAATCAATATGCTGGATATGCAAAATGGGCAGCGCGGCTACGTCATCAGTGGTGACGAGAAGTATTTGGTTCCTTATAACGATGCCAATTTAGTATGGGGGAGCAATTATAATACGCTGCATGAGCTATTGAGTGATAATCCTGCCCAACAGGCCAATTTGGAGGAAATTAAAGGGAATATTGAGCAATGGGGCAAGTTTGCAGGTCAGCCCGTTGTTCAACTGCGTAAAGAAAACAAGATGGATGCGATCAGGACCTATTACGCGAGCGATTTGGGCAAGGAAATTGTGGAAAAGGTTCGTACCCAGCTGGATCAGCTTCGTACTTCGGAGAAGGAGCTTACGAAGCAAAGGGTGGAGACGCTCTCACAAAATAATGTCAATTTGCAATACGTATTATTTATTGCATTTGCGTTAGTGACGATAAGCGCGATCGCTGCTGCTATGTTCGTCTCAGGCGCCATCGTTCGTACGATTAGGGATGTCAAACATACGATTCGCAGCATCATTGCTTCAGACGGCGATATTAATGAGCGTATTCGCGTGAATACGAAGGATGAAATTCGCGAGCTGGCCGAGGCGACTAATGAATTGCTGGACAACGTCAATGAAGAAAGCTGGGTACAGAAGCGTACCGTGGAGGTAGCGGATATGTATCAGGGCTTTAAGCATATTGCTGATCTGTCCGAAGCGTTTGTCTATCAAGTAACACCGATGCTGGATGCTACTTATAGCGCCATTTATTTGCGCCATGTCCAAAATGGTGTGACTACCTATGTGAAAACGGCTTCCTTTGCCGGACATGACCATGCAATAGAAGCAGCTGTAAGCTTCAAGCCTGGAGAAGGTATTGCAGGCCAATGTGTCGTTGACAAACGGCTGTATCATTTGACAGATTTGCCGATGGGATATGTTAAAGTCCGCTCTTCCTTAGGCGAGGCTTCTCCTCGCAGCTTGCTTGTGGCTCCTGTTTTCTTCGAGGGTAAAGTATTGGCGGTTGTAGAGTTTGCCTCTTTAGGAAGCTTCGAAGATAAGCATCTTACGCTTATTAAAGCGCTGCAGGAAAGCCTTGGCGTAGCTATAAACAGCGTCGTAGGCCGTATGGAAATCGAGCGTCTGCTTAATGAATCGCAAATGCTGACCGAGGAGCTGCAGGCGCAGTCCGAAGAATTGCAGGCACAGTCTGAGGAAATGCAAATGCAGCAGGAGCAGCTGCGCCTGACAAATGACTATTTGCAGGAGCAGCGGGACTTGGCCGAG
This sequence comes from Paenibacillus liaoningensis, assembly GCF_059609455.1. Taxonomy (NCBI): domain Bacteria; kingdom Bacillati; phylum Bacillota; class Bacilli; order Caryophanales; family Paenibacillaceae; genus Paenibacillus; species Paenibacillus liaoningensis. The sequence goes on from NZ_JCAALU010000013.1 coordinate 43,356, forward strand.
CAGCGCAACACCCAGCTGGAGCAGACGAAGCACGAGCTTGAGGATTATTCCGAGAAGCTTGTACAGAGCTCGCAATATAAGACGGATTTTCTGGCCAATATGTCGCATGAGCTGCGTACGCCGCTTAACAGCATTTTGATTTTGTCGCAGATGCTTTATGAGAATGAAAATAAGACGATGACGGAGGAAGAGCAGCATTATTCCCACGTCATCCATTCGGCGGGCAAAGATTTGCTTAGCCTGATCGACGATATTTTGGACTTATCGAAAATCGAAGCCGGCAAGCTGGAAGTGACGATTGACGATGTCAATATGACTGAAATTCCAATGCTGATGCGCCAGTTATTCGATCCCGTAGCGGAGAAAAAACAGCTTTCCTTCGTTACTGTCTTCGATGAGCAAGCACCGCCTATTATCTCGACGGACGGTCACCGCTTGCAGCATATTTTGAAAAATCTGCTGTCCAATGCGTTTAAGTTTACAGATAGCGGTTCCGTGCGCCTCAGTATTTCTTCTGTGGAACAAGCACGAATGCTGGAGCTGTATAATGGCGAGGCGCCATCCGATACGATGATTGCCATTTCGGTAACCGACAGCGGTATTGGCATTTCGCCAGACAAGCAAGCGATTATTTTCGAAGCGTTCCAGCAAGCCGATGGGACGACGAATCGCCAATATGGCGGTACGGGCCTAGGCTTATCCATCTGCCGTGAATTTACCCGCCTGCTTGGAGGCAGGCTGCAGCTTGAGAGTGTGGAGGGCGAGGGAAGTACGTTTACATTGTATTTGCCAAGCTTAAATGAAGAGTTTGCAGCGTTCAGCCAGGAAATGCTGAATAGCCGTGATCAGTCGGCAGCTGGTGCCAATACCGTAATATGGCTTACATCTGATGATGCTGGAGGCGACTCTAAGAAACTGGAGGATGAAGTGCTTAGCGAGGAAGAGGCGGCGCAGCTAAAAGCTCATATAGAGGATACGCGGCTGTTTGAGGGGAAAAGGGTGCTGCTCGTTGATGACGACGACCGCAATGTATTTGCACTCAAGACGGCGCTTGCCAGTAAAGGGGTTATTGTAGAATCGGCCAGCAACGGCAAGCTCGGCCTGGAGCTTTTGAATAAACAACCTGATTTTGATATTATTCTTATGGATATTATGATGCCGGTTATGGATGGATTGGAAGCTATACGCAGCATTCGCAGCAATCCGGTGCTGAAAGAGCTGCCGATTATTGCGCTCACAGCGAAAGCAATGAGAAATGATCGGGAGCGCTGCATGCAGGCGGGCGCTTCGGATTATATTAGCAAGCCGCTCCAAATAGAACAGCTCTACTCGCTGCTGCGCGTATGGATGACGAAGCAGGAGGGCCGATGAATCAAGAAGTGGAGAACGTAGAGCTAGAATTATTTTTAGAAGGCATCTACCGTTATTATGGATTTGACTTTCGGCATTACATTCGTTCGTCTCTCTTGCGCCGGATTCAAAATCGGTTGCGTATTGAAGGCATTCCTACGATTACAAGATTGCTTGATCAGGTGCTTCGGGATAAAGATATGCTGGATAAGGTGCTGCAGGATTTCTCCATTAGAGTAACCGAGATGTTTCGGGACCCTGGGTTTTTCCGCGCCTTGCGCCAAGAGGTGATTCCTTATTTGCGAGGGCTTCCGGAAATAAGAATATGGCATGCTGGCTGTGCGACAGGCGAAGAGGTTTATTCTATGGCGATTTTGCTCAAGGAGGAAGGCCTCACGCAGCGCAGCAAAATTTATGCGACCGATATGAGCGAGAGCGCGATTGAGAAGTGCCAGCGCGGCGCATATCCGCTAAAGCAAATGCAAATTTATACGAAAAACTATATGGAAGCGGGTGGAATGATCGCCTTTTCCGAATATTATCAAACGGATCATCAATTTGCTTATTTTTTGCCGGAGCTGCGGGATAATATTATGTTCGCCCAGCATAATTTGGTGACGGACGGCTCGTTCAATGAATTTCATCTAATCATTTGCCGCAATGTGATGATTTATTTCGACACAACCTTGCAGCAGCAGGTCCATAAGCTGTTTTACAGCAGTTTGGCGGCGGAGGGATTTCTTGGATTGGGAAATAAAGAGTCCATTGTCCAGCTCGATAAGCATTTGCAATATGTCGAATTTAATCCGAATGAGCGGATCTATCGCAAAGCAGCATTAGGCGGAGAGGCCGCAAAATAGGCTTTATAATGAAAAGAGCGGCTTGTCTGCTCTTTTTTTGTGTTATATAATTTTTTTGCCAATAGGTAAAAAAGGCAGGGATGCTATCAAAGATTGTCGAATACTTTAGGAGAAATGGGCTAGTGATGAATTTTCGAAGCTTTGAGGTGCAGGAATGAGAGAAGTATTGAGATACGCAAGGTTCATCGTATTATTCTTCGTTTTATCCATCTGTTTAATGGTCCCTCGAGCTTTTGCGAGCCCTCCTCCTCCACCAATAACATATATTGATCAGTGGTATATTCAATGGCTAGATGAGGCAAGTCAGGAGCCGGTGCTCGCAGATGTGATGGATCAGGAGCACAGTGATAGATGGATCTTGTCAACAGGCAATGATCGGCTAACCGCTAAGCCGGAAGGCTTTAACTCCGCCTGGATCAAGATTGAGGTTCCTGAGTTGAATTGGGAAAACCCAGGTATTATGCTGGACGTGAACTTTGCGCAGCAAATTCGTATATTTAATGATGGTTATCTTATTTATGAGGATGAGCGAAACTACGGTTATGAGACGAACAATATTTTGCTGAAGCTTTCTCCTCATTATTATAATAAGCCGATATACATCTATTTAAAAGGTAATGCAGATGCAAGCTCGCTCGGAATCGATGGGAGCGTGAAGCTTGGCGATTTCCAAAGCATGAATTCTAAATATTTGCAGAAAAATATTTTGGATATTATTTTGGGCGGCACGCTTGTATTTGTATCGATTTCATTGCTAATATGCATGCTGTTTGTGAACAAAATATATTGGCCAGGCTGGAATTCGTTATGTCTCCTCATGCTGTCGATTGGGGTAATGACATTGACGATTTCCCCGTATTTGTATGCATTTTTCGGCAAATCCAGCCGGGTGTATTATTATTTGTTTGATATATCCTCGACGTTTATTATGACTTGGATCTTTTTATTTTTTGAGCAAATCATTAGTAAGGGCACAAGCCGGATCTTAAAATATTGCTTGCGTGTCCAATTAGTCATCTCTATTGGAAGCTTCGCATGGCTGCTGCTGAGCGTCCTGCTGGGCGGAAGGATCTTGCATTATTATGAGAGCATCGTTCCACTCATCTTTGCTTCGTCCGTCATTATTGGCAATATCATTTTGATCTCGGTGCTTGCATTTTATTGTGTGAAGCGAAACCGGGAAAGCATTATTATTTCCGCAGGCTTTGCGCTGTTTGCGCTAACCGTGGTGTCCGAGCTGGTCATTTATTTTACGCAAAAAGATTATGAAATGTTTTATTGGAAATGGGGAACGCTGTTTTTCATCTTTTCTTTAATTGTGGTGTTGATCCGGCGGATCATTAATAATTATGAGCAAATGCTGCTGTACTCCCGAAAGCTGGAAGTCTTCAATAATGAGCTGCAGCGTTCGGAGAAAATGGAAATTATTAGCCAGCTCGCCGCATCGGTTGCACATGAAGTGCGCAATCCGCTGCAGGTGACACGCGGCTTTCTCCAACTGATTGGCCACCGTTCCGCTGATCAGAAGGATAAAAACTATATGCTGCTTGCTATCGACGAGTTGGATCGGGCTTCCAGCATCATTACGGACTTCTTGACCTTTGCCAAGCCTCAGGTTGAAATGACAACGATATTGAATATAGCCGAGGAATTGGGACAAATTGAAGCGATTCTATCTCCGCTAGCTACAATCCAAGGTGGAGAATTGCGGGTAGAGTCGAATTTTGAACTGTATGTGCGGGGGAATTCCTCTAAATTCAAGCAAGCGATTATTAATATTGTGAAAAATAGCATCGAAGCACTGCCGACAAAGGGAAGCATCGACATTATTGCCTATCAGGAAGATTCCACCGTCATTATTCGCATTAGCGATAATGGAGTCGGGATGGAAGAGAGCGAGCTGGAAAGATTGGGCGAGCCGTATTTCTCCAATAAGTCCAAAGGTACGGGGCTTGGGCTGATGGTGACCTTCCGCATTATCGAAGTGATGAACGGCCGGATCTATTTTAACAGTATTAAAGGAGTAGGCACGGAAGCGTTCGTAAGTTTGCCTATAGCAGAAATTCAATAAAAGCGCCTTGCCGTCCCGGCAGGGCGCTTGATTTATGACTGTACGTAGAGGTTTACTTCCAAGGTGGGGATGCGACAGCCGCTTGGGAGCTATCAGCAGGGCTGACAGGAATAACGAGATAGTAGCTGTTAGTTTGTTCTTCTACTGCTTTTACTTCAACGCCTTCTGGAATTTCAACTTGAAACGCCTCTTTAATAGCGGCACGTGGATCAGCAAGGAGCTGCTTCTTGAAAGCCTCATCTTCCCATGCTTTCTGAATAATTTGCTGTCGTAAATTGTTTTCGCTGCTCATACTTTTCCACCTTTCTAGTATTATGTATAAGTTCCATTTACATATTGTAACATGAAATTTCGACAAAAACTACTATATATTTTCAGAAAATAGTGATGAAAATTAGATTATTTTGGCTAAAATCGTCATGTTAGTGTTTGGAAAAGTCCGCCTTCCATTTGTTTTTGTCGAGCTAGCTCTATATTTTGGGCATCCTTTGCGAGGGAAGCGGTGATGGAGGCATGAAATGCCAGCAAATGACCAGCCTTAAGGCCTAATTGTTGATGGGCTTGCTCAAATTGGCAAGCGAGCTCCGCATAGTCCGTTAGTAGCCCCTGTACATATATTGCTTTCCTTAATTTACTGACTGTAATAGGCGACTGCTCCGGCCATTTATCCATGAAAAACGCTAGTAATCCGTTATAGCTTCCATCTGCCAGATCAGCTTCCCAATCCGTCCAATCATCGGCCATCTGAAGCGCTACGAGTACATAATCAACAGCTCGTTCCACTGCTGGTATGAAGGCTTGCTGGCCCGAGAGGAGCAGGGCTCCGGTGCTGGCTATTTTCACGAGGGACGACTTTAAAGCGGTGCGAAGCGGATCGGTATTAAAATAATCTTCAGCGGACTCCTGGGCCACGCCAATCGACCAATCGGCCATGTAGCGGTCGTAATACTCCCAAAACCTAGAGTCAGAGGTGTGAAGACGGTGCAGAACACCGTACATCTGCGTATAAAATAAATGGCTCAAAGCCAGCTTCTGTCTGCTCTCCGCACTCCCCGAATCCATCACTTCATCCACAATGAAAAAATGCAGCATGCCGAATACATTGGCAAGCGCAAGCTGCTCGCATTGCTCCTCGGTCACAGAGGCCATTTCCGTCATCCAATAGGGCAGCAAATAGCCGATATAGTTCTGGTTGCCGCTGCGATGCAGAGGATTAATATGCGTGATATATGCTTGTCCCGTTTGATTTAGCGGTTCGGGAAATTTTGCCGTTATTTGCTGTGCTTTGGTGAAAACAGCTTGCAGACTGGATTCAAAAGGAGTGATAAATGGCATGGGATCATAGTCCTCTTATCTTGATATAATAGGCTTAAAGGCTTATAAAATAATATGTTTTCCAGTATTATACTTTGTTTTGGCGGTTGAAGATAGAGGGGAAGTTAAGTAAAATGTAGAAACTTGGAACTTTTATATGGAAAAACGATAAAAAGAGCGCGGCGATTGCCGAAGGGAGGCGCGAATGGGACAAAACGGGCTTTTAATGAAACCAGTCGTTCCGATTTTGCGAATTTTTGATGAAGCACATGCTAAAGCGTTTTATATGGATTTTCTCGGCTTTCGGCTGGATTGGGAGCATCGTTACGAGGCGAATTTTCCATTGTATATGCAAGTATCTAATGGCTGCTGTGTGCTGCACTTATCCGAGCATCATGGCGACAGCTGCCCCGGCGCAGCTATTCGTATTGAAACGAGCCAAATTGAAGCCTATCATACCCGTCTGCTGGAAAAAGAGTACCGTTACGCCAAGCCTGGACTGGAACGAACGCCATGGCACACACTCGAATGCGTCGTGACGGATCCGTTCGGCAATCGGCTGCTTTTTTATGAAAACCAAATGAAATAAGCCATACAAGCGGGCCTGAATCATTCCGCCGTATGGCTTTTTCTATTTAGAATATAACGGCGACAGCCAGTCAGCGATAATGTTCATCCAGCTTTTGCCGCTGCAGCAGCACGCGTGCCTCATCAGCTGGAATCGGGCGCGAGAACAAGTAGCCTTGCAGACGCTCGCATTTGAGCTCGGCCAGCATTTCCAGTTGGGACACGACCTCGACCCCTTCGGCCAAAACATCAAGCTGGAGGCTGTGGGCAAGCCTGATGATGGAATGGACAATCGAAATATCAGGCGTGACGTTGATCATATCGCGAATAAAGGACTTGTCGATTTTCAGTGTATCAATCGGGAGCTTTTGCAAATAATGCAGCGAGCTGTAGCCTGTTCCAAAATCATCAATGGCGATGCTCACGCCGAGCGTCTTGAGCCGGTTCAGTTTGTTGATGACCTGGTCGGCACCTTGCAGGCCGATGCTCTCGGTAATTTCCAGCTCCAGCAAATGAGGAGGCAGCTTCGTTTCGAATAAAATATGCCGGATCGTCTCGAATAGGCTGTCATCCTCAAATTGCTTCATCGATATATTAACCGCAATTGTTACCGGCATCAGTCCTTCATCTATCCAGCGCTTCTGCTGCTCACAGGCTCGGCGCAGCACCCATTCGCCGAGCTGGATAATCATGCCTGTTTCCTCAGCCAGGGGAATAAACTCCAACGGGGAAATGAGTCCCCGCTCCGGCATGTTCCAGCGGACAAGCGCCTCAAAGCCAGAGATTTTCCCTGTGCTCGCTTCAACCTGCGGCTGATAAAACAGCGTCAGCTGCTCCTGCTCCAAAGCGATCGCGAGTTGCTTCTCCATCGTAGTGCGGCGAACGATAGATTCATTCATTTCCGAGGTGAAGAAGAGATAGTTGTTTTTCCCCTGCTCCTTCACTCGGTACATGGCGATATCAGCAAACTGAATCAGCTGCTCGGACGATGTGCCATGGTCGGGATATAGGCTGATGCCGATACTTGCTGTGGATAGCAGTCGATTGTTGTCGTAGATGATGGGTTCGGCGATTTCGTCAAGTATTCTTCCTGCCAGCTGCTCGGCCTCTTGGGCCCCTGCATGATTCAGCAAAATAATAAACTCATCTCCACTGAGCCGGGCAATCGTGCCGCTGTCTCCCACGCACTTGCCCATACGCAGCGCGGTTTGCTCCAGCAAAAAATCGCCAGCCCGGTGGCCAAGCGTATCATTAATGAGCTTAAAGCGATCCAAATCGACGAAAAGCACGGCGAATTGCCTGTCGATGCATGTGCTGCATTGCGCCAAAGTTGCGGTCAGCGTCTCGAAAAACGAATGGCGATTCGGCAAGCCCGTCAAGGAATCGAAATAAGCGATGCGGGAAATCGTCTCCATCGATTGTTTTTGCGCGGTCACATTTTGGGCCACGATGTAGAAGCCGGCGAGCTGCTCCTCGACAATAATGGGGATAACCGTTGCGTGCAAATAAACAAGCTCGCCCGTTTTATTGGTAATCGACGTTTCCTGATGAATGGTCCGTCCTTCATGGACTTTCTCGAGCAGCTGCTGAAGCTGCCAAGCCTCCACATCGTTGATCAATTCGCCAACCGAATGGCCGATAAGCTCAGATGCGCAGTGGCCAGTGACCGTCTCAAAGGCCGAATTGACGCTCAGCAGCGTCCCTTTCAAATCAAACCACAGAACCATATCCGGATTATGCTCAAAAAGCGATTTAAAGCGCTGCTCGCTTACTTCCAGGCGCTTCTCATGCCATTTGCTGAGCGTAATATCGTGGACGACGAGCATAAAGCCGAGCGGCATCCCTCGAAAGGAGCGAAGCGCCTTGCCGACGATTCGCACGATGCTTCCGGCTTTTCCTTCGCCTGGCTTCAGCCACAGCTCTTGGACAATATCCTGCTCCCCTTGCAGCAAGCGGTTCAGGGGCTGCTGATCAGAAGGGAGCGGTATAGCCCCGTTTATTTTAAAATAAAGCGGGTAAATGCTGTCCTTAGCTGCCGCTGTAGCGAGAAAACCGTATTTTTCCGCTACGTGGTTGCTCATAACGAGTTGTCCATCTGTATGATAAATGACGATGCCTTCATTCATATGATTAAAAAGCAGCCTGCTTATCGGTCGTAAAAGCTTGCCGATACCAGGCCGATAAATGGTTTTTGCAATATGTTGGGTGATAGACAAGGGCTGCTGACACTTCCTCATGAGGTTAATTTAAGTTTATGTTATGTTCGTTGAGAATAATTGTCAACGATTTCCCTCCTGCTGGTCGCTTGCTTAGAAAAGCGGAAAAGCTAAGTGCCATCATTGCCATAAAAATATAATTGACAATGATTCTCAATAGGAATATACTTCGCAATAGAATAAATTCACACGACGTGGATCATTAAAAGGGGATATTTCGAATGAACTGGAAGTTAATCGCAATTTCATTATCTTGTGCAAGTTTATTAATTCTTTCGGCTTGCGGATTTGATACTGCTACCAATACAAAAACAGACAATGGGGCAGCAGCAGCAACGAATACAGCTGCAGAATCGCCGGCAGCGTCGGAATCTCCAGCTGCTACAGTAGCGCCTGCCACGGAAGAGGAATGGCAGCCTGTTCTTGATGAATATCGCGCCTTTACGATTAAAGAGGCGGATTCGCTCGTTATTGAAACTGAAAAATTCGTCAATGCCGTTAAAGCGGGCGATATCAGGGCGGCGAAGCAGCTGTATGCGCCATCGAGAATGTATTATGAAAGAATCGAGCCAATTGCTGAAGCTCTGGGCGATTTTGACCCGCATATTGATGCCCGTGAAAATGATGTCGATGAGAAGGAATGGAGAGGCTTCCACCGTATCGAGAAAATTTTATGGGAAGAAAATACGACAAAAGGCGCTGAAGGTTATGCCGACACGCTGCTTGAGGATATCAAGCTGCTTCGCGCTTTGATGGAGACGGTTGAAATCGAGCCAAGCCTGCTCGTTACGGGAGCTGTTGAGCTGCTGAACGAAGTATCCTCCTCTAAAGTAACCGGCGAGGAAGAGCGTTATTCGCATACGGACTTGTATGATTTTGTTGCGAACGTGGAAGGGGCAGAGAAAATTTATGAGCTGCTTCAGCCGCAGCTGAACAAGCATGACGCCGCGCTGGAAACGTTGATTGGCACAAGCTTCAAAAATCTTGATGATGCGCTTGCTGTTTATAAAGATGGCGATGGCTATAAATCTTATCTGGATTTGAAAGAAGAAGATACGAAGAAGCTGAGCCAGCTGCTCGACGCTTTGGCAGAACCGCTTTCACAAATGGGCAAAATTTTGGGGGCTTAATGTTATGAGTTCTACTACTAACAACGATGACCAACAGAAGCATAATCAGAAGCAGGCTGGCGACAGCGTGCTGGAAAAACCGATGAGCCGCAGGGATTTACTGCGGCTCATGGGCGTTGGTGGGGCTGGTTTGCTGGTCGGTGCGACTGGCGTAGGCGGCATCATGCAGGCAGCGAGCAAAAGCCTGTCCGTCGCAACGACGACAGGGGCCGAAGCGGGAGCAAGTGGAGATGTGCTGCCGTTTTATGGCGCTCATCAGGCAGGCATTGCGACGCCGTCACAGGATTTTATATTATTTGCCGCTTTTGATCTGACGGCAGCTTCAATAGATGATGTGCGTACATTGTTTCAAGCATGGACAGCCGCATCGGCTGCGATGACGCAAGGAACGATGATTGGCACGGACAATAACAATCTGAATCTGCCGCCATCTGATACGGGCGAAGCCGCAGGCCTGTCGCCTTCCAAAACAACGATTACGTTCGGTGTTGGGCCGAGCTTTTTTGATGGACGCTTCGGGCTGTCAGGCAAGAAGCCATCGTCGCTTGAGGACCTTCCGGCATTTGGCGGCGATGAGCTGCAGCCTGAATGGTGCGGTGGCGATATTGGCGTGCAGGTGTGCGCGAATGATATGCAGGTCGCTTTCCATGCCATTCGCAATTTGACGCGTATCGCACGGGGCAAGGCGGTGCTGCGCTGGACGGCAGAAGGGTTTCAACGCACCTCTGGCGCCGATAAGCAGGGCGCGACACCACGCAATTTAATGGGCTTCAAGGATGGTACCGCGAACCCGGATACGAGCGATGAGGCACAGATGAAGCAAGTCGTCTGGGCTTCGGCTGATGACGGCGTGCCGTGGATGGCGGGCGGAAGCTATATGGTCGTCAGAAGAATCCGCATGCGAGTAGAGGTGTGGGATCGCTCAACGCTGTCTGACCAAGAGGCAACCTTCGGACGACACCGGGAGAGCGGTGCTCCAATTGGCAGCCTGAAGGAGTTTGACACCGTTGATGTTAACAAAAAGGATGAGAGCGGCAAGCCGGTCATTCCAGCTAACTCGCATCTGGCACTTGCTAGAGGGGACGGCTCTTTGAAAATATTGCGCCGCTCCTACTCCTACTCCAGCGGTCTGGACAATCGGACCGGTCAGCTGGATGCGGGGCTGCTGTTCATTTGCTATAACCGCGATACGAGCAAGCAGTTTATCCCGATGCAGACGAAGCTCAGCCGCATGGACAAGCTGAATGAATATATCGTGCATACGGGCAGCGCCGTGTTTGCTTGTTTCCCTGGCGTTAGCGAGGGCGGCTATATTGGAGAGACGTTATTGTAGCGGGAGAGAGGGGAAGCGGCATATGGTTTTAGGTAGAAGCCGTTACAGCATAGGCTGGAAGTGGCTGGGCATTATCGTCATTTTGGCGTCGATAGCTTTAGGAGCGATCGGCGTAAGGCCAGCTTTTGCAGAAACGTCCAGCGATTTGGATAAGCTGCTTCCGCTCGTTGGCGGAGCGCTTGCGGCGGCAAGCCAGAGCGACTGGGAGCAGGCATCCGGTCATATAAAAGAAGCAAATGAACGTTGGAAGCAGCTAAACGTGAAAAAATCAGATTTATCAGCCGATGTCGATTCCGCGCTGGCTCATGCGATCGTGCTGTTGGATGAGGCAGACAACAAGCCGGATGAAGCCAAAGCTTCCTTATCCGAGCTGGCGAAAGCGATTAATAAATATGTGAAAAGCGTCCAGAAGGACGATCAAGCTAAGCTGACCGGCAAGGAAGCCGCGAAGCAGCTTCTGCCTATGGCAACGAAGCTGCTGATCGAAATTCAAGGGGAGCAATGGGTGAAGGCGAGCGCGAATTATAAGACGATTAACGATAATTGGCTGACGATTGAACCTGCGATTCGCTCGGAAAACTTCACCGTTTACGGCAAGCTGGAGACGGCCATGAGCATGATCCGAATTGCGCTTCAGGCCGAGCCGCCGCGTGCGGAGCAAGCCGAGACGGAAACGAATGCGATGATTCAACTGATTAATGACTACATTGCTGGCAAAATCGATGCAGCCTCTACACCTGCGGAAAAGCTGGGTATTGCTGACCTGATTGCGATCGTTGATAAAGCGGCAAAAGACATAGCCGCAGGCAATTTGAATGAGGCCGATGGCCAAATGCAAGCCTTCATTTCAAAATGGCCTTCGGTCGAGGGGCAGGTGCAAATTCGCTCTGCTGATGCTTATACGAAAATCGAAATTAAAATGACGGCGGTATCGGGCTATTTGCTCTCCAATCCGCCAGTACCAGATAAAGCCCAAGCGGTAATTGCCGAAATCAGAGAAATACTCGCTCCGATGGTGGAGGAAACGCGTTATACTGCTTGGGACGCTGGAATGATTTTGCTCCGCGAGGGGCTTGAGGCGATTCTCGTGCTTGCGGCCCTGCTGGCTTATTTGAAAAAATCGGGCAATGAGTCGAAGCGCGTCTGGGTATGGTCCGGCGTCTGGGTCGGCCTGCTGCTGAGCGCTGTTATGGCTGTGCTGCTCACCTATGCCATTGCTCAGGCGGCGGCTGGCAGCGCGCGAGAAGCGATTGAGGGCATCGCCGGTCTTGTTTCCGTTATCTTGATGATCACGGTCGGTAATTGGCTGCACAGCAAAGCGAATTTGCGCAGCTGGAACAGCTATATTGACAACAAGATGGGCAGTGCCATTGCGCGCGGCAGTCTGTGGTCCCTGTTCGCTGTATCGGCGCTTGCCATTATGCGGGAAGGGGCGGAGACGACGATTTTTTATGTCGGCATGGCACCTTCCATTGATCCATTACAAATGATTTTAGGGATCGGCGTAACGTTTCTGCTGCTCGTGGCGATTGCTTTCGTCATAATTCGCTTCAGCACGAAGCTGCCCATTCGCCCCTTTTTCATTGTGGCATCGGTGCTCATTTATTATTTGGTGTTCCGATTTATGGGAGAAAGCATTCACTCGCTGCAGGTCGCTGCCTGGCTGCCTACACATGCGGTAAGCGAGCTGCCTGCTATTGGTTTCCTTGGTTTTTATCCGACGCTGGAGACGGCGCTTACGCAGCTTGCGGTATTGCTGGTCATTATCGTTATGTTCGTGTGGCAGCAGGTGAGAAGAAAAGCTTAGTTAGCCATTATAACTATTTTGCGAACAATCTAAAGCGGATGCTTGCCTTTGTGGCGGGCATCCGCTTGCTGTTTGGCGTCATGACTATTGGTTTAATAGGGAATATGATAAACTAATAACAACCCAGATAAAGGTGGAGAAAACGATGAAGGCTCAAACGATGCTTATATCCGCACTGCTGTTTGCATTCGTTATTGCGTTGTTTGCCGTAATAAATGTCAATTCGGTGCAAGTTAATTTTATGTTTGCGCAGACTCAAATTCCGCTCATCCTCGTCATTCTCGCTTCGACGCTCCTTGGCGGATTAGTGATTGGATTATTTGGAATGGTGCGTGTATTCCGTTTGCAGCGCCAGGTTAAGCTGCTGAATAAACAGGTGAATGAATTAACAGCTGAGGTGGAAAAAAAGGCAAAGCCGGAGCTCAAGCCATTCAGCATCGATGAGATTGCTGCTCCTCAGGCGCGGACGTCCGTAGATCATTAATGGCTCGTTATTTATACAGCTACAGCTGTCATGAAGAGGAATTGGAGCTATGCCGTCTGGAGCTTAGCCGCTTGCTGGATGCTCCGCTAAGCGATGGCTTTGTCGTGAGCGAGCATCGCGTTCATCCAAGCCGCAGTCCGTTTCTGAAGCGACGCGTTGAGCTTGCCCTTTCAGGAGCAAGTTTGCCGGAGCTTCTAGAGCAGCTGCCGCTTGTCGATTTGAATGGAGCGACATTCAAGGTGCTTTGCACAGTGGCGGATGCTCCATACAGCTATGAAGAGCAGCGCGGACTAGAGCGTTCCGTCGGTGCATCACTAATTGGCGTCGCGGACATGCGGCGGCCAGAGCGTCTGCTGGGCATTACCTTTTGGCAGCAGCGTTATTGGTTTGGCGACTGTGAGGAAGCGAGCGCAGTCTGGCTCGCCCATCGGCAGAAGCCGCAAAATTATTCAACAGCACTTGGCACAAGAGTGGCTCGGGCGGTAGTTAACATTGCCGCAGGGCCGAATGGCGAGGTGTTGAGTATGATCGATCCATGCTGCGGCATGGGCACCGTGCTGATTGAAGCGCTGTCGATGGGCATTGCGATTCGTGGCGTGGATCGCAATCCCCTTGCGGTGCGGGGGGCCCGGGTCAATCTTGCTCATTTTGGCTATAGTAAGGAGCTTGTTTCACTGGGCGATATGCGTGAGCTGGAGGGGCATTATGATGCGGCAATCGTAGATCTGCCATATAATTTATGTTCGGTCTTGCCGATTGGCGAGCAGCTTGATATGCTGGAAAGTGTAAGACGGCTTGCTAACCTTGCAGTCATTGTGACGACGGAGCCGATTGAAACGCAGCTTTCAGCCTCCGGCTTTAGCTCGGTAGATCGCTGCGAACTGCATAAGGGCGCTTTTACAAGATTTATTACGCTGGTTAAATAATAAAGCGAGGTGATAATATGTCGGACGTGGAGAACAAGGAAGTACAGGAGCAGCCTAAGAAGCTGACTCAAGCGGAGAAAGCCAAGCAATTGCTGGCTCAGAAGAAGCAAGGCAAAGCGGATGGCTTCGCACAAGGCGGCTTTTCAACAAACACGCAGCAAATGAAGAGCCAGAACACGAAGAAGGTCAACAATCAACGCAAAAAGATGGGCGTGTAGTCAGCTTTCAGCTGGGTGATGCCTCATCGTCTGAATAGCCTTTTGCTATGCTGGGAATGCAGCGTAGCGGGAGGCTTATTTTTAAATATAGGAAAGTATATGATTTTCCCATCCTTTCTCTATATTTCTACGCGAAACAGTAGCTTTGCCGCCAGAGGGCGGCTTCAGCCGTTTACGCTTGAAATACATCCATTTTTAAGTGGCCCGTGCAGGAATGAATCGCAGCTTCTTCCCGCATAATGTACCTATACCATATTTCTTTGCGATGGAGGGAGAAGCATGCTGGCAGCAGGTGGAGGAGCCGTTAACATATTTTTGCTGGCGGGTGTGGCTACGACGAAAAGTGCCTTTAACGCTTGTCGGGACAAGCTTGATCAATTATTTCGCGAATCGGGCGTTGAGCCGCGCATTCATATTTTGCATCCTTATGGCGACAATAGCCGCAGTCTGTTTCGTCAGGTGCTTGAGGTCGGCAGCGATTTGACCAGCTTTATTGCAGCTGGACGCATCGGTGGGCAAATTGCCTACCGTCAAGTGAAGGAGAAGCTGATGAGCGCTGATGAGCCGTCCTTGTTCATCGGGCATAGCGGCGGTGGAGCGGCAGCTTATCAGGCGGCGAAAATGCTGATGGAGCGCAATCTCATGAGCAATTTCCGCGTCGTACAGGTCGGCTCGCCGCGCAATCATATTGCGCCGCAGCTGAAAGATAAAGTGTGTTATTTGTATGCCGTAAACGAGGCGGGCAAGCTTAATGATCCCGTAAGCCGCATCGGCAGTTGGGGCGGCTGGGAGCGAAGCGCTTCAGGAGTGCCGCAATGGCAGCGAATGAAGCATGCGCCTGGCAAGGTTGAGCCGATACACGTCATCGGCGGGCATGCTCATTATTTCCGCCATCAGGAGGCGTTTCGGGATCAAGATGCGATCTGCAACCTCGATAAAACGATCGACCGCTTGCGGCTATGGTTGAAAGACTGGCACTGATGTTCTACACTGTAAGTAGTAGGGCTTGCGATTTTCAGTGGTTGAAACGGAGGTGCCATAGCAATGGCAAACACGCATACGTATTCCAGACGCGAGGAAATAGCCAATGCCATCACACATGGCATTGGAGCTGCACTTAGCGTTGCTGCACTCGTTATTTTAATCGTATTTGCAGTGGAGAAGGGGACAGCTTCTCATGTAGTCAGCTTTACGATTTATGGAACAGCGATGCTGCTGCTTTATGCCGCATCGACCTTGGTGCACAGTTTTCCAGAGGGCAAGGCGAAGCGTGTTTTTGAATCGCTGGACCATTCCTTTATTTATGTATTTATTGCCGGGACGTATACGCCCATTTTGCTGCATATTGTCCAAGGGACGTTAGGGTGGGTTCTATTCGGCATCGTTTGGGGCTTCGCCCTTGTTGGTGTCGTATTTAAAGCTTTTTTTGCCTCAAAGTTTTTATTTACCTCGACGATTGTGTATTTGGCCATGGGCTGGCTAATCGTTTTCGCCTGGAAGCCGCTTACGAGCCATTTGGCGCCTGGCGGCCTGCAGCTGCTCATTACAGGCGGGCTGCTCTATACGGTGGGAACCGTATTTTATATGTGGCGGGCGTTTCCTTATCATCATGCGGTATGGCATATGTTCGTGCTTGGCGGGTCCGTGCTGCATTTCTTTGCCATTCTGCTTTATATGCTGCCGTCCTAAACGTTCAAAGAAGCTTGGCAATAGACGGATGCGGATGCGTTTGCATCTGCCTGCTGCCAAGCTTCTTTGTGCTTATTCTACTGCGTAAGCAGCGGGCACCAGCCGGGCGGCTCTGAACAGATGGCCAGTGCGAAAATAGGTTCCTCTACATACAGATCGTTAAAATAGCTCGGAAGCACATGGTTGGCAGCAACCGAGCCGAGCCTGAACGAGCGCTTGACCTCGCCCTTTACATGCAAGTAATAATACGTTTTTTTCGTTTGTGGCGATTGATACACAAGGGTTGGGAGATGGGGAACGATATCATATTCGTTTTGAAAACGCCAATGAGTGCCGACAAGATTGTTATAATTGCGCACAAATTTAGGATCGCCGACCCGCGGTGCCCCAAACGTATAAACGATCGGCGATTTTATTTCAGTATTCGCGGCTATATCGGCAGCTGCAAGCGTTGCCAAAGCGCCGCCTAAACTATGCCCCGTTATAAACAGAGGCTTATCTGCGGGCAGCTGCTCGATAAGCGCCAATATTTGATCGCGCGCAGACATATAAATATCGGTGAAGCCTTTATGCGTATAACCGCCATTTTTCACTGGACGATAGGGCGTTTGCTGGGCGATAAAATCCGATACCCAATCGACGGCGGAGCCTGAGCCGCGGAATGCGAGCACGGAGGACTGCTCCGACATCAGCAGGAAGCCGAACGCTTCCTCCGTCTGGTCGTAGGCTCGGGCATTGAACGTCCCGACCAGCGTATAATTGCGCGGCACGAGAAACAGCCCGCTTGGATTCGTAAATTGCAAATACGTTTGACCGCATACCGCAGCCAAAAATAAAGCCGTCCGAGTGTCCAGCTGCTGCGACTCCCGGTTGTTGTTTTTTTTCAAAGTTGCCATTGCCCGACCTCCGCTCCATATTGCGTCTCAGCGCAAGAAGTTTCTGCCTAAATGCCGCCTGCAAGTGGGCAGCTGATGTTGTAGCATATGAAAGGCTGGGCGACTCCGCAACCGCTTGGGCCAAGCTCTGGCAAATAAATTTGGCAAAGTAACAATGGACGTAGGCGAGCTTGCACCGTTATAATAACAGGAAAAAGTTTTACGAGGGGAGCTTGCACATGACTTTGCAGATTGGTGTTATCGGTACAGGTTGGTTTGGAAAGATGCATGCTGAAAAACTGGCGCGTATGGAAGGGGTCAACGTAGCAGCATTAGTGGCTACAAGCAAGCAGAAGGCAGACGATGCGGCTAAGCCGTTTACAGATGCACGCGGTTATGAAAACGTTTCCGATATGCTCGATGACCGGAAGCTGGATGCGGTCTATATTTGTGTTCCGCCGTTTGCCCATGGCGAGATTGAAAACGAACTGGTAAAGCGCGAAATTCCGTTTCTTGTCGAAAAACCGCTTGCTGTTGATATCGAGACTCCGGCAGCTATCGGACAAGCTGTTCAGGCTAGCGGCCTGATTACATCAGTCGGCTATCATTTCCGCTATATGGATGGCACGGATAAAGCGAAAGAGCTGCTGGCGGACAGGCTGGCTGCTATGGCGATTGGGAACTGGATGGGCGGTATGCCGGGTGTCGGCTGGTGGAGAAAAATGGAAGGCTCTGGCGGACAGTTTGTCGAGCAGACGACGCATATTGTCGATTTGCTGCGTTATTTGCTCGGGGATGTGACGGAGGTTTATGCCGCATATGGCGACCGGATTATGGCAGGCAAGGAAGAAGGCGTTGAGGTTCCCGATATTGGAACGGCTACCTTCAAGCTGGCGAGCGGCGCAGTAGCTTCCATCAGCAATACCTGTGCCCTTAGCGCAGGGGATCGTGCCGGACTGCACATTTATACGGATAAAGGGGTATTGGAGCTTGGGCATCATGGGCTCATTGACATCGAAGCCAGCCGCAAAACGGAGTACGTTAACAAGCGCGATCCTTATCAGCTTGAAAATGAGGCTTTTCTGCATGCCGTTCGTACCGGCGACACTTCGCTCATTCGTTCGACCTATGCGGATGCGTTGCGGACGCAGGAAATTACAGTTGCGGCTAACCAATCGGCGAAATCGGGCCTTCCGGTTCGTTTGCCTTCGTACTTATAAGCCGCTTAGCTGAAGGAATGAAGTTATGCTCTAAAATATAATAAAGCCCCTCCATATTCGCTGAAATAGCGAGCAATGGAGGGGCTTGTTTCATAATAAATCATGTTCAGCTATAGTCGGCGTGAACGTGTCAATGGCTTCGCTGCTGACGGAGCCTGCTCCTGTGAGGCCGTCTTGGCAGACGATGGGCGCTGCCCGCTGTCTTCATCCGCAAGCGTTTCCTTATACTTCTTGCGGCTGTGGCGGTCAGAACGAGTGGCAGCCAGCTTGCCAGAGCCGCCGCGGCCAATCAGCATATCGCCTGTCCAGCCTTTCTTCCACAGCCAGACGTAAATGAGTACGGTAATGCCGATTATGAAGGCGCAAAGAATCGTAAAGCCCCACCAGGTTTTGTCCCAAGGCAGCGGCTCCAAATTCACACCCCAAAGGGCAGAAATGACCGTTGCTGGAGTGAAAATCACGGTGAAAATCGTCAGCGTCTTCATAATATCATTGCCACGGAAGTTGGAGATCGCATCGTCCATTGAAATGAGTGTATCAATCTCCAGCGAATAATGCTTGAGCAGCGTATCAATTCGTTCCAGCTTATGAGTAATGCGCTTGTAGGCTTCGCTTTCCATAATTCCGTCGAGAAAAGCTTCCTTCACCGAGCCGTGAAGCTCGCGAACAGGCGTAAAGAGATGGCTCCAATGCAGCAAGTCATATCGCCTTTCAATGATGGTGTCCATCAGGCCGGTACGATTGGCGCTGCGCATATTATTTTCAAGATCGCCAAGCCGGTTCTCAAAGCCGTCCAGTCCTTCGTGGAAGGGGCCTAATATAACGCCGAGCATAACCAACAAGGCTTCCGGAGCGGTGTCACATGTTTCAAGCCTGCTCGTTACATCATCTGCCTGAAAGCGTATAGCTAGCCGCATATCCTCATGCATCGTCACAAGCCGCTTGCCTGATACCCAGAAGTGGAACGGCTGTATATCCGTATGCACATCCGAAATCTGGATCATCAGTGTGCCATGCACAAGCGGGCCGCGCTCTGTTGCTGGGGCAACCGTAATTTGATTCGTCGTCCGTCCGTCGCATTCCTCAAGCCAGGAGGCGCATTCAGGAAGCAGCAGCTTCGCCTCCAGCTTTTGCGAATCGGCACCGCTGCCCACCTGAACAGGGTATGGCCGCGCAGCAAGGAAGCTTTCATTATTTTTTCTGTTGTCCTTGCGTTTGGGCAGTTTCTGCCCGATCTCCGCATGCTGCCTTTCGAGCTGCAGCATTTGCCAATCCCACTGCGCGGGATAGCGAAGCACTCGATGAATCATCGCCTTGCCCCCTGCTTGTCCGATTTCCATTTCACTTCCCTCCATCATACCTTGAAAGTGTTTGTTGTACAACAACCGGGCGGCGAATCTGCAACATTGCGATTGATTCATTGCCGCTGAGGGTATAACTATTCTAAGAGCGCTCGGATGAAGCCAGCTGAAAAATGGCGAACACATCATTTGCCGAAATCAGCAGGCTTTTGTAATCACAATCAGGTTTAGGAGGAGATTCTAATGGCTAAGAAGCTGGGGATTTTCAAGACGGAGCAAGAAGTGATTGATACGGTTGCCGCATTGGAGCAAGCCGGATTCGTGCCGGGAGAGCTTCAAATTATTGCTAAGGATAGCGAGCATTCCCGCCGAATTGAAGCGGAAACCGATATTCATGCCGATGAGGTCATGGAACTGGCGCGCACGAATGGAAGCCGAGGGATGAATGAGGGGACGACGATTGCTGCTGCCGCTGTGATGCCTACGACTGGCATGACCGGAGCTGGCGGTTGGAGTGCGGTGCCAATGACAACGGATGGTTTGCTGGCGACTAATTTTATTTCAGATGACGATGGCATTAATCACGCGCTCAGAGCGCTCGGACTGGATAAAGCCGAGGATGAAAGCCGGGAAGCGATTCGTGCCGGGAGCATCATCGTCGTCGTGGAGACGGATGAGAGCCATACGATGATGGACAAAGAGGGCGGACCGAAGCTGGCGCGGCTTTCAATAGCGGAATCTGTATTTCGCAGCCAAGGCGCTGTGCATATAGCTGATATTTAGTGGATATATCAAATAAAGTTTATGTCATATAGAAAAGAAGGGCTCCGCCGATCGGCGGAGCCCTTCTTTTCTATATAGTGGTGTATATAAGCACACTATATGGCCGTGATGCAAGCCTGCTTAAACCTTTAATAAGGAAGGACGGTCAAGGCGCACGATGCTGGCGAGCGGATGCGCCTCGCCATTAATCATGTCCCGCAGCATATAGGCAGCCATCATGCTGTAGACGGTGCCATTGCCGCCATAGCCTAGGCAATAATAGACGCCGGGCATTTTTGGGTCTGCTCCGATAAAGGGCAAATTATCACGGGATTCGCCGAATGTGGCGCTCCATTCAAATTCCAGCGGCTGATCCAGCATCGGAAACAATGCCGTTATTTTTTCCAGCAGCTTATCGGTTCGCTTGCGCCTTAGCTTCTCGCTCTCAATCGGCGCTTCTGTCATTTCGTCCAGTCCGCCAACGACGATACGGCCATCCACCGTCGTGCGCAAGTATAAAAAGGGGCGCGCCGTTTCCCAAATGAGGCATTGGCCCGGCCAATTGGCCCGCAGCTTCGCGTCGTCCTGAACGACGGTAACGGCGGCAAAGGAACGGTTAATGTTGGCTTTAACGAGCTGGCCGCGCAGCTCCTCAGGCTCATAGCCAATAGCGAAAATCACATGCTCCGCCTCGATTTCCCAGCCGCCTGCAGTACGCAGCAGCTGTCTGCCTTCAGCGTACTGCTCATGCTTTACGATGTCGGTATGCTCATAAATTTGCAGCCCGGCTTCCACTGCAGCGGCAGAGACACCCTGCACGAACTGGAAAGGATTAACCTCGGCATCCCCCTGCGCCACAATGGCGCCCGGTTTGCGGAAAGGAAACTGCCGGGAAATATCGTCCGCTTCCAAGAAGCTGACATCGAAGCCATGCTTGAGCAGCATCTCATACTCCTTCCGCAGCATTGGCAACTCCTGCTCAGAGGTCGCATAGTATAGGCTGCTTCTTGGAATGAAGCCGACATCTACGGGGAGCTGCGCCGCAACTTCTCCCAGCTGCCGCACGGCATCCAGACAGCCGCGATAGAACCGAACGGCATCGTATTCGCCGATTTGGTCAGCGAGCTCCCACAGCATAATATCATTGGAAAACTGGAGCAAGCCCGTGTTGGCCGACGTACTGCCGCCAGCTACGCTTTCCCGTTCGAGCATCGCTGCTTCAATGCCGCTTTTCGCCAAAATATAGCCACAAATGGTACCCGACATACCGCCGCCGACAATGGCAACCTTCACTTTTTTGTTCGAGGTAATACTCGGATATTCTGCCGGGGAATTTAAGGTAGTAGGCCAAAACAGACTGCCTGTATGCAGCTCCTTCATCTGAGGCACAGCTCCTGTTCATGTTGATTTAAAAGGTGTTTCTTAGTAACCATTACACATCTAATCAATTGTTGTACCACTAATATGTCCCATATCGGCCTATCCGTATTACAAGCCATGCGGCTTGCTCGCTACTCCTTCTGGCTGCGCATCGCTTCGCGGTACGCGGTTGGGGATTGATTATAAAAACGCCGAAATTGCTTGGAAAAATAAAGCGCATCCTGCAGTCCGACAGAAGCGGAAATTTGCTCAATCGTCAGCTCTCCACGCTCTCGAAGCATCTGTCTAGCCTTGTCTATTCTCAGCTTGAGCAGGAAGGTGACGGGCGTCGTTCCCGTCTTGCGTTTGAAAAATCGCGATAAATAAGCGCGATTGTAGCCAAGCGCCTCCGCCATCTGCTCAATAGAAACGGGATGGGCATATTGCGTCGATAAATAATGGATCATTTTTTGGAGCAATTGCTCTCCCTCTTCATCGGCCATCAGTGCTTTGCCGCGAGCGGCATCGCTCATAACGGCGCTGTATTCAGCGAGCAGCAGCTGCAAATAGCCGCTTGCCTTCAAATGCGCAGCCGCCTCATTCGAGCGGAAAATATGGAAGATATGATGGAAAAGCACGGCGGGCCGCTTGCTGCTGCCCGTATCGACGACCGGCTGTGCAGCGGATAAGCCTGCTGTCTCCAGCAGCCCGCCTGCCAGTGTGCCCCTAAAAGCGACCCAGCGGTAGCGCCAAGGATTTTGAACATCGGATTCATAGCTGACCAGTTGCTCCGGTTCAATGAGAAAGGTATGCCCTGCCCGCATCTCGTAGCGGTTGTCGCCGCAAATGAAGATGCCGCTGCCTTCAAGGACGACATGCATCAAATAAAAATCATATACTTTCGGTCCGAGGCGATGGGCTGGCTTCGTCTGGCTTTCCCCTGCGAACAATACGTGCAGCAGATCGTTTTCGATGATCATAGGGCTTGAGGCGACTTTATAGTTCTCTGGTCTATTCATTCATTACACCTGCCTGCAATTGGGAATAAAGACTGCTTTATTTGCGGATTTTAATAATCATAGCATGTCTTAAGATCGATATGAAAGTCACATATATCCATGTAAATAGCACTTTGCGCCATTTTAATTGCCGCTTGCCTTGCGCTATACTGAAGGGGAAGACATCGCCTTACATCAAATTACTAAAGACGATAAAAAGGGACGTGATTGCAAGTGGCAAATGTTCAAGAGCTTACACAGAAATTTATCCAACAATATGGTGGAGAAGCCTCTTCCATTCAAGTATTTCATGCTCCAGGCCGGGTGAATCTGATCGGCGAGCATACCGATTATAACGGCGGTTACGTTTTTCCGGCTGCTTTAACGTTCGGCACTACGCTGCTCATTCGTGCGCGCGGAGACCGCAAGCTTGGGCTGGCAACGACGAATTTTCCAATGAGCCGGGAATTTGATCTTGAAAATATCGTTTATGACGAAGCGGATGACTGGATGAACTATCCGAAAGGGATTTTCCATGAATTGAAGCAGCGCGGCGTGAGCTACACATCCGGCTATGATCTGCTGTACCATGGCGAAATCCCGAACGGAGCGGGCCTGTCCTCCTCGGCTTCCATCGAAGTGGTTACGGCATATGCCTTGCTGACGCTTGAAAAACAGCCGATCGACAAGGTTCAAATTGCTCTGCTCTCGCAAAAATCGGAAAATGAATTCAATGGCGTGCAATGCGGCATTATGGACCAATTTGCTGTGGCGAACGGCAAGAAGGACCACGCGATTTTGCTCATGTGCGACACGCTGGAATATGATCTCGTTCCGTTCCAATCGGGCAGCTACAAGCTCGTTATCGGCAACACGAACAAGCGCCGCGGATTGGTGGATTCCGCTTATAATGAGCGCCGCAGCCAATGCGAGCAAGCGGTTCAGGACTTGACGCAGGCATTCCCTGAGCTGACGCTGCTTGGCCAAATTAACTTGGAGCAGTTCAATGCAAACAAGCATCTGATCAAAGAAGATATCGTCCGCAATCGCGCGCAGCATGTAGTCGAGGAAATCGACCGGGTGTTGCAATCGATGGAGGCTCTTAAAAAAGACGATCTCGCATTGTTCGGCCAGCTGATGAACGGCTCGCATGACTCGCTGCGCGATTTGTATGAAGTAACAGGTGCGGAGCTGGACGCGATGGTAGCTGCGGCTCGCAAAGTAGATGGCGTGCTTGGCTCGCGCATGACAGGCGCAGGCTTCGGCGGCTGCACCGTATCGCTCGTTCATGAAGACAGCATTGAGAGCTTCAAGCAGCAAGTGGGCGAGGAATACACGGCGGCAACCGGACTTGTAGCGGATTTCTACGTATGCAGCATCGGCAATGGCGTTGAGCAGCTGGTTTAAGCAACAGACGGCTTAAGCAGGCCTATCGAATGAAGCGTGTTGAACGGATTTAGCCGTTTACACTTACATGCAAGCAAATATGGGAGGGATAATACAATGGCAGTATTGGTAACAGGTGGAGCAGGATATATTGGTTCGCATGCTGTAGCGTCACTTAAAGAGCGCGGCGAAGAAATCGTCGTCGTTGACAATTTGGAGCAGGGGCATCGCGAGGCAGTAACAGGCGGAAAGCTGTACGTTGGCGATTTGCGCGATAAGGATTTTCTGGAAACGGTATTTAAGGAAAACAGCATTGATGCCGTTATTCATTTTGCAGCTAATTCGCTCGTAGGGGAAAGCATGCAAAACCCAGGGAAATACTATCATAACAACGTTTATGGCACATTATGCCTGCTTGAAAAAATGATCGAGCACAATGTGCTTAAAATTGTGTTCTCATCCACAGCAGCTACCTATGGCGAGCCGGAAAACGTGCCAATCGACGAATATGACCGCACGCTGCCGACTAATGCCTATGGCGAAACGAAGCTGGCTATGGAAAAAATGATGAAATGGTTCGATGTCGCGCATGGCTTGAAATTCGTATCCTTGCGCTATTTCAACGCAGCTGGCGCGCATGAGAGCGGCCTGATCGGCGAAGACCATAATCCGGAATCGCATCTTATTCCTATCGTGCTGCAGGCAGCGCTTGGACAACGCCCGCATATTTCGGTGTTTGGCGAAGATTATGAGACAGAGGATGGCACTTGCATCCGCGATTATATCCATGTCAGCGATTTGGCCGATGCGCACGTGCTTGCTGTAGAACGTTTGCGTACGGGTGCGGACAGCTCGATTTACAACCTAGGCAACGGACAAGGCTTCTCCGTTAAGCAAGTGATTGATATTGCGCGCTCCGTAACCGAACGCGAGATCAAGGCTGTCATTGAGCCTCGCCGGACTGGCGACCCAGCCGTACTGGTAGCGGCATCGGATCGTGCCCGCAATGAACTGGGCTGGAATCCGAAGCGCGACAAGCTGGAGGACATTATTCGCAGCGCCTGGAACTGGCATGTGGCGAATCCGCAAGGCTACAAAGGTAAAGCACAGGAGTAGGAGCAAGAGGAAGGAGCGTTTTTCGCATGACAGACAGCCAGACAGCCGCAGCAAATGCGGCGAAGGCGCTTGTAAATATTGAAAGACTGATTGGTTTTGCTTACCGCCAAGGCTTGCTTCACAAGCTGGACATTCATGCTGCCCGCAATGCGCTGCTTGATTTATTCGGCTTTACGGAGCCGCATGAGGGGGAAGTAGCTGAGGAGCAGCTGGATAGCGCGGTTTCGATCTTGGAGGAACTGCTCGATTATGGCTACAGCATCGGCCTGATTGAGGAAAATATTACGACTTATCGCGATTTGCTGGATGCGCGCATTATGGGCTTGCTCATGCCGCGCCCCTCGGAAACGGTAGCTGCTTTCGATCGGACAGCAGAAGCAGAGGGCATTTCCAAGGCGACGGATGCCTTCTATAAGCTGAATATTGATTCCAACTACATTCGCATGGACCGCATTCGCAAAAATAAATATTGGCTATATGATACGGATTACGGCAATTTGGAGATTACAATCAATCTGTCCAAGCCGGAAAAGGATCCAAAGGAAATTGCGCTGCTTAAGACGCTGCCGCAAGCTAAATATCCATTGTGCCTGTTATGTGCTGAAAATGTAGGCTACGCCGGACGCGCCGATCATCCTGCGCGGCAAAATCTGCGCGTCCTGCCGCTGACCTTGCAGGCAGAGCAATGGTATTTTCAATATTCGCCTTATGTTTATTACAACGAGCACAGCATTGTATTCAAGGGCGCGCATGAGCCGATGGCGATTTCGCACTCCTCGTTTGCGAGGCTGCTCGATTTCGTCGAGCTGTATCCGCATTATTTTATCGGCTCCAATGCCGATTTGCCGATTGTTGGCGGCTCGATTCTGAGCCACGACCACTTCCAGGCAGGACGTCATACGTTCCCGATGGAAGCGGCCGGGGTGGAAGCAAGCTTCGTTAATCCGGAGCTGCCAGGCGTCAAATACGGTATCGTAAGCTGGCCAATGTCCGTTGTGCGGATAAATGGCGCTTCGAAAGCCGATGTGCTGAAGGCGGCCTGCAGCCTGCTTGATGCTTGGCGTGGCTACAGCGACGCGGATGCCGACGTTCTCGCCTTTACCGCAGGTGATTTGGATGCGGCACAGACGCCGCATAATACGATTACGCCGATTGCCAGGCTGCGCGACAACGGCGAGTACGAGGTCGATCTTGTGCTTCGCAACAATCGGACGAGCGACGAGCATCCGGACGGAATTTTTCATCCCCATCAGCATCTGCATCATGTCAAAAAAGAAAATATCGGCCTGATCGAAGTGATGGGTCTTGCTGTTCTGCCAGGCAGACTGGCAACGGAGCTTGGTCAAATTGCCGCTTACTTGACGGGAGAGGCGACTATCGATGCTGCCCTTCAGGAAAGCGCTCATCCGCTTCACAAGCATGCAGAGTGGATTAGAGAGCTTGTAGCGTCTTATGGAACGTCCTGCTCAGAGAGCGAAGCTCAGGCGCATGTGGAGACTCAGACGGGTGCAAAGTTCCTTGATGTGCTGAAGGACGCAGGGGTATACAAACGCAACGATGCTGGAAAAGCAAGTTTTCAAAAGTTCCTGTTTTCCCTAGGGTTGCAAAGTGAATAA
The DNA here is from genome assembly GCF_059609455.1 of Paenibacillus liaoningensis. Taxonomy (NCBI): domain Bacteria; kingdom Bacillati; phylum Bacillota; class Bacilli; order Caryophanales; family Paenibacillaceae; genus Paenibacillus; species Paenibacillus liaoningensis. Next base: position 69,954 of record NZ_JCAALU010000013.1, read on the forward strand.
TATAGGCTGAAACGTGAAGCTGGCTTTTAATCCTGAGGGGATTGAGAGCCAGCTTTTAATCTGTGAAATAATTAATTTGAAAAGTGTAAAAAATTATGGTATTTTTTATATGATTAAAAATAGTATTTACGTTACTAATGTTTTATTGTGATCGCCAACACTACAAGTTAGATGGAGGAGTTAATATGCCGGAAACTATTATGCCGTTAGATGATTTTTTGCAGTTGAATTCGGATGAGCAAGTGGAAAAGCTGAAAAGATGGAAAATGGATTATACGCTTAAAGATATTCGTGAAGCTTGGGATTTCAAACATTCCGCTCAGTATTACATGCTCCTTAAGAAACTCCGCATCTACGAGCGGGTTGTAAATAAGTCGGACAAGTTCTATCCGGTTCCAGATCATTTGTCTTCACAATCGGGTGGTGGATTTGAACGTGGATGGAGAGGACAGCCTTCTTACGCTCAGCAGGAGCTTAAGCTTCCAGCAGATCAGTTCAACTACAACTTGAACACAACGCTCAGCGGTGCTGAACTTGCTGAGAAACTCGAGCGCCTTGCTTTCTTCCTGAAGGGCGAGCAGAAACAAGTAGCCATTTCGCTGTCCCTTGAAGCAGCAGCAGCTGTAGCAGTGAAGGAATCCGAAACGACAGAAGAATAACACAAAGAAACCGGGGCAGCTCTTGCGAGTGCGCCGGTTTTCTTGTGTTGTCGAAGGGTGTAATATAATGTATTTTAATGGTATTACTTGAAGAGCTGTATTACTTGTTCCTTAGCTTGCCTAGCTCTGATACAAGGGCTTCAACTTCACTGATACTGAATTTTTCTTTGCTTGCAACGACCTCATACAGTTCCTTAATGTCTTCGTATTGCGTAATATTGAAATGGGAAGCCTGCATAGCGGCAGCCGAAGCCATCTTTAATTTTGTTTTGATGGTATCAATCATAAATTCAATATTTTGCGGCGTTTGCTGTTCAAGATCAAGCATGGGTAAATCCTCCTTCATCATTCAGGGCATGGATGCATGCGCCTGCTGTTTCATACTAATGCCGTCATTGTAACATAATTTTAGGACGGGCATCAGACAAATTGAATAGAACCGATAAATCCGATACAATTAATAGCAGGATGGGTAATTATAAAGTAGAGCATGAAGGAACGCAGATAAATTGAATGAAGCAGGTTAGCTTAAAGGAGCAGGAAGATGGAGCAGTCAGATCGTTTCAATCTCGAAATTGCTGAATTTCTGGCTCCGATTGCCAGGCAGTACCCGAATAGAAGCGATATTTCCTTCGTATGTATTGGTACAGACCGTTCGACAGGAGATTGCTTTGGGCCTCTCGTCGGCACGCTGCTGCGGGAGCAGGGCTGGGAGCATGTCATCGGCACAATGGAGCAGCCGTGTGACGCCTATGCAGTGGAACAGGCGGTTCTCAAGGCTGAAAATCATGCAGTCGTCATTGCGATTGATGCTTGTCTCGGCAAGCCGCAGTCGGTTGGAGCCTTTCTGGCGAAAGCGGGTCCGCTCCAGCCAGGAGCAGCAACGGGCCGGAGATTGCCGCCCGTCGGACATTACAGCATTGCAGGCGTTGTGAATGCGTTAAGCCACAAGCCATATATAACGATTCAGACGACATCGCTGTATCATGTCATGCAAATGGCAGAGCAGTTGGCAGCAGCGATTGCAAGAGCATGGCCGGGCAGTAAGCGCCTATTAAAATGGACAGAAGAGGAGCGTGTTTATTTTGGCTAATTGGATAACCTTGGCGAATCAAAAGCTGATGCTTGAGGAAGGCACAGAGCTTAGCTTTTACGACTCAGAAGCGTTAAAATGGCAGGCTGGAGCAACGGACTCAGATCCAGAGGCAGGCCACCCCTCTCCTGTGGTTGTGCTGCTGCATGGCTACTGCGGCAGCTCAGCCTATTGGGAAGAGGTTGCGCCGATGCTTGCACGGCAGTCGCGCCTGATCATTCCTGATCTGCGCGGTCATGGCTTATCTTCGGCCTCCGCCGATCTTGAAGCTACTATGGAATTGTATGCAGATGATCTTTACGCTATTCTTGAGCATCTTCGCATAGATAAAGTGTGCCTTATCGGCCATTCGCTTGGCGGCTACATCGCATTGGCTTTTGCAGAGCGGCATGCGGATCGGTTGGCGGCATTCGGGCTTGTGCATTCTACAGCTCTAGCCGACAGCGAGGCCGCGAAGGACAATCGGGACAATACGATAAATTTAATCAAGCAGGGCCAGCTGGAGCAGGTGATTGACGGCATGTCGCAAAAGCTGTTTGCTCCAGATAATTTGGACAAGCTGCCTAGCAAGGTGGCGCGTGTGAAGGCGATTGGCTATCAGACGGGCGGAACAGGAGCGATTGCCGCGGCATCCGGAATGAAAGCAAGGCCTGATCGGACGGGGATTTTGCGGGAAGCCAAGCTGCCTGTGCTGCTGCTTGCCGGGGAAGGCGACCAAATCGTTCCACCGGAGCGGACGCTGTTATTCGAAGGCCCCTCCATCACGCAGGTGCTGCTTCCAGATGCCGGCCACATGAGCATGCTGGAGCAGCCGGAAGCATGCGCAGAGGCGATCAGCAGCTTTATTGCTCGGATATAGGTTGGACGCACCTTTCTCGCAGAGGCGATCATCGTTCAAGCTAAATCATGGTTAGGCAGATAGAGGCTAGTGAAAGGGGGACGGAGCGATGTTTCAACGGGATTATTTTATGCGTATGATCGAGCAGATGACGGAAGCGGTCGGACAAGTAATGCAGCTGCGGCGAGAGCTGAAGCAGGAAGAGGCGCTTGTCGTCATTGACGAGCTGCTGGACCGCAGGTTTGGGCTAAGCGGGAAGCTGATTCGCACGTTGTCAGACGAGGATCTGCTCGCGGTTATGACGAAGAACGGCATCGTAGAGACGGACAATATCCAGGCGATCGCGATTTTGTTCAAGCAGGAGGCAGAGCTGTATGAGGATTTGGGCAAAGAAGCGGAAAGCTTTGCGCACAGCTTAAAGGCGTTGCACTTGTTTATGCGGCTTTCACTCATCGATGCGCCGCCGACGCTTACAGACTCGAGCGAAGAAGTAGTGAAATTGCTCGGCAAGCTGTCGCCATACGAGCTGCCCAATCGAACGAAGCATCTGCTTGCTGAGTGGCATGAAGCAGAGGGCGCTTTTGCGCTCGCTGAAAATATTTGGTACGAGCTGCTTGAGGACGGCGCAGCCGACAAAGGCGAGGTCGCCGCGTTTTATATGCGGCTGCTTCCTTTTGAGGAGGACAAGCTTGCGGCTGGCGGCTTGTCGATAGAGGAAATCAGAACAGGGCTTAACAGCCTGGAGATGGAGCAATAGCAATGACAGAACAGTGGCAGCAGGACATATGCCGCCTGACAGAAACGGGCGGGCTTTTGCAGGGAACGCTGAGCCAGCTTCGCCGCAAGGACGGAGACGCAGCGCCCAAAATCATCATTCGTCCCGTACAGTTGAAAAATGGCCTTCATTATCAATTTGAAGCTCATTATGCGAATAAGGTTATACATAACAATTGGCTTCCGAAAGATGCGGGGCCGAAGCTGGTCGAGCTGCTCGGTGAGCAATATCGCCAAGCACTTCTTAAAACGCAGGAAGCAGATATACAGCTGCTTCTGAGCAAGAAAGGCAAGCCGACTTTGCTCAAAAAGCCGCCAACCGCTAGTGCAGCAAGCACCGAGCAGCAGCACAACCGCCAGAAGCAGCGCGTCATTGCGGAAGGACAGGCGGCACCGTTTATGGTGGAACTGGGCATAATGACGCCGGAAGGCAAAGTCCATGCGAAAAAGCAGGATAAGTTCCGGCAGATCAATCGCTTCTTGGAAATGGTTACTGATGTATTGCCTCAGCTTCCTCAGGGCAAGCCGCTGACCATTATCGATTTTGGCTGCGGCAAGTCGTATTTGACGTTTGCCCTGTATCATCTGCTGGCGTTAGAGCAGAAACGGGATATTCGCATCGTTGGTCTTGATTTGAAGGCGGATGTCATCACTTTTTGTTCGGAGCTTGCACATACGCTTGGTTATGATAAACTGACATTTATGGTGGGTGATATTGCCGATTATGAAGGTGTAAGCGAAGCGGATATGGTTGTAACGCTTCATGCATGCGACACGGCTACCGATGCTGCGCTTGCTAAGGCAGTCGGCTGGGGAGCCTCGGTCATTATGTCCGTGCCTTGCTGCCAGCACGAGTTGTTCAAGCAGGTGAGCAGCGACGTTTTGGCCCCTATTTTATCGCAAGGCCTATTGAAGGAACGTTTTGCGGCTATTGCAACCGATGCGGCCCGTGGCACGCTGCTTGAGGTGCTGGGTTATAAAGTTCAAATGCTGGAGTTTGTTGATCCGGAGCATACGCCCAAAAATCTGCTCATTCGAGCGGTTCGCGGCGAGTCGGGCATACAGGCGAAAAAATGGGAGCAATATGAGCAGTTCCGTAATTTTCTGCAGATAGCACCTAGTCTTGAGAAACTGCTTGCCGAACGTTTGCCCGCAAACTAGCAAGTATATAACTTATTGGAAATTGCTTTAGGAATGCATGGATGATAGCGACCAAATGAAAGATGCCGATTACTAGCGTTATCATGGTTAAAGGCGGGAAACAAGGAAATGAGAAAAGTTCAGATTGGCATGGTGCAGCCGGGGGACAGGCTTGCCAAAACTATTTTTCAGGATAACGGCAGCGTGCTGCTCGGCGCAGGCGTGGAGATGAATGACCGTTTTATTAACAGGCTTGAAAATATGGGCTACGATTTTGTGTTTATTGAAGATAAGGCCACAGAAGATATTATGCCCGAGGACAGCATTCGCGACGAGACGCGCAAAAAAGCGGCGGAAGCTGTTTCTGCGACGATGAATGCGTTCAAAGAGCCCGCCCTGAAGGGGCGGACGATTGCCCCGGACATTGGACGGACATTCCGTTCGGTATTTGGGTCCATCATGCAGGACCTCGCGAGCAGGCCAAACATGGCGGTCAATTTGACCAGCATTCATTCGGCGGATGCCTATTTGTTTCAGCATTCGGTCAATGTTGCGATGCTTGCCGGCGTTATTGGAATCGCCAAGGGCTTCAATCGCAACCAGCTGGAGGATTTGGGCATTGGCGCGCTGCTGTTTGATATCGGCATGACGAAGCTGCCTCAGCCGCTGCTGGCGACGAAAGGGCCGCTATCCGATGCAGACCGCAAAATCATGCAGAGCCACACGATGGAGGGCTTCGATATTTTACGGAAGTATCATGATATTTCCCTCTTATCGGCCCACTGCGCATTGCAGCATCATGAGCGTTATGACGGCTCGGGTTATCCGCGCGGGCTTAAGCATGATGATATTCATATGTTCGCCCAAATTGTCGGGCTTGCCGATGTTTATGACGCACTGACTTCCCCGCGGCCTTATCGCAAAAGATATACGCCAACGGAAGCCATCGAATTTCTGTTTGCGGCCGGCAATACATACTTTGATTTTGAGCTGATCAAGCTCTTTTGCCGCCATATTTCCATTTATCCGGTGGCGACGACGCTGCTGCTCAGCTCTGGACAGACCGCCGTCGTGACAGCGAACAATGAGCTGGCCCTGCATCGTCCACGCGTACGCATTATTCGTGAAGCCGATGGTTCGCATACGGCAGCTCCTTTTGAAATTGAGCTCAAGGACGACATGTATTTGACGATTGTCAAAGAGCTATAGGGTCAAGCACGAGGCTTTCTTACACATTAAGGCAGCTTTTTCCCGCAGAGCTGTTAAGAAAAGAAAGAATATAAATGGGTTCGCTAGGTTAGGGGCTTGACTATACAAGCATTCCTTATGCTGCATAAGCTGTTAAGGCGAAAGTGCAAAAAGGAGTGGTGGTATAATGTCTAAAAAAATGAAACCCCCGTATTTAGGCCCTAAGGGTACAGGAAAAGTGATCAGCAAGGTAACCGGGACAAAGAGGCTTCAAAGCGGAGGCCCGACCTTTAACCGTCTGACGGTTGTATGGGTTACGACCAGTGGCGTGCCGTTTAATACGACCGGTTTTTTTGCCCGTCTGTTTAGAGGCAATACTGTGGTTGCGATTGCGGCGTTTGACCGTTTCGGTGTCGTCAGGTTTAACCAGATTGAGACGCTGACAAACGTATCTTACACGATTCGTTTATTCAATTCGAATGGCGTACTGTTCCGTACGGCTTTCATTCCGGCAGGGGTACAAACCTTCGCGGTAATCGGCTAACTTCAAATCCTCTTGCATTTTCCGCTCATAACAGGCGGAGAGGGCAGGAGGATTTTGCTTTCTCTTTGAATCTTCTCTATCTTCATGTAATATGGGGATAGATGTATAAAGGGGGAGCTTTGATACATATGGGTGTGCAGCATCATACTTTATCCAAGCTGGATATTATTCGCAGAATTCTATTTATTACAATTGGGGCTGCGCTGGTATCTGTAGCTTTAGAGATTTTTCTGGTGCCGAACCATATTATCGACGGCGGAATTGTAGGCATTTCTATTATCGTATCCCATTTTACGGGGCTGCCGCTCGGCTTGTTTTTGTTCTTATTAAATCTTCCTTTCCTGCTGCTAGGGTATAAGCAAATCGGCAAAACCTTTGCTTTATCGACGTTATACGGCGTTAGCGTCATGTCGCTGGGCACATTTTTGCTGCATCCGGTGAAGGCGATTACGAGCGAATATGTGCTGGCCGCTATTTTCGGCGGTGTCATATTGGGCGCTGGGGTTGGACTCGTTATCCGTTTTGGCGGATCGCTGGACGGGACGGAAATTGTTGCGATCTTGAGCAATAAGCGCCTGCCGTTTTCAGTAGGCGAGGTCGTGATGTTTTTTAATCTTTTTATATTGTGCAGCGCCGGATTTGTATTCGGTTGGGATCGGGCGATGTACTCGCTATTTTCTTATTTCATAGCATTCAAGATGATTGACATTACGATTGAAGGCTTCCAGGAATCGAAGGCCGTCTGGATTATCAGCGAAAGCTGGCAGGAGATTGGCGCAGCTATTATGAGCCGTCTCGGCCGCGGCGTCACTTATTTGCACGGCGAGGGCGGCTTTACCGGCGGGCAGAAACGGATTATTTTTTGCGTCATTACCCGGCTGGAAGAAGCGAAGATGAAATCGATTGTACAGGAGCTTGATCCGGCTGCTTTTCTGGCCGTCGGCAACATCCATGATGTGAAGGGCGGCCGCTTCAAGAAGCGTGATATTCATTAGCAAAGGGGTTTAAGCTTTGGATGAGTTTGCAAGCATCAGCCATTGGACGGCGGGCAGACAGTCCGCTGAATGGCAGCAGCAAAGAGGCGTGACGCTCGGCATTGGCGATGATACAGCCATCATTGCTCCTGCGGCAATGGCGGATGAGCTGGATGGACCGCTGGAGCTGCTGATGGCCGTCGACACGATGGTGGAGACGGTGCACTTTAATGCGTATACGATGACCGATGAGGATGTCGGATATAAGGCGCTTGCCGCGAACGTGAGCGATATCGCGGCAATGGGCGGTGTGCCGCGGCATGCGCTCGTGTCCGTGAGCGTGCCGGCGGCATATGGGCCGGAGCGGATAGCTCGGCTCTATGATGGGCTTTATGCGTGCGCCGCGGATTACGGCGTCGCGATTGTTGGCGGCGATACGACGTCTTCGCCGCAGCACTTGGTTGTTGCGGTGACGGTGACGGGAGCCGTCGAAGCTGGGCGGGCTTTGCGCCGCTCCGGGGCGAAGCCCGGAGACGCGGTTGTGCTGACCGGAGCCGTCGGACTGTCGGCGGCAGGTCTGCATTTGCTGCTCGCGCGCAAGCAGGAGCGTCAAGAGCAGGCGGCGCGCGAGGCAGTAGAATCGGGCGAAACGGGCAGAGCTAGTGATGCTAGTGATGCCAGTGGGACACAGCCTGCTGGGGATTCGCAAGCGGCAAGCTCAGCGGGCGTTTCAAATCAAGCGCAGCACGAAGAGGTGCGCGGAGCGGCAGCGCTCATAGGGGCGCATTGCCGCCCTGTACCTTCCGTGCGTGCGGGACGTTTGCTGCTTGAGCGTGGCAGCTGTAATTCCCTTAATGATGTGAGCGATGGGCTTGCCAGCGAAGCATGGGAGATTGCCGAAGCCTCACAGTGCTGCCTTGTGCTCAAGGAAGATATGCTTCCACGCAGCGGCAGTATGGCTGCTTATGCGGCGGATGTTGGAATCGATCCGCTGGAGTGGATGCTTTATGGCGGCGAGGATTATGTGCTGCTAGGCACAATGGAAGCCGCTGATGTGCAGGCAGCACGCGAAGCTTTCCATGCCGAAGGCTTGCCATTTTATATCGTTGGCGAGGTGAGGCAGGGGGCGCCTTCAGTGGTGCTGGAGCCGGCGTTGTCAGCCAAAGCGGACGGAGCTGCTGCCAAGGGCAAGTGTATGCCCCTTGCCAAGCGAGGCTATAATCATTTTAAGAAATGAAATTGGGTGAATAGGATGCAAACAGCGATTGGAGAAGCACAGTGGAAGGCGAGCAGCACGAAGGATACGGAAGCACTTGCGACGCTTATTGCTTCATGGGCAAAATCAGGCACGCTGCTGGCGCTTGACGGTGATCTTGGTGCGGGAAAAACGACGTTTTCACAGTTTTTTGCGAAAGCCATTGGCGTGCAGGGCATAGTAAACAGTCCGACCTTTACGATTATCAAAGAATATGAAGGCGCTGAGATGCCCTTTTATCATATGGATGTTTATCGCGTATCCCTTGAGGAAGCGGACGAGCTGGGACTTGACGAATATTTTTACGGCAGCGGCGTGACGATTGTGGAATGGGCAAGCTTGATCGAAGAGCTTTTGCCCGAGGAGCGCTTAGAGCTGTATTTGGAGCATACGGGCGGCGAAGAGCGGGTAATTCGGCTGAAAGGCATCGGGGAAGCCTACGCGGGCTGGTGCCAGTCTTTGAATGACAGGGAAGTAGGGAAGCAACATGGTTGAGCAGGCGGAGCAGCCCATATTAGCATTTGATACCTCGACGGCTGCCCTCGCGGCGGCTGTTATTCAAGGTGATCGGATTTTAGGTGAAATTCAATCTTTTGCGGAGCGCAATCACTCCGTTTATATTATTACGCATTTAAAGCAGCTGCTTGAGGATTGCGGTGTAAGCAAGAAGGAGCTTGGCGGCATCGCTGTAGGCGGCGGCCCGGGCTCTTACACGGGCATGCGAATTGCGGTAACAGCGGCTAAGACGCTTGCTTGGACTTGGGATAAGCCGTTAGTAGCGCTGTCCAGCCTTGAAGCGATTGCTTACGGGGCGTGTGAGCGATTAAAACAAACCGATGCGATGATTTCAACTATGCAGCAACAAATTCAGGCGGATCACCCTAATATGAACAAAATGGCTGTATGGTTCATTCCTATCATGGATGCAAGGCGGGGCCAGGTATATACGGCAAGCTTCTCCTATGCATATGGCGATCAATGGGAACGCCGTGCTGCTGATGGAATCAGGCTGATGCGGGATTGGGTCGACCAGTTATTGGAGCAAGTTCAAGAGCAGGTTCAAGAACAGGAACAAGAGCAGGCTGAGCTTAAGCCAACTCAGGTTCCAGCTGGATATGTTACTAAAATTTACATCACTGGCGATCTTAAGCTCCACGAGGCGGAGGCGCAGCGGCTCGTAGAAGGCTGTGCAGAAGCGGGTGTAGAGGTTAGTCTGTTTCCTTATGAGCTCGAAGGCAGGGCGATAGCTGAGCTGGGGCGGAAGCGCCTGCTTGCGGGGGATATAGATGACCTCCATACGCTTGCGCCAAACTATACACAGCTGCATGAGGCGGAAGTTAAGCTGCAGGAAAAGGAAGCTGCTCTAAAGGCTGAACAGGAAGCTGAAAGGGCAGCCGCCCAATCGGCTTCACTAAAGGCTGCAATTAATGCCGATGTGGATGCGGCTCGAGTAAAGGATGCGGAGCCATGATGAGAGAAATCAATCGGGATGAAATGATTTATCGGTCCATGACGTTGCAAGACATACCGTTTATTGTGGCGATCGAGCAGGAGGCCTTCACAGGTCCGTGGACAGCAGAGGCTTTTACCAATGAATTGACGAATAATATGTTTGCCAAATATATGGTGATGGAATACGAGAAGGAAGTTATCGGCTATGCGGGCATGTGGGTAATCGTGGACGAGGCGCATGTAACGAATGTAGCGGTACGTTCCGATCATCGCGGACAAGGGCTTGGCAAGCTGCTGCTGGGCGAGCTTCAGCGGACGGCAGTGTTTTTCGGCGCGAACAAAATGACGCTGGAGGTCCGGGTATCCAACGAGGTGGCGCAGCGGCTTTACCGCAGCCTTGGTTTTGAATCGTCGGGCATTCGTCCCGGTTATTATTCGGATAATCAGGAGGATGCGCTCATTATGTGGGCGGAGCTTGATACGAGCAGCTTAGGCGTCCGGGAAGAGGGGCAGGAGTATTGAGCATGCAACAACAGGAAACGGTGAAAGCGGCAGCGGAAAATGGAAGCAAGTCAGGCCTTATTCTTGCCATTGAGACGAGCTGTGATGAAACATCCGTTGCCGTCATTCAGGACGGTAAACATATATTATCGAATGTCATTTCGAGCCAAATCGAGGTGCATCAGCGCTTTGGCGGCGTTGTGCCGGAAATTGCCTCACGCAAGCATGTTGAGGTTATTACGCTGATGATTGAACAGGCTATTGCTGAATCGGGCATGAAGCTAAAGGATTTGTCTGCAATTGCGGTGACGCAGGGGCCGGGACTAGTAGGCGCACTGCTTGTCGGCATCGTAGCGGCCAAAACACTGGCAATGGCGCTAGATTTGCCCTTGATCGGCACCCATCATATTGCGGGGCATATTTACGCCAACCAGCTCGTGCATGAGCTGGAGTATCCGTGTATGGCGCTCGTCGTTTCTGGCGGGCACACGGAGCTGGTGCTGCTCGAAAATGAAGGCTCCTTCCGCATGATCGGGCGTACGCGCGACGATGCGGTTGGGGAAGCATACGACAAAGTAGCTCGTTCGCTCAAGCTGCCTTATCCGGGCGGGCCGCATATCGACCGTCTGGCTTCAGAAGCAACGGAAGCGCTGGCGCTGCCAAGGGCATGGCTGGAGGCGGACTCCTATGATTTCAGCTTCAGCGGCTTGAAGTCGGCGGTGCTGGCGGTTATTAATCAGACGCAGATGCGCGGGGACACGCTCAATGAAGCGGCGCTGGCACGGGGCTTTCAGGAGTCGGTCATTGAGGTGCTTGTTGAAAAAGCGCTTCGCGCCGTTCGCGCCTATGGCGCCAAGCAGCTGCTGCTGTGCGGAGGCGTCGCGGCGAATCGCGGCCTGCGGGCAGCTCTGACTTCCCGCTGCGAAGCGGAAGGCGTGCCGCTGCTCATTCCGCCGCTGACGCTGTGCACGGATAACGCGGCGATGATCGGAGCTGCCGCATTCCTGAAATGGCAGCGCGGCGAATATTCGTCGCTCGATCTTAAAGCCGAGCCAAGCTTCAGTCTGGAAGGCTGGATGGCACCGCAGGTGCAGAGCTAGACTAACGGCTGCTGGAAATTTTTTTGGTGCTGTGATTGACATCTAATTTTTGAAGGCCTATAATAGGCAACAATACTTTGAACTTCATATTCTGCAAACGCAAGGAACAGGAATAGTAGGGCCATTCCCGGAATGAACAGAGAGCTGCGGGCTAGTGCAACGCAGTCGACGGAAGCCTGAAGCTCGCCTGGGAGCGGAACAGTGGAACAGCTGGCTAACCATGGATAGCCGGATTTACTACACTGTCACGGCTAACCCCCGTAATCGGGTGCGCATCAATCAACATCCGGAGTTGATGATGTGCCTAAGGTGGGCATTCTAATTTGCTGCAATAGCAAAGCGGAAGGTCAACAAGGGTGGTACCGCGCAGGATTATAATAAGCCTGTCGTCTCTTGATTTATTCAAGAGACGACAGGCTTTTCTTGTTGTTTGGAAGTTCAAAGTTGGAAGCGAGCTATGAAATGAGCAAGCAGGCAAGTTATACATGAACCAGCACAATAAGCTGAAATCACATACAGAAAACGCATTGAACAGGAGTAGTAGAGCGGTAAAGCGGGACAACAGCGGGAACCTTGAGCGAGGCGCGGCAGGCGGATAACAAAGCTGCTGCATGATCGACAAGGAGCGCTGCAGAGAGCTGCGGGATGGTGCGACGCAGTCGAAGCTTACGTTCGAACTCGCCTGGGAGCGGAATGATGGAACCATCGGTGCAGGCAGCTGCGGTTAGCTGCAAGCCTAATGCGTACATCGTTACGGAATCAGCCCCCGTCATCGGGCATCAAGCGGGTGTGGACCCGCGCGAATGTTGCAGGCATGGGATTATCCATCCAGCAGCAGCGTGAAAAGAGAAGCCAATCCGGTTTTTCTGCTCAAGCGCATACAGGGTCCGGCCAATTAGAGTGGTACCACGGTGGGTGAAAAAGCCTGTCGTCTCTTTCAATTAGAGACGGCAGGCTTTTTTTAATATAAGCATTTATAAGTTTCACCCTTATAAACAGCTTATATTTCTCGGAATGAAACGCGCCGCGCCGCCAAAGGATGGCGACAGCCGTTTAACCTTGGTTGCAGCAACAGCTGTATTTAACTAAAATTTCAGGAGGTCATAACGATGACAACGGCAAATGAGACGAATAACGGAATGAGAAAAATTCAAATTTTTGATACGACGCTGCGTGATGGCGAGCAGTCTCCGGGCGCTTCCATTGATCCTGAGCGTAAAATTATTATCGCCCGCCAGCTGGGCAAGCTGGGCATTGACGTTATCGAGCCGGGCTTTGCGATTTCCAGTCCCGGCGAATTTGCAGCGATTCAGCAAATTTCCCGCGAGCTGCAGCATGTTGAAATTGCCGGCTTTGCCCGCATGATGAAGGTCGATATTGATGCGGCGGTCAAGGCGACGCAGGATGCGGCAAAAAGAAGGCTGCATCTGTTTATTTCCTCGTCCGACATTCATCTGCAGCACCAGCTGAACAAAACGCGCCAGGAAGTGGTGCAAATCGCCCGTGAGATGATTGCTTACGGCAAGCAGTTCGTAGATGAAATTGAATTTTCAGCGATGGATGCAACGCGCTCGGATCGCAATTTTGTCATAGAATTGGTCGAAGCGGCCATCGCCGAAGGGGCGACAATCATCAATCTGCCAGATACGCTGGGCTATGCGATGCCAGACGAAATCGATGATATGTTCCGCTCTGTCCGTCGCCTGGCTAGAGGCGGAGAAACGGTTCGCTACAGTACTCATTGCCATAATGATCTGGGGATGGCAGCTGCGAACAGTCTGGCAGCCATTCGTGCAGGTGCGACGCAGGTAGAGGTTACCGTCAATGGCGTTGGAGAGCGCGCCGGCAACTGTTCGCTTGAGGAAATTGCGATGATTATTGAGACTCGGGGGTCGGTTCTGCAAATGGAGACGCGGATTGATCAAAGCGAAATTTATGAAACGTCGCGGATGGTCAGCCGGGCGATGCATTATCCGATTGCGTATAATAAGCCGATTGTGGGCCGCAATGCGTTCCAGCATGAGTCTGGCATTCATCAGGACGGCCTGCTGAAAAACCGCAATACGTATGAAATTATGGACCCGGAAGCGATGGGCATTCCGCGCAGCATGATCGTGCTGGGCAGACACTCCGGCCGCCACGCGATCAAGCATCGCCTGTCCGAATACGGAATTGCCGTAGAAGGCGAGGAGCTGGTTAATGTATACAATCGCTTCAAGCAAGTAGCCGATGAGAAAAAGCTGGTGACGGATAATGAGCTGATTCGCATCGCTGGCGAAATGACAGCTACTCAGCCTGACCCTTACATGCTGACCGATCTGCAGGTGCTGTCGGGCAGTCATCAATCCCGTATTGCGACCGTGACGATTCGTGAAAATGATGCGGGCACCGAGCGTTCCTATACAGGTTCCGGCGAAGGTCCTCTAGAAGCGGTCATTCACTGTATTCAGCAAGCGATCCCCGTTGCAGCAGAGTTTGAGGATCTGGAAATCCATTCGTTGTCCACAGGCGAGGATGCACATGGCGAGGCAGTCGTGACGATTGTCCACGCTGGCGAGCGCTATCGTGGAACTTCGATTCATAGCGACATTGTATATGCAGCCGCGCAGGCGTATGTGGGAGCCTGCAATCAAGCGATGCTGACCATTAATAAACGAGCGAATGAACAAAATGTAATTTAATAGCAAGCTCAAGAAAGGGACTTATTCACAGGGTATTAAGCTTTGTGGATAAGTCCTTTTTTATGCGTAAAATCAAGGGTTTGACTGGGGATGGGCTGTTCGTGGAAAGTGGATAGTTTTTTCACTTTATCGATACTGGAATTGTGGATAATGTGAATAATTTTTTGAGAAATTCGACGGCATTAAAAATTTATTACGTTAACGTTTACAAATCCTTTATTTCCGTCGGAAAATGTCGACAGAATTTACTAACAATTTGCGTCGGATTGTGGACAACTTTGTGGATAACCGTTTTTGATGTAAAAAATGAAAATTTCCTATAGGTTTCCTTTTAATTTGCTTAATAACCTAAATTTATGCAGTTTTCCATCCGATATTAGAAAAATAGGATAAGAAATGGTTGGATTTTTATCCATACAAGGGCGCGCACGGTCGCAATTTCTGTGTACGGGAGCTCAGAAAATGAACGGGAGTGTGACATGTGATGAAGTATGCGGATGAGAAGATCATTGCCATGATTTTCGGAGGAGTCAAGGAGGAGCAAGAGAAGGACCGCAAGGAGGAGGACTCGCCATCGCCGTCGCTAGAAGGGATGACGCTGCACGTTCAGGGAGAGCGTCACCAGTTTGCACGCCGCTTCATCCCCGGAGGGGAAGCATCGATTGTGCTGTCGCAGGCGTTTACAGTGATGGATGAGGGGACGGCAAGGCTGAAATATCCGGCGGAGCGGCGGCCTAAGCTGATTTTCACAAATGAGCAAACTTCGATTAACGTCGCTTTTCAGCAGACGGGCTTTGAGATTGAAGCAGATGATGTGGAGGAATTCAGCGGAACGATGCTGGCCGTACTCAAGCGGTCGCAGCCTGCAGCGCGCTGGTTCCAAGAAGGCATGCGGGAGGTTGGCGGGAAGCAGGTTGCTTTTTTCGCTTATTTGACGCCTGCGCTGGATTGCAATCTGTACAATTTGATGCTGATTGCCGAGCTGAACGGACGAGCCATCGCCTGCACCTTCAACTGCATGGAAGAGGAAATGGATGATTGGAAAAAGCTTGGGGAAGCGATGCTGACCTCGATAAAATGGCATCTGCCCGAGAAGGAAGGTGACCGATAATGAGCACGAATATCATTGCCCCGCATAATGTGCAGATTGCCCCATTTGAGCTTGTCCACATGCTGTCTTTATCCGTCGAGAAAAAAATCAATGAGCATGCGAAGCTGGTGTTTACCGGCATTGTGTCGGAGGAGCTGAAGGACAGCTACGTGGAAATGACCGACTCCGAGACGGAGGTTGAGGTGAGCCAGAAGGATGAAGAGGGCGGATTGTCCCCGTTATTTTATGGCTTGGTGCAGCGCATTGAGGTTAAGGCGGTACGCGACGTTTATGTGCTGAAGGTGGAGGCGCTGTCCCATACTTGCCAGCTTGATCTGGAGAAGCATACCCGTTCCTATCAGGATACGGGCATGACGTACAAGGCGCTCATTGATCAAATGGCTGCGAGCTATCCCGGCATGGATGTGCTGGATACGGCAACGCAAGGGGCGAGTCTTGGAAAGTTCACCTTGCAATATCAGGAGACGGATTGGGCATTTCTCAAACGAATGGCCTCCCGGTTTCAGGCGGGCTTGATGCCGTCGGCGATGTTTAATTCCCCTAAAGTATTTCTTGGAACGCCGGATGGCGATGCTGCCGGAAAGCTGGAAGATATGCCCTACAGCGTGCGCAAGGATGTGCTGCATTACCGGCGGATGTGCAAAATCGGCATGCAGGGCGTGACGGAGCAGGACTTTATTTTTTATGAAATTGAAACGACGCAGTGGCTGCTGGACTTAGGGCAATGCATCACCTTCAAAAAGCAGCAGCTTTATGTAGGCGAAATGCACAGCCAGTGGAAGGAAGGCATGCTGTCGCATCGTTATTTGCTCTGTTCGGGCAAGGGGCTAAGCCAGCCTCCGCTCTATGCCGCGGCCCTCACCGGAGCGTCGCTGCAAGGCAAGGTGCTGGCGATAGCCAAGGACACGGTGCAAATTCATCTCGACATTGACGAGAAGCAGGACGCCGGCAAAGCTTATTGGTTCCCTTATTCTTCCGTGTATACGGCGGAAGGGGGGACGGGCTGGTACTGCATGCCGGAGAAGGGCGATCAGGTCAGGGTGTATTTTCCGAGCGGCAAGGAAGAGAACGGCATTGCATCAAGCTCCGTCCGGCAAAATGTCGAGGAGGGCGAGCATAACAAGCTGGGCAATCCCGATCATAAGTTTTTTCGCACGCCAGCGGGCAAAGAACTGAAAATGACGCCTGAGGAAATTATTATTACCGGCAAGGACGGCGAGGTGTTCATCCGGCTCAGCGACGAAGGCGGCATTGAAATTATAAGCAAGAAGAAAATTACAATCAAAGCCGAGGAAGACATCGCCATTGATTCTCAGCAGAAGGTGCTCATTTCCGCCAAGGATGAAATCAGCCTGACCTGCAAGGAAAGCCTGATCAAGATGGACGGCAATACGACGATTAAGGGCAAGGAGCTCAAGACGAATTAAAGGCCAATTAGAGCGGAAAATGCAAACCAAGCAGAAAACCAACCTACACAAGCAAGGGGAGAGCTTACGAGAAAAGTCATAAGAAACAGGGCATTCAATAGACGAAAGGGGAGCGGTTCATGCAGGAAAATCGGCTCGAGCTATTTGAGGAGCAGGTGGCTGATGAGCTAAGCCAGCGGGCGCTGCTGGCGTTGGAGCGGTATTTTGCAGCACACAAGGAACGGCTTGCGGAGCTGTTCGTGCAATCGTTTGAGCAGCTATGCCTTTATATCGGAGGAAGGCAGCAGCAGGGGCTGCAGGGAAAGCTGGGGCATATCACCTATTCACTGCTGCGGACGGAGCTGCTTGCGGGCAGCCCGCTTTATATGGCCGAGGCAACGGATCGAACATGGTATATGGATGAAAACAGCTGCTATGGCAGCTATGATGCAAGCTGGGCTTTTAGTGATCTGGCTGGGCTGGAGCAGCAGCTTCTGGCCGAGGCCAGGGGCTACTTCTCCGATTCAGAGGCTGCGCTGCAGGCAGAGGCAGTTCGGCTGAGGACTGCGGTGCAGGCGCATCGCTACGTCATCAGCTTAATCCGCTATGCGATGCCGGAGGCGGCGAAGCTGAAAGCCTACAGGGAGCTGGAGAAGGAAGTGGAATGCGAGGTTCGCGTGGGCGAGTACATGGACCAGAGCGAGACGGTGTACAAGGAGGATTTTTGCCAAAAAGAGGCTGCCGAGGTTCGCGCTTATTTGGAGCAAAAGCAGGAGCTGACCTACACCTATGAGGTGTTTGCAGAGCTGGATTTGGCCCAGGGCGATTATGCGGGCATTCAAGCGCTCTATAGCGATTTTCGTGGCAGCGACCTTTCTCACAGCTCGTTTGAAGGGGCAGCGCTGGTCGGAGCTAAGCTTAGCTTAAGCAAGCTCACGCAGGCCAGCTTTCGCTACACGCTGCTGTGCGAAGCGGATTTTCGCGGCAGCGAGCTGCAGGGAGCGGATTTCAGCTATTGCAGCGGGCCTAGCGGAATGCGAGATCCTTTCGTATGGGAGCATCCGGGTTTTGTGCCGCTGCGATTTAATGGCGCGGATTTGAGCGGAGCGGATTTTACGCTCGCTAATGTGAAAGGAGCAAGCTTCATCGGGGCGAATTTGGCTGGCGCCGTATTCGAGCAAGCGAATATAGAGCAGGCGCTGTTTAGTGCTAGTGCCCGCAGCCAGGCTGCATTCAGCGAGGAGCAGCTGGCACAGGCCATATGGATAGAGGAGGACGGCGGAGCATGAGGAAGGGCTTATTCATTATGACGCAGGATCAGCGAGTGGCTGATGCCATTCGTCCGATGGACAGCGAAGGGGTGCTGGCGGAGGCGCTGGCCGGCCCTAAGGGAGGAGCGTTGTTTTTCAAACCGGATGGCTCCCAAAGTATAGCACCGCTGCGGCTGATGCAGCAGAAGCGGGTTGTTGCGGTCGATTTTATCCAAAAGCCTGCCCCGCTCGTCTCGGACCTCGTGAAGGAGGTGTTGGCAAAGTATGCGCCGCGCGCGTTGTTTCGTTCGGTCGTGCTTGTCGATCCGGGGAGCGGCATACAAGCCTCGTATTGGCTGCTGGAGCGTCCGCTCGTCCATTGCCTAGCTGCGCAAACTGAATTTTTTCCCGATGGGACCTGCAAACGGCTGGTAGTTGATTCCGCTAAAGCAGGCAAGCATCCGTTTCTGAAAATTGGCGGCTTGCGTGAGGATGTGACGCTCGTGCAGCTTGGGGTGGCAGAAAGTCTGCTGCGCAGGGAAGTGGCGGGCATTCGATTTACGAAGGTGCAGCTTCAATTATCCGAAGAGGAGCGATGGGGATGAGCGGTGGTGGAAACGAGTCGGCAACGATTATAGCGGGCCAAGGGGCGTCAGAAAGCTACGTCGTAGCGGGCGCAATCATCTCCTGCAATTGGGGGACGAAGCGGATGCGTCTTAAAACGCCTCTCAGCCATGGGGTTTATATCCAAAAGCAAGCGCAGCTCAATATTGGCGATTATATGCTGGGGACGAACATTATGCCTTTTGAACGGTGCATGAGCCAGTCGAATCCGGCTGTCGTCTCGGCTGGCGGCATTGCGCCGTGCACGCCGATCATCGCGCTGCCATGGACGAATGGCAAAACAGAAACAAAGGTTGGCGGGCTCCCTGCGCTGCTCAGCTGCTCCAAAAATTCATGCTTGTACTGCGGCACGATCTCAATTGAAGATGACGGGCAGGGCGTATAGGCATGCGGTTGTCAGAGGAAGGGGGGCTATGGAATGTCCACGGAAAAAAAGGCCATCGGCTACGAGCAGCTGCGCCTGCAATGGCCGTATGCCGTGCAGCAAATTCAAGGGCTGCGCATCGAGAAACGCGTCAATGAGCATGCCCTTTTATGGGTAAGCGGCATCCTGCCGGAGGAGCGGGAGGATCAGGATTTGCAGCTCGTCAGCGAGCAGGACCAGGTCGAGCTGCATCAGGTGGATGAGCAAGGCGGCATGGTGCGGATATTGTTCAGTGGCACCGTCGCGAGCTTTCTGGTGCGGGCGATCCGCAGCGTATATACGTTCGAGCTCACGGTGCTGTCGCATACGAGCAGCATGGATTTGGAGCGCAATACGCGCTCCTTCCAGCATGGGGAAATGATGTATGATGAGCTGCTGAAGACGGTGCTGGCGGCATATCCGAGGGCCGATACGATAAATGAGGCGGCGCACAAGGAAAAGCTGGGCGAGCTGACGCTGCAGTATGAGGAGACGGACTGGACTTTCCTCAAGCGTATGGCCTCGCGCTTTGGCGCTGTTCTGGTGCCGGAGGCTGCCGCGGCATCGCCTAAGTTCTGGTTCGGTTTAGGCGAAGGGCGGCTCGTGGAGCTTCCGCTGCATAGTTATACGATTGCCAAAACATTGTCGCCCTATCGGGAGGCGGCTGCTCTGGGCGAGGGAGAGTCGTTAAGCGAGCAGGACTTTCTCGGCTATGAAGTCGTCAGCGAGCAGGTGCTGCAAATCGGTGATCGCGTAGTGGTAAAAGGGCGCGAGCTGGCTGTTGCCGAGGTGGAGGCGGAGCTGCGGCAGGCGCTGCTCGTCTTTACCTATAAGCTGCTGCCCCCATCCGGCATTCGCCAAAGCGAGCTGTTTAATGAGCAGGTCGTAGGCGCAGCGCTCGAAGGGCGAATTCTTGAGGTGAAAAACGCGGCCGTGCGCGTGCAGCTGGATGTGGATGCGGAGCAAAAGCAGGAGGAAGCCAGCTGGCTTCCGTACGCATCGGTATACGCATCGGAGGATGGGACCGGCATGCACTGCATGCCGGAGCAGGGCGATGCGGTGCAGGTGTATTTTCCAAGCCGCCAGGAAGGGGAGGCGATGGCGCTCAGTTCGGTGCGCAAGAGTGGGCAGGATTCCCCGAAAATGGCCGATTCCAGCGTCAAGTCATGGACGACCCCATATGGCAAGGAAATGAAGCTCGCCGGGCAGGAGCTGTCGCTCATTGCGCAGGAAGGCGTGCTGTTCATTCAGCTGCATGAGGAGAACGGCATTGAAATTCGCAGCGATACGGCGATTGCGATTAAATCGGAGCAGCCGATTGAGCTTTCCTCGGAGACGAAGCTGGCGATTACGGCGCAGGAAGGGCTGTATCTCGTCTGCGGCAACAGCAGCATTGTGATGGATGGCGACACGGATGTGCTTGCCGATGAGCTGCTGCTGGTCGGCACGTATTTTGCTCCCGTCGTCGTAGAGGATCTCGAAGAGGAGGAAGTGCTGCCGGTACCGCTGCCCGAGCCGCCGCCTCCAGAGCCGGAGGAGCCGAAGAAAAAAGGCGGCTGGCTCGGCACGCTGCTTGATGTCGTGCAGGTCGGGCTGGATATTGCCGGCTGTGTGCCGGGGCTTGGCGTAGTTGCGAACGTGGCGAATGCGGCGATTTCAGTTGGACGCGGCGACTATCTGGGCGCGGCGATGTCTATGGCATCCTGCATTGTGCCAGGAGCAGGGCCGGCGCTCAAGGGAGCGAGAATGGCGAAAAATGCCGCCAAAGCCGGCAAAGCGATGATGAAAGCCGCTAATGCGGCTAAAGCTACCGGCAAGACGCTGAGTGCGGCGCAAAAGGCGTTTAAGTCAACCTCGGCTTTCACGAAGCAGATGGTGAGCGGCATTAAGGCGGTAGACGGCAAGGTGCTGACGGCAGCGCGCAAGGTCGGCAGCAATTTGGACAAGCTGGAGCAGGTACAGAAGCTCAAAAAGGTAATGAAGCTGCCGGGCGTCGAGCAAGCGCTGGATTTTGCCGGAGATATGGCGATGGATTATGTTTTGGAGAAGACGGGCCTTGAAAATCTGGCGTATTTGTCCTATCTCGGCGGAGGCAAGAAAAGGAAAGGAAAACGCGGGAAAGGCAAAGGGAAAAGCTCAGGGAAGGCGAAGAGCCATAGCAAGGGCAAAGGGAAAGGCAGCAATAACAGCCCAAGCAAACCATCGAAGAAGCTGAATCAGGAGAAGCAGAAAAAGGCGAAAAAGGAATCTGCCAAGAAAGATCCGAGCAAGGCGGATAAGCGCAGCTGTAAAAATGACCCGATCCATGCGGGCTCAGGCGGGCAATTTATTATTCATCCCGCTCTCAAGCTGTATGGCGCGGATACTTGGACGTTCGAGATGCATTACCATTCGCTGCTGGAAACGGGCGGAGCGATGGGCGCGGTATGGACGCATAACTTTGAGCTGGCTCTTACGTTTGAGGAAGATGAAGCGGATGTGGCAGTGGCAGCCGATCGTGTGGTAACAGATTATGTGGCAAGCAATGAGGGGGAAGCAGCGTTTGATAAGGTGCTGCTTGCGAAGCAGCCTATTGCCGATGCTAATCCGCCAGGTGTTACGGTCTGGCGGACGAAAAGCCGCCGCAACCGTTTTGTAAGACAGGCAGACGGGGTTTATCGCAGTGCGGATAGCGATGTGCTGGGCGAGGAGCTGCGGCAGGAGCCGGAAGGCTATGTGCTGTGGCAGCGTGAAACGCAGGAGCAGATTTATTTTAACCTGGCAGGCCAGGCATTGAAATGGGTGAATGCTCATGGACAGGCACTGGAAATGCGTTATGATGCGCAGGGACGGCTTGCCAGCTTAACGGATGCGATTACACGGCAAGCGCTGAAGCTGACTTACGATACGCAGGGGCTGCTCAGCCGCGTGAGCGAGGGCAAGCGAATCATTCGAATGCAATATAATGCCTCGCATCAAATGACGCGTTATATCGATGCGAATGGCAATGAGACGGACATCGGCTACCACTGGAATGGCAAGCTTGCGCGGATGAGTGTAGGCGGAGCGGTTCAATACGAGAATACGTTCGATGAATTTGGCCGCATTACGAGCCAGTCGGATGCATCCGGCGCCATCGCGTATTTGGACTATGATGTGGAAAGCCGCTTTGGCTACACGATTACGACGGCAACAGATCGGCTGGGCGCGGTTGAAGTGCTGGTGCATGATGATCAGCTTCAATTGGTGGAGATCATTCAGAAGGACGGCAGCCTCGTGCAGCTGGCGTACAACGAGCAGGGCAAGCTGATATCGGAAACGCAGGCGGATGGCAGCGCAGTTGCGATGGCTTATGATGACTATGGGCAGCTGGTCAGCATGACGGATGCGCTAGGCCATGAGACGAGCTACGTTTACGACGAGCAGGGACTGCTCGTGAGTGAAACGGATGAGGAAGGGCGGACGACCGCTTATGCCTATGATAGCGGGGGAAGATTAGCTGAAATCCTCCGCGCGGATGGCGCAGTAGCCAAAATGACGTACAATGCGAACGGACAGCGGGAAAGCTACGTCGATTTTAACGGTGTAACGACCTCGTATGCTTACGGCCCGGATGGACGCGTCCTGCAAATAAAAGACGGCGAAGAGCGTATGATGGTCGTGGAATATGACCTGTCGGGGCGGGTTGCCAGCCTAGGCTATCCAACAGGTGGAACCATATTACGCGAGTATGATGCGAATGATAATTTGGTGAAGATCATCGATCCGTTGAAACGGGTATATGCTTTTGGCTATGATGCGTTCGATCGAAAGACGCTGGAGACGCTGCCTTCTGGTGCGGCAACCGTCTATGTATACCATGCGAATGGTTTGCTGGAGCGTGAAAAGGATGCGCTCGGACAGGTGACCGCCTACCGTTATGATGCCGAGGAGCGGCTGGTGGCGCAGACGGATGCGCGCGGCGGGCAGACGCAGTATGAGTGGGATGCAGCGGACAATTTGGTTGCCGTTACGGATGCGCTCGGAAGGACGGAGCGTTTTGGCTATGATGGGCTGGGCCGAGTAAACGCTATGTGGGATGCCAGTGGAGTGCAAATCGCGCAGCTCGATTATGACGCGGCAGGCAATCGGGTGGCGGAAATCAATGCGCTTGGTCAAGCGACGCGTTACCGTTTTAACAAAGCGGGACAGATTGCCGTGAAGGAAAACGCGAAAGGGCAGCAGACGACGTTTGCATACGATGCGGCGGCCCGAATCACGGAGGTCATGGAGCATGACGAAGCGACGTATCGCCAGAGCTATGACGGCGAAGGGCAAATTACGAGCTATACGGATGCGAATGGCAATGAAACGAAGCTGTTGTATGACCGCAGCGGTTTGTTGCAGCAGGAGGAGAATAGGGCAGGTGAGGTGCTGCGCTTCTCGTATGACAATCGCGGCTGGCTGAAGGGAAGGGCGAACGCGCGAGGCCAGCAGGCGGCGTATGGCTATGATGCGGCAGGCCAATTAAAATCCATAAAGGATGAGGCGGGTCAGATTGGCCTCAGCTACAATATCGACGGGAATGTTATTCGGGTAGAAGAAGAAGGACGCGTGGTTAAGCGGCGGACGTTCGACATGCTGGGGAGGCTCACCTCCTGTCAGGACAGCCATGGGCAGACGATACGCTATGCGTATGATGAAACGGGCAATTTGCGTGTCATGACGTATCCTGACGGGAAACAAGTAACGTATTCGTATGACCTTGCAGGCCAGATGACGCAGGTGAAGGACTGGCGTGGACGGGTGACCCGTTACAGCTATGATGTGAACGGCAGGCTGATTCGCACCGAACGTCCGAATGGAAGTATAGAGCAGCGGAGCTATGATGTGCAGGGCCAGTTGGTGCGACTGTGGGATGTGAACCGTCAAGGTGTCATGCTTCAGCAGTACCGCATGACGTACAATGAACTGGGTCAACTGGTGGAAGAGGAAGAAAAGCAGTACACCTACGATAAGTTACGCCGCCTTGTGAGCGGAGCTATGCCGGGACGCAAGCTGTGGTACAGCTACGACCTCGGCGGCAACCTGACAGAGGCGGGCGAAGCGCCGCTGGCTGCGACAGCGATGAGCTACGCGCAGGATAATCGCCTCGCGACGGTAAACGGCAAGGAAGTCGTGTATGATGCAGACGGGAATTTGCTCGTTTTGCCGCTGGTGCAGGAGAAGGATGTACAGGCAGAGACAGCGACGTATCGGTACGATGCGCGTAATCGTCTGACGCATGCTGGACGAACCAGCTATACGTACGATGCCGAGCAAGTACGCATGTCGGTGACGTGGCGTGGGCAGACGACCCATTATGTGACGGATCAGGTACAAGAGCTGAGCCGAGTGCTGGTCGAGCAGGATGGACGCCGCGAGACGAAAGCGTATTTTGTCTATGGAGCGGAAGGTCTTATTGGTCGAGAAGACGCGATGGGCCGCTACCAGAGCTATCACTATGACTTGCGTGGGAGCACGACGCTGCTGACGGATGAGAACGGGCGTGTGACAGATCGTTACACGTACGGATTGTATGGAGAGCGGGAGAGTCACGAAGGGACAACGCGGCAGCCGTTTTGCTATAATGGACGAGACGGCGTAATGACCGATCCGAACGGTCTTTACTACATGCGGGCGAGGTATTATCATACTGGCATCAAGCGCTTTTTGAACCGGGATGTGCTGCGCGGTAGTATTGTAGAGGGGCAGACCTTCAACCGGTTTGGGTATGTAAATGGCGATCCGGTGAGTTTTATTGATCCGTTTGGGCTGGAAGCGTTGAGTGGATGTAAAGCATGGAAAGATAAAATTGTACTTCCTAGCAAACCTCATAGCAATAAAACGGAAGGGCACTGGTTTGCCAGTAAGAGGAAAGCAGTTGAAGAAGCTAAAAAGGCAGATACTGTTAAGGTATACTTGAATAAAGGTTTACAGAATGAAGTTCCTGGAGCAAAAACAAATCGACCAGATGTTATGGTGGTTAAGTCTGATGGTAAAATAAACCAGTATGAAGTTCCGAGTAAAACAGATGACCCAGCTGCACTAACACAACGAATGATTGATAATAGAAAACAGCTAGGAAATAGAGCTGGAAGCATTCAAATTTTACCTATAAAAAAAAGGTGATGTTTATGGAGAGTAAATTAAAAACAACAATAGTTTTATATGGCGAAATTAACGCCAAAGGTGAAGAGTTATGGGATTGGTATCAGACTGCTTTGAAAATTAATGAGGATTTGGGGTTTCCTTCAACCCATCTTGGCGTTATTGGCAAAGTGTTTAAATCTGGGAAATTAACTACACTCAAGAGGACAGAACAGAAGCTTGAAAAATCACTAAGTGAGGGAGATGAACTAGAAATAATATCCGTTTATTCTCTTCCTAAGGAGTTTACGCAAGCAGCATTTGATTACACTTCTCTTGTTTGTATTAATAAAAGCTTGGATAATCAGTTTGTCGCAATTTCGATTCCAAGTGAAAATTACTTAAGTATTAATGTTAATGAAATAATAAAAACTCTAGGAGTATTTATTAAATGTTACAATGTAGAAATATTTGAATTATCAGTATTAGAAAGTCCATTTATCTATGCTTCAAGAGTAAATCCAGCATCGGATTTCAAAAGTTTGAAAATAATTGAAAAAAAGAAATTTTAACAACTTTTAACCTTGAGTGGTCTATGATCATTCAAGGTTTTTAAAGAGGGAAAATGTTCTAATACGAATTATATTATTGAAAAGCTTATTCTAACTGGAATTTTGGGGAGGAATGAGCTTTTTTCTTGCACCTAGGTTCTTAACTCCTTTGGGTATGTGAATGGCGATCCGGTGAGTTTTATTGATCCGTTTGGATTGAGCGCAATGAGTAGCTGTGAAGATGGGGTGGATGGAGAAACCTATCGTCACCTAAAGGATTATAAAAATAATAAGTATTTCACAAGAAGCGTTGAGTACAATGCTGGAAAGAATGGAACAGGATTTACCTATAAGGCTTACCAGCGTAGTGATATTGAATGGAATATGGTTCGAACGAGCGGAGCTAGAAAGGGGCGCGGTTTAACGAATGCACAGGCTGCTGCAAAACATGGATTGGCTCCTATTTTAGATGATGCAGGTAGTGTAGCGACATTGCACCATTCACAACAAAAAGGTATAGGTCCATTATTTGAAGCATCTACAAGATATCATAATATTAGTAACGCAAAAAGGGCGCCATTACATCCATATAAGGGAAAACTTAATCCTTTTTACCCCATGGATGAAGCAACAAGAGAAGCATTTCAGAAAGTAGACTCAATAAATTATTGGAAGAGAAGAGGACTTAACGAATTAGGAGGTAATTAAATGAGTAACTTACCTGAAAAATTGGAACAAATTCTTGATGAAGTGACATATAAGCGTCAAAATAAAACAGTAGTACAGGAATCTTTAAATCGTTTGGGTGTGAATGTATCAGATACATTTCTTGAATTTTACAGAAGGTATACTGGACCATTTTGGGAAGAGTCAGTACCTTTTGAATTGCTAGATATTGTTGAAGAGAAAAATAATATTGAATCTTATACACTAATCACGCGAAATGAGCACAAATTTCCAAAACAGTACCTTGTATTGAGTGAGATGTCAGCTAACGCGGTGCTTGTTCTTGATAGTAACACAGATAGAGTTTACAAGGTTAATTTTGAGGGTGGAGATGAATTGTTGAAAAAAGGCGAATTGCAAGAATCATGGTCATCTTTTTACGATTTTTTGAAAGATTATTTTAATTGATGTAGGGATGAGGGAGTTGAGAAATTTGAGGAACAAGAATTGCTCAGAATAGAGAATGGTTAGCTTACCACTAGTAATTGGTCTAAAGGTAAAAAGATGGAATGCTGAGCAATAAACTATCTACATTTAACGGAATTTTATACAGGTCGATTATGGTCACAACTAACCATAATCGATCTGTTTTTTTATTACAAGTTAAGCTGGCAGACGAAAAGTTACCGGAATTTTTTTGTAGGGCAGCAGACGACGTTTGCTTACGATGCGGCGGCCCGAATCACGGAGGTCATGGAGCATGACGAAGCGACGTATCGCCAGAGCTATGACGGCGAAGGGCAAATTACGAGCTATACGGATGCGAATGGCAATGAAACGAAGCTGTCGTATGATCGCAGCGGTCTGCTGGAGCAGGAGGAGAATGGAACAGGCGAGGTCCTGCGCTTCTCGTATGACAATCGCGGCTGGCTGAAGGGAAGGGCGAATGCCCGAGGCCAACAGGCAGCGTATGGCTATGATGCCGCAGGCCAATTAAAATCCATAAAGGATGAAGCGGGGCAAATTGGCCTCAGCTATAATATCGATGGGCATGTTATTCGGGTAGAAGAAGAAGGGCGCGTTGTTAAGCGGCGCACGTTCGATATTTTGGGGCGTCTCACCTCCTGTCAGGATAGCCATGGACAGACGATTCGTTATGCGTATGATGAAACGGGCAATTTACGGGTCATGATGTATCCCGATGGCAAGCAAGTAACGTATTCGTATGACCTTGCAGGCCAGATGACGCAGGTGAAGGACTGGCGTGGACGGGTGACCCGTTACAGCTATGATGTGAACGGCAGGCTGATTCGCACCGAACGTCCGAATGGAAGTATAGAGCAGCGGAGCTATGATGTGCAGGGCCAGTTGGTGCGGCTGTGGGATATTAACCGTCAGGGCGTCATGTTGCAGCAGTATCGCATGACCTACAATGAGCTGGGCCAACTGGTGGAAGAGGAAGAAAAGCAGTACACCTACGATAATTTGCGCCGCCTTGTGAGCGGAGCGATGCTGGGACGCAAGCTGTGGTACAGCTACGACCTAGGCGGCAACCTGACAGAGGCGGGCGAAGCGCCGCTGGCTGCGACAACGATGAGCTACGCGCAGGATAATCGCCTCGCGACGGTGAACGGCAAGGACGTTGTATATGATGCGGACGGGAATCTGCTCGTATTGCCCATGGTGCTGGAGAAGGATGTTCAGGCAGAGACAGCGACATATCGGTACGATGCGCGGAATCGTCTGACGCAGGCTGGACGAACCAGCTACACCTACGATGCCGAGCAAGTGCGCATGTCGGTGACATGGCGCGGACAGACGACACATTATGTGACGGATCAGGTGGAAGAGCTGAGCCGGGTGCTGCTGGAGCAGGATGGGCGCGGAGAGACGAAGGCTTATTTTGTGTATGGAGCGGAAGGGCTTATTGGTCGAGAAGACAGCATGGGTCGCTACCAGAGCTATCATTATGACTTGCGCGGCAGTACGACGCTTCTGACGGATGAGAACGGGCGCGTGACAGACCGTTATACGTACGGATTGTACGGAGAGCGGGAGCATCACGAAGGGGCAACGCGGCAGCCGTTTTGCTATAATGGACGAGACGGCGTCATGACCGATCCGAACGGCCTTTACTACATGCGGGCGCGGTATTACCATACCGGCATCAAGCGGTTTTTGAACCGGGATGTGCTGCGTGGAAGCATTGTAGAAGGGCAGACCTTCAACCGGTTTGGGTATGTGAATGGCGATCCGGTGAGTTTGATTGATCCGTTTGGTTTGAGTGCAATTAGTAGTTGTACTGATAATGTTATAAATACGAGGGCGAATGACGCAGGACTTGATTTATCTCCTAAGCCAAGCCCATATAAGCAACTAGGACATAAAACCAAGAAGAAACTAGAAGCTAAGGTCGATAATAGAACGATTACAAAAGAGGAATATAAGCGGCTCGAATGGAACAAACGTCTTGCTGCTAGGAGAGATGTTGGAGTTAAAGAGTTTTGGCAACAAGAGAAACTAAGAATTAAAAAGGGGGAACCAACAACTAGAAATTGGTCACAACAGCAGAGAGATGATATACTCAGCAACAAAGTTCCTACACATAATGGAAAAACTATTACAGGACATCATGCATATAGTGTTTCAAAGTATCCTCATTTAGCAAATCAAGGGGAAATCATTTATCCTGCAACAGTAAAAGAACATTTCAACCGTTGGCATGGAGGTTCTTATAGGAAAGGCTTGCCTGGAAAACCTTATAATCCTTCCTTCCCAGAAGAGTTCTAGGGTTTGTAAATTAAATTAGGGGGAACGGGAATATGACTTTAATCACTGTAATATTACAATCTGAAGCAAGCAGTAGTTTAATGATTTTGATTAAGAAACATACAGGTTTAGGATTTTCAGAAATAAAATCATGTATTAATAATAAGCTGCCTTTGATGACAGCTAACTATGTGAATAATGATGAAATGCAAAAAATGAAAAATTTAGTAGAGGAGTTAGTCGTCCATAACAAAGAGTTTGAAATTTTTGAGCAGAATGGAAGCTATACTGAGATACTACCCTTAAAACACTTTATGAATAGTTTTGGAATGTCTAAACAAATTGCAGAAGATAGAGAACGAATAGATGATTTATTAATTCCTGAAGATGATGAGAGTTAATTATTAACGCAAATGAAATAGTGTGAAAAGAAGATTGCCCTATGACATTAACTTGTTTGCATAGGGCAGTCTTTTTTGTAATGGTAAGTTCTATTACAAAATTTCGGATGGTAACACCATAAGTGCGCATATCGGTGACATGACGCGGCGAGACGAAGGCTTATTTTGTGTATGGAGCGGAAGGGCTAATCGGGCGGGAAGACAGCATGGGCCGCTACCAGAGCTATCACTATGATCTGCGTGGAAGCACGACGCTGCTGACTGATGAGAACGTACGCGTGACAGACCGTTATACGTACGGATTGTACGGAGAGCGGGAGCATCACGAAGGGACAACGCGGCAGCCGTTTTGCTATAATGGACGAGACGGCGTCATGACCGATCCGAACGGCCTTTACTACATGCGGGCGCGGTATTATCATACCGGCATCAAGCGGTTTTTGAACCGGGATGTGCTGCGTGGAAGCATTTTAGAAGGGCAGACCTTTAACCGGTTTGGGTATGTGAATGGCGATCCGGTGAGTTTATTGATTGGTTTGGGTTGAACAAGATTAGCAGTGGTAAATGTGGGGAAATCAATACTAAGGATAATGGATAATAATCGGGTTAATGTTGAACCAGCGAATAAAAACCCAATGAGTCAGTTGAGGCTGAAATACAGTATCAGATAATACCTGGGAAGATTAGACGATGGGAGAATAATATGGGGAAATTTATTACATTGAGAAGTATATTTAATAATATTGAAAAATTCGAGTGGTCAGATGCATTATTTCTTCCAGAAGAAGAGACGTGGGATCTTGAAACACAGGGTGTAATAATCGATCCAGATGAAGTAGAAGATGACAGTGATGAAGTACCTAGATATGCAAAGGATAATAATTTAATGTACGTATTAGATATTCGAACTATAAAAGGAATTATAAAAAATGCTTCTGAACAAAAGCCTGAGTGTACAGATAAAGATTTAATTAAAGCTTTTTTGTATTATTATGATAATGATGCTTTTATAACAATTAAATAGTTATTTTTTGAATTTTTATATGTTTAAGTATATAAATTAACCTATTACACATTTAAGCTATATAATTTCAGGTTGGGCTTCCAATGCCTTATAAAACGCTTTATTTTTTAACTAATATGATCGTTGCTCTGCCTATGAGAGATTATATTGATAGGGTCTAACAAAAAATGCAGCCATATCATGTTTGGGAGTTGAAATTGGGAGGCTCTGATGTAAAATCTAATCTAATTTTGCTAAACTCATTCATAACTGGAATTTAGGAACTCAACAATTTCGACCTAAGATCAGAAATTTGCCTGTTGGGAAAAAAATAAAAATTAATATTGATAGAGGATAACGGAAATGAATGATACCTTAAAAAGCATTATCAACAAAGTTAAAGAAAGACTCGAAAGCAATCCAGATAGTATTCTTACTGGACAGATTGGGAAAGGTAATCCTAATCCTATAGTTGAGAATAGTAGCGAGATTTTAATTGAATATACTGAGTTTCTACAAGAATCTGATGGGGCATCTTTCGGTGAAATTGATCTTTTCCCTTCAAGCGAATTACCTAGAAATCAATTTTATGTAGAAACATTAAAAGGAGGGAAGGAAACCTGGCTGTTTGTAGGACTTATTCTGTATGAACCTATTGTAATAAACAAAGCCAATGGGAATGTGTATAGGTTTTACAGGGACATACCGACAAATATGCCACAAGAATGCTTCGGTAGCTTCAATAACTTTCTTATGGAATATGCATTTGGAAAAAAGTATATGGATATAGCAGTTGATCAAGATGATGATTGGATAATTCTTCTAGCTGAATTAGGCTTATTATAATGAACGCATGTTGATATGAGATCTAGAGTTGGTTGTAGTTAGATATGGTTTATTAGAGTAGTCTATTTGCAACTTAGAATAATGTAAGAAGTGAAACCTCGATTGGTTAATCACCCATCAAGGTTTCTTTTTAGTAAGTAGTAGGTGATATTTGCAATTATGATTTAACTAGAAATATGACGGATCAGATTTAAGAGCTGAGCCGGGTGTTGTTAGAGCAGGATGGACGCGGCAAGATGAAGGCTTATTTTGTTTATGGAGCAGAAGGGCTTATTGGGCGGGAAGACAGCATGTGCCGCTACCAGAACTATCACTATGATCTGTGCGAAAGCATAGTAGAAGGACAGATCTTTAACTGGTTTGGGAATGTGAATGGCAAAAATATTTAGGAGGCACAGCAGGCAATTCTGAAATTCTAAATATAAGGAAACGGTGATACGATTGAACAAAAAGTTAAAAACCTCCATAGTTCTGTATGGAACAATTAAGGCCCAGGAACAAAAATGCTGGGAATGGTATCAATACTCTTTAAGACTTAGTGAGATGATGGGGTACCCTTTTAGTCATATAGGTATTATCGGGGATTCTTTTAAATCTGGTAAAGTGACCACTATTAGTCGCACTGAAAAGAAATTAAAGCAATCTTTGCAAAACAGAGAGGAAATAGAAGGGATTACATTGTATTCTTTACCTCAGGAATTTTCACAAGCCATTTTTGATTTTAATACTTTTATGTGTATGGACAAAGGGTTGGGTTCAGATAACCATATTATTATATTCACTGTGCCTAGTGAAAGTTATGAAAGAGTCAAGGTGGACCAATATATTCAAGATATGATGAATTACATGAATTGTGTTAGCGGGGAAATATTTGAAATGTCCGTGCTAGAATCTCCATTCTTTTATGCTTCAAAGTTGAATAACCCTTCAGATTATAAAAGTTTAAGGATAATAAAAAAATTTGAATTTTAATAATTGGCTACCTTGATAGGCTTATGCTTATCAAGGTTTCTGTTTAGAAACTTCTACAATGATGCGGAGCAAGTGCGCGTGTCGGTAACGTGACGTTTACAAACGGCACATTATGTGACGGATCAAGTAGAAGAGTTCAGCCGGGAGTATTTAGAGTAGGATGGACGCGGCGAGACGAAGGCCTATTTTGAATATGGAGCGGAAGGGCTTATCGGTCGCGAAAGCAGCATGGGCCGCTACCAGAGCTATCACTATGACTTGCGTGGGAGCACGACGCTGCTGAGCGATGAGAACGGGCGAGTGACGGATCCGTTTGGGTCGAATAAGATTAGTAGTTGTAAAGATGTGGCGGATAATCCTCAAGAGTGGTCTTGTGATAAAAATAAAGTTTCTTATGAAGAGCCTTTTATAATGCATGTGATTAGTACGTTGAAAATAAATCCATTTGATAAAATAAATCTATTTAAATAAAAACATGGAGGTGCACAAATGTTTATTAAAGGAGTTCATTTTGATAATTGGGTTAATGGCAGAGACAAAGGGGAATTTATACAGGATCACAATCAAGATCTGAATTGGGGAATGATAGAGAAAATACTAACGGAGCTTAATGGGGATAACAAAACGCAGGTCGTGCTAAGCAAGGATGAAGATATTCATATGGGGATAGGTGGCGGCAATTCGGGTTTATACAATGTATATGCGACTTTCGACAATGTATCTTTTTTTAATCTATTAGATTCATCAAAATCCGAAGATAAAATCATTCAACTTGTAACAGGAGGACAGAAAGGAGATTTTTCTGCGAATAATTGCGTTGATTTGGAGAATATGCTTAAAGCTGCTAAACTATTTGCGCTAGAAGGGGAAATTAATGATAGTTTAAATTGGCAGCATGTATAATGGTTACATGGTTACGAGGTGATCTAACTTTGCCATCCAAAGATACGTATTCTATTGGTGAAGCGGCTAAAATAGTCGGTTCCACCGTTAAAACGATTCGGTATTACGATGAAATCGGGCTGATTAAGCCATCCCTTCATACAGAAGAGGCCATCGCCTAGACTCGAAAATAGCAGCTTCGGCAGCTGCAGCACTTCATTAAACGCAGTTGCACAAACAGCAGCATCAGACATATAAGGAGCTGATGGTCCTTCCTCACCTTTACTCGCTGGCTACTAGATTTTCACCATGAGCACGCGTTTGTCTCCTTCTTCCTTTGTGAGCAGCTCCTCCCGGCTGTTATCTATCCAGTGGTACGATACGGTCCCAATACTATATGGACCAGTTGGTTTTGCAAATGAAAATACCGGAAAAAGCAGCGGCATTGCTACTGCAAATGCGGCATACACGAGTGCCAGGGCAGAAAATGCAACGAAGGTGCGTTTGCTTCTAGATCGCGTTGTGGACTTTAATAAGGAGTTTTTTGCTGAAGCCTGAGCAGCTTGCTGCTTTCGCGATCTGGCGAACAAATTAACCAGTGGGAGCAAAGTCAGCAAGTAAACGGGAATCAGCGGTCAGCGCAGCCTCTCAATGAAGCCGTGCAATAGAAACAGGAAAGCAGAACCTGCCAATCCACCCCAAAGCATCACGCGAGTCTTGTTGCGAGCACTTAACAACCCCATAATCATAACTACGTTGAAAATCACATAAATCCATTCTATCGTCCTCATCTTACTTGTGCCTCCTCAAGTGCTGCTTCTGTAATTGGCAATAGCCTTGCAGCAGCTGCTTTATTCAGGATAAAACCTCCTGTAACGGGAGGTTCAAGTGCTATTTTTTGAACGGCTGTTATTCATACGACTTTAAAAAAGGGAAAAGGTTTTTTTTGCCGAAATTAATCAAGAGAGCAGGGAGGCAAGGGGACGCGAGTAATTTTTCGTTAGCTGAAAAAGTAACTTCCTCTGTCATGCTTCGTTATACTTTGTTCTGTTTATATAGAAGAAAGGCATCAGCGATCGTCCATTTTGAAAATGAATCATTGAAACCTTACATGTCAAGTCATATTGTTGAGCTTTACTCCAATAAATCTGTCAAAATCCCAGCAAAAGTTGCGGAACCGCAATAAACTTGCGGTCGTAATTGCGTTTTTTTACGGTGAAATTACCGTTCATATGGGGTAAGGTTATAAGACAAGCAGTGGTTACCGGCAGAAGATCAGAGAAACGGGGTTATGCCATAACGTCTTATCAATCAGGGAGGCGACAATTAGGTGAGAAGGACAATGATTAAGGTAGACTCGGTATGTAAAGCTTATGGCTCAAATCAGGCAGTCGATAATATTTCCTTGCGGATAAAAGAAGGAGAGTTATTTGGCATTATTGGTACGAACGGCGCTGGAAAGACGACGCTGCTCGAAATGCTGATGGGACTGCGTCAGCCCGACAAGGGACAAATCGAGGTGCTTGGCATTAATCCGGCTGTAGAAGCAACTGAGCTTCAGGAGCATATTGGCCTTCATTTGCAAAGTATATCGCTGGTGGATAAGCTGAGTGTGAGGGAGGCGCTGGAAATGTTCCGTTCCTTCTATAAATGTTCAACTGAAATGGAAGAGATTATTGACCGCTTTGGTTTGGAAAGCTACTTGGATCGTCCAGTTAGGCGTCTATCTGGTGGCTGGCGGCAGCGTGTGGCACTGGCGATTTCTGTCGTCAACAACCCAAAGATTATTTTTCTGGACGAACCGACTACCGGGCTGGACATGCAGGCGAGAGAAGAATATTGGTCCATCATATTGGAGCTCAAGCGCCAAGGGAAAACGATTGTTTTGTCCTGCCATGATATGGGGGAAATGCAGCATCATTGTGATCGCATTGCCGTGCTGCGCCAAGGAAATTTAGTGAAATGCGATACCCCAAAGCGATTAATTTCGCAAATTCCAGCCGGTGGTTTAACGATGGAAGCCGTATATGTCCATTTTGCTTACGCGGGAGCCGTGTAACAGCAGCAGTTGGAAGGAGGGCTTAACATTCATGAACCGGGATCGTGACACCACAGGCCCATTTGTCAATCGTGCCGACATGCTCAGGAAACGAATGGAAATGATCGCTGTGCTGGTGAACCGAATAAACGAGGAGGAGATGGAACAGGAGCGGCTGAATTCAAAGAGGAAGGCGGGTATTATTTCTAATATATTGAAAAATGTTGGTACGTTTTTACTCCATCGTGTAAAATAGAAAAATCTTGAAACGATGGGGGTCTAAAGTTGGAGGACTGTGTACCTAAAATCGAATTTGAAATGCGAGAGATGGTCAAACGCCATTTTACAGTTGATTCTTTAATTCAGTACGCCTATTTATTTTTAATGGACCGGCTGAATGAGCAGCTTCCTTTTGGACGTTTGACCGTGCTTCACTACCGGATGTTCGGCGGTGAAGGGGCGGCAGTATATCGTGCGGCGGCAGCCGTTGAATTTCTTATTTTAGCGACCGATATATTCGATGATTTACAGGATCAGGATGCGCCAAAGCAGGCCTGGTCTGAAGCTCCTCTGCCTATAGCGCTGCATCTTGCAGCCGCTTTTTTGACCCTTTCGCAGCAAGCGATGATGGATTCTGAATTCGATAGCTCCCATGTGCAAACAACAATGAAAATGATGAACCTTCAACTCCTGCAAGCGGCCAATGGGCAAATGATGGATTTGATGAACGCTGTATCAGATGAACACTCTTATTTTCAATCCATTAAGCAAAAGTCGGCAGCCTTGATCGTTCATGCGTGCATGACAGGCGTTATGCTGACCGGTCGAGGCTGGCATCCGATTGTTGCGGAGTATGCCGTTGAGGTAGGAATGGCGGCTCAAATTAAAAATGACATTCGTGATCTGCTTCGCTGGGATGAGAAAAATGACTTTTTGCAGCGGAAGAAGACGCTTCTTACTTTGTACATGCTTGAGGATGCTGTAGATCAGCATAATTGGATCAGGGATTATTTTGAAGGTCGCTTGAATGAGGCTGATGTAGCTGATAAGCGCGGACTGTTTGAGGAAGCGTATGAAAAATCCGGCGCCATGCTGTACGGCTTAGTTGTGATGCGTACACATTATAACCGTTTTATGGAGCTCATGGAATCGGTTCCTGAAGTGGCCGTGCACAAGGAAATGCTGTTAAGCATATTGGCTAAAGAATAGCTTCGCCATAACACCGCAATGGTAGTTGCGGTAAATACGAACTAGATTTGCGTTTGCTTACCTATCATTTCCTGCTATAGTTATCTACAGAAAG
The DNA here is from genome assembly GCF_059609455.1 of Paenibacillus liaoningensis. Lineage (NCBI taxonomy): Bacteria > Bacillati > Bacillota > Bacilli > Caryophanales > Paenibacillaceae > Paenibacillus > Paenibacillus liaoningensis. Next base: position 106,465 of record NZ_JCAALU010000013.1, read on the forward strand.
ACCTTTACACATTCCAAGGAGGAGTTCCAGTGTTGAAAGAATATATTCGTTCTTTAGCCAAAGACTCGCAATTGATGGATTTAGCAATAAGCGGGAACTTGCAAATGGCTGGAGTAACTCCAGCGGAGAAAAAAGCGATTTTTGAAACCCTGAGCATTCAAGCAGATAAGAAAGATAATTACCAAATGGTCTACTGGACATAAGGTAATGCGCTGCATGAATTTAGGGGGAGAAAGATGAAGCTGTTGCGCTCAAGGAATCTATTGCTTTTTCTCTTCCTGAGTGGATTATTCGCTTTACTTGGTTACCTTACAGTCGTTATCATTAGCGATCCGTTTATTGGTATAGTGACTGTGAAAAATTCGCAAGGTGAATACTTGGTAGAGTCGCTTGAGCCAGCAGGACAAGCTGTTTTGAAGGGTATTCAACTTGGGGATGTTATTGATGAAGTTAATGGAAAGCCAGCTGGACAAAATGTTAATATCATCAAGTTTTCTTCCGTAGAGAGAGTTGAGAGCATTGTCGTTAGTGAAAAAGCTGGCGAACAAAGGCTAGTGACTTTCAATCGAGGTTGGAACGGTGATCATACAGGTTTGGAACTGCTCATTCAGCTTTATATTCCATGGGCTTCCCTGTTGTTGTTTCTGGGGCTATCCACCTTCCTGTATAGGAAAAGGAAAAATGATAGTGCTGCCATTATGCTCATATTGTTTTTCTTGGCGATTGGGCTGAGTTACTTTTCTTCAGCCGCAGCCTATCGTAATGATTTGGTAGGCGTTACCGTCATGTATGCAGTCATTCCATTTGTAGCTATTTTGTTCCTGCTATTTATGAATATGTACCTGCGAAGATATGGCATGATTTTTATTAGCCCTAAGCTAATATGGTATCTGTCGGTAGCTTTCAGTATTGTTTCCTTGTTTTGCCTCGTCTATATTTGGACGAATTTTATTCCGGAGAAAGTATTTCTAAACGCTAGAATGGTATATCATGCCACACTGATAGTCGGGAATTTCATTTGTGTCTATCAGTTGTTTAGGAAGTACTTTTATTATCGGAGTAGCAGGTTCAACTCTTTATTCAAAATAACGCTAACCTCGCATTTGGTTGCTTTTACTCCATTTACGACGATGAATTTATTGCCGTTGTTGGGAGGAAACATTCAAATTTTGCCGGCGGCGTTCACAGCACCGTTTTTGTTCGTGCTGCCGATCGTTTACTTTTATTTATTAACATCCAACCAATTGTTTGATGTTGATTTTATATTGACCCGCTTTAAGTATTATACATTGCTGTCCTTGTTGCCAGCGCTTATCGTTACATTGGCGTTTGCTGCGATTGTAAGTGGGGACGTTGTATTCTCTTGGGTCAGATGGCTTCAAATCTTTATCGTTAGTTACGTTGTTATGACCCTGTTTCTTTATTCCAAGGAGCAGATTGATCATAAATTTCGTCCCAAGCTTTTTAAAGCCATGTACAGCTACCAAGACAGCCTCGATCGTTTCTCACGCAAAATTGCACGAGTCATGAAACGGGATGATCTGGAGATGGTGCTGAAAGAAGAAATTGGGGCATTGCTTCCGGCTAGCCGAATTGATTTTCTCATTGTAGACCAGATCGAAGCAGTGGTTAACCCGGTAGGAGAGAAGGAAGACGAGCAGAGTACAGCTATTTTTCTGCTGCAAGTGTCTGATTCGCTTCAAGTCGGGGAAGTCGTTGAGCTGCCTCATGGTCTGGGACTAGTTATTGGCTGCCAGAAGTCAAAGCAGTACATCGTATGGATTGGCTCCAAAACCAACCATACCCGCTTCAATTCAGATGAGCTTCGTTGGCTCAAGACGCTTGCGAATTATGCAAGTATCGTGTTTGAAAACTTATATCTGATTGAAAGCTTAATCGAGGATTTGGAATCTGAGGTTAAGAAAGAGCAGGCGACAACACCTTGGATTTTAAGATTGTTGTTTTGCCTCTCGGAAAATGAACGGCGGAAGCTTGCAGCAGATCTTCATGACTCTGCGCTTCAAGACCAGTTATTGTGGTACCGTAGGCTGGAAGCACTCATGCTGGACCATCCGATTACGGAAAAGCTTGAAGTCGAGCTTGACGAAATCAAAGAAGGGCTGCTTGATGTCATCCATCAAATTCGGGAAACCTGCAATGAGTTAAGACCGCCGCTGCTTAAGGAAATGGGCATTGTTGAAGCATTGGAGTCGATTATTGAGCATACGCAAATGAGAAACAATTTTGCGGTGGATTTTCGGGCCAAGCCTTTCGACAACCTGCTTAACGAAGAGCAGATTACAGCGATTTATCGCATTGTCCAAGAGTTGCTTCGCAATGCTGATAAGCATGCGCGTGCCAATCTGGTCACGCTAGAATTAGAGCAGCGAACAAACATGGTTTATTTTCACTATAAGGACGATGGGGTCGGCATGGATGTCGATTATATGGAGGCTTCTTTCGAGCATATGGGTTTATCCGGTATTAAAGAAAGAGTCGCTAGCCTTGAAGGTGAAATAACATTCCGGTCGAAACGTGGAAAAGGTCTTGAGGTCATTATAATATTGCCGCAAAATATGACGACTGGCCGATCGGAAAGGGGTTTGCTGCGTGATTCGTATCTTATTAGTTGATGATCATCCATCTGTTGGAGAAGGCACCAAAACGATGATTGAACAAGATCCTGAAATGAAGGTGACGGTTGTATTATCGGCCATGGAAGCGCTGGATGCGATTAGCAACGAAGGCTTTGACATTATTTTATGTGATTTGAACATGCCAGGCATTAGCGGTCTGGAGCTTGCAAAACGTTTGATTCAGCAGGATCCAGATCGCAAAGTGCTCATATATACTGGGTATGAAATTAGTACGCACTATAATTTATTGATTGAATGCGGCGTTTCCGGCTTTATCTCTAAGACGGTCTCGCGAGAACAGCTGCATAACGCCATTCGATGCGCTATGCGAGGGGAAGCGGTTATTCCGATTTCACTACTCAAGCAGCTGCGACGCAACGAAGTCAAGATTACGCGTGCTGAGAAGGTAATTGAAGAAGTATCGATCAAAGAACGCGATCAGGATATTTTGCAGCAGGTCGCGTACGGCAATAGCAACAAAGATATTGCCATTAAGCTGCATATGAGTCAGCGTACTGTAGAGTACCATCTAACCCGGATATTTGAAAAGCTTAACGTTAGGTCCCGATCGGAAGCGATCGCTGAGGCAAAACGGCTTGGTATTATCCGACTTGAGCAATTTGTCCCTTGAGTTTTACCGTCGCTGCCTATATATTCGATAGGCAATGACATTTCTATATTGGGATAGCTGCGGCAATATTTGCAAGCTGCAGTCACTTGATCCCCTCAGTAATACCCTAAAATTGGTTTCCCTCTCAATGCTTGCGCTTTTATAGCGCAAGCATCTTTTTATATTTTTTTAACGACCACGTTCACCAGCACTTTTTAATATAAAAAAAGAACATTAACCCATTCGTCTAGCTTGTGAATGGTTAATGCTCTGCAAAGTTATTCTAAAGAGGAAGTGATGTAGCGGATATTATTCACTAAGCGTTTCCCATTGCTCATAGGCTTCGCTTAATGCGATGCGCTTCTGGTCGATTTGCGACTGGATTTCCTGGATCCGCATGTAATCGTTGAAAATAGCTGGGTCTGTCAGCTGCAGCTCCAAATCCGCAATGGCTTGCTCCAGGTCGGCAATATCAGCTTCTACCTGCTCCAGCTTGCGCTGACGGCTGCGTTCTTCTCGCTTTGCCTGCTTGTCCAGCGCGTAATCGCTAACGTTGTCGGAAGACGCAGCTGCTTTATTGCTTGATGCAGCCCGCTTAGCCGCTTCCTCCAGCCGCGCTTCTTCGAGTTCATGCTTTTTCTCTATCATTTCGTCATAATTTCCTAGGAAATGTTCGGTGCCCGCCGGTGTCAGTTCGACAATACGCTCCGCCATTTTATTAAGGAAATATCGGTCATGAGAAATAAAGAGCAGCGTGCCTTCGTAATCGAGCAAAGCGGATTCCAGCACTTCCTTGCTGTATAAATCCAAATGGTTGGTAGGCTCGTCCAAAATGAGCACATTGGCTTGAGCCAGCATGAGCTTTGCTAGTGATACGCGAGCCTTCTCGCCGCCACTGAGCGCCGAAATGCGTTTGAGCACATCTTCGCCGCTGAATAGAAAGCTGCCAAGAACAGTCCGAATACGGGACTCCTCCATATGGGGGTATAGCCCCCAAACCTCTTCCAGTACGGAATTGGTCTGATTAAGTCCGGTATGCTCCTGATCGTAATATCCGAGCTTGACGTTCGAGCCCCAGGCGATGCTGCCGCTCGAAGGCTGGCGCTGGCCGACAATCGTCTTGAGCAATGTCGATTTGCCGATACCGTTAGGTCCAATAAGAGCTACCGTCTCGCCACGCTGCAAGCGGAAGGAGACATGCTGGAACAAGGGCTTGTTTTTCTCGTTGAACAGTACCGATAAATCCGACACCTGCAGCACGTCTTTGCCGGTTTGGCGCTCAATTTGGAACGTGAAATTAGCTTTCTTTAAATCGCCCAGCGGTTTGTCGAGCACGTCCATTTTGTCGAGCGCTTTACGGCGGCTCTGAGCGCGTTTCGTAGTCGAGGCACGGACAATGTTGCGCTGAATGAACTGCTCCATCTTGGCGATTTCGTCCTGCTGCTTCTCAAACTGCTTTAAATCGCTTTCGTATTCTGCAGCCTTCAGGTCAATATAGCGGCTGTAGTTGCCAGTATACCGTTTAGCGGAATGCCGTTCGATTTCGACAATCGTCTGCACAAGCGCATCAAGGAAATAGCGGTCATGAGAAACGACAAGAATGGCGCCGGAATAGCTGCGTAAGTAGCCTTCGAGCCAAGTGAGCGTCGGAATATCCAAATAGTTGGTCGGCTCATCGAGCATGAGTAAATCAGGCGCTTGAAGCAAAATACGGGCGAGTGCCAGCCTCGTCTTCTGACCGCCGCTTAGTGTATGGATAGGTGTATCCGGCGGAAAGGTGCCGAAGCCCATACCGTGAAGAACGCTGTTGATGCGCGTATTGATTTCAAAGCCGCCTTGCTCGCGGAACCAGTCGGAGCGGCGGGAATAGCGGTCGAGCACCTCTTCATATCGCTTCGGCTGTTCATGCAGCGCAGGATCAGCAATTTGCTGCTCCAGATCGCGCAGCTCCTGCTCGGCCTCCAGCAAATGAGCGAACACGGCGCGCATTTCGGCTTCAATGGTGCGGTCGGATTGCAGGCCGCTGTTTTGAGCCAAATAGCCGAGCCGCGTTTCCTTGGCCTTGTGGATGGCGCCGGAGTCGAAAGACAGCTCTCCGGCAATGATTTTTAACAGTGTGGACTTGCCGGCGCCATTGACGCCAACGAGCCCGATGCGTTCGCGTTCAAGCACCTGCATCGTAATGTTTGATAATATGGGATCTACACCGTAGCTTTTACTTATATTAGAAACTTGAAGCAGCATGAAAAATACCTCCAACGAATAATTGCTTAGCTTTCGCTTGCTTGCTGTTTCATTATATATTACCACAAATGCAAGCCGCCATTGGCGAAAGTTGCATAACAATGGTAAACTGAACATAATCGAAATTGAGGAATTGGAAAGGCAGAATAGCGGTTATGGCGGACAATGAAAAATCGCAAATTAAAGCGGAAAAACAGCGTATTCGAGCGGATGCTGCTAAAGTCCGTGATCGCCTGTCGAAGCAGGATCGGGCATTATGGTCCGGGCTTGCTTGCGGCGCGTTAAGCCAGTGGCTGGAAGCGCACCCACAGCAGCGCGAAATCATGTGTTATGTTCCGTTTCGCTCCGAGCTGGATATGTGGCCGCTAATGGACTGGTTGTGGTCAACAGGACGTGAAGTAATCGTGCCTCGTTGCCATCCGCTTGATCGCTCGATGACACTGTACCGATTGCAATCGCCAGCAGATTTGATGGAGGGCGCATACGGAATCCGTGAGCCTGATCCGGCAAAATGCGAGGAGCTTCCGCAGGGGCATGTGCCAGACAGCATCATCGTCCCCGGCATTCGGTTTGACCGCATGGGCGGACGAATGGGTTATGGCGGAGGTTATTATGATCGCTTTGCCGAGCGGGCAGCTGAGACTGGGAAGCACGCGATATGGATTGGCGCAGCTTTTGAGGCGCAGGTTGCAGAGCAGGTTCCGATGCAGGAGCATGATTTGAAGATGAACGGAATCGTAACGGAATCCGGGATTCATTTCATATAAAAGCCGTGAGGGGGAGAGTGTGCTGTGGGGTTGACGCATTTTAACGAGCAGGGCAGAGCCAAAATGGTGGATGTAAGCGATAAGGACGTTACGTCTCGCAGCGCTACAGCACAGACGACCGTTACGATGCACAGCGAGACGCTAGAACGGATTAAAGCGGGAACGATAGGCAAAGGCGATGTGCTGGCTGTCTCGCAGGTTGCAGCTATTATGGCCGCAAAAAAAACATCGGACGTCATTCCAATGTGTCATCCGCTTCCATTGACTGGCGTGGATGTGCGCTTTGACGACAATGGCGCAGATGAGCTCTACATACAGGCATCCGTGAAAACAACAGGTAAAACAGGGGTCGAGATGGAGGCGCTGACGGCGGTTTCGATCGCTGCGCTTACCGTTTACGATATGTGCAAAGCAATCCAGAAGGATATGGTGATTGGCCCGACACATCTTGTTTCAAAAACCGGCGGCAAAAACGGCGATTACCAGTTTCAAGCGGAAGCAGACTCGAGAGAAAAATAAAGCAGGGCGGCTGTTTCCAGCGATGGAATCACCCATGATCGGACAAGGGATGGGAGGAACGGTAAATGCAGTGGAAAGTGGCTATTTTGACGGCTAGTGATAAAGGCTCGCGCGGTGAACGTGAAGATACGAGCGCTCAAGTTATCAGGGAACTGGTAGAGGAGGAGCTTGGCGGCGTTATTGTCGATTATCGCATCGTTCCGGATGAGCAGGATGAAATTATGGCAGCCATCATTGAGATGACCGAATATTATCAGGCAGATTTACTGCTGACAACGGGAGGGACAGGCCTTGCGATCCGTGATGTTACGCCTGATGCTACATTGCGCGTGGTCGATCGGGTCATTCCAGGGCTGGCAGAAGCGATGAGGTTTGGCGCTATTCAAAAGACGAGAAGCGCGATGCTGTCCAGAGGCGTATGCGGCATCCGTGGCAAATCGCTGATTGTGAATTTGCCGGGCAGCCCGAAAGGCGTCCATGAGAGCTTAATGGCCATTATGGATCAACTGCCTCAGGCGCTTGAGATTATTTCCGGTACACAGGGCGAGGACGTATTATGAGCAGCTCCGGACAGCAAGAGCAGCAGCAAGATCAGCAAAAGCAGCAAAAGCAAGCAGTTACAGCGGCAGAGCTGAGTTTGGAAAGCAAGTCGGTGCTAAAGGAAGTGTCCGTCTATGATGCCATTGGTTTGCGGCTGGCTCATGATCTGACCCGCATTGTGCCGGGCGAGTTTAAAGGCCGCATTTTCAAAAAAGGCCATATTATAACCGAAGCCGATATTCCGAATCTGCTCGATATTGGCAAGGAGCATATTTACATTATGGAGCTTGCCGCTGGAGAGCTTCATGAGGATGATGCTGCAAGCAGGATGGCAAAGGCGCTTAGCGGAGACGGCATTTGGCTTAGCGAGCCGCATGAAGGCAAAGTAAGCATGAAATCCGAGCTGCTGGGGCTCGTCGAGGTTGACGAAGCACTTGTGCACGCGATTAATTCACTCGGCGAAATTGCACTTGCAACGGTAAAGACGAATAGCGTAGTGAAGAAGGACGGGCAGCTCGCGGCTACTCGCGCTATACCGCTTGTCGTACCGGAGTCTAAGGTAGAAGAAGTGGAGCGTCTGGCGGCAGAGTATCGCTCGGCACATGAGGGTGCTGCCCCACTTCGGGTAAAGCCGTTTCGCAAGCTGCGAGTGGGTCTGCTTACGACGGGTGGAGAAGTATTCGGCGGGAGGATCGAGGATAAATTCGGTCCCGCTGTCCGCAGCAAGCTGGAAGCCTTCGGCTCAGAGGTCATCGAGCAGCGTTTTGCACCCGACGACAAGCAGGTGATCGTTAATGAAATTAACTATTTGCTTAGGCAAGATTATGATATGATATTGGTAACAGGCGGAATGTCTGTCGATCCTGACGACCGCACACCAGGCGCAATTAAGGCGTCGGGTGCACACATTGTTAGTTATGGAACGCCGATGCTGCCTGGCTCCATGCTGTTAATGGGTTATTTGAACGAAGTGCCAATTCTTGGCTTACCGGGATGCGTCATGCATGACCCGTTTACTTCATTCGATGTCCTGCTGGCACGCATACTTGCTGGGCATCAAATTGTGAAGGAAGATATTACACAGCTCGGTTATGGCGGTTTGTACGGATGCTGAGTTTGGACAGACAACCAAGAGTGAGAAGGAGGTAGACGATTATGCCATCTATTGGTGCAACGGGAATTATTTTGCTGGTGCTAGTGGCCCTGCTGTTGTTTGGTCCGAACAAGCTTCCTGAATTGGGTAGAGCTTTCGGTCGGACGCTTAAGGAATTTAAAGCGGGTGCAAGAGATGTATTGGATGACGAGCCTAAGGAAAAAGAGGAGAAACGGATCGACGTTTCCAAATCAGAAAATACTGAGTCGAATAACAAGCGGCTGCCGGATTAATCGGGCCCGCTTTTTTTCTGGAAGGAGATTGTGACAGATGGGAATCAGGCAAGACAAAGCTACCGAACAACCCTTTAATCGCGAACGGCTGCGTGAGGAAGGCCTGATGCCGCTGCTGGAGCATATCGGAGAGCTTCGCAAACGGATTTTTTATATGCTGCTTGTTATTTTGGTCGGTCTTATTGCCGGATTGTTTGTGGCCAAGCCTGCATACGATTTCATTATGAGCCTTGAGCCAGCGCGCTCTCTGCCGATGCATACGTTTTCCTTGTGGGATGGCGTCGGCGTCTATATGAAATTTGCGCTCGTCATTGCGCTTATTATTACGATTCCGTTTACGGCATATCAGCTATGGGCATTCGTTAAGCCGGCTTTGCATGTGAAGGAACAGCGGGCAACGCTTAAATATATTCCATTCGCTTTATTGATGTTTTTGGTGGGATTGTCGTTTTCTTATTTTGTCGTTTTTCCACTCGCGTTCCATTTTACCAGAAATGTATCGGACAGTTTGAATTTGGTGGAGACGTTCGGAATTATTCAATATTTCACCTTTATGTTTAATATTTTGATTCCGATTTCGCTTTTATTTGAGCTTCCGCTGGTCATTATGTTTTTGACCGCAATCCGGATTTTGAATCCGATTCGTTTGCGCAAAATGCGCCGTATCTCTTATTTTATTATGATTTTTATTGGGGTTGTAGTGACGCCGCCCGATTTTGTATCGGATGCGCTCGTTGCTATCCCATTAATCGGCTTATATGAAATGAGCGTCTTCCTGTCCGCTGCAATATACCGCAAGCAGCTTGCGGCAGACAAACTGCGGGAAGAGGAAATGAATGAAGAAGCGTCATAGCTTCATGCGATCGGCATGATAAAAATCCCTGTATCCGTTGCTTTTATGGCAGCGGGCACAGGGATTTTTATCATTTATTTGGCTGAAGCTCGACTTAATAAGCTAGCTGGAAATCATAATTTTCATGTTGACAATTTTTGAAGCAAAATATATTATTAAAACAGTTGTTTAAATCGATTGTTTAAAACATTTGTTTAAACCGGATAAATAGACACAGACAGGATGGGATTGGCGATGAAAAACACGATTCAAGCTTTTATGAAGCGTCCAACAACAATTGTTGGTATTATTACGGCGCTTATGTTTCAAATTGTATTTTCAGTTATATGGATGACAGGTTATAATGGAGTGACCGATCGTATTGATAAATTGCATATTGCAGTAGTCAATGAGGATCAACAGTTCGGCACGCAAATTGCAGGCTCCTTGGTTAGCAGCTTGCCTTTCCAAATGTCGCAGCCATCCAGTCTTGAGGATGCGAAGCAGCAGCTTAACGCACGCGAGCTGCAAATGATCATTTATTTCCCTGCTGATTTTACGCAAAAGGCGATGGCAGCAGATGGCAAAGCGGATATTGGCTATATTATTAATGAATCCAATCCTGCATTAATTAAATCTATTATGAGCGGCGTTGCCGCAGAAGTAACGAAAGAAGCTAATGCACAGGCGATAGAGCAAGGTATTGCCGGTACGCTTGGCAAGGCGGGTATTCCGACGGAGCAGGCGGCAATTGCCGGTCAAAGCTTAGCGGAACGTATTACGGCGAACATTGAATCGACCAACCAAGTCAAAGGCATGAACAATCAGATGGTTCCGATGATGATGGTACTAGCTTCTTATGTCGGCGCGATGATTATGGGGATGAACCTGGAGCAATCGTCGATGATGGTTAGTGCTGGGGCAGGCCGCTGGAAGCGTTTTGCAGCTCGCAGCATCATTACGGCAGGATCGGCAATTTTCGTTTCTCTGATTGGTTCTTCTTTGCTTGCTGCATTCAATGGACAAATGGAGCAGGGCTTCTTGAAGCTGTGGCTGTTCCAGCTCATGTTCGTGCTTGCTTTTATGTTTGTTTCTCAAATGTTCCTGTACGTGTTCGGCATGACTGGCATGCTGTTTAATATTATTGCGCTGTCTGCGCAGCTCGTTTCTTCCGGCGCAATTGTGCCGCGTGAGCTGCTCCCAGATTTCTATGTAAAGCTTGGAGAAGCGCTTCCTGCAACTTATGCAGTTGAGGGGCTAATGAATGTGCTGTTCGGTGGCACGGGCATCGGAAGCGAGGTCGCAGCACTGGCTATTATTGCGATCGTCGGATTTGTGATCAGCATGGCAGCGGTTGGCTTGAAGAAGCAAGCTGTGATGAAGCCAGGGCAGATGGCAATGAAGTCTAATTAATTCGTTTCCGCGCTTTCTGGTCAGCCCCGAGTGCTTGCGTCAAATAAAGTGGTTGCCGTTAGGAGGCTGAGATGAAAGCTGCGGATATCGATGTGAAAATGAGAATTTTGCTGGCAGCGAAAAAGCTGTTTGCCGCTCAAGGCTTTGACAGGACATCCGTCCGGCAAATTTGTGAGGAAGCGGGCGCGAATGTGGCGCTGATCTCTTATTATTTTGGCGGAAAAGATAATTTGTTTTTCGCCCTGTTTGAAGCTTTTTTTCCTAGCAGAGGCATTGCTTCTATCGCTCAGGATATGGAACCGCTTGAAGGCATAAAGCTCGTTATTCGGGAGCTGCTCACCTTTCGTTACGAGGATGCTGAGCTCTCTTACATTATTCAATGCGAGTTTGCGCTGAACACTCCACGTATTGAAATGATTGAAGAGCGTGTCCTGCCGTTATGGCAGCTGGTGCATCAATGGCTGTTGAAGGGGCATGAACAGGGAGTGTTTGAATTTAACTCCATTCATACGGCTTTCACAGCGGTTAGCTCAACCCTGCTTTTTCCTAAAGGTAATACTCGTATGCTGGTGCTTATGGGAGAGGATACGACCACGCTGGAAGAGCGGATTGCAGATACGACGGCCTTTATTCTAAAAGCGTTAAAACCGTCGGAATAAGCCGAATAGCATTATCCATAAATACGAGAAAACCAACTTTAACTCCGTTTTAACAAGCGGGGAGTGAAGTTGGTTTTTTTCACCTAAGATGAGCAAATTCCAGCTTAGTGCCTAAATATGAATGCTTACATTTTTCTTCATCATCAGGGAAGCAGCTTCCGCATCACGGGCTTCCAGCGCGTCAATGATCGCCTGATGCTCTCTAACTCCTACCTGGGCAATGAAAGCAGGCTGTTTAATAAATAAATACTTATAGCGGCGCAGGTGCATTTGCAGCGAGGAGGTGAAGGATTGAATATAGGCATTATCCGCCAGCTCCAAAATGACATTATGGAATTCCTCATCATATTCGATCGCTTCATAAGGCTTATTCTCCTGAATGCATTTCGCAAACTGGGCGTTCAGCTCGTTAAGGCGGGTTATATGCTCCGGCTGAATATGCGGCACTGCAAGCTCTGCCGCGAGAGCATTCAGAGCAACAAGCGGCGCATAAAGCTTAGGCATATCCTCTTCTTCAATCATCGTCACTCTTGTTTCCTTGCTGGGCAGCATTTGTACAAGCCCTTGTACTTCAAGCAATTGCAGCGCTTCGCGAATCGGCGTCCGGCTGACGCCAAGTGCATCTGCAAGCTCGGCATCGATCAGCTTCTCTCCGGGCTGAAGCGTGCCTTCTATAATCCATTTCTGGAGCTGGGCTAAAGCCCGGTCCTTCGCAGATATGCGCAGCGGCGAGGAATAATTAGTCGGTATCGGCATTGCATCACCTTCTTCAAAAAAATTCGAGCCGCAGCTCTTAAACGGCGTTATTGGCTACTTCCTATCATATATCGAAGCAGCAAGAGGGCGCAAATGGATTAAAGTAAGCTCGATATAAACAAAAAGCAATCGTGAAAATAAATCTTGCTATATCATACATAATCAGAATATAATATGCAATATATCGCATATCAAACGTCGATTTTTACTTCGAAAAAGGAGAACCTAATGTCAACCAATCAAGCTGCTATTCGGCCAGCTCCGGCCAATGTCGCGGCCACCACTTTTTTTCCGATTTTGTTTGCTGCAAGCTCCGTGCATTTGCTCAATGATACGATTCAATCGATTGTGCCTGCGCTGTATCCGGTGCTTAAAGATTCTTTTTCGTTAACCTTCTCGCAAATTGGTTTTATTTCTTTAATTATTAATTTGACAGCAGCGATTTTACAGCCGCTTATTGGTATTTTTACTGATAAACGGCCGATTCCAAGGCTGCTGCCGATTGGCATTCTTTTCACCCTGGCGGGTGTGCTGGTGCTGTCCTTCTCGGCGTATTATTGGATGATACTCGCTGCGGTTATGCTAATTGGGGTCGGGTCAGCAATATTCCATCCGGAGTCGGCGCGGGTAGCTTATGTGGCAGGCGGGGCGCGCAAAGGACTGGCGCAATCGATTTTTCAATTTGGCGGAAATATTGGACAAGCGCTTGCTCCGATTATGACAGCGATGCTGTTCGTACATACGGGGCAAAAGGGTGTCGTCTGGTTTTCCCTGCTGCTTGTTGTCGGGTTCATGCTGCAAAGCTACGTCGCCCGCTGGTACACGAAGCACTTGAAGGCTGAGAAGGAGCGCAAGGGGACGGTGCAAAATCATCCGTTCGCGAGAAGCGGTCTCTCTAAGGGAAGAGTTGCAGTTGCGGTTACGATTATTATGATTTTGGTATTTTCTAAATACGTTTATATTTCAGCGATAACGAGCTATTATTCTTTTTACGCAATAGAAAAATTCGGGGTATCGACGAGCCAGGCACAATTGATCTTATTCGTGTTTCTGGTTGCAAACGTTATTGGGCTGCTGTTCGGCGGCATGCTAGCGGATAAATTCAGCCGCAGGGCGCTGATTTGGTTTTCGATTTTGGGCACGGCACCCTTTTCACTTGCCCTGCCGTATGCGAATTTGACGCTTTCGGTTATTTTGATCTTTTTTGCGGGGCTGATTTTGGCTTCGGCGTTCTCGATCATTATGGTGTATACGAACGAGCTGCTGCCAGGCAAGGTCGGGCTCGTATCCGGCATATTCTTCGGCCTTGCCTTCGGGCTTGGCGGTGCGGGATCGGCGATTCTCGGCAATCTTGCTGATGCGACAAGCATTGTGTTCGTAATTCAATGCTGCTCGTATTTGCCGCTGCTGGGGCTATTCACCGTATTTCTCCCCTCTGACAAAAAGAATAAGCCGCTGCAAGCATAAGCAAAAAAAGGTAAGAGCGATGATTGGCGCCATAAGGTGCTGGTCATCGCTTTTTTTTGCCAGATGCTCAAGCTTGCCTGCGATAAAGTCAAAATAATGATATAGGTTGGCAAAATACCGTCACAGCGCGAGCGCCATTTTTTCTATGATAAAGGTATCCATTATAGATCGAGGTGAAGGCTCATGAATCCGCTACAAGAAACAACGACCAAGCAGAAGCATTCGGGCAAACAGCAACTGGCGGCGAGGCGGTCAAGCGGCGCGATCCAGCGAAAAGAAACGCTCGCAGGTTTTCTGTTCGTAGGCCCGATGCTCATAGGTGTGACGGTGCTGACGCTGCTGCCGATACTCGCAACCTTCGGGCTGTCGCTGGCGGACTGGAATTTTATCGCTGGCTTTGATGGCCTGAAATGGGTCGGCTTCGATAATTTTGAGCGGCTGGCGAAAGATGCGGCATTCCTAAAATCGCTGAAAAATAATGCTTATTTTCTACTGACCGTTCCCGCTTATTTGGCGGTTTCGATGTTTCTCGCGATTATGATCGACAAGCATGTGTATTTGAAAGGCTATTTCAAGGTTGCGTATTTCATGCCGTACATTTCCAGCATAGTAGCGGTAGCTATCGTCTGGCAGGTGCTTTTCCACCCGTCAGCGGGACCAGTTAATCAACTGCTCATGGCGCTCGGTATTGAAAATCCGCCGAAATGGATTGCTGATCCCAAATATGCGCTTCCATCGCTCATGATGATTACCGTCTGGACGGCTATCGGTTTTAATATGATCGTGTACATTGCAGGACTGCAATCGATTCCGCGGGATTTGTATGAGGCGGCCGATATTGATGGAGCAAACGCCTGGGTAAAATTCAAAAGCATTACGTTCCCGCAGCTGTCGTCAACCTCCTTTTTCCTGCTTGTAACAGGCATTATTTCGACGTTCAAGGTATTTGATTTAATTGCGATTTTGACCAAAGGCGGGCCGCTTTCCTCGACCAGCATGATCGTCTGGTATTTATACGATACGGCATTCGTCAATTTGAAAATCGGCTATGCCTCCTCGATGGCAGTCGTCCTGTTCGCTTGTGTGCTGCTCATTACCCTTCTGCAATGGGTAGGACAGAAGAAGTGGGTGAATTATTAATAGCATTTCTATAAGGGAGGCAAGAAGAGAATGAACCAAAAAACGATAAATACGGTTCGCAAATCGATTTTCACGGTGCTTATGATGGGCATGAGCATTTTGTTCCTGCTGCCCTTCGTCTGGATGCTGTCCACTTCCTTCAAAATTGAGGCGGATGTGTTCACCTATCCGATTCAGTGGATACCGAAAACGTGGCATGTCATTGAAAATTACAAGGAAGTGTGGAATGGGCAATTTCCATTCTATAAATACTATTTGAATTCCATTAAAATTACAGTAGTCACGACGATATTATCGTGCATCGTATCCGCGCTTGCTGCTTATGGCTTCTCCAAAATCCAGTTTGCAGCAGGAAAATATTTGTTTCTTATTGTACTCGCCACTTATATGATCCCGCAGCAGGCGATTTTGGTGCCGCAGTTTATTTTGTATCGCTCGATTGGTTTTTTCGACAGTCATGTGGGACTGATTTTGCTCGGCAGCTTCAGCGTGCTTGGCACCTTCATGCTGCGCCAGTTTTTTATGGGCGTCCATAATGAATATATTGAGTCGGCGAAAATCGACGGGGCGGGACATGCCCGGATATTTATGCAAATTGCGTTTCCGCTTGTGCGTCCAGCCGTTGCGACGTATGCGATTTTGCGCTTCATTTGGACATGGAACGACTACCAGAATCCGCTGATCTTCCTGCGGACGGACAGCTTGTACACGATTCAATTGGCGATGCAAAAGTTTACGACCATTAACGGCGAATTTTATTCGCTCATTATGGCGGCCGCCGTATCGTCGATCGTGCCGCTGCTGATTATTTTTGTCATTGGGCAAAAAAGCGTCATCGAAGGTATTGCACTGGGCGGAGTAAAGGGGTAGTCTAATCAGTTGCAAGATGTACAGCGGCAGACACTGCCCCAAGCGGGCTGCTAGGGGAAGTCAAAATAGTCGTAAATGTAGTCAATATTGTAGTATAGGAGCGGGCAGCCGCATTGCTACAATAACGATAGATAGAAAGCGCATACACACATATTTCACACAGCTATCGTTATTTTTTTATTTTCATGAGGAGGGTTTGCATGTTTAGAAAAATGAAATGGTTATCGCTTATGCTTATGCTGATGTCGATCATGATGGTGGCGGCGGGCTGCTCAGGCGGAAATGCAGAGAGCGGCGGGGCAGCGGCTTCGCCAGCAGCGAGCAGCAGCACGGAAAGCCCGGCGCAGGGGGCGGCTGATGAAGAGGTTACGATTAAGCTGCATACGTTCGGAAACGAAGCGAGCTATAATTGGAAGCAGACGATTGCGGCATTTGAGGAGAAAAATCCAAACATCAAGGTTGATGTCGTCGTATTGAGCGAGAAGGGCGATACGCAGGAGGCGATTCAGAAGCTGGATCTTGCCGCTTCCTCCAATGAGCAGATGGACGTCATTATGTTCAGTGACCCGGCTGGCTATGCGCAGCGCGTTGGTCTTGGCATGGTTGCTCCGATTGACGATTTTATTGCTAAAGAGGGCTTTAAGGTTAATGAAGAGTACAAGGTTGATACGATGCTGGACGGCAAATATTATGCGCTGCCAGGCAAGTTCAACCCTTGGTATGTTCTGCTGAACAAGACGCAGCTGACCGCTGCTGGGCTAGATGTGCCAACCGAATGGACTTGGGATGACTTTATGAGCTATGCGAAGACGCTCACGACAGGCGATGGCGCATCGAAGCATTACGGCACGTATTTCCATGGTCCGCAAAATGGCGGCTGGATGGAGTTTCTGAAGCTGGCGCTGGCGAATCAGCCGGATAATACCGAGTTTTTGAAGGCGGATGGCACGTCCAATCTGGACAATCCGCTCATGCGCAAAACGCTGGAGCTGCGCGTGCAAATGGAGAAGCAGGACAAATCGGCATCCCCTTACACCGATATGATTTCGCAGAAGCTGCATTACCGCAATCAGTTTTTCAACCAAGCAGTCAGCATGATCATGATTGGCAGCTGGATGAACACGGAGCTTGGCGGAACCGAGCAATTCCCGCTTAACTTTGAAGTGGCAGTCGCTCCTATTCCGAAAAATGCAGCCACAGACGAAGGCGGCTACACGATGGTGACGACGGATTATGTATCGGTTGCAGCTGCTTCCAAGCATAAGGATGCTGCGTACCAGTTTGTTCGCTGGTATACGACTGAAGGACAGATCGCTCAAGGTAAAAATGTTCCGTCCTGGAATGGCATTGACGATTCCCAGCTGGAATCGATTATTGATACGATTTTGAGTGGTACGGCAAATCCGGAGAAGGTCGACAAGCAGTCGCTGCTGTCGGTGCTGAAAAACGCCAAATCGTCCAAAATCATTCCGCCCGTTACGTATCAAGCGGAAATTTATAAAGTGATCAATGAGGAGTACGAGAAGCTGATTTTTGATCAGCAGGATATTGATCAAACGATTGCCGCCTTGCAGGAGCGTGTGCAGCAGGTGATTGATTCGAACAAAAAGTAGAAGAGGGTATGTGGTGGAAGAAAGTCTGCTGCGCAAAAGATTGGCTTCCGATCGCCGTTATCGTCAAATTTCCTTTGCTTATAGCAAGGGGATGGTAGAAATTTGACGATAAAAAGCGAGCGCTAACGCTTCTCCAGTCCAATCTTATTGCTGCGCAGACTTTTTCAAAATATAAGAATTTATAAGTTTCACCCTTATACTCAGCTTATATTTCACCGCGAAACGTTAGCTTTACCGCCAGAGGATGGCGACAGCCGTTTCACCTTGCCACACGGGTAAAGCATAGGAAGAAGTGCAGAGCTGTTGCTGCACTTCTTTTTGCCTGAAACCGCAGAAAATCAATGATTTTGCTGTATAGGTTGAGCTAAAGATTCCAGCCACCCTACTCCTTCCTTGCCCAAGTTGCTGCAACTGGGGCGGATCTTTTCTGCTGGCTGAAATTCACGTGGCTCGTACAGCTTTGTACCGTGGCGTTCTTTATGCAATTGCGCTCTTTGCGTTGCTCGCGGACTGTAAAGTCCTTATTGCCCCATTTTCGTCCTTTTTCACGTTGCTGCGGACTGTGAGGCGGTTATATTCCTCAAACTAGGCTCATTTCATGTTATGCAGCACATATAGCGGCTTCTGAGTCCGCGAGCACGGCCAAAGCTTGTTTTGCTCACAAATAACGGCGTCACAGTCCGACAAAAGGTATTTTCCATTTAAACAGCTTCATCTTAGGGGCAAAGCTGATCGACTGAAGCTTCCCGATCTTATATGCTCTAGTCCAATCGATATAGAAAAAATCTTAAGGGAAAACGACGCGGAAATGGTGCGTTTCAGTTACACTTGAAAGAACGACGAAAAAAAGGGGTGGGGTTATGTCTAGTCAATGGCTGTCGCTGCTGCGGCTGAGGTCGTTTCGCTATCGGTTGATGGTAGCGGCCGTCGTCTGTCTGCTCCTCCCCACTTTAATTACGCTCGCCGTCTACAATATGCTGACGAAGGATGCGATGAAGCAGGAGGCGGTCACGCAATCGCAGCAAAAGCTGGAGCTGGTGGATGGCTATGTGTCGAATTTGTTTAATTATATGTTTTATATCGCCAATAACGTACAGCTGGACTCGGAAATGAACCGGATTATGAAAGCGATTGCTTCAGGAAAAACCTACGAGGGCGCAAGCGCGGAATATGACCGCTACCTCGATCGCATGAAGATTATGAATAAAATTGAAAATATGACCGTCGTCGGCGATAAGGCGTATGTGACGATTTTGCTGAAGGACGGGACGAATTTTGCCAATTATTCGTTTGATGAATACGACCCCGGCTTATTTCGCGAGGAGCCTTGGTTCGCGCAGTTAAATGGGTTGTCCGGACTGCAATCGTTTTGGCCGGGAGCTACGCCGACGGTGTTTGACAGTGATAAAGGCCGCAGCCCCTACCAGCTGTCCATTGCCCGGGCATTGCGCGGCGACAGCGTAAATCCCTACGGCTACGTCATCGTGACGATATTGGAAACCAAGGTGAGCGATATTTTTCGGAAAATCGAGCTGGAGCAGGAGACGATGCTGCTTGGCAGCGAGGACCACATTTTATCGCATCCCGACGCCAAGCGTGTGGGCGAGATTTTTCCTTATGCAACGCTTGCAAGCGAGCAGTCGGACCCGCATATTTTGCAAATTGAAAACGAGGATTATTTAATGGCCTGGCATACGAATTCGCTTACGGGCTGGAAGCTGGTGTCGCTTACTCCGTATGACCGCGCTGTATTTAAGCTGAATGTTATTTTCAAACGCGTCTTTACGTTCCAGCTCGTATCTTTCTGCTTATTTATGGTGCTGCTGCTTTATTTGCTGGGTAAATTTACACGGCCGCTCGTTCGTCTAGGGCGGGTAGCGGAGACGGTGCAGCGCGGCAATTTGGAGGTGCGCTCGGGCATTCGCGGGGAGGATGAGATCGGCTATTTGGGCCAGTCCTTCGATTTAATGCTCGATAAGGTGAAGGAGACGATTGGCGAAATTACGAAGACGCAGGTGCGAAAGCGCAAGGCGGAGCTTGCGATGCTCCAGGCGCAGATCAACCCGCATTTTCTGTTTAATGTGCTGAATTCGATTCGGATGAAGGTGCTGCGCAAAGGAGATTCGGAAAGCGCAGAAATGATCAGCTCGCTGTCGAAGCTGCTGCGGATGACCATTAGCCAGGATAAAGGCGTCATTCCACTTCATGAGGAAGTCGATCTCGCCATTGATTATGTAAGGCTGATGAATATGCGGCAAAAGGAGAAGGTGGAGCTGACGCTCGACCTGTCGCCTCTGAGCTTAACGGCACTCGTCCCGCGCTTCTGCCTGCAGCCGATTATTGAAAATGCGCTCATTCATGGCTTCAGCCAGCAGGCCGGCTTAATGACGATTAGTGCGAGCGAAGCGGAAGGCGGCTATCAAATAACGGTAAGCGACAGCGGTCAAGGCATTGAGAAGGGAAAGCTTGAACGGCTGCGATATAAGCTGGGCGCAGGAGCTTTAGAAAAGCTGGACCAGGGAGCCGCGGGCGAGGAAGAGGGAGAAATAAGCGCCTTGCCGGGCAAGTTTTCGGGCATTGGACTTGTTAATGTGTATGAGCGGATGGGCATAACCTACGGCGAGCGCTTCCAGATGACGATAGACAGCGATATCGGGCAAGGCACAGTCATTACGCTGTACATTCCGAAGCAGGTGGTGGATTCTGATGGTTAAGGTGATGCTGGTTGATGATGATTATCCTGTGCTGGATCTGCTGGCTTTTGCCATTGAGTGGGAGGAGCTGGGCTTTCGGCTGTTAGGCATGCATGAGAACGGCGAGGTCGCGCTGGCAGCGGCGCTGGAGGAAATGCCGGATATTCTGATTACAGATATCGGGATGCCGCGCATGGACGGACTGGAGCTCATACGCCGGCTGAAGGAGCACAAACCAGAGCTGCGCGTAGCGGTGCTGTCCTGCCACGATGAGTTTCGTTATGCCCAGCAGGCGCTCAAGCTGCAAGTGCAGGATTATTTGCTCAAGGATACGCTTGATCCTTCTGATATACGCAAGCTGCTGCTGCAATTTCAGGCGGAGCTGAATGAGACGAAAGATTTGCATATGGAGCAGCTCCGCAAGGAGCATATGGTCGATCGCAACAAGGCGCTGCTGAAGGAGCAGTTTATTAGGGCGACGCTTCATCAGCCGATGCTGGACCCCGAAAAATGGCAGCAGGAGCTGGGAGCATTCGGCCTGCCGTTCGGAGCCTCCGAGCGGGTCATTCCCGTGCTCGGCATCATCGACGATTACCCTCGGGCGCTGCAGCGTTTTCGCTCGGAGGAGGTGCTGCGTTTTGTAGTGGACAATGTTACCCGCGAGGTGATGGCGAGCAGGGAGACGGGCAGCCCCGCTGCCCATTTTGTGTACAGTCCACAAGAATCCTTCTTCATGCAGGTATGCCCGCATGGATTGAAAATAAACGGCTTCGACGAGGTAAAGCTGCTGCTCGCCGAAGTGCAGCGTACGCTCAAAAGCTCGCTGAAGCTGACGATGTCTTTTCTGATCGGCGATAGCGCGAGCGACCCTTTGCGCTTGCGGGAATCGCTGGCGGAGCTGCTTTCCGGGGCGGAGGCGCGCTTTTACCGCGCGCCTGGCTCTATTGTGAAGGCAGGCGCCGTGCAGGCGGCGCAGCCCATAAAGCCAGGCAGCGACAATCCGCTGCTGGAAAGGTTTGGCGAGGCGGCCGAGCTGCTGCGGGAGGCGCTGCTGGGCCATAAGCGCGAGGCGGCAGAGGAGCTGGTGCGCCAGTGGCTGTTGCTCGCGGAGCAGCGGAGGCTGCCGCCCGAGCAGGTGAAGGATTGGGTGTTTAAGCTGCTGCTGGACGTAAAGCTCAAGCTTCAATTGATGCAGCATACCCGCTCAGCAAGCTCGATTGACGTCAGCCACCATGAGGTGTGGGAGCTGGGCAGCCTCTCCGAGCTGCAAGCGTGGCTGATTGCCCACTGCCTGTCAGCGATAACCGCCTCCGAAAATGGCGTCAGCGGCAGCAAGCGAGCCGAGGTCATCGACGCATGCGAATACGTTTCGCTGCATTTGGACAAAAAGATCAGTCTCGACGAGGTCGCCGACCAGCTGTTTATGAACCCCAGCTACTTCAGCCGCCTGTTCAAGAAGGAAATGGGCGAGACCTTTATCGAATATGTAATACGGATGAAAATGCATCGGGCCAAAGAGCTGCTAGATCAAACCGGCTCCCCCATAGGCAAAATATGCGAGACTCTTGGCTACGATAACCAGAGCTATTTTATAAAGCTGTTTAAATCATGTACAGGTGTGACGCCTGTGGAATATCGGAGAGGGCAAAAGCGATTGTAAGAAGGACAAAGCGATTGTAAGAGATGCTAAGGTAGCTGGAAGCCTGTTATTTTAAGGTGAGATGGATAGTTGCTGAAGGTGTCGGGATCGGCTTGGAAATGGATAGAGTGGAGATAGGTAACAGATAGAGAGGAGATCGAGAGCAGATCAAGAGCAGATCGAGGTCAGATAGAGGGCAGAACGAAAGCAGATAGTAACGGATAGGGAACGGAGAACAAACGAAAGGCTGTAGAAGTTTGGGGAGAGGAGCGGGATATATGGAGCAGAAGAAGCAACAGCAACAGCAACAGCAACAGCAAGAACAACTACCGCTGGAAAGGCGCTTTGCAGAGCGTTTCTCCGGGCAGCTGTATTTGCCGACAGAGCGCCGGAGAGGACTGGCGCTGTTGTTGAATGGAGAGCCGCTGTCTGAAGGACAGCTAGGCGAGGCATGGCATGACAAGCTGCGCCAATCTGAGGTGCAGCGTCCGTTAGTCGAGGAGATTCGCGCCGAGGCACAGCGCCAATTGGTAAGCGAAGAGCCGGAGCTGAGCGAATCCTTGTTTCGGATGTACGGGGAGACGGGGGAGCGGCTGCCGTACGAACGGGTTTATTTTCAAAAAAGGCGGCGGCTGAATTCATTCGCACTAATGTCCTTGATTGAGCCGGAGGAAGCGCCATATTTGGAGGCCCTTCAGGCTGCGCTTTGGTCGATCTGCGAGGAGCGGACGTGGTGCCTGCCTGCGCATCTGGGCGGGGCGGAGCAGCAGACGCCGATTGATTTATTCGCTGCGGAGACGGGCTTCGCGCTCAGCGAAATAAGCGTGCTGCTCGGCCCCCGGCTGCCAGAGGAGCTGCACTTGCGTATTCGTGAAGAAGTGGAAAAGCGGCTGTTTCAGCCATTTTTGACCGAGGGGCCTTATTTTTGGGAGAATGCGGAGCATAATTGGGCGGCGGTATGTGCCGGGTCGATTGGCGCAGCGGCGCTGCATTTGATGGATGATCGCGAACGGCTGGAAGCGGTGCTTTCGCGCGTATTAGCTGCGATGGATTGCTTTTTGGACGGCTATGGCGAAGATGGAGCTTGTGCGGAAGGGTATTCGTATTGGCAATATGGTTTTGGCTTTTATGTTTATTTTGCTCAGCTGCTTAAGGCGGCAACGGATGAAGCCATTGATTTATTCCGCAGCGCAAAAGTACAAGAGATCGCAATGTTTCAGCAGAAATGCTTTACGGGTGGACGCAGCATTGTGAATTTTTCCGATGCCCCTTCTGAAAGCGGTATCTTCATGGGGCTGAGCTCATATTTGCATCAGGAGTTTCCAGCTGTGGCTCTGCCGCATGCCAGCCTGCGCGACAGCTACACAGGGGATCACTGCGCAAGGTGGGCGCCTGCGGTGCGGAATTTGCTTTGGTGGGCGGAGTCGGCAAACGCAACGGCAACGGCAACGACAACGGCAACGAGAACGACAGCGGCAACTAATAGTGAAAGTGCCGAGGGGCGAAGCGACTCGGAAAGCGCTGCAGCTCTATGGCCGACAGAATCGTTTTATTTGGAAAATGTACAGTGGCTGCTGTCCCGTTATGTCGCAACGGATGGCGCTACTTATAGCTTTGCCGCCAAAGGCGGACATAACGCTGAGCCGCATAATCATAATGATGTCGGGCAGTTCGTAATGCATGCGGACGGAGAAGCCTATTTGGCGGATTTGGGCAGCGGGGAGTATACGGCGGACTATTTTGGCCCGCAGCGGTATACGATTTGGTGCAACGGCTCGCACGGACATTCCGTGCCGATTATTGGCAGCGCGCGCCAGCGCGAGGGCGCGGACGCGCGCGCCGTGGTTGTGCAGGCGGCGACCAGCGCGGAGCTTGACGTGCTGGAGCTGGAAATGCAGGCCGCGTACGGCGAGGAAGCGGGCCTTGCGGTGCTGGGGCGGCGCTTCGAGTGGAACAAGAAGGGCGCGCTGCCTGTGCTGACGATCCGAAATCGGTATCGGTTTCGGGAGGAAGTAGTCGGCGGGCGCGAGATTATCGAGCGCTTCGTTGCATGGCAGATGCCGGAGGCCGGGGAGGCCGGCGGTGTCGTGGTCCTGCAGGGACGCAAGAGGCTGACGATTGCGTTCGATGCGAAGCAGTGGAAGCCAGTGGTGACGCAGCGGAGCGACATGGATCATTTTGGGCGTGAACGTCAATGGTACACGCTGGATTTTCATCATTTGGAGGCGGGAACTGCGGCCGTGGATTCCGAGTTTGTTTTTCGCTTTGAGCCATAGGGTGGAATAGCTAAAAGCACGAGATTAAAGCGTCAAAGAAAAGGAGAGCGAAGCCATGACAGTGCAGGAGAAGGTGCAGGAGCAGCAAAATTGGGTGAATGAAGCTTGGGACAAGGTGAATCAGAAGATCGGACGGACTAGCGGCCGAATCGGCTCACAATTTCCCCATGCAAGCGTGAACGGGGTTTATGTGCTGGAGGCGGCGCATTGGTGGACGGCGGGTTTTTGGCCGGGGCTGCTATGGCTGCTCTATCAAGATGAGAATTCGCGCACGGAGCGCTACAAAGAGCTTGCCGAAGCCTGCGAGCTTAAGCTCGACGAAGTCATCATGGGCTATGACCGGCTCGACCATGATATCGGCTTCATGTGGACGCTGACTAGTGTGGCACGTTATAAGCTGCTTGGGGAGGAAGATTCCCGGCGGCGGGCGCTGCTTGCAGCAAACCTGCTATGCGGACGCTTCAATATTCAAGGGCGCTATATTCGGGCATGGAACCCTTGGCGGGAAGGCGAGCGCAATGACGGGCTGGCTATTATCGACTGCATGATGAATTTGCCGCTGCTCTATTGGGCTTCGCGCACGACGGAGGACCCGCGCTACAAGCATTTGGCAATGGCGCATGCCGATACGGTGCTGGAGCATTTTATTCGGCCGGATGGCTCGGTTTATCATATCGTAGAGTTTGATCCGCAAAGTGGCGAAGTAGCTGCAAAGCATGGCGGGCAAGGATTTGCAGCCGAATCGGCATGGTCGCGCGGCGCGTCCTGGGCGATTTACGGCATGGCACTCAGTTACGCCCATAGCGGCGAGCAGCGGTATTTGGATGCGGCGAAGCGCACGGCTCATTTTTTCCTGGCGAATTTGCCAGAGGATTCCGTACCGCATTGGGATTTCCGGTTACCGGATGGCGTGGAGACATACCGCGATTCATCGGCGGGCGCTTGCGCGGCCTGCGGTTTGCTGGCAATTGCGGATGTAGTGCCAGAGGTCGAGCGTGAGTTGTATCGCCGAGCGGGCGAGCGGATTTTGAAATCGCTGTACGAGAACTATGGCGCATGGGCGGACGATGCACAGGAGGAAGGGCTGGTTTTGCATGGCACGAGCCACTACCCGGAACGCAAAAATCTCGACGTCCCGCTCATCTACGGCGATTATTTCTTTACGGAGGGCTTGTCCAAGCTGCGAGGCTACGATAGCTTCTGGTCGTAAGGCGAACATCAAGTGTCATCTGATCGTTATCCAATTCGCATAGCTAGGGAACAGAAAGGGGCGAACGGCCGTTGATTGGGGAAAAAGGTACAGATTCAGGCGAGAGAGTACGGTTACTGGAGGAACGCGAGTATTGGGTGAGCGAGTTATGCCGGGTTGCTGAGCCTGTGCTGCGCCTGCTTGCGGCTCGTGAGTTGAAAAAAACGATGCCCGTCCAGTCTGCTGCGGGACAGGATCGCTCCGATGTGACCCATCTGGAGGCGCTGGGCCGCCTATTATGTGGAATAGCACCCTGGCTTGAAGGCAGCGG
This sequence comes from Paenibacillus liaoningensis, assembly GCF_059609455.1. Classification (NCBI taxonomy): domain Bacteria; kingdom Bacillati; phylum Bacillota; class Bacilli; order Caryophanales; family Paenibacillaceae; genus Paenibacillus; species Paenibacillus liaoningensis. The sequence continues at coordinate 132,045 of NZ_JCAALU010000013.1, forward strand.
CGGGGCAAATGAAGCAGAAGAGCGGCTTCGCCAGCAATATGCGGAGCTTTCACGGGCTGCGATTGCTGCTGGCTGTGATCCGCAGTCGCCGGATTATATGAATTTTGCAGAAGGCTTTCAGCCGATCGTTGATACAGCGTTTCTGGCGCAGGCGATTTTGCGTGCGCCGACGGAGCTTTGGGACAAGCTGGATGCCAAGGTGCAGAAGCACGTTGTCCAAGCTTTCAAACTAACCCGCTCGCGCAAGCCATTCGCCATGAACTGGCTGCTTTTCTCCGCGATCATTGAAGCGGCCTTGTACCGTATGGGAGAAAGCGACTGGGATCCGATGCGCATTGATTATGCCCTTAAGCAGCATGAGCAATGGTATGTCGGAGACGGAGCCTACGGAGATGGCCCGTCGTTCCACTTCGACTATTACAACAGCTTTGTAATCCAGCCTATGCTCGTTGACATCGTAGCAGCCGTTCAAGGCTGCTATGAAGATTGGGATGCAATGCAGGCGAGCATCACGGAGAGAGCGAAGCGCTGGGCGGAGGTGCAGGAGCGGCTCATTTCGCCGGAGGGCACATTTCCGCCGCTGGGCCGCTCGCTTGCTTACCGCTGCGGCGCCATGCAAAGCTTGGCGCAAAGCGCGCTGCTCGGCGAGCTTCCCGGCAGCGTTTCTCCGGCACAGGCGCGCTGCGCATTGACAGCAGTTATCCGCCGCAGCTTGTCTGTCCCCGGCACATTTACAGAGGACGGCTGGCTGACCATCGGCTTTTGCGGCAGCCAGCCAGACATTGGCGAGCATTATATTTCCACAGGAAGCCTGTATTTATGCGCGGCTGTGTTTCTCCCGCTTGGCCTTGCCGCGGAGCATCCCTTTTGGAGCGGCGAGCCTGAGGATTGGACAGCGCGCAAAGCGTGGTCAGGGAGTGCTTTTTCAATTGATCATGCAATAAAAGGGTAGCAGTCATAATAGGCAGCGAGATTATGAACAAGATTATGAGCAAGAGTATGATTACCAGCTACTAGCAGCGAGAGTAAGTGAAGAGGCGCAGCCATTTTCGTACAGGTGCGCTTTCTCTTATTTTTGCAGCTATCTGTGGCCTGCGCACTTTATAAATGCGAAGCTTCAGCCGCGCCTCAAACTTTTACAGAAGACCGTTTACCTTGGCATAAGCTCGGTAACAATGGATGAGGGGCTTTGCTAGCGCTGCATGAGTTAAAGCAGACGGTCGCATAAAGCGGTCTTTTTCCAGTGGTATGTAAATTTCCTGCAAAAATCGTCCTCAAGCACTTGAAATTAATAACGAAAAAAAGTATGATAAACATGATTGTTAGCACTTCATGCTCATGAGTGCTAACAAAAATAAGCGACAAATTTTTAAAGGAGGCTATTTTCAATGATCAGACCTTTGGGTGAACGTGTATTAGTAGAAGCGATCGCGAAAGAAGAAACGACTGCAAGCGGTATCGTTTTGCCAGATTCGGCTAAGGAAAAACCGCAAGAAGGTAAAGTGGTGGCTGTTGGCAGCGGCGCGCTGAAAGACGGAGTTCGCGTAGCGCTTGAAGTTAAAGAAGGCGATCGCGTCCTTTTCTCCAAATATGCGGGAACAGAAGTTAAATACGACGGCAAAGAGTATTTGATTATGAAAGAAAGCGACATTCACGCGATCTTTGAATAGGCTGCTCACATACAGCTTGACTGGACTTAAACGAAACGGCGCAGGCCGTTAAGCATACTTATATGAATATATTTTCGGGAGGTAAATGATAATGGCAAAGGATATTAAATTTAGCGAAGACGCTCGCCGCGCAATGCTGCGTGGTGTAGATGCACTTGCAAATGCTGTAAAAGTTACACTCGGACCTAAAGGCCGCAACGTCGTGCTGGAGAAGAAATTCGGCAGCCCGTTGATCACGAACGATGGTGTATCCATCGCGAAAGAAATCGAGCTGGAAGATGCATTCGAGAACATGGGTGCACAGCTTGTTAAAGAAGTAGCAACAAAAACAAATGATGTTGCCGGTGACGGTACAACTACAGCTACTGTTTTGGCTCAAGCGATGATTCGCGAAGGTCTGAAAAACGTAACAGCTGGCGCTAACCCAATGGTTATCCGCAAAGGTATCGAAAAAGCGGTTAAAGCTGCAGTTGAAGAGCTGCAAAACATCGCTAAACCAATCGAAGGCAAACAATCCATCGCCCAAGTTGCGGCTATTTCTTCCGCTGACGATGAAGTGGGCCAACTGATTGCAGAAGCTATGGAAAAAGTGGGCAACGACGGCGTTATTACCGTTGAAGAGTCGAAAGGCTTTGTAACGGAGCTTGAAGTGGTTGAAGGTATGCAATTCGACCGTGGATACATCTCCCACTACATGGTTACTGACACGGACAAAATGGAAGCTGTTCTGGATAACCCGTATATCCTGATCACTGACAAAAAAATTACAAACATTCAGGAAATTCTTCCTGTGCTTGAGAAAGTCGTTCAATCCGGCAAACAGCTTCTGATTATTGCAGAAGATGTTGAAGGCGAAGCGAACGCAACTCTGGTTGTGAACAAACTGCGCGGCACATTCACTTGCGTAGCTGTTAAAGCACCAGGCTTCGGCGACCGTCGTAAAGCGATGCTGCAAGATATCGCTGCTCTGACTGGTGGTCAAGTGATCACTGAGGAACTGGGCCTTGAGCTGAAATCGACTACGGTTGAGCAACTGGGTTCCGCTCGTCAAGTACGCGTAACAAAAGAAAACACAATCGTGGTTGACGGCAGCGGCGACGCTTCTGACATCGCGGCTCGTGTAAGCCAAATCCGTACGCAGCTGGAAGAAACAACTTCCGACTTCGACCGTGAGAAACTGCAAGAGCGTCTGGCTAAATTGTCCGGCGGCGTAGCAGTAATCAAAGTCGGTGCTGCTACTGAAACAGAATTGAAAGAGCGCAAGCTTCGCATCGAAGATGCCCTGAACTCAACTCGCGCAGCGGTTGAAGAAGGTATCGTATCCGGTGGTGGTACAGCTCTAATTAACGTATACAAAGCAGTTGCTGCTGTTAATGCAGAAGGCGACGAGCAAACAGGCGTTAACATCGTTCTTCGTTCCCTTGAAGAGCCGCTTCGCACAATTGCTGCGAACGCTGGTCAAGAAGGTTCGGTTATCGTTGAGCGCTTGAAAAATGAAGAAATCGGCGTAGGCTACAACGCTGCTACTGGAACATGGGTTAACATGTTCGAAGCAGGTATCGTTGACCCTGCCAAAGTTACACGCTCTGCATTGCAAAACGCAGCTTCCGTTGCAGCTATGTTCCTGACAACTGAAGCGGTTGTTGCTGACAAGCCAGAACCAAAAGGTGCTGGCGGCGGCATGCCTGACATGGGCGGCATGGGTGGAATGGGCGGCATGATGTGATGAAATCATTATCGAAGTAATTCGATGATGAGCGACCGCGCTTAAGCGGTAGATTTCATCGCCGATGGAGCAGAAAAGCGCTCCATGCGGTAATCAGGCTGAGAAGTCTGCAGCATCAAAAGTTTCCTTAAACGGAAACACCGTTTGACCACATCATGCAAAAATGAGAGACCTTTCATGAGTTCATTGAACTCTTGAAAGGTCTCTTTGATTTCGCAAAATCAATCTAATTCTTGCTCTAAAACCGCTTTTACTAAATGACGTACTTCATCTGTTGACGTTGTATCCATTAACTGGTTTCTTAGTTCGCCTGCGCCTCTAAATCCGCGAACATAGATTTTGAAAAAGCGAAGAAGCGGTTTAAATGAACGTGGCAGAATTTCTTTCGAATATTTATCGTGAAGATCCAACTGTAAAAGAAGCAAATGGAGAAAATCCTTTGCGCTATGTTCTTTAGGCTCTTTTTCAAAAGCGAATGGATTGGTGAAAATGCCGCGTCCAATCATGACGCCATCAACGCCGTATTGTTCTACTAATTTTAATCCTGCTGCGCGGTCAGGAATATCTCCATTAATCGTTAACAACGTATGTGGAGCAATTTCATCGCGTAATTTTTTTATTTCAGGGATTAGCTCCCAGTGTGCAGCTACTTTACTCATCTCTTTTTTTGTACGAAGGTGAATGGAAAGATTCGCAATATCTTGTTTCAAAATATGTCCTAACCAATCGCGCCACTCGTCAATGTTATGGTAACCTAATCTTGTTTTAACGCTAACCGGCAATCCACCTGCTTTTGCGGCTTGAATAATTTCTGCTGCAACTTCAGGATGTTGTATTAATCCAGCACCTTTTCCATTGGAAGCAACGTTTTGTACAGGGCATCCCATGTTTAAATCGATACCACGAAAACCGAGTTTTTTCATATCCATACTCATCTGTTCAAAAAATTCTGGTTTATTGCCCCAAATATGAGCGACAATCGGTTGTTCATCTTCTGTGAACGTTAACCGGCCACGTACACTGTCTTTTCCTAGAGGGTGACAATAACTTTCTGTATTTGTGAATTCCGTGAAAAATACGTCGGGCTTTGCAGCTTCACTAACGACGTGACGAAATACAACATCTGTGACATCTTCCATTGGTGCTAATATGAAAAATGGCTTCGGTAAGTCAAGCCAAAAATTATGTTCGTTACTCATAGTATCTCCTCTTGTTGCAATATATAAAAAAAGCTATGGCAAATTCCTTTATCCATCATACATCATACATAATATCATTTTTTTTCGTTTGATGCACTGAATCGATTGTGTGAGCGTAAACACATGATATTGACTTGGAAATATAGGGCTGATTTTTAAGGGGATTCGGATAGAAAACCTATGATAAGACCTAAAATACACAAAAAACTCACATCGTTTTGTTAGTATACCTTAGAGTTCACTGGAATATTTCAGTAGACTCTAAGGTGCTTTTTATATAGTTTGAGGTAATCGTACATGGTGGAATAAAAAGTAAAGTGGATAATTTACTTATCCACTCGACAGTGTTATATTATAAGCAACAGAAGCATATAATGCAGAAAGGAGCCGTGCGCTAACACGACTCCCCCTGCAACAGCTGCTTTTAAGGGCAGTAGGCTTTAATCAGGTGTTACGATCGAAATAGACCGCATTCCTTGACCAGGGGGCGGTCTATTTTCGTTTCTCGGACAGTAGCGCTACGATAAGCAAACCAAAAGTAAGCATGATCATGAGTGCTTCAAATACTGTCACAAGGCATCACCTCCCATAAACAGTCGCTTTATGGTCGGTCACGTCTGAGCCGTTTTGTGAACCAGTCATTCAGCCTACTTCCTATTCCAAGGAGGTGGGCTTTTTTATTTAATTGGTCAGCTTTTAACGATAAAAACTAAAGTATTTGTAAATCCTCATTTCTCTTGCGATCTTGCATTGATTAATCAACAAACAATAGGTATGATAAATGAGGCAACAAAAAAGCAATTAAAACAACACGAAAGCTACGTCGTTTTAATCGAAACGAAGTGAAAAACATGCAAGATATCGTACAATTTGAATGTGGATGAGGGATAGGCTTGGGGAAGCGTACGATCGGAAAGTCTGAATTTACTCGCGAGATGAAAGGATTAGTCGTTCCATCTGTGCTGCAAATGCTAGTTGCTAATTCATTCTCGCTCGTTAATATGCTAATGGTAACCAGCTTGGGAGATGGAGCAGTCGCGATTACTGCCGCAGCAGGCAGAATCAGCTTCATTTTATCAATGATTCTTACCGCCGTTTATGGAATGACCGCTTATATGACCCAGTACTATGGAAAACAGCAGTATATGCTTTTGCGTGCGACATTCGGTTTTATGCTGCTGACGGGTATCGGCATCAGTCTTCTGGCATTTGCTGCTGTGTCGATTTGGAAGGAGCCGATCCTCTCTTTATTTATTAAGGACGCTGAACTCATGCCGCTTGGCATTCAATACGTGACGATTATGGCGTGTGTTTTCCTAATCAGTGCGATTAGAGATGCTTATGCCCAGGCGCTTGGTTCTATAGGGAAGGTTAAGATCACTTTGTATGTCGGTCTATGTGCGATGGCCGTCAATATTACACTGGACTATGGGCTGATTTACGGCAGGCTGGGCTTGCCCGAGCTTGGTGTTGCAGGAGCTGCATGGGGAACGTTAATCGCTTCGGGTGCGAGTCTGCTGGTTTTGCTCGTTTTCATTTATAGTAAATCCTATTATGTAAACATTCGCGTCCGCGAGCTATTTAGCTTGCCTCTGCTGCTGCGCAAACAGGTATTGAAAACGATCACGCCGCTCGTGTTCCACGAAGGAATGTGGTCGATTGGCAATATGCTGTATGCCGTAGCTTTTGGGGCATTGGGTATCGCGGCATTGACTACCTTTCAGCTGGGGAATACGCTGCAGGGCTATTTTATGATGGGGATCCACGGATTTGCTTATGCAGCAAAGGTCATGATTGGACAAAAGCTGGGACAGGATGAGCCGGAGCAGGCGATGGATTATGCGCGCAGATTTACTCGCATTTCGGTCATTGCTGGTATAATCATAAGTGTTGTCATTATTATAGTTTCGCCGTTTGCAGCCTTGATTTTTCCTCACCTAAGCGCGGAGGTTCATGCATCATTAGGGAATGTGCTTCTGCTGCAAGCACTGGCTATGACAGCATTTTTCTTGAATAATGTGTGGATTGTCGGTATGTTTAGAGCAGGCGGAGATAATTTGTTTACGATGAACATGATTTTAATTACAACATGGGCCATTGCATTGCCAGCAGTATTTGTTGGCGTGTACGTGCTCCATCTGCCGCTTGAATGGGTGTATGCTTTATTTTTATGTGAAGAGGTTAGCAAAGCTTTGATCGGGTATAAACGTTATCGTTCCCAGAAATGGATGCGGAATTTAGCTGGGTCTAGCCCGGAAGCGCCAGCAGCGGCGGCATCTTTGTAGGGTTCTGGGTGCGTGAGAATAGTAAAAAAGTAGAATGGAGGGTTTGTGATGTCTCTCGCAGGCGAAGAAAGAAAGCTAAGCATTATGAACTTGCTGAATGAGCATGGGAAGGTCATTGCGGGCGACCTGGCGCGCATGTTTGAGGTTACAACAGAAACGATTCGCAGAGATCTCGATGAGCTGGAGAAGGAAAATAAGCTTAAGAAGGTGTATGGCGGCGCAATCAAGCTGAAGGTAGAAATAGAGCCTACATTGTTTGAAAGAGCCTGCATTAATCAAGAGGCGAAGGAGAAAATTGGCTATCTTGCTTTTTCACTAATCGACGATTATGACGTTATCTTTATAGATGAAGGCACGACACCGCTGCAAATTATCCCGTTTCTATCTCAAAAGCAGCAGGTAACCGTACTAACGAGCTCGATATCTGCCATGATGGCGTTGATTGAGCTCAAAAAAAGAGAGCAATTCGATGGCCGGATTATTATGCTTGGCGGCGAGGTGAATGTGAAGCATTCCCGTGTCACGGGCGCTATTGCGGAAGCTAATATGTCGGATATTTTTGTGAATAAAGCATTTGTAACCGTAGATGCCTTATCGATCGAGCACGGATTTACGAGCTATGATTATGAGAAAGCAACGTTGACCCGCAAATGGATTCAGCAGTCGGAAACGTCGATCATTTTGGCGGATTCATCGAAATGGAACAAGCGGTCCATGGTGAAAATATGCGATTTTGAAAATGTCGATATCGTGATTTCGGAACTGGAGCCCCCGGCCGAATGGAAGACGCAGCTGGAAGAGAAGAATACGAGATGGATGATGCCAACTGAATAGCAAAGCATGAGTAAAGCATGAGTAAAGTATAAGGTTTGAATCAAACGATCGAATGAAATAATCATATCATATGGTCCAATCAGATGGTTCAATCCGTCTTAAAAGCCAGTAGAGAAGCACTTCTTCTCTGCTGGCTTTTTTTGATGTTGTTTGTTGTTGTGTCAAAATTGTAATCCCTATGTTAAATCTTTCGAATCGCATTGTATTGGTCATTTTTTCGCAGTAGAATGTTTAAAACAACATAAATAAAAATAAAAGCAATAAAAAGCAAATATTTGCTAAGCGAATGGATAACTAGGAAAACAGGAGTGATGACGATGAAGGACGCCGTGTATTTAGACAAAAGCAAAAGAAAGTACAAGGGGAATTTGCATACGCATACGACATGGTCAGATGGATCGCAGGAAGCGGAGGATGTTGTGGCTGCTTTCAAGGCTAAAGGCTATGACTTCATCAGCATAACCGATCATGATATTTTCGCTCGAACGGCTGATTATGACACTGAATCCTTCATCGTGCTGCCAGGCATGGAAAGAGGCGGCTTGAATTTAGTGCCGGACGAAGACCCAGGTTACCACTTTGGCGTGCTGGATGATCCGACGATGCGACCGGAGAAAGAGAGATTTCATCATTTGCAAGCATTCGAGGTTCCCATTCCTTGGGAGGGGCCGCAATCCCCACAGAAGCTGATTGATGAAATGAAGGCGCATGGCAATCTCGTTATTTTCAATCACCCCGAATGGCATTTGACACGCTTCGAGGATATGGTGCAGTACGACGGTTTTTTTGCAGTCGAAATCTATAATCATGCAACAGAATGGACACCAAGCTCTTCTTATGGGGCGGCCTACTGGGATCATGCCCTTCAAAATGGCAAGCGCGTGTTTGGTATCGCTGCTGATGACTCGCATGAGCATGACCAGGGCAGCAAAATTTCTGAGTATGGCGGAGGCTGGGTATGTGTCGAGGCGGAGGAGCTTACGCAGCAAGGGATTATTACAGCCCTGAAGAACGGACAGTTTTATTCCAGTTCGGGTCCCGAAATTTTTGATTATCGTGTGGAGGATGGGTTTGTCCATGTGGAGTGCTCGCCCTGCCAGTATATGATGTTTAAAGCATTTCCGCTGCGCGGACCCTTTCTCGTGGAACGCGGGACGGGCGAGCTGATGTCCTCTGGAAGCATGAAAATTAAGCAGGGCATGCAATATATTCGGGTTGAGTGTGTGGACGAGAAGGGCAGAATAGCGTGGTCTAATCCGATCTTTGTGGCAGATTTGGCGGAGGGGGAATAGCGATGAGAGATGCTGTTATTTTAGATGCTGAGCGGCAAAAGTATAAAGGTAACATTCATGCGCACTCCGTTCGCAGTGACGGGGAATATACGATAGAGCAAATGAGAGAGGCTTATCGTTCAAAAGGCTATCATTTTATGTGCTTAAGCGACCATGAAATATATTTTCAGAGCGATGCGTATGACACCGGTGATTTTATTATGCTGGACGGCTATGAAATGGCATGCGAGATGGATCGTGAAACGACTGGCCAGCAGTATCATCTGCATGGACTATTGGACCGTTCGCTGCTGGCGGAGAAGCCCTTTCAGCATGATGAGGTGCATGAGAAGCCCGATTACGAGAGCCTGAATACGATTCAGCAATTGATTGACGACATGAGAAGCAAAGGCAATCTCGTCATTATGAACCATCCAGAATGGTCGAAAAATCGAGAAGAGGATTTGCTTCAGCTGGAGGGTTATGCAGCGATTGAAATCTATAATCACCAGTCGGAAATTCAAGAGGCGGTAGGCTACGGCATATCCTACTGGGACTATGTCCTAAAACGTGGCAAGCAGGTAAATGCCATTGCAGCAGACGATGCCCATGGTGGTCCGACGGAGATGGCAGTATCCGAATTTTATGGCGGCTGGATTGTCGTAGAGACCGAGCGATTAGAGCAGCAGGCGATTATTGAGGCGATGAAAGCAGGGCGTTATTACAGCTCCAATGGTCCGACCATTTATGATCTTCGCATGGAGAACGATAGGCTTAAGGTCAAATGCTCTCCTGTGCAGAGTATTCGCTTTATTACCTTTCCCCACAATGGCTTGGCTGAAATGGACCCAACTGGCGAATACATCACCGAAGCGGAATATTTCATTCAAAATGATGAGCAATATGTGCGAGTGGAATGTGTAGATGCATGGGGAAAAGTCGCATGGAGCAATCCTATCTATCCCAAATCCGAGTGGCAAGTATAGGAGGAGCTATGAGCAATCCATATGTATTATTGACGCCGGGTCCCTTATCCACAACATTAACGGTCAAAGAGGCGATGTTAAAGGATTGGTGCACGTGGGATCATGACTATAAAGCCATTGTCCAGCAGATTCGTCAGCAGCTGCTAGAGATTGGCCGCGCATCTCAGGAGCACTACACGGCTCTGTTCATGCAGGGCAGCGGCACCTTTGGGGTTGAAGCGACGCTTGGCTCAGTCATCCCGAATGATGGCAAGCTGCTTATTTTGCAAAATGGCGCCTACGGGAAGCGCATGGAGGATATAGCAAAGGTGCTCCATATTCCACATGCATCCCTTGAGTTTGAAGCGAATGAGCAGATAGATCCTCAAGTCGTTGAGAGGAAGCTTATTGAGGATTCATCAATTACGCATATCGCTATGGTCCATTGCGAGACGACAACCGGCATTTTGAATCCGCTGGAGGCGGTAATGGAGGTCATTAAGCGAAATCATCGAATTGCAATCATCGATGCCATGAGCAGCTTTGGCGGCATTCCGATTGGGGTAGAGGAACTGCAAATCGACTTTATCATTAGCAGCGCCAATAAATGCATTCAAGGTGTTCCAGGCTTCAGCTTTATGCTTTGCAAAAGGGAGGAGCTTATGAAATGCAAAGGGAGAGCGCGCTCGTTATCGCTCGATTTATATGACCAGTGGGAGACGATGGAGAACGACTCCGGCAAATGGCGCTTTACTTCGCCAACGCATGTCGTACACGCATTTGCACAGGCACTAGAGGAGCTGGCTGAAGAAGGCGGTGTGGAGGCACGCCATGCAAGGTATTGTACCAACCAGCAAATCGTTGTGGAAGGGCTGACGCTAGCTGGCTTTACGGCTTACTTGCCTAGAGAGCTGCAATCTCCGATTATTACAACCTTCTTGTATCCGACGCATATCCCTTTTGAATTTGAACATTTTTATAGCTTCTTGAAGCTGGCTGGCCTTGTTATCTATCCTGGCAAACTGACAGACGCCCAGGTATTTCGAATCGGAAATATCGGGGACGTGCATGCAAAGGATATGGAGCGTTTAAGTGAGCAAGTATTACGTTATGTTGGAGAGGTCAACTATGAAAATTGAAGGTGTTATTTTAGATTGGGCCGGGACGACCATTGATTACGGCTGTTTTGCACCCGTGCAGGTGTTTATGGATGTTTTTGAGGAGCTAGGCATTCCAGTTACGGTGGAAGAGGTTCGCGTTCCTATGGGGCAGCTGAAGCGGGATCATATTCAATCGCTGCTGCAAATGCCGAGAATAGAAGCTGTTTTTCAAGCAAAATTTGGCCGCAGCTATACGGAGACGGATATTAATGAGCTGCATGACCAGTTCGAGCCTAGATTGCTGGCTATCCTTTCGCAATACGGAAAACCAAACCCATATGTTGTAGAGACGATACGGCAGCTGAGACAGCAAGGCTTAAAAATCGGAGCGACGACAGGCTACACGTCCACCATGCTGTCCATCGTGGCGAAAGCAGCTAAGGAATGCGGCTATGAACCCGATCATTGGGTAACACCTGATCTTGTCATGGACAAAGGCAGACCGTATCCCTATATGATCTATGAGAATATGAAGCAGCTTGGCCTTCGCCATCATGCGCAAGTTGTAAAGGTTGGCGATACGATTTCTGACATACAAGAGGCGAATAGTGCTGGCGTATGGGCGATTGGCATTGTGAAGGGCAGCTCCATGCTGGGCTTTACGGAGGCAGAGGCGCTGCAGCTGACGCCAGAGGAAGAACGCCATATTATTGCTGCTGTGAGCCAGAGCTATATGGAAGCAGGAGCCCATGCCGTTATTGAGGACATGTCCGAGCTGCCAGCAATGATCGAGCAAATCAATGAACGTTTGATGAGGGAGGAGCTGCCCTATGCCAAACCGCATCAATAGCCGCATAGAAGGAGATATCAATGGAACGGATGCCCGTCAAGCTTGGCAGGATGAGCATCTAAGCGAAGAAACGCTTGCTGTACTCGAACAGGACAGCAAGCTTTTTCTTCATCAGTCTATGTCTACGCCATGCTTAAATGTCATCGTAAATGCAGAAGGCATTTACATTGAGGATCAGGACGGACGCAAGGTGATTGATTTTCATGGAAACAGCGTTCATCAGGTCGGCTACAAAAATGAGTATGTGATGAATGCCATCATGAAACAGATGCAGCAGCTGCCGTTTCTGCCGCGCCGCTATACGAGCCAGGTTGCTATTCAACTGGCCCAGAAGCTAGTCCAGCTTGCGCCGGGAGATTTGAACAAGGTGCTGTTTACGCCAGGCGGCACCAGCGCAATTGGAATAGCGCTAAAGCTAGCCCGCAGGGCAACTGGCAAGCACAAAACGATATCCACCTGGGATTCCTTTCATGGCGCAAGCTTGGATGCGATATCCATTGGCGGCGAAGCTGTATTCAGAAGCGGGATCGGACCGTTAATGTCTGGAACGGAGCATATGATGCCCTATAACAGCTATCGTTCGATCTTTGGAGAAGGAGAAGCCGCAGCTGCCAAAAATCTCGATTACTTAAGCTATATGCTGGAGCGGGAAGATGACGTGTGCGCGGTCATTCTAGAGCCGATTCGCAGCACGGATGTACAGATTCCTACCATTGCCTATATGCAGCGGCTGCGTCAAATTTGCGATGATTATGGGGTGCTGCTCATCCTGGATGAAATACCGACGGCATTAGGCCGTACGGGCAAAATGTTCGTTCACGAGCATTATGATATTGTTCCGGATATCGTTGTTATTGGCAAAGGCTTGGGCGGCGGCATTTTTCCGATGGCAGGCATTATTGCGAGAGAGCATCTAGATATTGCTGGCGATATTTCACTCGGACATTATACGCATGAGAAAAGCGCTGTAGGCTGTGCGGCAGCTTTGGCTACCATTGAATACATCGAACAGGAAAACCTGCTTGAGCACGCGCAAAAGATGGAGCAGTGGCTGACGCTGCAGCTTCAGGAGCTGCAGCGAAAGTATGCCGTAATCGGCGACGTTCGGGTGAAAGGCATGCTGGCGGCAATAGAGCTCGTATCTGATCGCGAGACGAAAGAGAAGGAAGTTGCAGGTGCTGAAAAGGTTCTCTATGAATGCTTGTCCCGCGGACTAAGCTTCAAGGTATCCGGCGGAAATGTCATTACGCTTGTTCCGCCATTAATTACAACCCTTCCACAAATGGAAGAAGCGATCGCGATTTTGGATCAGGCACTTGGGCAAGTGTTCACAAAATAAAACAGATCAATCATTTTGAAAACAATATCATTGCAATTAAAAGAATAAAAAAACAATTTATTAATGTGTAATTGACACAGGTTTTACAATTCTCCTTTATAGTTTAGTTAAGCCAGTGATAACTGGATAACGAGGAGGGTTTAAAAGCATGAAGAGGCTTGCACTTGGATTGGTTAGTGTAATGGCTAGTACCGCATTGTTAGCTGGATGTGGGACAGGCTCAAACTCTGGCACTGCTGCAAATAGCGGTACAGAGACTTCCAGCAATGGGGCGAAAATGAAAGAGGTCGTGATTTCCGTACGCGAGAACACATGGGGAGCACGGAAGGACAATTTTGTAGAAGCAGAAAAGCGTTTGAATGAACAATTGAAGCCGGAAAACGTGCAGGTGAAAATAGATTGGTGGCCTGGTATTGGCGATGATGAGCTGATTTTGCAGGCACAAGCGAATAAGGTAGCAGATGTATTTATTAACTCCAGCGTAGATATTGGCTGGCAGCTGAACGCTGGACTCATCCGTGATGTGGACTGGGTTGGAACTTCAGACGTGTTCAAAAATATGCCGGAGTCCTACAACAACATGATGAAATACGAGGACCATTACTATGGCGTCATTCAAGATATGGATGCTTCTCCCGTATTCATTAGCCGCAAAGCGCTGGAAGGCTTAGGCTGGACAGCGACGCAAATTGATGAGCTGAAGGCTAGCGTTGATGCTGGAACCTTCACATTCAGTGAGCTTGTGGATCTTGCAGATGCGGCCGTTAAGCAAAAGCTGGTTAAAGTAGGCTTTGGTGTTGAGGATACAAGGTTTGAAGGCTGGAATTATACATTCGGCAACTTCAATTATAGTGCGGAACAGAACAAGATGGTACTGTCGAAAAATACGCAGAAGGTTTATGAGTTTTGGCAGGACGCGAAGCAGCGCGGCGTAGTTACCGAGGGCATTGCCGAGATTGATACGGACAAGGCTGCCGAGCTGTTCATTAAAGGCGAATTGTTTGCTGAATTTGCCCGTACTGAATTTTATCAAGTGATGCGTACACAACTTGGCATGGAAGAGGACTTGGCTGGCTATGAAGCATGGTTTAAGGAAAATGCAATCTGGATTCCGGTTCCGTCGGTCGAGCAGGGAGGAAAACCTGTATCCTACAGCAATCCCGCGATGATCTATGTGGGACCTACTGTGGATGATGAGAAGATGCCTTATGTTCAAAAATTGATTGAGCATGTGCTGGATCCGGACCTGCAGGTTAATCATACGCTTAAGAGCGGCAAGCTGCCTGTAACAGCAGCAGCGCAGGAGGATGCCCGCTTCCAGCAAATGAGCTTCTACAAAGATCATGCTTATTTAATCGAATTTACGAAAACGCGCCCAGCCCAAATGGATTATGCGGTCTATATGAAATCCTTTACGCTTGGCATTGATGCCATTCTGACGAAAGGGCAAACCGCCGCACAGGCCTTTGAGTTATTCCAAAAGGATGTCAAGCAAAACGTGCCAGCGGACAGTCTCATTGTAGAATAACGATGATACAAGGAAAGGTGCTCTGATGACAGGAGCACCTTTCCATCTATTTTGCTTATAGGAAGCAGGTGCAGATCTCATTATGGAGATCCCGGTAACTTCAGCCAAGACAGCTTACAAGAAACCTTTTGCCAAGAAAGTGTACCCCTATTTATTCATTATGCCCTTTGCTCTTCTGGTGCTGGTCTTTTTTATTCTTCCGGCTATTGCGACCATTATTATGTCCTTCACTGATTTAAATGCATCCATGAAAATCAACTTTGTTGGTTTCGATAACTTCAAGCGAATATTTTCCGACTACAGCATGCCGCAAATTTTATGGAACACCGTTATATTTGCCGTGATTACGCTCGTGTTCTCTTTGTTTTTTGGTTTGTTTATATCGATCGCAACCCAGTACTTCTTAAAGGGCAAATTGACGGCAGTCATTTACCGTGTCCTATGGTTAATTCCGAGCATCATTCCTGCAGTTGTATATGTAACCTTCTGGAAATATTTATTTGATCCCACGGAGGGTGGGCTGATCAATAAATTTCTGCTCTTATTCCAGCCAGACAGCGATCCCGTCTCATGGTTTACGAAAATCGCTATGGCTATTGTGATCATTGCTACGATTGTATCTACAACTTCAGGAGGCATGATTTTATTATCTGCTGCAATCAGCTCGATACCTGAAGATTTGTATAAGGCTGCGAAAGTAGATGGAGCAAGTGAAAAATCGGTCATCACTAAAATCATCCTTCCATCCTTGAAATGGCCGTTAATGTATATTACGATATCCGATCTTATTGGCTTTGTGTCCTCCTATTTCTTCATCCTGCTGCTGACGAATGGCGGACCTATGCGCGACACGACGACGTTATCTCTATATGCGTACCAGCAGGCCTTTCATTTAAAATATTATGGCTACGGCGCCGCTCTTTCGCTTTTGGTTGTGCTGATCTCGCTTATTTTGACCTTATGGCTGCTGAGGCTGTTCGATTTTGATGAAATGATAAAGCCATCACGGATTGAAGATTAGGAGGCAAATATGTCGACAACGATTGTAAAAAAGCTGCTCGTGCACACGTATCTGCTGCTCTTCACGATGCCTATTATCGGTATGATTGTATGGTATTTTCTTGCAGCCACCTTTAATAGCATGACAGGCCAATTTTCGCTTGAAAACTTCAATTTTGTTAAGGAGCCTGTCGAGTATGCGGGCGTCCGTCTGCCAGCGATTTGGCCCATTGTTCTAAATACATTAGTTTATTCGTTTCTTATTGTATTGATTGAAATCGGCATTGCTGTGCCTGCTGCGTATGCGTTCTCTCGGCTCGATTTTAAAGGAAAGCTGGCCGCCATGAAGTTTCTGTTTCTTATGCGCTCCTTTCCGGGCATCACGCTCATTATCGCTACGTTTTTCATATTGGTTCAAATGGATCTAGTAAATACGTACTTTGGCGTTATCCTCGTTGCTATAACGGGCTCCTTGCCAGGCAGGGTGTATATTATGAAAGGTTTCTTCGATGAGGTGCCGTGGGATTTGGAATGGGCGGCGATGGTAGATGGATGCTCAAGATTTCGAGCGCTCATGAAGGTACTCGTTCCCTACGTATTGCCAGGCATCGGGGCAATTGCTGTTTTTGCCTTTTTAGGCGCCTACGGCGAATGGTTTCTATTCAAGCTGTTTATATTCGATGACAATATGCTGACGCTCGCCGGCTATCTGTCGCGGCTCGTAACGAAGGAAAATGTCATTATGAACTATGGATTAATTACAGCGATTGGTTTGTTTTATACGATTCCGCTAATCGTGTTTTATATTTTTACCCAGAAAATATTCCTGAAGGTGAATTTGGGAGGAGCAAAGCAGGTATGATTTCTCTTGTAAATATTGTGAAAAACTATGATGGCAAGCAAAATGGAGGCCGTGCGGTTGACGGATTGAATCTCGAAATCGCAAAGGGCGAATTTGTCGCGCTGCTAGGCCCTTCAGGCTGTGGAAAGACGACTACGCTAATGATGCTGGCAGGGCTGCTCAAGCCAACCTCCGGGGAAATTTATTTTAAGGATAAGCTGGTCAATCATGTGGAGCCGAAGGATCGAAATATCGGAATGGTGTTCCAATCCTATGCGCTGTATCCTCATTTGACGGTTCGAGACAATATTGCGTTTCCGCTTCGCGAGCGAAAAATGGCCAAGAAGGACGCCTACGACCGTGCTTTGCAGACGAGCAAAATATTGCAAATCGATCATCTGCTCGATCGCAAGCCGTCGCAGCTGTCAGGCGGACAGCAGCAGCGTGTCGCCATGGCGCGCGCACTGTCCAAGGACCCGGAAATTTTGCTGCTGGATGAGCCGATGTCCAACTTGGATGCGCGATTGAAATTGGATGTACGGGATGAAATCCGAAAAATCCAACGCAAATTAGGCGTAACGACTATTATTGTCACGCACGACCAAGAGGAAGCTTTGGCCATCTCTGATCGGGTAGCGATTCTTAACGGCGGGAAAATTCAGCAATATGCGCCTCCCAGCGAGCTGTTCAATCATCCGTATAACCTGTTCGTCGCAAGCTTTCTAGGCAATCCGCCTATGAACTTGATTGATGGCATAGTGGAGCAAAGAGAGGATCGGCAGTGGGTAAAGACGGAGCTGTTCGAGCTGGAAATTCCTCAGTCGCGCAGGCTGGAGGCACAGCATATTGGCAAGGCGGTCAAGCTGGGCATACGTCCGCATGATCTGTTCATTCCCGAGCAGCCAAGTGAGACATCGATTAGACTCGAAATTGATCTGATTGAGCATTTAGGCAGCGGGCAGCTCGTTAAAATGACGGATCGGGCTGGCCAGTCCGATATGATGATTCGTCTGCTGACCGATAACGAGAAGCGGTTAAAGGAACGCGAGACGGTCTCGATTGATATAAGGCCGGATAAAATCCATTTGTTCGATATGACAGATGAAGGGCGCAATCTATTGCAGTTTCAGTAGAATGAGAAGGAGAAAAGGATGACAATACCTAATCTTTTAATCGATCAGCATGTGCATTCCTCCTATTCGCCAGACTCCAGCTCAACGCTGGAGGAGCTTGTGCGATATGCGCTTGCGCTGGGAAAGCCAGCTGTCGTAACGACAGACCATTTAGAGTATGATTGCAAATATTTCAAACAGAATGTTCTCATTGATTGGAAGAGCTACAAGCAAGAAGTGGAAGAGCTGACACAGCGTTATAAGATGGAAATTCGCAAAGGCATTGAGGTCGGCTATCGGAGCGATTATAAAGACGTCATAAACGACTATTTGGCTCAGCAACAGTTTGACGTCATTCTGCTTTCGGCGCATAACGACGGCAGCCTTGATTTTTCCGAAAAAGCCTATCATGATCTGCCGATTCAGCAAAGGCTTAAGCATTATTTTACGCATGTAAGAGAGGCTGTCGACCAGATGGACAATTTCGATATCGTTGCCCATTTGGATTATGTAGCAAGATATACGACCTATCCGGTTGAGGAACAAGATATAGCGGCTTGCAAGCCTATTTTGTATGATATTTTAACGCTGATCATTGAAAAGCAAAAGGTGCTGGAGCTGAACACAACCGGACTTTATCGCCAAGGCTGGATTCATCCGCATCCGTATATTCTGGACATGTATGTGGATTTAGGAGGCAGAGCGGTGTCCATTGGCTCAGATGCCCATCAGGTGGGGCATTTAGAGCAAGGCTTCGCAGAAGCGATCGAGCTGCTGCAAAGCCATGACATTCGAGAGGTTGTGCAATTTAAGGGCAGAGTGCCTTATTCGGTGTCTATTTAGCTTCTGAAAGTGAACAAGCTAACTACAGCACATTTACCGCATGGCCGGTAGCAATCGACTCATCAATAGCCAGGGATAGACGAACATCGATTAAAGCCTCGGATAGTGAATAAAAGCTTTCTCCGCTTGCTATATATGCCGTCATGCGAGTCAAAACTTCGGCAATCGCAATTTCCTCATCGGATAGCTGGGCAGGGTAGTACGGATTGCGAAAAACGCACTCTGATCCTGCCCGCAATTCCCGAAGCGAAAGCGGAGCAAGGCTGCCCTCCAAGCCGTCTTGCATTCTTCTAATCGTTACGTCTTCATAGCTATTGGCACCTAATCCTCGGGTTACCTCATTATCCCGGATTTCCCCTTTAGAGCCGCGTATTAGTATGCGATTGTGTCGTATTGGCGAAAAATATTGAGAGCGTGCGAAATCAAGAACGGCACTTTTCCCATCTCCGAAAGTAATAATGGAAATATCCTGAATCTCGGTCTCCAGCCGGTCTTGCGCGGCTCGTCCTCGATGGGGCACTTCTTGAATGGGGAGTTCAAAACGTCGCGAAACGATTTGGCAGCTGGAATCCGTGACGGAAAGCCACTGTCTAATTAAACTGATGCCGTGATAGCCATGTGCCGTCGATACTTGTACGTGGCGTACTTCTCCCAGGCTTCCCGATTGAATCAGGGCGGTTCTGGCTTGATGATGCGGCTGCAAAAGGTATTGCTCGGCAATTTGGATACGGGCGCCGGATTGGATGAGCGAGGAAACGAGCTGATAGCCTTCGTCGTTGAAAGCCGGAGGCGTTTCGGCCAGCAGTGGAATGTCCAGTAACGCCGCTTCCTTCAGGACGTGGGGCATGGAAGTTTTCGAGACGGCTGCAACAAGAAATTCACAATGCTTGGCCAGCTCCTGCGGCGTTGAATAAAGGGTAACGCCCCATTGATCAGCAGCATGCTCATATTTTGCAGAATCTCTAACCACAATACCAATTATTTTAAATAAATGCGGCAATTGCTTGGCAATTCGCAAATAAGCTTCCGCTCTCCAGCCGAATCCGATGATGCCGAAAGGTACAGGTTTTAGCATGATTTATCTCCTTTAAAACAATCCCTATAAGTCTAATGAGAATAGTAACATATAAATATAACACAGTATGTAATTAGAAATCAACTATAAAAGCTTGTTATTTTGTGGGAGTTGGTTTATGATTAGGGAGGAAAATAAATGATGAATTTGAAAGTGGAGGTGAAAATAATGACGACAAACATGATGATGATGATGTGTATGGAAGAAATGATGTGCAAGATGAAATGTATGAAAATGATGATGGATTCCATGGACAGCAAAGAAATGATGGACAGCGACATGATGATGTCCAAGATGCAAGAGTGCGACGAAATGATGACTGGTATGATGGCTATGATGCGCGACAAAAAGGAAATGATGGCCTAAGCCTCGCTGGTCGGTCCTTATAAAAGTTAGCGGCATAGCAGACAACTGCTTGCCTTTTTTATTTTCAGCCCAAATAACTGTCTAATCGCTAGGCTTGCTTGATTTGTTTTGCTAGATTAACTCTTCTAAGCTTCAGGCTCCACAGCTGTTTCTCTATATTTAAATCCCCTTTAAATGCGCTATTGCGCAGCTGCTCATAAATGGCCAGCATTTGCCGAAGCACCTCATCATACTGGCGCCATAATAGCTCCTTAACGACTTCTTCCGAAGGGTAGCTCGGCACATTCATTTCCTGCAAAGCAGCTACAAGCTCAGCTTGCCATTCCTGATCCCCGATTTGCATAGCATAATTGATTAAATCCAAATGGTCATTGATCCAAATCTGAGTGTACGCCTCTACTGTCATGTCCGTTATCTCCCCGCTTAAGTTATATACCAAGTATTATACTCGGTTTTGTTGGTTAATCAACCTTTTTTTGAAAAATACGAAAAATAGGCTTCTGCTCAGCATTTGAGGGACAGGAAAGGTGATTTCCAAAAAAGTCCTTTAATCTTCCAAGTAAATCCTAAACATTGTGGGGTGAAAAAGTAAAAGCCCCGCTTTTATAATGATTTGCAAGCGTTTTCTTTTGCGACCGTATCTGAAATGCATCTACCATTTTTTGAGTTATTTTTCTGCATAATAAAGGAATCCGCAGCAACATCTGCGAATTATAGAGTTTCACTAGGAACAAGGGAGGAAGCCGAATGTATAAGGTGCTGCTGGTGGATGATGAAATGTTTGTCCGTAGAGGGCTGATGAATTTAATGGACTGGGAAGCCTTGGGCTATAAAATTTGCGGCGAGGCTGAAAATGGCATGGACGCGCTGGAGCAGATGAAGCGGCTTAATCCGGATGTCGTGATGGCGGACATTCGCATGCCGATGCTGGATGGCCTTGAATTGATTCGTGCAGCTTCGGAAAAGGAACAGGAATGTCCGGCCTTCATTATTGTAAGCGGCGTTCACGATTTTCATTACGCCCAGCAGGCGCTGCGCTATGGGGTTCATGACTATATATTAAAGCCTATTGATGAGGGCGAGCTTACGGCGACGCTGAAGAAGCTGACCGGAACGCTCGCCCTTAAGCGTATTGCGAGCTTGACGGGCGATAAGCTGGCTGCCGACTCGATTTTTGAAACGTTGATTAAGGGGAGCTTTAAAGAAGAGGATATGAAGACGCTATGCTCAGCCCTTGAGCTAGAGGAGGTTGGCACGTATGTTTATGTGCTGGCTGAACTGCATACAGGTGCCGCGGCCCAGGCAATAGAAGCAGCGTCAGAAACGGCAATAAAATCTGGAGTCCACATGGCGGGCACCACTGATACGACGTCGAAAGCCTTCACAGCCGCTTGCCAGGCGGCTATTCGCCTTATCCAACTTAGCCAATCCAACCCATTCAATCAATCCAGTCAAGCAATGGACAAAAAGCACGAATCACCAGCCATATTCACCTATGAGCAGCAAACGGGGCTGTATGGCTGCCTGCTGCATATGAACAGCTTGCTGGCGGACGATTCCGATGGGCATTATATTTTTCGCCTCTTGCACAGCACCTTGGAAAATCAGTTGGGACATCCGGTCACTTTGTACGTAGGCAATCCAGTTGAGCGGCTGCAGCATATTAAAGAGTCCTACCGCGGGGCGAATGAAGCGTTGGCCTATAAATTTGCTGAAGCGGACCAAGTTATTGTGCATGCGAGCCGTGTACAGGGAACACCGCTTTATTATTTTGATATGGAGGCAGCATTGTACAGCAGACTGATTGAGAAGGTGGAGGAAAATAAACCGGAGCAATATGCCGCTGACATCGACCTGCTGTTTCAGGCGTTTCGCGAGAAACGTTTTGCTCCTGATGCCGTATCGAATGCGATGGTCCGCTTCCTCATCGGCATCATTAATATTATTCGCAAAATGAATGGGGATGAAAAGCAGCTGAAGCAGCTTCCCGCTATGATGAATTGGCAGCAGCAGGGCACACGCTTATGCGATTTGAAGCAGCTGTTTCTCGCTTTTACGAACGAGGCAGCTGCCTACATCGCTCTGCTTCGCAGCGACCAATCCAAAGGCGGCATCGAGAAGGTTAAGAAATACATTGAGGCTCATTACAACGAAAATATTAGCCTAAAGGGGCTGGCAGGAAAGTTTTATATGAATTCCGTTTATTTGGGGCAGCTGTTCCGCAAAACCTATGGCGTCTATTTTAACGAATATTTGCTCAGCATTCGGGTCAGGGAAGCGAAGAAGCTGCTGCGGCAAACCGATATGCGCATGTATGAGGTGGCAGAGATGGTTGGCTTCCAGAATTCGGACTATTTTGTCACCCAGTTTGAAAAGCTGGAGAAGGTTACTCCAACCGACTATCGCAACGGCCTGTTTGACAAAACCTAAACGGATGGAGGCGGCAGGTGGATGCATCTATTAAATCAATTGAAATTGCGGGATAAGCTGCTTGTTATGTACATATGCTCGGTGTTTATTCCGATCGTACTGACGAACGTCATCTTCTACAACGTGACCACAAACAACATCAAAAACCAGAAGACGCGCGATGCGGACATGGTTTTGGAGCAATTACAGCGGGAGGTGCGATCCGTCATTGATGAGGCGGCGGGCATCTCCTATTTATATTATATCGATCCGCTGCTGAACGGGCATTTGGATCACACGTACACATCGAAGCTGGAATATGTAGAAGCGTTTACGGATATGAAAAGCGTGTTTATGAAGTCGGAGCAAGCCTATTCTACGATTAGCTCGACAGTCATTTATACAGACAATCCGACGGTGCTTGCCTCGGGGCAGATTTTGCCGCTCGATGATACAGCTCTTGATGCCGACTGGTATAACCAGTTCAAGCTAACGAGCGCTTCGTATCCCGTCCTCATCCATAGCGGAGATAAGATCAGCCTTATTCAGCGTTTGAATAATAGCGGAGACGGGAGATACAACAGCCTGATCAAAAGCGATTTGAACATGGCAACCTTCAGGCAGCTGTTTGCTGGTATTGGCTTTGAAGGGAGCATGTATTTCGTTAATGCAAACGGAATCATTCATTATACGAATGAGGCGGGGGCAGACTGGGAGGCTGGGACGCTGCGGCTTGAGCAGATGGCGATGCCGGAAAAGTCGATTGCATTCAATAAGCCGTATGCGAACAACAATTATTTAAACGGCTGGCGGCTGTATGGCGTCATGGACGAGAAGGTTATTTTGCAGGAGGTACGCAAGTCGGGCACCTTCATTTTATTGTTGGCGAGCATTAACATTGTCGTTCCGTCTTTGATTATTGCCGCTATTTCTCGATCTATCCACGTAAGACTGGTCCGCATTTTAAGGCATATGAAGAAGGTGAAAAACCAGCATTTCGAGACGATTCCGTTCGAGGAGTCGCGCGATGAAATCGGGCAATTGACGGGCGAATTCAACCGAATGAC
The DNA here is from genome assembly GCF_059609455.1 of Paenibacillus liaoningensis. Taxonomy (NCBI): domain Bacteria; kingdom Bacillati; phylum Bacillota; class Bacilli; order Caryophanales; family Paenibacillaceae; genus Paenibacillus; species Paenibacillus liaoningensis. Next base: position 155,524 of record NZ_JCAALU010000013.1, read on the forward strand.
GATGCGGATTGACAATTTAATCAACGACGTCTATATGGCGGATATTCAGAAAAAGGATTTGGAAATCCGCCAGCGGCAAGCGCAGCTTCATGCCCTTCACAGCCAGATCAATCCGCATTTTCTTTTTAACGCGCTGGAGACGATCCGCATGCGCAGCTTAATGAAGGGGGAAACGGAGACGGCGCGGACGATCCATTCGATGGCCAAAATATTCCGCAAGTCGATTATATGGAAGCGCAGCTGGGTATCGGTTCGCGAGGAGCTGGAGCTGATTGAATGTTTTCTGGATATTCAGAAATACCGTTTCGGCGACAAGCTGCAATATCAATTGACGGTCGAGGATGCGGTATACGAGCATACGATTCCTAAAATGACCTTTCTTCCCTTTGTCGAAAATGCCAGCATTCATGGCATTGAGAGCTCGCCGGGCATCGGTCTCATTGGACTGCATATTGGTTACGAGAATGGCCGGATTTTGTTCCGTCTAACGGACAATGGTATGGGCATGCCGGAGGACAAGCTGAGCGAGCTGATGCAATATTTGCAGGAGGACGGGGCGATGGGCGACAACGTAGGGATGAAAAATGTATACACCCGGCTCAAGCTCTGCTATAAAGACGCCTTCGATTTCACCCTCCGCAGCGAATTCGGCTCCGGCACCACCATAGAGCTCCGCCTCCCAGTAATGGATAAGGGTGCGTAATAGGAACGCCCCACCCTCTTGTCCATCCTACTAGGGGAGGGGGAACAAGGGGTGAAGCGGATGTGAAAGGTTTGGGTGGAGAAGCGATAGCGTTCGCTTTTGCGCCTGAAATTTAACCGCTTGAGCGGTCCCAATTGAAAAATTTCAGGCGGAATGGCGATTGGAACCCAAACCTTTCGCGCAGCGCAGCCCCAATGTTCACCCAATTCTGCTCTTCACCCGATCTATAGTTTTCACAGTAAAAGCTAAAGTTTTTAGGGTAACGCAGCCTCTTTCCACGTTTTACAATGAAAGTGCTTACAAAAAACAAACCAATAGATTGAAAGGGGTCATACCAATATGGTCAAAAAGAAGCTTTGGACAATGGGACTGGCAGCGACGCTATCTGTCGCATTGATCGGATGCAGCAGCAGCAGCGGCAATTCAGGCAATGCTGGAAATGCTGGCAATGCGTCAAGCAGTCCGGGCTCCTCCTCGGAAGCAGCGGGCGAGCAGGAGCCCGTCACCTTCACGTATTACGGCTTTGCGGCTAACAAGGATACGCTCGCAAGCGATACGGTCATCGGCAAGGAGCTGCAAAAGCAGACCGGCGTTGATTTCAAAATGGAGTTTATCGTCGGTGACGTGAAAACGAAATCCGGCGTTATGATCGCCAGCGGCGACTATCCTGATGTGATCGTGCCAGATGGCGAAATTGATAAGCTGATGGACGCCGGCGCCTTCATTCCGCTGGATGATCTAATCGAGAAATACGGCCCTAATATTAAGCGCGTATATGGACCTTATATGGATAAATTCAAGCAGGCTGACGGCAAAATCTATCATCTTCCTTTTTCCGCGGACCAAGGCTACATTGGCGACCCGGGCATTAGCCAAGGCGCATTTTGGATGCAGCGCTCGGTCTTGAAGGAATTTGGCTATCCGAAAATTAAGACGCTGGATGAATATTTTGACCTGATCAAGCAGTATCAGGAGAAGCATCCGCAAGTGGATGGCAAGGATACGGTGGGCTTCGTTATTTTTGCAGGCGTAGCTGACAACTTCTTTACCCTTACAAACCCTTCGATGCACCTGGCTGGTTATCCGAACGACGGCGGCGTGCTCGTTGATATGACTACGCATGAAGCGAAAACCTATCAAGCAAGCGAATACGAGAAACGCTGGATTCAGAAGCTGAATGAGGTGAATGCCGAGGGCCTGTTTGACCCTGAATCGTTCACCGCAAACAAGGATCAATATTTGGCGAAGCTGACCTCCGGCCGTGTGCTCGGTTATTTCAACTACGGCTGGCAGGTTGGAGATGCAACGAACAATTTGAAAAAAGCGGGCATTGACGAGAAGCGCTATACGCCGCTTCCAATCGTATTCGATCAAAATACGAAGGATCAATATGTCGATCCGCCTGCCTTCGTTAACAACCGCGGTATTGGCATCTCGGTAAATGCGAAGGACCCGGTCCGCATTATCCAATACTTTGACAATATGCTCAAGGAAGAAAATCAAATTCTCGTGCAATGGGGCATCAAAGACCAAAATTACAGCGTCGATGCAAACGGGCGTTTTATTATGAACGAACAGCAAATCAGCGAGCGTAACGACACGGAGTTCACTCGCGAGTTCGGTTGGTCCTACTTCCAATACAATTGGCCGCGTTACGGCAATAACTCCCTGCTGGCGGATGGCAACTCCTATGCGGTAGGCAATCAGCCGGAGGTCGCTTATGCAGGCTATACGGACGGGGATAAGGCGATTTTGGATGCCTACGGCGTCAAGACGTTTGCTGAAATGTTTGCGAAGCCGGATGAACGGCCGTGGTACCCCGCTTGGAGCATTAATAAAGGCCAAGGCACGCCGGAGCAGATTTTTGAACAGAAGAGCAGCGATATCGCGAAAAAATATTTGCCTAAGCTCGTGCTCGCTGATCCGGCGCAATTCGATTCCATCTGGAGCGAATATACGGCTGAATTCGGCAAGCTGGATTCCGCAAGCTATGAGTCCTTTATAACGAATATCGTCAAGGAGCGCGTAGCAGGCAATTGGTAGACGGTTAGAGAGAGGAGAATTTTCAGGTGGAGAAGCAGACACAGCCAGCTATTTCAACCGTTGAGGGGCGAGCGCTCAGGCGCTCGCGCCTGCCCTTTTTTTTCAAAAAGCTGCTGCAGCAAAAGGTTCTAGTGGCGATGTCCATCCCTTTTTTGCTATGGCTGGTGTTATTTAAATATGTGCCGCTATGGGGCTGGACGATCGCTTTCCAGAAATTCCGCCCGGCGAAGGGGCTGTTTGACCAGGAATGGGTAGGCTGGAAAAACTTCAAGTTTTTATTTCAGGACGATACGTTTTATCAGGTGCTGCGCAATACAATCGTCATGAGTACGATTAATTTGGTTTTCGGCTTTCTAACGGCGATAACGCTGGCGATATTGCTCAATGAGCTGCGCCATATTTTGTTCAAGCGGGTCGTGCAGACGATCAGCTATTTGCCTCATTTTATATCGTGGGTCGTTGCGGCCAGCATTGTATCCTCGGCGCTTTCGCCGGAGGGCATTATTAATATTTTGCTCGTCAAATTGCATATCATTGAACAGCCTATCCTATGGCTCGGCAAGGGCGAATATTTCTGGGGCATTATCGGCTCGGCGGAAGTGTGGAAAAATGTCGGGTGGAACACGATTATTTATCTTGCGGCCATTACAACGATTGATCCCGCGCAATATGAAGCGGCTGAAATTGATGGTGCAAACCGCTTCCAGCGCATCGGATATATTACGCTGCCGGGCCTGAAATCGGTCATCGTCATTTTGCTCATTATGAATTTAGGGCATATTTTGGAGTCGGGCTTCGAGCCGCAATATTTGCTGGGCAATGGGATGACGGTCGAATACTCGGACAACCTTGATATATTCGTATTGAAATACGGGATGGATATGGGCAACTATTCGCTGGCGACCGCCGCGGGCATATTCAAAACCGCCGTCAGCTTCATCTTCCTCTTGTCTGCTAACGGAATTGCGAAACGGCTTGGCGAGAGCAGACTATTTTAACAAAGCAAGGAGGAATCGCTATGAAGGAAGGGCGTTTGGCGCGGAGCAAATTTTATAATTGGCCGGATAAGCTGTTCGATTTATGCAATATTGTGTTTATGATCGGCTTAATGATCGTTACGCTGTATCCCTTTATCAATATGTTCGCGCTGTCGTTTAACGATGCGAATGATTCGATTCGCGGCAATATTTATTTATGGCCGAGGCTGTGGACGCTGGACAACTATAAATACATTTTTAATGAGGCCTCGATTTATTATGCGACGACGATTTCGGCACTGCGGACGATCGTGGGCACTATAGTGTCGGTGTTTTGCACCGCCATGCTGGCGTATACGGTCAGCCGCCAAAGCTTTGTGCTGCGCAAATTTGTCACGGTCGCTTTTATCTTCACTATGTATTTCAGCGGCGGCCTCATCCCCGGCTACCTATTAATTAAGGAGCTGCACCTGATCAATTCGTTCTGGGTCTATATTATTCCCGGCATCATCGGCGTATTTAATATGATCGTTATACGTTCGTTTATTGAAGGGCTGCCGGACGGCATACTGGAATCGGCGAAAATCGATGGAGCGGGCGAGTTTACGACGTTTATGCGCGTCGTTTTGCCCCTTACTGTACCAGCGCTTGCAACGGTATCGCTGTTCGTGGCGGTTGGACAGTGGAATTCCTGGTTTGACGTATTTTTGTACAATTCCTCGCGAATTGAGCTGAGTACGCTGCAGTATGAGCTGATGAAAATATTGCAGACGTCGAATACGGCGGCCACCTCATCGACCGCAGCCGACCAGTTCGCTTCCGGCCAGAGCGGGGTGACGTCTGTCACGCCTACCTCGATTAGAGCTACGATGACGATTATAGCGAGCGTACCGATCATTATGGTATATCCGTTTTTGCAAAAATATTTTGTGAAGGGCATGACGGTCGGCGGTGTGAAGGGCTAGTGGAGGAGGATGGGATATGAGCGATAGAAAAGAGGAAAATGCAATTCCGGGGCTTGCCGCACAATACGGCGATTATTTTGATATTGGCGCTGCCGTCAATCGAAGAACGATTAAGACGCAGCAGCAGGTGCTGGCCGCCCATTTCAACAGTGTGACGGCAGAAAATGAAATGAAATTTGAGCTGCTGCATCCGCAGGAGCATCTCTATACCTTCGAGGCGGCGGATGAAATCGCCAGCTTCGCAAAGGAGCATGGCATGAAGCTGCGCGGGCATACGCTCGTCTGGCATAATCAGACGCCGGATTGGCTGTTTGCCGGGGCGAATGGCGAGCCTTCTGCCAACCGTGAAACGTTGCTTGCCCGGATGAAGGCGCATATTGCCGCAGTTGTAGGCCGCTACAAGGGGCAAATTTACGCCTGGGATGTGGTGAATGAAGCCATCGAGGATAAAAGCGGCGTGTGGCTGCGGGATTCGAGCTATTTGCGAATCATCGGCGAGGATTATATCGCTAAAGCATTTGAGTTTGCCCATGAGGCTGACCCATCCGCGCTGCTTTTTTACAATGATTATAACGAATGCTTCCCCGAAAAACGCGACAAAATCATTCGGCTCGTACGGTCGCTGCTGGATCAGGGCGTACCGATTCACGGCATCGGGCTTCAGGGGCATTGGAATGTGCATGATCCAAGCCTGGACGATATTCGCTCGGCGATTGAGCGTTATGCGGAGCTTGGATTGAAGCTGCAAATGACGGAGCTGGATATGTCCGTATTTGCTTTCGAGGACCAGCGCACCGACTTGCGCGAGCCGACTGCCGAAATGCTGGAGCGGCAGGCAGAGCGATATGAGGAGGTTTTTCGTTTATTCAGGCAATATAAAGAGGTACTGACATCGGTAACATTTTGGGGAGCGGCGGATGATTATACGTGGCTGGATAACTTTCCGGTGAGAGGCAGGAAAAATTGGCCATTTGTTCTCGATGAGCAGCATCAGCCAAAGCCCGCCTTCTGGAAAATAGCAAGCTGGTAACAGGAAAAACGGCCTGACGATTCACGGAGCTCAGACTTGCGCCCCGCGAATGGGTCAGGCCGTTTTAAGCAGGCGGACAGGCTGCTAGATTAGCTCTTTGCGCGCCGCTAAATAACGGTAGAGGAAAACGCCGGTTATTGCGCATAAGAGCAGGCAGAGGCCGATGAAGCCGTAGCCGGCTTGAAGTCCGCGCAGCAAGCCGATTTGCGTCTCGGCGCCGTAACTATTTTTCACCAGCTGGGTAACTGCGCCTATCAAATAGTTGAAAATAACGCTGCCGATACCCATGATCGTGACTGTAAAGGTAATGGCGGATTCGCTGCCGCGCGGATAGCGCTTGGCGATGAAGGCCATAACGGTCGGATAAATCGGGGCGATGCCAATGCCGGCAGCGGCGAATAGAAACGCCAGCGATTCGCCGCCCCAGACTGCGATAAACGTACAGATCGACGAGACGCCGGCGAAGAGCAGCAGCGACAAGTTAAAGCCGATTTTGTCCGTAAGCGGGCCAAGCAGCAGCCGTGCGCCAGCGAAGCAGAGGAAGAAGGCGGACAGCATGCCGGCTGCGGAAACATTTTTCCAAGCGTAAGCCTTCTCCAGAAAATTGACCAGCCAGCCGCCTACCGCAAGCTCTGCGACGACGCCGAAGGTGAGAATGAGCGCCAGCAGCCACAATGCCGGATCACGCATCAGCTCCCGAAAGCCGGAGCGCGGACCATCTGCGGGATCATCGCCGGGAAATTTGCTCAGCAGCGTCGGTATCATCGGAATGAGACAGAGCGACAGCATAATAAGATACATGCCGCGCCAATCGAGAACATGGCCGTAGACGCTCACTGTAATGAGACCCGAGGCGATCATCGGGGCAACGGTTGAGCTGAGCCCATAGAAAAAATGGGATAAATTCATCATCGTTCCGACATTGCGCACGAAGATGCGCGCCCCGATGACCGCTAGCGCAATTTCCAGCATGCCGTTGCCAATATACATGAGGAAATAGGACGCTCCGAAGAAAGAATAGCTTTTGGAAAAGAAAATAAGTACGCCTGAGAGAACCATCGAGCCGAATGCAACCAGCGTGACCAGCTTGACGCCGAACTTGCGTGTCAGAAAAGCGGTGAAAGAGCAGGCGAGCATATAGCCGAGCGCGTTTAGCGACAGCAAGGAGCCAAGCTGCTGCTCATCAAGGGCGAAATCGTATTGGATCCGGGGAATCGCGGGTCCTTTTACATTTTCAGAAATGCCAAACACAATAAAGCCGATGAAAATAGCTGCGAGCTGCAGCGCATAATTTTTGTTAACGGTACGAAGTCGGTTGAACATTTGCAATAGCCACCTTAAGGGAAGTAAATTTGGTACCTGCTCATTGTATAGACTCACCCGCTTGTTTTCAATATAAGCTTTTTCATCGGCCAATATGAAAGTATAAGGATATGAATGTACAGGAGGCTTGAATCTGGTACGCTAGAAGGGATTTCGCTTCAATGGCCCGAATTATGGTTATAAATAGTTACATAGGGCTAGTTAAACAGGTATGTTTTTGGGAGAGGAAGGACGAGCTGCAATGAAGCAAAACTTATATGTAAATGGTCAGGAAGCAGCTGCACAGCAGTACGATTCATTACGCTCGCCTTATTCAGGCGAGGTAATTGCTGAGGTAGCGAGCGCAACAATCGAGCAGGCCGATCAAGCGATTGAGGCGGCGCTGGAAGCGGCAGCGGTTATGCGGAAGCTGCCCGCCTACCGCCGGGCGGAAATTTTGGCCAAGGTGGCGTCGCTCTTGCAGGAACGCAAGGAAGAAGCAGCGCGCATAGTAGCTATGGAAGCGGCAAAGCCGATCAGGACAGCTCGCGCCGAGGTGGATCGGACCGTGCAAACGTATCAATTTGCGGCGGAAGAAGCGAAGCGGATTCATGGCGAGATGGTGCCCCTTGATGCTGCTCCAGGTGGCGAAGGACGGCTTGCCTATACGCTGCGCGAGCCGCTTGGTGTTATTGGCGCGATTACGCCGTTTAATTTTCCGCTGAATCTGGTCGCCCATAAAGTGGGACCCGCGCTTGCGGCAGGCAACACCGTCGTGCTGAAGCCTGCTCCGCAGACGCCGCTGTCCGCTTATTTCATTGCCAAGCTGTTCGAGGAGGCTGGCCTGCCGCCGGGAGCGCTCAATGTTATTAGTGGAGACGGCAAGCTGCTTGGCGAGAAGCTGGTGCAGGATGCCCGCGTGAAGATGATTACGTTCACCGGCAGCCCAGAGGTCGGTATAGGCATTCGCAAGCAGGCGGGACTGAAGCGGGTGACGCTGGAGCTGGGCTCGAATTCCGCTGTCATAATTGACAAGGACAGTGACGTCGATGCTGTCGCGGCACGGTGCGTAACCGGGGCCTACTCGTATCAGGGGCAAATTTGCATATCCTTGCAGCGGATTTTTGTAGTGGACGAGCTGTATGAAGCCTTTGTCAGCAAGTTTATCGCATTAGCTGCAGCGCTGCGGACAGGTGATCCGCTGAGCGAGCATACGGATGTATCCTCGCTTATCTCGGAAACCGCGACGAAGCGGGCGATAGATTGGGTGGAGGAAGCGGTTCAGCTAGGCGCCGAGCTAGCTATTGGCGGCCGAGTCGACGAGCAAGGCGTTATGCAGCCGACCGTGCTGCTTCATGTGCCAGCGGAAGCGAAGGTTTCCTGCAAGGAGGTGTTTGCGCCAATCGTGCTGATCAATAAAATCAGCAGCATCGAGGAAGGCATTCAGCAGGTGAACGCCTCCGATTACGGCCTGCAAGCAGGCATTTTCACGCAAAATATTGGCAAAGCGCTTGATGCGGCGGATGCGCTGCATGTGGGCGGCGTGCTGATCAACGATATTCCTACGTTTCGCGTCGATCAAATGCCTTATGGCGGCGTGAAGCTCAGCGGCACAGGACGCGAGGGCATTAAATATGCGGTGGAAGAAATGCTGGAGATGAAGCTCGTTATTGTGAATCGGAACAAGTAGCCCGGAACAAGTAGCGGAGCGATTCGTCGCTCCGCGCCTAAGCCCTATTTTTATTAGCCAGTTTGTAACTTATAGGGTGGTATATGCGTCTACAATGATAATGAATTCACGGAGAGGAAGATGAATGATGAATATGAATCCTTTTAAAAATATGACCTACAAACGTACCCTGGCTTCGATTTTGGCTGCGAGTCTTATAGTAGGCGCATCTCCTGCCGCATTTGGTTTTCCCGGCATAGAGAAGGCAGCAGCGGCAACGGCTGTGCAAACTTATCGCGTTGTCCCGCAACCGTTTATCATTGACGACTACAAATATTCCATCCCGACGATTAACATTGGCGGCAGCACCTATATTGGCATTCGCTCGCTCAATGAGAAGCTGGGCCTGGATATTACGTGGAATGTGAATAGCCGCACGATTACACTCGATGGAAGAGGCCGCAAGCTAACGGCGAATCCGGAGGATGGCAGCTATGTAATTAATGGTCAGAAGACGTACGGCGATTCGGCCCTTATTTATAAAGGCTCGGCTTATGTGCCGCTGCGCTTCTTGCTGGAGCGGATGGGCTATGGCATTTCCTATGAGAAAGGCAGCAAGACCGTAGTTATTAACACGATTGAGGAAAATGAGCTTACGGTTGAGCTGGGCACGATTCAGGAAAATAACGACAAGCAAACGCTGCTCGTCAATTATCCGGTTATTGAAGACCTTAAGGATAAAACAGTTGAGGAGAAAATTAATACCTTCCTGAAGCAAGAAGCGGAGTCCTATGCGGAGGCGGGTCAGAAGGACCTGACTAAAGCAACGGCCACAAATGCAGCGTACATTAAGAAAAATCCGGGCACAACGTTTCCCAAGGCGACCTTCGAGGGCGTTTTTAATGTGACCTATAATGAACAGGGGCGCCTCAGCCTGTATGTGGATTATTACTCCTACCTGGGCGGAGCGCATGGGATGACCTTCCGCGTGCCTTATACATTTGATCTCAATAACGGCGAGCTGCTGACGCTGAAGGAAGCTGCCGATTACAATTCGAAATACTTATCCATTATTAATGCTTCGATCAACAAGCAAATTAAAGAACGCAAGCTGCCGCTAATTGCACCGTTCGATGGCATTAAATCGAATCGTTCCTTCTACTTGAAGCATGAGGGAATCGCCATCGCTTTCGAGCAGTACGAGTATACGTCTTATGCCGAGGGCATGCCGGAGTTTGTGACGCCATTTGAGGCGTTTGAGTAAGAGTAGAATTTGGATTGCTTAATCTGTATTCCGCCAGTTCTGTCAAGGACTGGCGGAATATTTTTTTGTATGAAAGCTTGTCTCCCTACTGTATAATTTTGCATAGATCTGCTATAATCGTTTTTAATTCCTACTTTAATGGTAGGATTAGTGATGACGCAGGGTGTTATATTCGTAAGCTTGGAAAAACTAACGTTCTGGGAGGTTTTTTATAATGGCTAAGCAAGAAAGACAATATTCACCTGAAACTTTAGCGGTACACGCAGGTCAGCAAATTGATCCCGCTACACAATCGCGTGCGGTACCGATTTATCAGACGACTTCCTATGGCTTTAAAGATACAGATCATGCGGCAAGATTGTTTGGACTTGAGGAATTTGGCAATATCTATACACGTATTATGAACCCAACGACTGATGTGTTCGAGAAGCGGATTACTGAGCTTGAAGGCGGAGTTGGCGCACTTGGCGTGGCATCCGGTTCAGCGGCGATCACTTACTCCATTCTGAACATTGCATCCGCAGGCGATGAAATTGTTTCCTCGTCCAGCCTGTACGGCGGTACGTACAACCTGTTCGCTCATACCCTGCCGAAGCTCGGCATTAAAGTGCATTTCGTCGATTCCTCTGATCCGGAAAATTTCCGCAAAGCGATCAATAGCAATACGAAGGCGGTATTCGCGGAAACGATCGGCAATCCACGTGGCGATGTGCTCGATATTGAAGCTGTTGCTGCGGTTGCCCATGAGAATGGCATTCCGCTCATCGTGGACAATACGTTCCCAAGCCCGTATTTGCTTCGTCCAATTGAACATGGAGCAGACATCGTTGTACACTCGGCGACGAAGTTTATTGGCGGTCATGGAACATCCATTGGCGGCGTTATTGTAGACGGAGGCAAATTCGACTGGGCGCAAAATGACAAATTCCCAGGCCTGACTGAGCCGGACCCAAGCTACCATGGTCTTGTATATACGCAAGCTGTTGGTGCGATTGCTTATATTATTAAAGCTCGCGTACAACTGCTTCGCGATATGGGAGCTTCGCTGTCGCCATTCAACTCGTTCCTTCTGCTGCAAGGTCTTGAAACGCTGCATTTGCGTATGGAACGCCACAGCTCTAATGCGCTTGCCGTTGCCAATTATTTGGAACAGCACGAATCAGTGGAATGGGTAAGCTATCCAGGTCTCGCAAGCCACGCATCGCATGCGCTGGCGCAAAAATATTTGCCGAAGGGCCAAGGCGCGATTATCAGCTTCGGCATTAAAGGCGGCGTAGAAGCAGGCAAAAAGCTGATTCATGGCGTGGAACTATTTTCACATCTTGCTAACGTAGGCGATTCGAAGTCGCTCATTATCCATCCGGCAAGTACGACGCACCAGCAGCTGGATGAGCAAAGCCAGCTTGCATCCGGCGTTACGCCAGGACTCATTCGTTTATCTGTCGGCACCGAAGGCATTGACGATATTATTTATGATTTGGAGCAAGCGATCAAAATCAGTCAGGAGTAAGCGATGTTTGCAGAACAACTTTATACAGGAACGAAGGAAGAGAACGAACGCCTGCTGCTGAAGCAGCTGGAGGGGCTTATCGAAGATGAGCCCAGCCAGCTCGCTAATTTGGCCAATGCTTCGGCGCTGCTCCAGCAATTTTTGAGCGATATTAATTGGGTCGGCTTTTATTTGCTGGATGGGGAGGAGCTTGTGCTCGGACCCTTCCAAGGCAAGCCGGCATGTACGCGCATCAAAGTGGGCAGAGGCGTCTGTGGAACGGCGGTTAGCCGCGGCGAGGCGGTATTGGTAGCGGATGTGCATCAATTTCCCGGCCATATTGCCTGCGACAGCGCATCGAATTCCGAGCTTGTCATTCCGTTGAAGCGGGATGGAGTGGTTATTGGTGTTCTCGACATTGACAGTCCGCAGTTCTCGCGGTTTGATGAGACGGATTTGGCGACGTTAACGGCTTTTGTGAATATTTTGGAGAAGTATTTATAAAATGATTGCAGCATAAAGAGCTCCAGGCCGCCGATTGGCGTTCTGGAGCTCTTTGTTGTTCCACCTCTGATGGGCGGGGCCGCAGCTAAAAATAAAACTTATCCATTTCCTTCGGGACGCCGTTACGCTGCAGCAGCTCGCCGATGGATTCCGAGCGGCCGATCGTGTCCCCAGAGGTCAGCAGGCGGACGGCGAATTTATTCGCTTGGCGCTCATATTTTCCAACATTGATAAAGGACTGCTCGTCCAGCCAAAAACGGCTGAAGCCGGGATGCAGGCGGTCATGTCCCAGCTCATGCGCGCAAACAAAACGCTGCCAGTCATCCGGCAGACGCTCGTGTATGACGATAAACCGACGGCGCAGCTTCTTATAATAAAAGCCTCGCGTTTCATGCCCCAGATCGGCGTAACGGATATGGATACCCAAACCGTTTGCGATCACAAAAGGATCTCTTGTCTGGAATTTTCGCACAAGGCGCAGTATTAGTTTGTCCATGGCAGCACCTACCCTTCGGTATGATCTGTTGTTTTGTCCATTATCTCTGGTTTGGGAGCACGTTTGTTCATCTGCTTAGCTTCCCAGAATAGTCCGGTCAGCACGTCCATGACACGCTGGCGGTCGCCTTGGCTCATCGGAACGCCGTCAAACATAACTTCTCCGTCCTCCTCCAGCATTTTTTTGAAATCGCGTTTGTCTTTAGCGGTTGCCCAGTCTGGCACATGCTCCGCAAACGCATCGCGGCGTCCGAGCAAATAGTCGGCAGTCGTATGCAAAATGTCTGCAATTTTCTGCAAATCCTCACTGGTCGGGACGACACGATCATTCTCGATATGCCCAAAATTTGAGCGTCCCATGCCAAGCTGTTCAGCAATTTCCTGCTGTGTTAACCCTCGTTGTGTGCGCAATTGCTTGATCCTTGCTCCCATCGCCATGGTAATACCCTCCGTCTCTTGAAAAGGTATTTATAATACTTGACGGTATTATAAATATCAATTATAATAAGATTCACAGTCGTTACAGCGGCTATGAAATGATTCCGCAAATGCTACTGAAAATAGCAAGTGAACCGTTTGAAAGCGAGTATATAAGCCGATTAAGTGGCTAAAACGTATTTTTAATACTATATTTATATTTTACCTTTTAACGATGGTATTGTCAATATCGCAGGTCCGCTATTATTTTTTAAAATAAATGGTATTAAAAATACTTTATTAAATAGAAAGAGGGTATTTTAATGGACGTAGAAAAAATGACAATTGAGCAATTAAAGTCGTACAAGCGTCTCGTCGCCAGAAAAAAACTAATTGAGAGGCAAAAGGTTGGAAGCGGTCTGACGGTAAGCACGGTATATGAGGATGACAAGCTTCAGGAGCTTCATCGCCAGCTGCGCGGACTTCCTTCCTATATGTATTTGGACAAGCAGGAGCAGCAATTAGAGAAGCTGGCACATACGCATTTGACGAGGTACCCCGCTGGAACGAAAGCGCAGCTTAGGGAAGTAAAGCAAATCCAGCCGGGCAATGCCGATGAAGAGCAGCTCGTACAGGAGCTCAGCCGCAAAATCGCTAAAGTTATTGAAGCAAGGGCGGGTGCAGCGCCGGAAGGTTATGAGGGTGTCATTGAACGTTTGAGCGAGCTGCAGGATTTGGAGCGCCAGCTGCAAACGATTGATGAGTCGCTGGAAGCGCTGGAGGCTTGTTTCCCTGAATATGCGACGCTGCTGAGGCTCCGTTATATTGAAGGAAAACCAGCTGACTTCGTCGCATCGGAGCTCGGAATCGTCGATCGTACCTTCCGCAGATGGCGTCAAAAAGCGGTTTCCGAGATTGTCCGGTTTATGTCCGTATAGTGTCCGCCCAGTGTCCGAAACGGCCTCCAAAACCGTGTTATTATGATATTGTCACCAAATGAGCAACGGCAACAAACGATGCTTGTTAGGTATTTTAAATCCTCTTTTCATAACTCGAAGTAATTTAAATATCTCAATGTGAAAGGGGGTGAGGACATGTAGCGCCAGACGAAGGAAGCTTTACAGCAGCAGCGTCAAGGCCGGTAATCGCCGATTGAGGCGGGGAAAGCGCCGCAAGGCTAGCTTGGAGGAAACAGGAGGGAAGCAGCGGTGAATGATCAGGAAAATCGGCAAAGCACGATGGAAGCAAAGCACAGCAAGCAGAAGCTGCTGGCAGCAGCGCGCTATTCCGCAGGCGAGAAGGATGTGCTGAATGTCATTTTGGACGAGCACAGCACTTACTCCCATGAGCAGGTCAAACAGCAATTACAAGCATATTCACAAAAGGAGGTCATGTAGATCATGGCAGGAGGAACTTGGACAACGCAAACGAAAGCAAGACCAGGGGTATACATTAATTTCGCGGCTGAGCCGCAATCGGCAGCAAACGTAGGGGAACGGGGCATCGTATCAACGGCGCTGACGCTGAACTGGGGTGCGCCGCAAACGATGATTTCCATTAAAGCAGGCGACGATCTGCGGAGCGTGCTCGGTTATGATGTAACCGCACCGGAAATGCTGCTCGTTCGTGAGGCTTTGAAACGGGCACAAACTTTGCTGCTCTACCGCTTGAATGCAGGAACGAAAGCGACTGCAACGATTGGTGGACTGGTGGCAACAGCTAAATTTGGCGGCACACGCGGCAATGCGATTACCGTATCGGTTCAGAGCAATGTGGATGATGAAGATCAATTCGACGTTGTCACTTATTTGGCGGGTGAAGAAGTGGATTCGCAGACAGTTGCTGCGATTGCTGGCCTTGAATCCAATCGCTTCGTCGATTTCAGCGGCACTGGCGCGCTTGTAGCGACAGCAGGTACGGTACTTGCTGGCGGTGCGAATGGCACGGTGACGAATCAAAATCATCTGGATTATTTGGCAGCTGTTGAGCTGCAGGAATTTAATGCGGTGGCGCTTGTTTCTGGCGACAGCTCGCTGAAGTCGGTTTACGCCGCTTTTGCCCGCAGACTGCGCGAAAATGATGGCAAGAAAATTCAGGTCGTGCTGGCAAATGCCCCACTATCGGATTACGAAGGTATCATTAGCGTGAAAAATGGCGTCAAGCTGGAAGACGGCACAGAAGTGAATGCCGAGCAAGCAACCGTATGGGTGGCAGCTGCTACTTCCGGAGCAAGTATGAGCCAATCGCTTACTTACAGTGTGTACGAAGGTGCAGTGGATGTCGACGTTCGTTATTCGAATTCGCAAATCGAGCAGGCTTTGCGTGCGGGTGAATTTTTGTTCACTCCTAACGGCGGCCGTGTCATCGTTGAGCAGGATATTAACTCTCTGGTCACCTATGTGCCGGGAAAAAATCCTTCTTTTGCGAAAAACCGTGTTATCCGCGTGCTGGACGGCATTGCAACCGACATGAAAAAACTGTTCGAGACGCAATACATCGGCAAAATCGATAACAATCCGGATGGCCGCAGCCTATTCCGCAGCGAATGCGTGAAATATTTGACGCTGCTCCAGGATGGCAATGCGATTCAAAACTTTAATTCCCAAACGGACCTGACGGTTGAAGCGGGCGAGGCTTCCGACAGCATCGTCATCAACGTTTACATCCAGCCGGTTGACAGCATTGAAAAAGTATATATGAAAGTGACGGTGAAGTAATATGGCATTTTTGCATGCAGGAGATACGATTTCGGGGCAAGAGGGACGCGCTTATGCGAAAATCAACGGCCAAAACGAGGAAATGTTCTATATTAAAACGCTTGAAGCAAGCGTGGAGAAGACGAAAGCGGAAATTAAGACGCTGGGTCATCGCGCATTGCAGCATAAAGCGACGGGCTGGTCGGGTACCGGCAGCATGACAGTTTATTATGTGACGTCGAAATTCCGCCAAATGATGCTCGATTACGTGAAAACAGGCATTGATACGAATTTTGATGTTCACATCATTAATGAAGATCCGACTTCGACGATCGGCCGCCAAGAGGTTGTGCTGTACAACGTCAACCTGAACAAGGTCATCATCGGCAAGCTCGACACGGAGAGCGAAGCGCTTGAGGAAGAGCTTGAGTTCACCTTCGACGGCGTCGATATTGCCGAAAGCTTCAAAGCGCCAGCACGCGTATAAATAGCTTTATCCCAATAAAACCAATCCATGGAGGTAGCAAATGAGTGACTTAAGCTTGTTTTTTGCGCAAAATACAGCTGCGGAGGCGACGGAGAAATTCGTCGTGTCCGATCGATTCAAGGATGCAGACGGCAATCCGGTAGCCTGGGAGCTGCGCAGCATGACGGAGGCGGAAAATGAAGAATGCCGCAAATCCGCAACCCGCAAAGTGAAAGGCAAAAACGGCACCTTCGTGCCGGAGACGAATACGGATGAATATTTGGCTAAGCTGGTCGTAAGCAGCATTCAATATCCGAGCTTGAAGGATGCCGAGCTGCAAAAATCGTACGGTACGATGGGCGCCGAGCATCTGCTCCGCAAAATGCTGCGTCCGGGCGAATATGCTTCGCTTGTACAGCGCGTGCAGGAAATCAACGGCTTTAATCAAAGCCTGAATGAGCTGGCCGATGAAGTAAAAAACTAATTAAAGAGGGCGACGGTGAAGCGAATTACGCTTACTACGCCCTCCACGAGCTTCGCATTTTGCCCCATGAGCTGATGAGCATGTCGCGCCGCGAGAAAGCGGCGATCTACGCGATGATTGATGTCCGCATCGACAGCGAGAAGAAGCAACGGGCTAAAATGAAGAAGAAATAATGAAAGTAACGGGACGGCGCTTCTCTAATAGAGGGCGCTTTTGTTCTGTAAGGAGGTGGAAGGATGGCGGGTACGATAAATGCCAATGCATCTATAAGATCATTAACTTCAATGACAAATGCATTGGAGAAAACAATTGGATTTCTTGAAAAACTGAATAAACAACTACTTGGCAACAACGGCATTGCAAGTATGTTTATTGACGCGCAAAAAGAAATATCTGCTTCCAATGAAGGGATAAATAAAATAACAGATTCAATAAATCTATCTACCGAAGCTCAGAAAAAATTTAACAAAGAAGCTTCAAAATTTCCACGTTCATCGTTTACATTTAGTCGTAATATTGATTTTGATGTTAGTTATTTTACAACTAGCATACAGGCAGCTGTTTCTGGATTGTCACTTCAGACAGCTACATCTACGTCTTCATCGTCCTCTCAAAATTACGATTTTCAATGGGGTAATTTTGATAAGGTCATGCAAGGTGGTATGAAAGGAGTTCTGAAAAACTTTTCTCAAAAAATTATGAGTTTATCGTTAGGTGGAGCCCTTCAAGAGGATCAACTCAAAAACATGCTTATTGCAAGAACTGGTAGTCTGGAGTCTGGTAATGGTTTTTTTGAGAATCTAAAAAGCAACGCAATAGCAACAGGGACCTCGCTAGATGATGCGGTTAAAAGTGCATTGTCCTTATTTCCTAAAATCAATACCCAAGATCAACTTGAGGAGCTTTCAAAAATAGCTATGCGTCTGGGGCTTTTAGACACCAATGGTGGAGGAGCTAAGACAGCAATAACAGCTATTAAGTCAGCAATGGGTGGTGATTTAAAGCTGCTAGCGAGACAATATAATATTCCTGATTCTATTCTTAATTCTTCAAATATATCAGAAATAGGAAAATCAGGGGATATCAACGCGTTTATTAAAGCACTAAATCAAATGACTGAGGCAGCCAATTTAGGAGAAAAGGCAGCATCAACTATGCTAAAAAGCGCGGGTGTTCAAGGAAGAATACTGGGTGAAAATATTAAATCTTCGTTATCTAAGGCTGGTACTTCTGCTATTGATGCAATGTTACCAGTGCTGGAAATGTTGAATACGTATTTTCAAGAGGGTAAATTTGATCCATTCTTTAATACTATTGAAGTAGGCTTTAAAATAATTGGAGCAGTTGCGTCAGTAGTTATCCCTTTTCTAGCTGAAAATATCGGCTTTCTACAAAATGCTCTACTTGCTGTAGCAGCGGCTGCAGCAGTTGCAGCAGTAATTTTTATGGTGGATTGGATTGTTGCAGCATGGCCAATATTCGCGATTATTGCTGGTATTATAATTTTATTGGAAATTTTAAATGCATTTGGAATTTCGACAGAACAAATTATTGCAGGATTGGTTGGTGGCCTTGCGATGCACTGGGTAGGAATTCAGGATTTATTTATAGCCATTCGTAATTACCTAGTTATATTCGGTGACTTTTTTAAAAATTTTCTTAAAGACCCTATTTATTCAGTTAAAAAGTTATTTTGGGATTTGGCTATGTCAGTATTCGATAGATTTTATCAAATGGCATTAGCAGGTGAAGAATTTTCTGGTGGTTTTGTAGAAACAATAGGCCTTGCTATAAACAAGGTTTTAGAATTTTTCGAGGACCTTATTAATGGTATGTCAATTATACCAGGTTTTGAGAAACTTGCAGGCACAAAACTCAAAATGGTGGACACAGACAGTAAAACTGGATTGAGTGATTGGATATTAAAGTTGAAAACCAATCTGGAGAAAAATAAACCTACCAGTGATAAAGATGTAGTTGAGACCGAAAAGTGGGATAGTAAAACCTGGGATGATTATAAAAATGCAGGGCTTGGAGCATATGAAGACACATTAAGTACGTTCAAACAAGTAGATGATACGGTTTCAAGGGCAAAAGAAATGTATAACAATTTAATTAATGGGAATGGATCGGGTACTGGCAAGGGCACTTATAATCCTACAAATATTGATAAAGTGGGAGAAGTCGGCAAGATCAACGACACCGTCGACATTGCCAGCGAGGATCTTAAGACGATGCGCGAGCTTGCGGAGATGAAAAATATTCAGAACTTCGTATCGCTCCAGCCGACCGTGAGCGTACAAACCGGTGACATCAACAATGGCACCGATATTGACACCATTATTAGCCGAATTGAGCGTTCCCTGAACGAACAAATCGCTTCGTCGGCGGAAGGGGTGTATGCTTAATGATTACGAACAAGCATCATGAGTATGGCATTTGGCTCAGTTACAACAATCAGAAAAGCGGCTTTCGACTGCCGGTTAATCCAGCTGAGCTGCAAATTAGCGACGCAACTAGCGGCAAGTCTTACGACGTGTCCGGTCTTGGCGAAATTAATGTGATTCAAAGTCCAAAGCTGACGGAGATTTCCTTCGACAGCTTTTTTCCTGCGCCTGGAGCGAATTATTCGTTTATCGCTAGCGAGACGCTGCTCGAGCCTTATGTTTATTTGACCTTGATTCAGGACTGGATGAAAAAGAAACGTCCGATCCGCTTTATTTTCACAGGTGCCTCCTTCGATCTGAATCTTGCCGTCAGCATTGAGAAGTTTGAATGGCGGGAAGCGGCGGGCTCTGGTGATATTGAGTACAGCCTGGGGCTGAAAAAGTACGTATTTTACAAGGCAAGGCCCGTCAAAATTAATAAAAAACATGAGAAGAGCGGCGGTAAAGAACGCGATACAAAAGGGCGCCTGACCAAGGAAACCCCAAAAACCTACACGCTCGTAAGCGGCGATACGCTCATTGGGGTAGCCAAAAAGCAGCTCGGGGACGAGTCGCGTTGGAAGGAAATACAGAAGCTGAATGGCATCGCCGATTCTGAGCTGCGCAAGCTGCAAATCGGTAGGGTGCTGAAGCTGCCGGGGTGATGAGATGCTGGAAATTTTGATCGATAACCGGAATGGGAAAGTGTGGAATGTGACAAATCTCGTTCCTTCCCTGACGTATAAAACGAAGCGGATAGGCTCTGCATCGAGCTTGGATTTTACGCTTATTAAGGGTGCTCCGTACCAGCACCAAGCGTTTGAGGTTAACAATGGCGACGTCGTGCGGCTGTCGAAGGATGGGAAGGTTGTATTTTACGGCTATGTGTTTGAATACAATTTCGGCAGAGACGAGAGTGTCACGATTAAGGCGTATGACCAGCTGCGTTATTTGTTGATGAGTGATACGTATGTGTTCAGCAACAAAACCGCTACCCAAATGATTAAGCAAATAGCTGAGGATACGGGATTGAAAATAGGAACGCTGGCGGAGACGGAGTATGTCATTCCTTCTATGGTGGAGGACAACAAAAAGCTGCTGGATATTATGTGCAAGGCGCTCGACTATACGCTAATCAATGATAAGGGCAATTTTGTATTATTCGATGAGGCGGGTGCTTTGTCTCTACGCAATATTGAGGACATGAAGACGGATTCTATCATTGGCGATTGGAGCTTGATGACGGATTTTGGCTATAAAAGCTCGATAGACAGTGAATCGTACAATAAGATCAAAGTGGTGCAAAACAATAAGGAAACCGGGAAGCGCGACGTCTACATTGGGCAGGACAGCGCAAATATTGCCAAATGGGGCCTGCTGCAATTTTATCAGGTAGCCGACGAGCAAATGAACAGCGCGCAAATCAATGAATTGCTGGACCAGCTGCTGAAGCTGAAAAATCGGGAGCAGCGCAGCCTCAGCATTGAAGCGATTGGCGATTTACGCGTGCGTGCAGGCTCCTATGTTCCGATTGTCATTGAGGAACTGGATATTGGACAGTATTTTCTGGTCGATGAATGCTCCCACAAGCTTGAAGCGGACGCGCATACGATGACATTAGAATTGAAGGTGATATGATGGCACTGCTTGATGCGATTAAAAAAGCGGGCGCTGCCGCCCATGCGTCGGGCAATCCCGTCGCTGTGTTAATCGGCCGGGTCACCGGCACGAATCCTCTGGAAGTGAACGTTGACCAACGTTTCACTCTTTCGGAGGATTTTTTAATTGTTCCGGAAAGTATGACACAGTTGGAGACAGGTCTCATGCTTACCTATGATGCAGGAACGGACGAGGCAGAGGGAACGAGTACGAACCAGGGAGTTATTGAGACAGCTGTCGCTGGCTCAGGATCAATGCTGCGCATTCGGCGTGCGTTGGATATTGACGATAAGGTGCTGCTGCTTCGGGTTCAAGGCGGTCAGCAGTTCGTCGTGCTGGATCGGGTGAGCGTATGATCCCACAAGGTGCAATTATCGACGAATTGGATATCGAAGCGGCCATTGAGCCCAGCCGGACGTATTATATTGATTTTGCCAATAAGCGTATGTCCGGCATGACGGATGGCCTCAGTGCGATTAAGCAGGCTGTGTTCAAAATTTTGCAAACGGAGCGTTATCGCTATTTTATCTATAGCTTTGATTATGGCTCCGAGCTGGATTTATTGAATGAATCCTCCCATCTCTATGTACGCTCTGAGCTCAAGCGCCGCGTAACCGAAGCGCTGCTGGCGGATGATCGAATAGCAGATGTAACTGATTTTGAACTGACGGTTGAGGGGGACAAGGCAGCGGTGAGTTTTACAGTGGTTACCGATGAAGGAAGCTTTAAAGAGGAGGTGATGGCCCGTGTATGAGGCATTTACGTACAGCTTTATTTTACAGCGTATGCTGGACCGGGTTTCAGATGATGTAGATAAGCGAGAGGGCAGCGTTATTTATGATGCCCTGGCGCCGGCAGCTGCCGAGCTGTCTGAGATGTATGCGCAGCTTGATGTGAATCAGGCGCTCTTATTCGCGGATACGGCTTCGGGCGAGTGGCTGGAGCGGCGGACGGCCGAGTTTGGTGTGGAAAGGCAGCCAGCGACCTTCGCCCAGCGGCAAGGGGAGTTTTTTGGCAGCAATGGGCAGCTTGTAGATGTTCCTTTGCAGAGCAGGTTTGCCCTCGATGATTTGAGGTATACGGTGACAGGGAAAATCGGAACGGGACTTTTCACGTTGACCTGTGAGACAGCGGGTATCGTTGGCAATCAGAAATATGGGGCGCTGCTGCCGCTTGCTTATATTGATGGGCTTGCGCGCGCAGAGCTTGCGCAAATTATAGTGCCTGGCGAAGAAGCTGAAACGGATGAGGCTTTGCGGGCAAGGTATTACAGCGTCGTGAATGAGCCAGCGTTTGGCGGCAATATTGCCGATTACAAGCAAATGATTAGCTCGATTGATGGTGTAGGCGGGGCGAAAATTTTTCCGGTGTGGAATGGTGGTGGCACTGTCAAATGCACGGTGATTGCTGCGGATTGGACAAAGCCAGCGGAACCGCTCATTGAGCTTGTTCAGACCGCTGTCGATCCAACCCTCAATAGTGGACTTGGGCTCGGTATGGCGCCAATCGGACATGAGGTAACGGTAACGGGCGTCGACGCGGTGCAGGTGGCCATGGAAACAACGGTTATGCTTGAGGAAGGTAGGACGATAGGACAAGTTCAAAGTGATATTGAGGATAAAATTTCCGCTTATTTGCTAGAGCTGCGCCAAGAATGGATGAATCAGCAGGAGCTTACCGTTCGCATTGCTCAAATCGAGGCCCGTATTTTGACTGTTTCGGGAGTGGTGGATGTACTTGGGACAACGCTAAACGGAGCCGCAGCCAATTTAGCTTTGGCTGAGGGTGAAATCCCGTTATTGGGGACGGTGGTTGTGCATGACTAAGCCGGTTTCATCCTATTGGCCGGAGCTGTATGCGGACATTAAGGAATTCATTAAGCTCGCAGCCACGGAAGATGTGGAGCTGGCTCTGCTGGAACACGCACAGCTGCAGCAACTGGATGACGGGTTTGTAATGACGGCGAGCTTGCCTGCTATTAAACGAAGGGAGCGCATGCTGGGCATTCAAGCCGATCCGAATGCGGAAACTGTTGATTTTCGCCGGAGACGAATCGTCAATCGTTATTCGACCAAGCCTCCTTTTACGATGAGATATTTGCAGGAGCGGCTGGATTATCTGGTTGGGCGGGGACGCGGCATCGCTGCTGTTGATGTGCAGAGCTTTATTTTGACGGTGACAGCGGCAATTGATGACGCCAATATTTTCAAAGAAGTTGAGCGGACCGTTTCGGCCATTAAGCCAGCCAATATCGTTTATCGTCAGCAGACGACGATTAGGGATGGCGTTGTTTTGGAAGAACGAATTGTTGGAGTTCCTCTAGTGCGGAACGCTAGACTCGGCAGTTGGAAGCTCGGCGTTACGCCATTTACAGATAGGGAAGCGGAGGTGATTGTGAAGTGATTACGTCTACGTTTAAGCAGGAGGTTGCGGAGTTTATTGATTCAAAAATTACGAAGGTTGTGCTCAATAGCGGGGCTTATGAAATTACGGATTTTATAGTGAAATTGGTCAGCGATGGTGTGCTTAGCCTGAATTATTTGATTCCAGAGAGAGCGGTCGCTACCGTCACTCGCATTGAACTGAAAAATGCAGCCGGAACCGTCAGCGACAACACCGTAAACCTGCCCATTGCATCAGACACGCTCATGATTCAAACGATTTTTGTGAAGGAGGAGTAACATAAACATGGCTAAAACAGACTGGAAATTTAATGATATTGTGACCGAGACGGATATGAATGAGTTGGGTCAGGAAGTGAATGAACAGGCCTCGGCTATCGGGGATATGTCGACCGTGCCGACGGAGGCGAAAGATGCGGCTGGTGCGATTGGGGAGCTGCATGCTGAGAAATTGGACCAAGCTGGCGGCAAAATGACTGGAGCTTTGTTCGTCGAGACAGCTGCGCGTGAGATCAGTGCAGGGTCTTGGGCAGATATGAGTGCGAATAGTACGGGATATGCTCTTTTCGCGCAAAACTGCTATACGGCACTTAACAATGAGTACCGTTATAGTAATACGCATGCAACTTTAGGAGCACGGGGTATTCGTTTTAACCACTTGACTGCTAGCGTAGAGTATTTTGATACGGGGGCTATTGCTACAACAGCTGATCTAGCATTTACGCCTAATTGGATCAATATGAGGCCAGATGCGGCAGCTACTGCTAATCGTACCATTCTGCGGGATGCTAGTGGTCGGGGTAAGGTAGCGCCACCTGTAGCAGCGGATGATATTGCACGGTTGGATACAGTGACTTCGGCGGTTAATTCAATTATGACATCGGTTGATATGACCATGTATGTGAGACCAGATGGTAATGATGCTAACAACGGGTTAAACAATACTTCTGGAGGGGCCTACAGGACTATTCAAAAAGCAATTAATTCAATTCCAAAAAGAATAAATCATGAAGTCAGAGTGTATGTTGCGGAAGGAACATATGATGAAGTTGTTCATGTTGTAGGTTTTCATGGTGGCGGACGATTAATTATTGTTGGGGACACCGTGATATCAGATACTCGAGTAGTTCAAGGTTTCAGTGTCTATAGAAACACATGCTATTTTCAATTAAGTGGTTTCAAAGCTACCCGGACAACTGATCCGGCATTCTATTTTTCAGGATGCAACATCGTTTATTTGAGCCTGTGTAAAGTCGATAGTCCCTCTAGCTCACAAGGAGTATATGTAGATTATTCGAAATTGCACGTTGATAAACTTAGTGTTAGCAATAGACAAATTGGTATTTATGCACATGTTAATGGAGAGGTTATTTGTCAGAATACGGAAGGTAGTGGGAATTTTTCGGCATTCGGAGCAGCTTATAATGGGCGCCTTACAGTGGCGGAAGCAAATACAATTACAGGGACGAATCAGAACCATATCGGTCAAGGTGGTATGATTTTAACTGGAGCTGGAGTGCAAAATCCATGGGGAGATAATACACTTTACAACCGTAGCTTTGTTAACGGATCATTAAGTGCAAATCAAACTTTTGTAAATAATGGAGTCTTGACAAAACTAAATTTAGGTGTAGTAGGGGATACCTTATCAGAGTGGGATAATACAAACAAAAGAATTGTGGTCAAAAAACAAGGCATTTACTTAATTACTGGACATTTAACGCTCGGATCTATTCAAAACACTCAAAAATCAGCAGCTCGGTTGTTTGTGAATGGAATTGGGAATATCAATCTTGGGGGTGTTTCTCCTTCTGTTACTAGTGATAATGGCTATCCAATATTAGGAACAGTTTGGTTAGAAGCAGGTGCAACCATTGAAATTTATTCCGTACTCTCAGGTGGTACCTCGAGTTCAACTATGCTAGCCGACTTTACCTGGTGGAATATGGTTAGAATAGCCTAGACCTTACTTTCATCAAAATAGAAAGTTTATTTTATGTATTTTCATTATCTCTGTTAAGGCTCCGCTCCGGCGGAGCCTTATTTTTTGTCTCTAGCGCAACAACCGCGCGGGGGCCAACCCGAAAGGAGGAAAAACCAACATGTTCAAACCTATTTTCAACATCGATATTACGCCGGGGACGACGATTGCGGGAGCGGTGGGAGCTTTTTTGGCGCCGTGGATTGGACTGATTTATGGGGAGGGGAGGCTGATTCCGATTTTGCTGCTAATGGTGGTCATTGGGCTGGACTGGATTACGGGCATTGCCGCTTCGCATAAAGATACGACGTATTCCTCAGAATACGGCATGCAGGGCGTGCTGCGGACGCTGTTTCTTCTGGCCCTGCCAGTACTGGCGAATTTGCTGGATATGATGCTAGCGATGCCTGGGCTGTTTTTCTACGCAATTACGATTGGGCTGATTTATCACACCTGGCAGTCCTTAACGGCCAACGCCTACCGCGCCGGCTGGGGTAAATGGATTCCCGAGGCTGTGGTCAAGCTGATCGAAAGCGAGCTGAAAGCGAAGATGGAGCGGGCGACAAAACGCGGTGCGGAACCAAAAGAGCCAACTGAATCAACAGAACCAACTGAATCTACAGACCAAACAGAAAGGAATGATTCCTAATGCTAACCCTTTTACAGGTGAAAAATAAATCCGTACCCAAGCTCGAAGGGCTGCTAACCCCTGTTCGCGCCGCTGCAGAGCGACTTATTGAACGCTGCTATGCGCGCGATATTCCCATCGTCATTACGCAAGGGCTGCGTACAATTGCTGAGCAGGAGAAACTGTACGCGCAAGGCCGAACGACGGCGGGCAGCATTGTCACTAACGCCAAAGGCGGCTACAGCTACCATAATTTTGGCGTAGCAATAGATTTTGCGCTGCTATCACCGGACGGGAAGCAGGTTTACTGGGATACGAAGCGCGATGGCAATGCCAATAAAGTCGCGGATTGGGCCGAGGTAGTAGATGAAGCGAAGCGGCTTGGTTTTGCGTGGGGAGGAGACTGGACTTCATTTAAGGATTATCCCCATTTTGAAATGACGTTTGGCCTATCGACGGCGCAGCTCCGGGCTGGCATTCGGCCAACTGCGGCACAGATTGCGGCGGCGATGGCCCATATAACGAAGGAGGACTCGTATATCATGAAAGCCGATGATGCTAATGATCTTATTAAACGTTACTTGCAGCCTTCCTGGGCAGCATGCAAGCAAAAAGGCGATGCAGCAGGCATGCAAGAAGCGCATCGGCTTGCAAATGAGCTTCGCAAAGCAAGCGGACAAAAAGAACAATAAACCGCCTGCGGCCATCTATTTTGCCGACTTGCAAATAGAATCTGAACAAAGAAATGGAGAGAAATTACGATTTCGACGCACTTTTGCGTTACTCACCAGACGCTCTCCATTTCGGCGCTTGCCGCAAGCTTACTTTTTGACCACGATGTACTGCTGCTTCCTCCATTCGAACTCCTCTGCTAGGAGCAACTCAGATATTTCTAGCGTCAGATCAGGCTCCAGCTTGGCCGCTTCCCTAAAGCGCTCCATTCCATCCGCCCAGCAGGAAAATAGCTCGATTTCCTCACCGATTTCCAGATTGCGGTCGAAGTAATGGAACAGCTCCGTCAAGCATTTTTTGCTGCATGGATAGGCAGTGGGATACAAGCGCTTTATTTCCTCATTCATTTGAAAGGAGCCGCCATCCGGGTGTACTTCGTATACATAGGGGAGGCGGAAAATATGAGAGGCATCTTGATCTTCCATAGACCCGCGCACATATAACCCCGCAGCATCCTCTTCGGTTTCATAAATTTATATCAGTTTGTCCCCTTTCGGATATTTCTCCAATAAAGTTTTCATATGTCCATGATTTTTAGCCTCTGGATTCACATAAGTGACGTAATCCATTAGTGTCATCGTCTTATTTTTCATCCCGAACGAGCCCGTTGGAAGCTCATGGCTAGCGGCAATATAATAAAAAAGAGACATGGGCAGGGTCACCTTCCTTTCATTTGAATGTAAAAGCACGATGTCCTCAGTTGAACTATATTCTCCAGCAAAGTCTATTTTCCTACCACATCCTTGTGAAAAATAAATCGTAGTTTTTGTTAAATAGTCATACTTTCCCCTAAAGAATTGGAAGCGTTATTACGTTAAAATAAAACGGTAGCAAAGCAAACGAATAGGCGAAAAAGCATATGATCGCGAGTTTGTCTCTCCCTCCAATGATTGCCTCTTCATGTTAAACTAAAGCTTATAAGCTATTTTCACAGGAGGAGGGGCTAGCGGATGACTTTTTCGGCAGCAGCATTAAAATATATTTCTCCATTCGTTCGTTTTGTTAAAATCATCAAATCCGCCGAGCTATCGGGCGAGTGGCTGGATTTTGACCATGTATTTACGTTTATTGAGCAGGGGCAAGCCGATTTTATATTAGATGGCGTTCGCTATCAGCTTGGAGAAGGCGATGCCATTGTGATGCCGCCGCTGATGACGCATTTCATTCGCTCTACGTCGAGCGAGCCGCTGATTCAGTATATTTTTCACTTTGATTTATTCCATGATGATACCCGCGAACGTTGGCAGTCCATTGGCATTGTAACAGGTGAGCAGCTAGTCATTCCACAGCGTGAGCAATTGCTGCAAGGCTTGCATCCGGTTTCCGCCATCAGCGGGCCCGACCGCATGGAGCTGAAGAAGCTGTTTCTCATCATGCGAAAAAGATTCATAGAAGGCGGCGCCACTAGCGAGCTGGAGCTTAAGGCGATCGCACTGCAGCTGCTCGTGCTTTTTCTACGCAATCAAAGCGGGCATGAGCGCCAGGAGGGCACACAGGCGAAAGCGTGGGCGCCAATCCAGCAATGCATTGACTATATTCAGCAGCATTACACCGATCCTGAACTGGATAATGATCGCATAAGTGAGCAGTCCGGGCTGTCGCCGGGCTATTTATCCAACTTATTTAAAGAGCAGACGGGTGTCACGCTTCATAAGTATTTGACATATGTGCGCATTGAGCATGCCAAAAAACGGATTATGGAGGGCAGAGAGACGTTGACCGCTATATCGGCGGGCAGCGGATTTTCGAGCATTCATCATTTTAGTCGAATTTTCAAACGAGAGGCAGGCTTGACGCCTAGCCAATTCAAGGCCGAGGCTTCCGGTCCTATCCGAAGTCTCATAAGCGATAGTCCAACCACTACATAACGGGAGAGTGCGACTCATGAAAAACACGCAAATTGAATTTACTGCGCCGTGGAAAGTAGAAGTGAAGCAGGAGGAGCTGCAAGCCCAGGTTCCAGAGCTTACAGGCAATCAGGTGCTGGTGAAAAAGCATTATACGCTCATTAGCCCTGGCACGGAGCTTGCTTGTCTTTCGGGAGGCGAAGGCTGGTTCCATATGCCATCTGTACCAGGGTATGCGGCAGCTAGTGAAATTGTAGCATTGGGGCCGGATGCGGCTGAAGGCTTCCAAATTGGCGATATGGTGTTTCACTACGGGAAGCATTCCCGCTATGAGCTGACGACGACAAGCGGGGTGTTTCTTAAAGTGCCGGACAGCTTGCCGCTGGCTTGGGCTCCTTTTACACGAATGGCTACGGTAGCGATGACAAGCACGCGAGTATCGTCAATTGAACTGGGCGATTATGTAGCGGTGACAGGCCTTGGCCTAATTGGCAATATGGCCGCGCAGCTTGCTGGACTTCAAGGCGCTTCGGTTATTGGCATTGATTTAGCTGCAAAACGCAGAGACCTCGCGAAAAATTGCGGCATCCAGCATGCCATTGAGGCAGGCGCGGATACGCATAAGCGGGTTATGGAGTTGACGGGCGGCAAAGGGGTATCTACACTTATCGAAGCGACCGGCGTCCCGCAAGTTATTTTGGACAATGTAGCGCTTGTCGGCCAATATGGGGAAGCGATTCTGCTCGGCAGCCCAAGGGGAGAGCTGCAAAGCAATGTAACCGACTTGCTGAACAGCATTCATTTGAATGGTCGCGGCTGTGTGACGTTCAAGGGAGCGCATGAATGGCGTTATCCGCTAACGCCGGAAGCATTCGTCAAGCATTCCCTTGTGCGCAATTCAGAGGTCGTATTCCGCCTCATGCAATATGGCAAGCTTCAGGTCGAGCCGCTCATTAGCCACATTATGAGTCCTGCTGATGCACCTGCTGCCTATGAAGGATTACGCAATAAAAAAGATGAATATTTAGGTGTGCTATTTAACTGGGAAGAGGTGTAGGGGAATGATTAGAGGATTAAGCAAGTCGGGATTAGGCTCCATTACAGATGAACAGCTGATTGCAAAAGCGGCAGAGTACGGATTCGGCGTTGTGGATATCGATGCCAAAGCGCTTGTAGAAAAGCATGGGGAGCAAGGAGCAGTGAGGCTGCTGTCTGACCATCAGGTGACTTTAGGCTCCATAGGGCTGAATGTTGAATGGCGCGGCACGGATGAGCAGTTTCGGGAGGGCCTGAAGCAGCTTCCGCTGCATGCAGCGGCTGCGGCACAATTGGGATGTACAGCCTGCTGTACCTATATTTTGCCCTCGACGGACAATAAATCGGCCCTGTTCACCGTGCTAGCGGTAGCCCGCCTGCGCCAAATTGCTGACATTTTAGATGCGTATGGCATTCGTTTTGCGCTGGAGTTTGTGGGACCGCATCATTTGCGGACGGCATGGGCGAACCCTTTTATATGGACGGTTGAGGAGACGCTAGCGCTTATTTCGGCAATTAATCGGCCAAATGTTGGCTTGCTGGTAGATGCCTATCATTGCCATACGACGGGTTTTACGCCGGAGCATTTGCGGAGCCTCAGAGCTGATCAGGTTGTTCACGTTCATATTAATGATGCCCGCGATCTTCCTGTCGCTGAGCTGCTGGACAATGACCGCCTCTACCCTGGTGAAGGGGTTATTGACCTGAAAGGCTTTCTTGCTGCGCTCGCCGACATCGGCTACAAGGGGCCAGTTGTACAGGAAATATTGACCCAGACTGCTCCTGAAGGAACAGCAGATGAGCTGCTAAGCCGCTCCAAAGCCGGATTCGACAAGGTTTTTGCATAAAAGGCTCCTTAAGCCAGCAAGCCCGCAGTTAACGGGGCAAACGCACATTTCTTGCAAGCGCCTATACCGTTTCGCCATTTCGTCCATAGGATACTGTGTACTTCAACCAAAGGAGATGGACAAATGAGCTACAATGTGGCAAACGCTGGAATTGGCTGTGCCCCTTGCGGTGTAGGCGGAGCTTTCACAAGCGTAGGATCGATTCTTGTACTTTTCATCCTGCTTGTAATTATTACTCGCGCTTGCTGGCTATAGTCCAGTTATAGGATCTGGCGGTTCGGCACCGAACTAGGCGCTGGGCTGCAGAAACGTATATCTGAACAAAAAGGAGTTGAACAAATGAGCTACAATTTAGCAGGTGCAGGCTACGGCCACGGCCACGGCTGCAGCCCCTTTACTAACGTAGGAGCGATTCTTGTCCTTTTCATTCTACTTGTTATCATCACTCGCGCTTTCATCTAATGAATAAATGTTGATGTCTGCCGACATGGCTCATAACTTTATTAGGTTTTGCATAACCGCTGCAAGCTATTTCGTTCAGACTGCCAGCTTTCCTGAGCGTGCAAAATCATGAAATAGGCTTAATCGTCCCGGAGCTTCCCGCGCTCCGGGCTTTTACATAGATTGGGCCGTATTTAAGGTGCGAAAACGTAACTATTACGATATAATAAAGCTTATGTAGAAGGACAATAATGGGATACGGGAGTTTTGGAGATGGAAAATAGCAAACCGCCAGTACCAGTCTATTTGCTGACCGGGTTTCTCGGAAGCGGCAAGACGACGCTGTTGAAACGCATGCTCGATTATTGGCAGGCTGAAGGTAAGAAAGCAGCTGTCATTATGAATGAGCTGGGCGATATTAATTTGGATGGACAAGAAGTCGGAGATGAAGTGCCGATGGCCGAGCTGCTGGGCGGCTGTATTTGCTGTACGATTCGCGGCGATTTGAGCTTGGAGATGAAGCTGCTGATGGATGAGCATCAGCCTGATATTATCGTCATTGAATCAACGGGTGCTGCGAATCCAATGGAGATTTTGGACGGCGTAACCGAAGCGGCCATGTATATGCGCATTGATCTGCGAGCGGTTATTACAGTTGTAGATGGCCCTGAGCTGTTAAAGCGTACCCGTGCCGGCAAAGGACGGACGCTTAAGCTGATGCAGGACCAAATTCGCTGCGCGAGCTTTTTGCTGCTTAATAAGGTGGACAAGCTGGAGCCGGAGCAGCTGGTTGAAGCGCAGCAGGCGCTGCGGGAGCTGAACGCCCACGCCCAAATCGTTGCAACGATGCGCTGCATTATAGACGAGTGGTCCTGGCTGGACGCTCAGCAACCGGTGATTGCAAGCTCCGCGGCCTTGCCGCCGACTGCGAACCAGGAAAACGCTGAAGCTATCCATGCCTGTGGCCCGGGCTGCTCCCATGAGCATGATGAGGATCATCACCAGCATTCTCCCGAGCATAAAGAGAAAGAGCAGCATGCGCACCACCACCATTCGCATGACCATGTCATGGCGCTGACCCATTATTTGCAGGGACCCGTAGACAGTGTTCAGTTTGAAGCGCTGCTAAGAAATTTGCCTGAGCATGTTTATCGGGCGAAGGGCATCGTGACCTTTACGGATACGGCGAGCCGCTTCTTGTTTCAATATGCCTATGGGGAAAGCGATTTTATGAAAATAACACCGCAAGGCAAAGTTAATGATGTAGCCGTGTTTATTGGCGAGCATTTTTCCCGGGAAGAGCTGATTGCACAGCTTCAGCAGTTGGAGTACGGCGCTTCTTCTGAAGCATAAAGCGAGCCAGCAGTAAGAACGGGGCAAATGGGCTGTCTCCATACACATAAAGCTGTATTTGCAGCGCCAGACGTCAGAGCAGAAGCTCTGGCGTTTTTTATGATTCTTCCGCTTTTCTCATGATTATGTTAAATCGTTGATGGACAAAATAACCAAGTAAAGGGGCTGAAGCGATTCGCCCTCTTGCATCAAGAATTCAGGCATGGCGCTGAAAGGATTTTAAAAATAGCCCTTTCTTTCTTCGCTTGTGCCCAGCAGAAAGGTTGTGTCCAAGGATGAATAAGTCAAAAATAGTGAGGTCAGCAGCGGCATGCCTGCTCGTAGCAGCCATAGCGTTACCCGCGGCCTATGCCGCCGAGCCTGCCCAGCCGCCACAGGCGGAGGAACAGCATGGTAAGCTGCCAGCTGCCAAGGGCCATTTTCACGAGGAGCATAAAAAGCAGCATCGCGAGCACGTGCTGGGCCACGAGCAGTATCGTCTCGCCAAGCTTCGTTATATGGCTGAATATTTCGGCATTGCGGTAGAAGGCAAGACAGCCGAGCAATTAAAGAGCGAGCTGAAGGCAGCGAAGGAAAAAGATCCGGCGAAGTGGGAAGCTTTTAAAGCGGAGCATCGGGCCAAGCGTTTGGAAATGCTGCGCAATGCAGCGAAAGAGTATGGTCTTGAGACTGAAGGAAAAACGGCCGAGCAGCTGCGCGAGGATATTCGCAAGTTTCAACGCTCCAAGGATGCGGCAGAGGACAGCAGGCGTTAAATTGGTCGTATTTTTTAAACGGTAGTTGTGCCGCCAAAGGCTGGTACAGCCGTTTCACCTTAATTATGTGTAAATATATGGCCGGTCTATTGCCAGATACAGGTTCAATATGCCTACAAAAGCATAGCCGGAAAGCGCGAAAGCTCCCATCACATGTAGGGGAACTTTCGGCTATAACAGGCAATGATTCGGAGGAAATACAGTTTATTGAACGTCAGCAGCCAGGTGGAAATGGCGGAAAAACAGCTTTTTTTCAGCAGATAGGGCAGTTAAATCGAGATTCGACAATAATTGTCGCAATTTGTCGTGGTAATTTAAAATATTAAATTAATTTGGCGTTGTGTTTGGATTAATGCGTCAAGTATACTAGAACTATATCATAATTTGGCAAAATTCGTCGATTCAATAAGCAGCTTCATTTGGAGGAGGATAGGCACTTGAAAACAATGAGGGTTGGTATTGCACATAAATTAATTTTTACTTTGGGAGCCCTCATGATCCTGTCTTTCACTTTGCTTGCTTCCATTCAATTAATGAAGCTTTACGACGTCAGCTTGCGTCAAGGGGAACTGGTTGCGCAAAATCAGTCCAATGCCTACACAACCAAGATGTCCATTGAAACGAACGATGCCTTGATTAGACTTGAAGGACTGCAGCAATCGTTGCAGCAAATGAAGGAATATAACATGACTGACCGCTCGGAGGCAGTTAGACTCATTGAAAATTTTGTGCGGGAACAGCCTTATATACTCGGTGTTTTTACGGTTTGGGAGCCTAATGCGTTCGATAATCAGGATGGGAATTTTCGCAACAAAAGCAGCTACGATGATGACACGGGACGTTTTGTCCCCTATATTGTGCGTCAAGGCGACAAGATAGTAGCCTATCCTAATAAAAACTATGAAAATATTGGCGACGGGGACTATTACCAAATCCCCAAGCGGACGAAGAAATTCGCTCTAATGGAGCCTTATTATTATGATATAAATGGCGAGCGGATTTTGATTTCGTCATTTGTTTATCCGATTTTGGATGAGCAGGGCAAGTTTCTAGGTGTCGTTGGAGCGGATATTTCCCTCGACATGGTGCAGCAGGAAGTGGAGAAAATCCGTCCTATGGGCGGCTACGCGACGATGATTACGGCTGGTGACAGCTACCTTGCTAATGGATTTGATCGCGCGCTGGTATCCAAGCCTTATTTGCCTTTGCCTAAGGGCGAATCGTTAGAGGAGCTGAAGGAGCAGGCTCTAACCATTATGTATACTTCCGACCCCATGTTGGGCGGAACGGTAATGAGGCTGCTTAACCCGATACATATAAAGGATCAAACATGGTATTTTGAAACGATCATTCCGAAGGGCAATATGCTCAAGGACTACTATAAAGGCTTAAGCAATACCATCATCATTTCCCTGGTTGCTTTTGTTTTCACAACGATGCTGATGATTTTGCTCATTCGCAAAATTGTGCTCCAAAACATCCGCAAAGTGGTCCACGTGTCCTCGGCGCTGGTGGAGGGAGATACCGACCAGAAGCTGGACATTGATACGAAGGACGAGTTTGAATTTATGGCGCAGCAGTTCAATCGCATGATTGATCACCGCAAGGCGAGCGAGGAATTAATCGAATTTCAAGCGACTCATGATTTGTTGACAGGCTTGCCTAATCGTTACGGCTATACGCGTCATATTGAGCAAATACATACTGTGCCTTACAGCAATAAGCAGGCAGCACTGCTGTATATCGATTTGGATCGCTTTAAAGTCATTAACGATACGCTTGATTATGCGATGGGCGACCAACTGCTCAAGCAGTTCGCGGACCGTCTCAAACAGACCGTTGGTTCTAATGGGCGGGTGTTCCGTTTTGGCGGAGATGAATTTGTTGTGCTGCTGAATGACGTCAATCATATGAATCCGCTGCTGCTGGTAGCTGATGATATTTTGCTTACGATTGCCGAACCTATACAATTGAATGACCGGCTATTTTACATTACCGCTAGCATTGGCATTAGTTTGCAGCATGAGCTGACGGAGGAAACCGGCGACCGTATGGTCAAGGAGGCGGACACCGCGCTTTTTGTCGCCAAGAAGCAGCGCAATACAAGCAGGCTGTATTCCCCATCGATGAAGGATGTTTCAAAGCGGGAGCAGGAGCTTGAAAATGGGCTGTTCCCTGCGCTTGAGGGCGAGCAGTTCGTGTTGTATTACCAGCCAAAGGTGGATTTGAAATCCGGACAAATATACGGAGCCGAAGCTTTGATCCGCTGGCGCCATCCTGAGTTTGGCATGATCTCGCCGCTTGATTTCATTCCGCTTGCCGAGAAGACGGGCTTCATTATCCCGCTGGGGGAATGGGTGCTTCGAACGGCATGCAAACAAATCAAGATGTGGGAGCAGCAAGGCGTCACGGCGCTGACGGTCAGCGTCAATATGTCGATGCTGCAATTTCAGCAAAAGCATATCGTGGAGACGATCCAGTCCATTATTACAGAAGCTTCTGTCAGACCCGAGCAAATTGAGCTTGAGCTGACGGAGACGATTTTTATGGACAATCCCGATCACACGCTGAAAATATTGCGCGAGCTGCAGCAGCTTGGCATTCGGCTTTCTCTAGATGATTTTGGTACGGGGTATTCGTCCCTTAGCTATTTGCAAAACATTCCGCTGCATTATCTGAAGCTGGATAAATCATTTATCCATGATATTGTCTCGGATTTTAAGAAGCAAATGATTTTTAAATCGCTCGTCGTTATCGCCCATAACCTGAATATGAAGGTTGTGACGGAAGGCGTCGAAACCGACGAGGAGCTGCAAATTATTCGCCAGCATAAATGCGATCTGGTGCAAGGCTATATTTATAGTCCGCCGGTTACGGCTGAGTGCTTCATCAAGCTTTACCACAAGCATGTATCTTAGGGCTTGTATGCCTTAGAGTTTGAATGCCTTAGAGTAGGTTAAAGAGTAGGTTAAGCCAGTCATGTGTAAAATAAGGAAAGACTAGCAGGAGCTTCCCGTCCGAGGGCAGGCTCTTTTTTTCGTTCATGGAGGCAAAGCTTGTTGTGCGCCAAAAAATTTGCTAAAATAAAGCGAGAGTTATTTAGTAAATTTATTAACTAAACGAATGTGGTGGATGAAATGGCAACGATTAAAGAAATTGCGGCTATGGCGGAGGTGTCTGCCGCGACGGTGTCACGTGTGCTTAACAACGATATGACGCTCGCTGTCGGCGAAGAGACGCGTGCGCGCATATTCGCGATAGCGGAAAAGTTGCAGTATAAGCCATCGCGTCTAAAACGGCTCAAGCAAGAAAGCCAGCGTTCACAGCTGCAAGTTGGCTTATTGCTGAGCTTTACGCTTGAACATGAGGATATTGACCCTTATTTCCTATCCATTCGCAGAGGGATCGAGCGCCGCTGTGAGGAGCTCGGCATCGCCATCGTTAAAGTATGGCGCATTGGCGGAGCTATGGAGCCTCATCCGCAGCTGGATGGCCTCATTGTCGTTGGCGGGGTGGCAGAGCGTGACGTTCGGATGCTGTACGAAGGCGACAAAGTCGTTATGATTGACCATCTGGGCAAGCTGCGGCATTATGACACGGTCAACTTGAATTTTGAGCAGGCGGTTGAGGATGTTATGGAGCATCTGCTGGAGCTTGGACATACCCGCATTGGCTACATTGGCGGTGGAGTAGATCAAGCCGCCGACGAGCCGCGGCGCAAGCATATGCAGCACCTGCTGGAGTCGCACGGTATTTTGCGTAAGGAATGGGTGCTTGCCGGGGAATGGACAACAGGCAGCGGTTATGAGCTGATGAATGGGCTGCTGGGCCTGGAAGAACGTCCTACTGCATGCTTTGTCGGCAGCGACCCGATGGCAATCGGTGCGCTTCACGCGCTGCATGAGCACGGTGTAGAGGTGCCGGAGCAAATGGCCATTGTCGGTTTCGACGACATTGAGGTATCGGCTTTCGTACAGCCGCCGCTAACGAGCGTCAAGGCATATACGGAGCAAATGGGCAAGACAGCAGTACAACTGCTTTTGGAACGGATTGAAGGCCGTGAAGTTCCGCTGCATGTCATGATGAATACGACGCTAATGGCGCGTGAAAGCAGCGGGACAGCCGGCCATAATAAGGAGGCTAATGAATAATGGCGATTATTTTTGACGAACAAAATCAGCTTTTTCATCTGCAATCGAAAGAAACCAGCTATGTGATCGCGTTGGTGAAAGGCGCTTACCCGGCACATGTGTATTGGGGCAAGCGGGTACGAGGCAGCCAGCTCGGAAGACTGCTTGAGCTGAAGGAGCGCTGCTCGTTCAGTCCTTCAACAGAAGCGGATGATTTAAGAGTGTCGCTTGATACGCTTCCGCAGGAATATCCGGCATTCGGCAATTCGGATTTCCGCTATCCGGCCTATCAAGTACAGCTTGCTGACGGAACGACGGTAACGGATCTGCGTTACGATTCTCACCGGATCGTACAGGGCAAGCCGTCACTTGAAGGATTGCCGTCTGTCTATGTAGAAGGCGAAGACGAGGCACAGACGCTTGAAATTACACTTGCTGACAGCTACTCAGGTCTGCGTGTCGTATTGCTCTATACCGTATTCGAATCGTATAACGCGATTACTCGCTCGGCTCGTGTCATAAATGGCAGCGAGAACACGCTGCAGCTGCTTCGGGCGCTTAGCATGAGCTTAGACCTCCCTAATGACCATTATGATATGCTTCAGCTGTCTGGTGCATGGGCGCGCGAGCGTTACATTCACCGCCGCCAGCTGGAGCCGGGACTGCAATCGGTGGAAAGCCGCCGCGGCGCAAGCAGCCATGCGCAAAATCCATTTATCGCCCTGTTATCTGTTGGGGCAACAGAGGATCATGGCGATGTATATGGGGTAAACCTCGTCTACAGCGGAAACTTTGTAGGAGGCGTTGAGGTCGACCAGTACCATGCGGCAAGATTGTTTATCGGAATTAATCCGTTTGATTTCAATTGGAGACTGGAGCCAGGCGAGCAATTCCAGACGCCAGAGGCGGTACTCGTGCATTCCTCCGATGGGCTGGGCGGCATGTCCCGCAGCTTCCATGATCTCTATCGTTCGCGTCTATGCCGCGGCAGCTTCCGTGACGAGAGCAGACCGATTTTGATCAACAACTGGGAAGCGACTTACTTCAACTTTACAGCGGATAAAATTGAGGATATTGCTAAGGTAGGCAAGGAACTGGGCATGGAGCTGTTCGTGCTCG
This sequence comes from Paenibacillus liaoningensis, assembly GCF_059609455.1. NCBI lineage: Bacteria > Bacillati > Bacillota > Bacilli > Caryophanales > Paenibacillaceae > Paenibacillus > Paenibacillus liaoningensis. The sequence continues at coordinate 193,384 of NZ_JCAALU010000013.1, forward strand.
ACGATGGCTGGTTTGGGCAGCGCAATAGCGACAATTCATCGCTTGGAGACTGGTTCGTTGACAAAAACAAGCTGCCGGGCGGTCTTGAGGATCTAGTAGCGCGCATTCGCAATCTGGATATGCAGTTCGGCCTTTGGTTTGAACCGGAGATGGTATCGCCTAACAGCGAGCTGTATCGTGCTCATCCCGAGTGGTGTCTGCATGTCGAAGGAAGGCGTCGTACAGAGGCTCGCAATCAGCTGATTTTGGATCTGTCCCGTGCTGACGTTCGCGAATATATCGTTAAAACGATTTCTGATGTTCTCGCTAGCGCACCGATTACGTACGTAAAATGGGACATGAACCGCAATATGTCCGAGATTGGCTCTGCACTGCTTCCAGCCGAGCGCCAGCGTGAGACGGCTCATCGTTACATGCTTGGCCTTTATGAAGTGCTGGAGCGCATTACGTCTGCTTTCCCGCATATTTTGTTTGAAAGCTGCTCCGGCGGCGGCGGACGCTTTGATCCGGGCATGCTGTATTACATGCCGCAAACTTGGACGAGCGATAATACCGATGCCGTATCGAGGCTGAAAATCCAATATGGCACGAGCCTCGTTTATCCGATTAGCTCGATGGGCTCCCACGTATCGGCTGTTCCTAACCATCAGGTTGGCCGCAGTACGCCGCTTGAGACGCGCGGCAATGTGGCGCTGTCCGGCAACTTTGGTTATGAGCTGGATTTGACGAAGTTCACCGAGGATGAGAAGGAAACGGTGAAAGACCAGATTGCGCTCTATAAAGAAGTCCGCCATCTCGTGCAGTTTGGCGATTTCTATCGTCTGTCCAGCCCATTTGAAGGCAATATTGCCGCATGGATGTTCGTTTCGAAAGACAAGAGCGAGGCGTTTGCTGTCTACACATCCGTCTTGCAGGAGCCGAATCCGCCGCTCAGCCGTTTTGTGCTGAAAGGGCTTGATCCAAGCCGCGATTATGTATGGCAAGAAAATGGCGAGACGTATGGTGGCGATGAGCTGCTATATGCTGGACTTGCGACGCCGCAATTCCATAACGATTATGCAAGCAAGGTTTATCGTTTCCGCGCTGCTGGCGTTTAAGCTGTCGCGTAGTCGAGCATAGTCACGAATTGTCACGTCGTTGACGATCCAAGATAATAAGTTATGAATCAGAAAAAAGCTTCCGCTGCCACGAAAAGTGGTGCTGGAAGCTTTTTTCAAATACATATAAGTACCGTTGTTTTTATAATCCTTAAGGCAGCGCTTTGCCGCGCGAGCAGTTATACAGCCTGTACCATTCTTCGCGCGTTAAACGAAGCGTATTGGCATCTTTGCAGGCGAGGATACGCTTCGGATTGATTGAGCCGATAACAGGCTGAATGTTAGCCGGATGTCTCATCAGCCATGCGAGTACGATCGCTTCCGGCGTCGTATCTTTACGCTCGGCGAATTCAGCGACGAGCGCGGCTGTTGCAGCAACCGATTCAGGGCTGTCGCCGAGCGGCGCGCCGGAATAGATGCCTTGAGCGAGCGGGCCCCACGATTGCAGCTGAATATTTTCCATTCGGCAATACTCAAGCGTTCCTTCCGGGAACACATTATCGCGCGCTGCGAGCTGATTGACATGCAAACCTGTATCAATAAATCCATGCTTGAGCAAACTGAGCTCCAGTTGATTCACGATAAACGGCTCATCCGTATAAGCGCGAAGCAGCTTAATTTGCCCTTGGCTCATATTGGAAACGCCGAATGCGCGAACTTTGCCGGAAGCCTTGAGCTTCGAAATCGCACTGGCTACTTCCTCTGGCTCAACAAGCGCATCTGGGCGATGCAGCAGCAAAATGTCGAGATAATCGGTTTGCAGCCGCTCCAAAATACCATCGACACTGCTTAATATATGGCTTTCCGAAAAATCAAAGCGCTGCGGATCATCATCGCCGCCTTGCAGGCGAATTCCGCATTTGGATTGCAAAATCATTTGCTCACGCAGGCCCGGACGGTCCTTCAGCACTTGGCCGAATACTTGCTCGGCCTTGCCGAATGTATAAATGTCTGCATGATCGTACATGTTGATGCCGATTTCCAGCGCTGCGTCGACGGCTTCATGGCCTTCCTTAAAATGCTCGGCCTCAATCGGATTACGGTTCCAGCCGCCGCCAAAGCGCATACAGCCGAGAACAAGCTGGCTCGCTTCAATGCCGCGTTTATGCAAAGGGATCGAACTCATACGTTTATCAACCTCCATGTAAGTGATTACATCACTTCCTATTATAATGCTAAATGGACAGGCGTACAGTGCTTATTGTTGAAAAAAGGAAAAGCAAAACGTCATTCTCCATGAGTCGAAGCCCATTAAAAAACACGCCGTACCTCGTCCAGCAAGGACGATCGTACGGCGTGTTCAAAAGCCAGAGGCTTATTAAATGCTTATTTCACCATTGCTTTCAGCACATCGTCAATGATTTGCCCATTGGCGATTTTGCCTTTGTACAGCCAACTGCTGGACGAATCGAGCTCAATGACATTGCCTGCTTTGACAGCCGGAAGGCCTTGCCAAATGGGACCATCAATGATGGAAGTATCGCCAGCTTGCTTGTCGCTATTGAGCAGGAAAATATAATCGGCATCCAGCTCGGCCAGCTTCTCCAGTGATACGGGGTTCCAGTTGCCGCGGCTTTCTACGGGCACTTCGGTAACCAGATTCGGAGTTTTGAGGCCCAGATCCTGATAAAGAACAGCTCCGCTTGATACGACTTCATCTACCATATAGAAGTTTTTTTGTGTCAGCCAAAAGACAGCTGCGGATTTCTCGCCGACTGCCGCTTGAATTTTAGTTTTGGCATCGGCTGCTTTTTGATCATATTCGGCAATCGCTTGCTCAGCGCCTGCTTTATTATTCAGCAAATCGCCGATTGTGAGCAGCGTTTTACGCCAGTCTTTAGCAGTCGCGCTTCCGAGCACGTAAGTTGGGGCGATTTTGGCATATTGCTCATAAAGGCCTTTTTGTACGGCACTTTCCTCGCCAATAATAATCAAATCAGGAGAGAAGCTTGCCACAGCTTCTACTGGAAGATCGTAGGCAATCGTAGGAACATCCTTCAGACTGCCTTGCAAGTATTGCTGAATGCTGTCGCTGCCAACGGTCCATTGTGCGACTGGAATTTTGCCAAGCGTGACGACTGGATCCTCCAAATAAGAAGCCAAAATACGCTGAGGGTTGCCAGGAATGGTTACTTCATGACCCATAGCATCCGTTACTACTTTATCTGCTGCAGGAGCCTCGGAGGCTTCAGCGCTTGCTTCCGGCGAGGCGGATGGTGCGGCTGAACCTGCGGTATTGTTATTTGTCATTTCCTTCCCGCCGCAAGCTGCAAGAAGCAGCGTTAGAGCAAGCAGAGCAACGAGGGTAACCTGTGATTTGCCTTTCAGAAATCCAAAACGTGAGAGCATAATTTCCTCCTAGAAATCTCTAATTATCAAGCACGGCCTAAACCTATTCTTGACTCCAATTAGAATGATAATCATTATCGAAATCAATGTCAATGTTTCATTTATTGGGCGATTCAAGGCTGAGTTTTGGCGCGCTCTTTCATATAAAAGGTCGGCGTCCTTCCCGTAAAACGCTTGAACAGCCGCTGAAAATAAGAAACGTCGCGATAGCCGACAAATTCAGCAACCTCACCAACCGTCAGCATCGAATCGACGAGCATATAAATCGCTTTTTTCATCCGCGTATCATGAACGAAGGTGCTAATCGTTTGCCCAGTGACACGGCGGAACAGGGTAGCAGCATAATTGGGGCTTTTCTGAATGTAGCTGCCTAGCTCTTCCTTCGTAATTTTTTCACGATAATGGTTGAAAATATAATGCTTCATACGCTCTACTTGCTGATTCGTATCAGCCATTGCGGGACCTTTATTCCATTCGCGGTTCCAGACCGCCAGCCATTCCGTTACGACAGCTTGGGCGATGATAGGCGCATACTCGGCTTGCTCCAGCCATTCCGCATGAAGATGCTTCATTCGGGCCAGCAGCATGTCGTACATGCCAATGCGGGATTTCACCCACGTCTGGCGCTGAAGCAGCGGCAATACGGGAGCAGAAGACAAACTTAATGTAACAACAAACTTCTCATGAAAAACAGTAGGCACACATTTTCCATAATACGCTTGGTTCGGCGGTATATAGAGCAGGTCGCCTTTCTCGGCGATCACCTTCTCGTTCTCAATCCAATAGACGACCGTCCCATAGCTGACCAGAATCAACGCTGCTTCGTTCGTGTTTTTTGTGTTTTTTTCGTAAAACCATTCCATTCCTCGGTCCTGTCGAACCGCTGTTACTTGCAGCATTTGGGCCATCGGCCTCCTTATCAAAAATATAAGAAATTATAAGTTTCACTCTTATATTCAGCTTATATTTCACCCTCGAAACGGAAGCTTTGCGGCCAAAGGACGGCGAAAGCCGTTTACGCTTGAACAGTACTATATTACATTTAGAATACTATATTTCGTAGTCGATTGAAACGGCTAGGTTTATAATAGGGGTATAAATGTTCAGGAGGAATGAGACTTCATGCGTAAAACCAAAATTGTTTGTACGATGGGACCTGCTTGTGATTCGGTTGATACTTTAAGGGAAATGATTCGATCGGGGATGAATGTGGCGCGTCTGAATATGGCGCACGGGGAACTGGAGGATCATGCCCGGCGTATTGAGCGGATTCGCGAAGCGGCTGCTGCTGAAAATGCAATCGTGCCGATTTTGCTGGATATTAAAGGACCAGAGGTGCGGATTGGCAAGCTGGAGGAAGCTTCTTACATGCTGGTGGCTGGCGAGACGCTGACACTGACGACGGAAGAAGTGCTCGGCAATGGCCGCCGCATTCATGTTAACTATAGCGAGCTTCCGCTTGTCGTGAAGCCTGGCAATACGATTTTGCTTGATGATGGCCTGATTGATCTTGAGGTGGCATCGGTGGAAGCGACGGAAGTACACTGCACGATCGTAAACGGCGGTCTGATCAAGCCGCGCAAAGGCGTTAACCTGCCGGGCATCCGCACGACGCTGCCAGGCGTAACGGAGCGCGATATTCGCCATATTCACTTCGGCATTCAGCAAAACATCGATATTATTGCGCCTTCCTTCGTAAGAAGAGCGGAAGATATTTTGGAAATTCGCGAGCTGCTGCAAGCACACGGTGCTGGCCACGTTCAAATCATTTCGAAAATTGAAAATGAAGAGGGCGTCGTAAACCTGGATTCCATCATTGCAGCTTCGGATGGCATTATGGTTGCCCGCGGCGACTTGGGCGTTGAAATTCCTGTTCAGGATGTGCCTTCGATGCAGCGCGACATGATTAATAAGTGTAACGTAGCAGGCAAGCCGGTTATTGTTGCGACCCATATGCTGGATTCCATGCAAGTAAACCCGCGTCCTTCACGAGCAGAAGTGAGCGACGTTGCAGGTGCGGTTATGCAAGGAACAGATGCAATCATGCTGTCTGGCGAGACGGCTGCGGGCAAATATCCGGTTCAATCGGTTGCAACGATGGCTGCTATTGCGCTTAAGGCGGAGTCCCAACTGGACTACTATGCAGGCTTCCAGGAGCGCCGTCAGCTTGCTTCCACGACGATTACCGAAGTCATTAGCCAAGCGGTCGTCAGCTCATCTCTGGAGCTCAAGGCGAAAGCGATTCTTACTCGTACGGAAAGCGGCTTTACGGCGCGGATGGTATCCAAATATCGCCCGCAATCGCCAGTTATCGCGATTACTTCCGACGAGAAAATTTTGCCGCTATTGGCGCTGATTTGGGGCGTTATTCCGGTGAAGGGCACGAAGACTGGCACGACGGACGAGCTGCTGCATGCGGCAATGGCGGATGCGGAGCAAACCGGGCTGCTTGCTGAGGGAGATTTTGTCGTCATTACGGCTGGAGCGCCTGTTGGCTTATCCGGTACGACGAATTTGATTAAAATCGAGCAATACGGCGTATAGCCGCAAGTCTAAACGATAAGACATGGATGATAGACTGGCCTAGGCGGGGCAGGATTATCGATCCATGTCTTTTTTCTTAGGTTAGGCTTGCTTAGTAAAGTCGAATGCTGGAGAAATTAGCTTAAATCTGTGGAATATGGACCATAATTTTGTTGAAAAACAGGAAAATTGTTCTTATTATTAAATAATAGAGATAGAAGTTTTGATAGTGCAGTGAAAAAGGCGAAGCTTTTCTTGCAGAATAGCCTCTGTTTCGTCAAGCTGCTAGTGAGTGACAAAAAAGTCAACATGTTAGAGGTGAGAGGGAATGGCTATAGTAGAGGTGGTCAAATACGACGGTTCACCGGACGTATACGCTTGGAAATATCCGAATGCGGAGCTAGGTACTTGGACGCAGCTCATCGTTAATGATACGCAAGAGGCGCTGTTATTCAAGGGCGGTCAGGCGCTCGATTTATTCGGGCCCGGCAGGCATACGCTCAGTACGCTTAATATACCGATTTTAAACCAGTTGGTTAATATTCCTTTTGGCGGGAGATCGCCGTTTTCGGCCGAGGTGTGGTTTGTGAACAAGCAGGTATCTCTCGATGTGAAGTGGGGAACGGCGTCGCCGATTCAATTGCAGGACCCGAAATACAATATTGTCATTCCGGTTCGGGCTTTCGGCCAGTTCGGCATTGCAATTGAGGATTCACGCCGGTTTTTGTCCAAGCTGGTTGGAACGCTCCCGCTGTTCAATCAAGAAACGCTGTCCAAACATTTGCGCGGCATGATTATGATGAATATTAATGAGCTGCTTTCTTCCTATCTAGTGTTCAAAAAAGTGAGCCTGCTTGAAATCAACGCCTACATCGGCGAAATTTCCAAGCACGTCGAAGAACGAGTTGGGGCGCTGATGCACCCATTCGGCATTCGGCTCGTTAATTTCTTCATTGATTCCATCAGTACACCGGAGGATGATGCCTCGCTGAAACGGCTGCGCGAAGCGCTTGCACGCAAAGCAGAGATGGACATTATCGGCTACAACTACCAGCAGGAGCGTACCTTCGACACCTTGGAGGGCGCAGCGAAAAATGAAGGCAGCTCGCAAGCTGGCGTCATGGGCGCAGCCCTCGGACTTAGCATGGGAGCGGGAATTGGCGGCATATTCGGCAGCCAATTTGGACAGCTGGGCGAGCAGCTGTATGGAGCAGCCGGCGCAGCTCAGGTTTGTCCAAGCTGTCAAAGCCGCAACGATGCGCAGGCGAAGTTTTGCAACAGCTGCGGCAAAGGGCTTGCTGGCAGCTCCGCTGGCGGTCAGGCAGGAGCGCCGAGACCGATTCATAATTGCGATAAGTGCGGCATGCCGCATCGGGAAAATTCCAAGTTTTGCGCCAACTGCGGCGATGCTTATAATCCTTGTCCAAGCTGCGGCGCGGATTGTGCGGAGGATGCAGTCAATTGCAGCGCTTGCGGCGAGACGTTGCCGCGTCCGTGTAGAGGCTGCGGCGAGCAAGTAGCTGCAAGCGCTAAATTTTGTCCGCACTGCGGCACCAGCAACAACAGCGGAAGCCAGCAATGTCCAGGATGTCGTCATGAAGTGCAGCCGGGGCAGAAGTTTTGTCCGGAATGCGGGCATGGACTTGCTGGCAGAGCATAGCTCTTTTGCTGCTCGAGTGCAGTGCACAGGGGACGCAAATATTGGGCTGTGGCAGCTATCAAAAGCAGCACATTACTGCGCGTGAGACGTAATGGCGTTGCTGCTGGGAAAGAGGGAAAGCTTCATGAGTTTGCTGTTTCGCGTAATTGGAGTGGGATTATTGCTAATTGTAGGTTATATGCTAGGCGGTTTCGATAATAGGCCAAGTTCGCTTTTATTTACACAAAAAGTAGGAATATATTTATTAGGAGCGATTCTTCCTGCTTTGTTCTTTTTTATTATGGCGTATTTTTTTGCCAAGAGTGAGAAGAAGCGTGATGACGCATGGGTCGCAAACATCCGGGCGACCCATGCCACGATACAACAAAATACCTTCGAGGCTAAAAAAATGGCCGACGAAATGAGGCATGCCCGTTTGCAGAGAGAGCAGGCAAGGGAAGGCAGGGCTCCAGCGGGCAGCTCAGGACAAGGGAGAAAATCTGTTGCTTGCCCAAGCTGTGGCAACCATACGATGCTATGGCCTAAACAAACAATCCTCTGCGAATATTGCCATGCAAGTATTGAATACCGCTAGGTGTAAAGGCTCCTATGCCATGCAGAGCGAAAGACGGGGTGAATGAAAATGGCAGCTGGTTTTTGGCACAAGGCAATTGGCGTATTCTGGGCTGCTTTAGGTCTCATCTTATATCCGAATACATTGGACCCAAGTTATGGATTAGATGGACTCATAGCCTCTTGGGTTGTCTTCTCTTTATTTCCTGGCGCTTCCCTTTTTTGTGTTGGGGTAAGGAAGAACAGGCGTTTTAATTGGAAGCAAAAATATTTAAATGAACAGGAGCCATATCTAGTCCAGTTTCGAATAGAGCTACAGAAGCTGGAGCATGAGCAGGAGCTTGCAAGAGAAGAACGCGAACGAGCCGAGGAAGCGGAAGCAACGGCTAGGCTAGAGGCTGAGAAGGAAGCGACGCTGGCGGCTTTGCGCGCAGAAACAGAGGCAGCGGCAAGGCGCGAAGCCGCGAGCCGTACATCACCGCCTCCACCGTCGTCTCCGCCACCGCCACCCCTCATGCCTAAAAATATCAGTTGTCCGGGTTGTGGCGCGAGAAAGGTGCTGCAGCCTATGCAGAGCGTGGAATGCGACTATTGTGGAACGATGCTGGTGTATAGTTAATTTTAAGCCAGCCTATTTGAGGGTCTCCAAAGAGAAATAAGAGCAGCAAGCGTTTAGCCTATAGCGGGTTTAACGGATGCTGCTTTTTTTACTAGGGTAAGAGATTCAATATAATAGCAGCTTATGGTCTCAAATGATTGCAGCAACGAAAGGGAAAGGGGATAGCGGGATGGGTGGAGTACTTAAAATAATTGCAATCGGATGTCTTGTGAATGGCATGCTGTATATGCCCTTATATAGAGCAGGTGAGATGTCCTTCGCGGAGCAGGCTTTATTTTTCGGGAAATATTTCGGGATAACAGCGGCAGTCATATTTATATTGGCGGCAATGATCGAGAAGGTCGATAAAATAAAACAAAAAGAATACATGGAAAAAGCACATAAGTATTCAGCCAGCTTGGAGCAGCGATTGCATGAGATGCAAAACGAAACAAGTGAGCTGAAGAGGGCAAGACTTGCACGAGTACAACATTTAAATTAAAGAGACTGGACGATGATACAGAGGCGGGATGAGCAATGCGGAAGGGATACGATTCATCTAAAATGATTTCGTATGTAAACGGAATTGTGTGGTTAGTTATTGGTGCTTTCTTTATTAAAAATGGAATATCGACTCCAAATCGGGAAGAATTAATGTTTTATATTCTTCTTTATTCCTTGATTTTCGTTTTCCCAGCATGGATTGGAGTGTACCTTGGTTTGCGCTATTCGAACCGTAAATCAGTCCAAAAGAAGCATAAGGAAACGATTGATTCTTTAGAGCTTGAATTGCATATCGCAAGACAAGAGCTATTGCATGAGAAAAGTCTTGCTGAAAATGAGGAGCAAGCGAGAAAATCTGCAAGAGAAGCGGAGGAGCAAGCGGCAGCAGCTGCCCGTTTAGTAGAGCAGACAGAACACGATAATGCAAGGCAGAGCTCTCCGCCCCCAGCATCATCTGAACCTAAAACAATCAGCTGCCCAGGCTGCGGGGCGAATAAGGTGCTTCTTCCCCAGCAAAGCGAGGAATGCGACTATTGCGGGAGGATGCTCGTGTATCGTTGATGGAATATGAACAGCAGGATTTGTTTGCGAAACCTTTTTTTAGGGTAAAGTAACATAGAGCCCAAACAAGAAGGAGCGTGTAAATGATGACGCAAATGAAGAAGGTGGCTTTTCTGCTGGCCGATGGCTTTGAAGATTCAGAAATGCAAAATCCGTATGATGAAATGGTGAAAAATGGCCATGAGGCGGTTATTATAAGCTTGCGCAGCAATGAGGAACTAAAAGGCAAGCAGGGCACAGTTGCCTATAAGTCGCATCTTGCGATTAATGAGGCGAAGGCGAGCGATTATGCGGCTATTATTATTCCTGGCGGCGCATCACCTTCCCACTTGAAGGAAGATGCGGCCGTGCAAGCTTTTGTCAAAGAGGCTGATGAAAAAGGCATTACCATTGCTGCCATTTGCCATGGCCCGCAAATTTTGGCGGAAGCTGGTTTGCTGCAAGGACGCACACTGACGGCTTATCCAGAGCTGGAGCAGGAAGTGCAGGCAGCCGGGGGGCATTTTCGCAATGAGGAAGTCGTAGTTGATCGTAATTTGATTACTTCCCGTACGCCAGAGGACGAGCCGGCTTTTATTCAAGCAACGATTGAACAACTGGGCGTCAACGCCTGGTAGACTGTCTAGCAGAACAACTGGATCGTGTATTCCATCTATTATCGCTGCGAGTTTTGCCTGTAGGCAAAACCAAAACCGCAAATCGCAAGAGCAGCAAGCGTTTGACCTGCCTTAGGTTTAACGCTTGCTGCTCTTTTGCTATATAAATTTTCCTGAATTTGTAACGACTATTCATGCCAAATGATTGCGGCAACTATTTAACTGCATTATAATTGTTGTCAGCATGGCAGAGTTTGTGAACGAGTGGTTATTTCGTATATTAAAGGAGTCAAGCATGAAGGTTATCCTTGTAGATGATGAAAGCCTCGCTTTGGATTACTTGGAGCGGCAACTCGTGAAACTAAATAACGTAGAGGTATTGGGGAAATATGAGGATCCAACGGTCGGGAAAGAGCGGATTTTGCTTGATCTGCCGGATGTTGTATTTTTGGATATTAATTTGCCCGAAGTCAGTGGCATTGCGCTTGCCGAGCAACTGCTGGAGGTAAGACCAGAGCTGAATATCGTATTTGTAACCGCTTATGATGAATATGCAGTGAAAGCTTTTGAGCTGAATGCGCTGGATTATGTCGTCAAGCCGATCCATCCTGAGCGGTTAATGAAAACGATGGAACGGATTCAGAAGCGGCTGGACTCCCATGTGAAGGATAAAGGGCAGGCCGTGCAGCAAGTGATAAAAACGAATGAGGAGCAGCACCTGATTTTGCAGCTGCTGGGGCAGTTTAGTGTCGAATTTTCTGGAAAAAAGGATGCAGCCATACGTTGGCGTACGACAAAGGCGCAGGAGCTGTTTCTGTATTTGCTCCAGCATCGCGAACAGCTGGTAAGGAAATCGCTATTAATCGATTTGCTATGGCCCGATAATGGGACGGAGAAAGTATATGCCCAGCTGTATACGACGGTGTACCATATTAGGAAAACGCTTGATCAGTTTGGAAAGTGTTTTCACATCGCCAATACAACAGAAGGATACATATTGACACTTAATCAGGTTGTGCTGGATGTGGAGGAATGGGAGAGAGGAATTGCTGCTGCACCGCCGCTAGCGGCGGCAACCCTTGCGGAATACGAGGAGGCTATGAATCTTTATCGAGGCGATTATTTAAAGGATTATGATTATTGGTGGGCGGAGAGCGAACGCCAGCGCCTGAAGCGCCTGTGGCTGAATACTTCCTATCGCTTGGAAGCTTGGCATGTCGAGCATGGCCAGCTGGATAAAGCGATTGCCGGATATATTCGAATTATCGAGGAGCATGCGCAGGCGGAAGAGGCTTATTTTGCCTTAATGCAGCTGTATGCGTCTAAAGGGAATCATCTTATGGTTAATCAGCAGTACAATGCTTTAACCGCCGCGCTGATGGAGGAATTGAACGAGCAGCCAAGCGCATACATTACAGAATGGTACAAAGATTGGAAAAGCGGCGTTAATGGTTTGTAGACTGGTGAAGGAAACAAAATGGTAAATAATTGGAGGGGCAAGCGAGTGCTATTGACTTTTTAAACCATAGCCCTCATAAATAGCTCTCCAATCCAATGGCCGTGCCATTCTTCTTTCTACTTGCTCGAGAGGCTTAAAACCATACTTGGCATATAAAGTCTGAGCATCTTTTGTACCTAGATTAAAGCTTGTTCCTTTTAGTTTGGGGTGCTCCAATATGGTTTCTAATAGCCACTTGCTAAGTCCTATACCTCGAAACTCGGGTATAACAAATACATCCCCTAACCAGGAAAAGCGGACAAGGTCGGTGACAACTCGCGCAAAACCAACTAGCTTCGCTTGTTCCTTAAGCGGATTCCCCTGATAAATGCCGTAGCACAAAATGGAGTGTTCAATGGCTGCTTGTACAAGTTCTTTGTCAATTCCGTTTGCCCAATAAGATTCCTCGTTTAGAAATTTATAAATCGTTTCAATATCCAAATAAGCTTTATTTGTGCTAATTGTAAATCCGTCGCTTCTAGTCCAAAGTTTTTGTTCTTCCAAAGGGCTGCAGTCCTTTCTGAGTATTCCTTTGAATTATCATACTGTTGAAGGAATAAAAATTCAATATTCTATGCGGCCTATTATTTTGTAAGTTTTGCGAGATTAAACAGAGATTTTGTCGAGAAATTGTAGAGTTGCCCTATTTATAATGGAGGAGTAGGTGAAAATGGAGACGGACAAGCTTTACGAGCTTCATTTTCAAAAAAATAGCATGTCCAAAGGAATGGTTGAAGAAGATGATGATAACCGAGAAGCGGCAAATGAATGTCATTCGCCATTTTCGCTATCCTGAGCTGGCTTGCTGTATAAGCGAGGGAGCCCAGCACCTACGACAGCTGAATTTGAATCAAATGACCGATTACACCATCGTTCGTGGCTTTTATACCCATCATAGAGGTCATTTTATTGGCATTACAGCTACTTCTGAGGGGCCTTTGTTTTTTTATGACAAGCAGTATTTTCAGCTTTCGGAAGGGGAATTTATGATTACTCTGGAGCATGATGATAAGCGGAACACGTTTTCTTTTTGGTGGGACGGGGTGGAAATATGCCGCCTGAACTACCAGCGTCAGCTTTATCGGTACAATGAGGGAATCGTAGATGATGGTATTCGTGATTTTTTTGCGTGGCTTTATTTGTCGACAGGACCAAGGAAGTTTTGGAGATTCCAAAAGTTTTACACGGTCAAAAGCAGCTAAACGCTGTTTCGGGTATCGGAATTTTATCAACCGACATAGGATTGATAAAACGCATGATGGAGTTGAAGCGAGATGGGCGCAGAACATTTGAAAGAATTTCAAAGCTTGAAGCACGAAGATGAAATGCGGTATATGCTCCTGCTTAGAGACGTAAAGGGCATGCTTAAAGAGCGGAAGGAAGAGCCTTTTATGAAACGGTTAAAGCGGAGATGGATGAAGAAAAACCAGAAAATACAAGCCTCAGCCTGGAAATAAAAAAGATTTAACGTATTGTTTATTGCAAATAATGGGTATATACTAGAGATAATCATAGTTTAATATAAGGTAGTTTTTCTACCTAACACGACTTACAAAACTTTACACGATAACGGCAAACCTGTCGAAAGGCAGGGACGCAAAGCTAAAGGGCCTTCTCTATTATTAGATGGCAGCCTAGCCACCGAAGGGAGTTTTTTTTATGCGCAAAAGTTTAACGGTTATGATTTTGCTGGCGTTGATTCTGTCCGTGTTCCCTCAAGCAACTGCTCAAGTGGCAGCGGCAGCTGGGACAAGCTGGCTCGACGAATCCAATGTGGATAAAGGAAGCATCGGCATTCGTTATGAGGTCAAGTCAGGCGTAGATACAAGGCTGGTTGTAGCCAAAGACGGCAAAAATTATACGTATGCGCTCCGGACAAACCAGACAGAAGAATGGTTTGCGCTTCAACTGGGCAATGGAGATTATACGATTTCATTATTGGAAAACGTAAGTGGTACCAAAAAATATAGAGCAGTTCATACAGGCAAAGTTACCTTGAATTTGAGTGACAGCAGCCTCGTCTATTTGAACTCCATACAAAATATTGATTGGAGCAGCAACAGCAAAGCGGTTAAGAAAGCATTGGAACTGACTAAGGGAGCAAAGACGGATACCGAGAAGGTAACGGCGGTTTACAATTATATTGTAGCGAATATTTCTTACGATCATCAGCTTGCGGCTAAGGTGACCAACGATTATTTGCCTCAAATCGATCGTACCTTTAGTTCGCAGAAAGATATTTGCTACGGCTACGCTGCATTAATGGCAGGCATGCTTCGCAGCTTGGACATTCCGGCCAAGATGGTGACGGGCAAAGCGTCTGATGTATCAAATTATCACGCTTGGAATGAAGTATATTTGGACGGCAAATGGATCACGATCGATACGACGCTTGATGCTGGCCTGAAGAACAGCAAGAAAGCGGGCAAAATGATTAAAGACAGCTCGCGTTATACGGCTGCTAAAGTTTATTAAACGGAAATAAACACATATAACTCAATAGGTACACACAGAAGCTTCGTCTATCCTTCATCGGATGGACGAAGCTTTTTTGCAGTTATTTAGCTGACGGATAAAGGGGAGGCTTGTAAAGTTTTTGTACAGTTGGGCTGGATATAATTTTCTTATTTGAATACAAGGAGGAAGAGGATGGAAAATGACGTGGTATTCGTAAGGTAATGTTTATGTACTAGGCATTATCGGTATTCACAACAAGAGAGAAACTAGAGGAGATAGAGAAAAAGAGAGGATTGATGAGATGCCCGCAAGTAGACAGAGAGCGATCAGGCACAAGATTTCCTGGATCATGCTGCTCGTTTTGCTGCTGCAAGCTGCATTACAGCCATTCGCAGCACCGGCACAGGCAGCAGGACCGATTACAGGGCTGACTTTTACAAAGACAGCCAGTGTGAGCACTGTTAATGTAGGAGATACCTTCAAGTATACGATCTTGTATCAGGCAGATGGAGCAACTCATGTCGGTAAGAATGTAACGATTGTTGATACAGTACCGGCACAATTTGAAATTGTAGATGGCTGGGAGGATGGAGGCTGGGATACGAAAAATGGCCAAACTCTAACCGTCAATGCACATCCATTGCCTTCCGGTACTTCGGTGAAGCTGGAAATTCCCGTGAAAGCGAAGCCGACTGGCTCAAGCTCGGTTGTGCCTACGACGAATACGGCGACGATTACACTCGTTGATTCAGCGGAAAGTACAACGGCATCGGCGAATGTAACGATTAACGCGGACCCGAATCCGGTAGCTACACCGACGCCTACAGCAACACCGACGGCGACGCCAACTGCTTCGACCTACGACAAGTGGTGGGCTTATAAAAGCCAAGCTACGGGATTTGGCAGCACAGTTCCGATTATTGGCGGAGCGGTTGAGTATACGGTAGGCATTAAAGGCGAAGCCGGCAATGCTAACCCTGGCAGCTTGAAAAATGCGACGTTAGTCGATACACTGCCGCCAGATGCTGTATATGTGAGCTCAACAGAAGGCGGTGTCTATGATTCAACAGCTCGCACGATCACTTGGTCGAATATTGAGCTTGCTTCCGGACAATCTTTCGAAGCGAAAGTATCGGTCACCTTCCCTGACGATTTAGGGTATGGTCATCCGACCGGAACACCGCTGGAACGCAAAAATAATGTTGAAATTTTGAGCGGTTATACGCTCGAAGGTGGCGGCTCGGTCACTGATCCTGAAGCTGATGTGACAACTAAATTCGGAGAGCCAGTATCTGGCGTTTCCGGACTAACCAAGTCGCGTGTTTACCAGTATCGCTGGCATGGCCAAACACAGAAGTTCAACATCGGCGGCATCAGCAATACGGGGACGAATGTAAATACCTCTTTGTCGAACCTGGTATTGACAGATGTGCTGCCTGCGGAAATGGACTACAGCAGCATTAAAATGCCAAATGTATTCACTTCCCAGCTTCGTTATAAAACAAGCGATGGTACGACTGAAACTTGGCATGCGTATAGCGGCAGCCTTGCGCCTAACGGCACAATTACAGTGAGCACGACAGCTGGTACGAACCGCATTGTGCTAAATGCTGGCGAATTTTTGGTTGCCTTGGAGTGGTCGTTCAGCACCCTAGCTCCAGGAGGTACAATTGGCGGCATTGAAATTACAGGGACCGTTAGAGATTTTGCTAATGGCACGAACACCCCTGTCGTCCACGGTGATCAAGTAACGAATCAAGTCACGCTGGATTATCAAGCGCTGAATGTTACCATTCCGGGCCAATGGGATGACAAGCCTCAGAAAACGGCTCAGGCAGATTTCAACATCAACAATGAGAAGCCATGGCTTGTAGCTAATAAAGCGATTGGAGCGGGAAATTTCCGTCCACTCAGCACGGTGCCGTTCACACTTACGGTCCGCAACGATATTAAAGCAACGGGACCTTATATTAATCCAGTTGTCTATGATTTATTGCCAACAAGCTTTGATTATTACACGAATCCTAAAATAGCTGATCCTGCTGCGGCACTGGCAGCCTCGTTTACATTTACGGGCACGCCTGCTGGAGCAAGTGCTCCACAGCTGGAGCTTGTTGATAAAAACTGGAACGGTACGGGACGGACCCTTGTGAAATGGTCATGGTCCGACGGCACCTCTTTTGCTCCAGGTACAAGCTTTGAAATCAGCTATAAAGGCGAGGTCCGTGCAGGTACGCCTCAAGGTACTACCTACACGAACGATATGTATATTACAACAAGCGATCCAAATTCAGAGTTCTGGCATACAGGGGATTCCGCACAGGATAATCCGCAAAGTTTGCCAGCGTGGCAAACACGCAACAATACGATTAAAGATACAGTTATAGGCTTTGATCCAACGGCGGGAACGGATGAGTTTTTTGTTCATGCTTCAGCGAACGTAACGGTACGCAAAGCATCTCTCGTCCAGTCGACAAAATGGAATCAAGGCGATTTGGAGCCTATTTTCCGGGCATCAGATGATGCTACGTATGATGGAGAACCAGCTCTTCCTGTACAGCCATTTGATTATGATGGCGATATTGAATACACCGAGTACCCGCGCTACAGCGTAACGTACGAAGGCGGAACAGCGGATTACAGATTGGCAGTTCGCAATAGCGGCAATACGAGACTCGGCGTCATTGATGTGCTGGATATTTTGCCGCATGTAGGCGATAATGCACTGCGCGTCAACAGCGGTTCGCCTTATGAAGCAAGGGGCTCCCAATGGCAGCCTAACCTAGCGGAAGTACTCTCTTCCGGCAATAAAACCTTTACATCCTCAGCGGCAGCGGGAAGCAGAACGGTAAACTACACGCTGTCCGCGTATTACAGCAAGTCGGTTAATCAGGAGCAGGTTGTCAATTTCACGAATGTGAATGACAGCAAGCAGGGCTGGATCGAACAAGGGAATTACCAAAAGGATGATTTGACAGACATCAAATCGCTCTACTTCCAGCTGTCGAACATTGTAGGCAGTGATGGAGCATCTGGACTTGCGCCAGGCGACTATATCGTATTGGATTGGAAAATGGATGCCCCTGTAGGAGCACCGACAAATGAAGTAGCTTGGAACTCTTTTGCCATTCAAGCAACTGAAATCGGTGCAGGCAATGATGAAGGCAGCAAAATGCTTCCAACAGCGCCTAACAAAGTCGGCTTCCTGATTCACCCGAATGACGAGCATGTACCGCTTGGCGAAATCGGCAATTTTGTCTGGTTCGACAGCAACCGTGATGGCACGCAGGATGAAGAATATCCAGGCGACAGCGGCCAAGGTGCAGGTATTAACGGCATTACCGTAAATCTGTACAAAGCGGGTGAAACGACACCGTTCAAGTCAAGCAAGACAGGCTATCATTACAATGGAAGCCCAGGCTACTATTTGTTCCAGGGACTTGAGGCAGGAAATTATTTCGTAGAGTTTGTGCTGCCAGATCGCTACATGCCGACGACAGCCAATGTGCATGGCGCAGATCCAAGCCATACGAATGACAATGACTCCAACCTGGTAACGAAAGGCGCTGCAGTAGACGGTTATACGCCATATCGTACGGATACGATCAGCTTGGGTACTGCTGGTAAAATTCCGACAATCGATTTGGGCTTAATCGAAACAGCATCACCTACTGGCGAGTCTTACCCAACCATCACGTTTGAGAAAGAAATTACAAGTGTGACGCAAGGCTCCTCGACAATTGCTCCATCGCAGCAATATGTAGTGGTAGGGAACGATGTGCATTATAAGCTTTCTTTGAAAAATTCATCTTCTGTTACTTTGCATAATTTTAAAATTTCAGATGCGCTTGACAGACTGCAAGCTGGCTTTGAATTTACTAAGCTGACGTATAATGGCGAGGAAGTTGCCTTGAATGGCGGCAGCCATGACAGACCAGACATTATTGGCCAGTTGGCTAATAGCGGAACGAATCCGTCTATTGTCATTAAAAATCTTGCAGCAGGAGCGGGATTGACGCTTGAAGGCGTATACCGTGTCACGAGTGCGGATTTGGATTTGACAGATTTGGATAATGTAGCAACCGTGTATTACAATGAATCCCCTGATCCGATTAAGGATGAGGCTAGCATTCCGACAGCAGGGCTTAAGATTGAGAAAAGAGGCAGTGCAGTCGCTGTATCCGATACAGCAGCAGGAAGCTGGATTAACTACACGGTTAAAGTAACGAATACAGGCAAACGCGATTTAACGAATGTTGTGATTACGGATACGAAAGTATCCGGCATACCGAGCATTCCATCGCTAAAATCTGGGGAATCGAAGGAATTTACGTATTCCTATCAAGTAACATCAGTAGATACAGCAGCGGCTTCCATTATCAATGTGGCTAAAGCTGTTTCCGATGAAACACCGCCGGTGACGACTGAGCATGAAATACCTGTCGTTTCGGATGAGCGGGGCTCCATCGGCAATTATGTATGGCTTGACCGTAATGAAGATGGGCTGCAAGATGCAGCGGAAACAGGCATTAATGGCATTATCGTTAAGCTTTATGACGATGCAAACCATGTATTGGCTGAGACCGTGACGCATGATGAAAATGGCAAGCCAGGATTTTATTTGTTTGCCGGATTGCCGCAAGGCGATTATCATGTCCAGTTTGTCATTCCGGCAGAATACGGCGTAACGAAGCCGGAAGCTGGAGCGGCAGATGTGGATTCCAACAAAACGGATGGCCAAGGAATAACCGAGGTCATTACGATTGGGCCGGCAGGCTGGAATGATCTGACGATTGATTTGGGTCTTGTTCCACGCGGAGAAATCGGGAATTATGTATGGCTCGACCGCAACCGTGATGGCTTGCAGAACGAAGATGAGAAAGACGGAATTAATGGCATTGTGGTGAAGCTGTATAAAGGCAGCAGCACAGGTACGCCTGTAGCTGAAACTACAACAGCGAATGATGCAAGTGGCAAGCCGGGTTATTATTTGTTCGATAATTTGCTTGCAGGCGAATATTATGTTCAATTCGTTTTGCCAAGCGATTATTTGAAAACAAGCGCGGAGCAAGGAGCGAACGCAGCCCTTGATTCCAACGCAACGGATGCAGACGGCATAACAGTCAAAATTGTTATTAACGAGACGGCTGGCTGGGTTGATCATACGATTGACCTTGGCGTAGTTGCCAAAGGGGTTATTGGCAATTATGTATGGTTTGACCGTAATGACAACGGCAAGCAGGATGAACTGGCTGCGGATGGCCGCAATGGCGTTACCGTACAGCTTTTTGATCAAAACAAACAGCAAATTGGAGAAACCATTACAGCAAATGATGCGAGTGGAAATCCTGGCTATTATTTGTTTGATCAATTGCCAAGCGGACAATATTTTGTGAAATTTATTGTGCCAACTGGCTACACCGTAACGAAAGCTGAGGCAGACGGCGTGTCTGCTGAGGAAGATTCAAACAAACAGGTAGATGGATACACAGAAGTTATTGTTATTGGTGAAGGAGCGCCGCGTGGCTGGGAAGATTTGACGATTGACCTTGGGCTTATTAATAAGCCAACTAGTCCAGGTGGAAATTCGGGCAACCCATCAGTACCGACGCCGACACCTACGCCAACAGCAACACCGTCTCCTACACCAACACCTGCTGTAACGGAGACGCCAACAGCGACGCCTACGCCAACACCGGTGGCTCCAACTCCTGTTCAGCCAGGCACACCGACACCAGCACCAACGGCGACTCCTGTAGTAGAGAAAGATAAGACTAAGGAAAATACGCCAGTTGAAGGTAAAGTTGATGTTCCGAAAGGTGGAAATACAGACGTTGGCAAGCAACCGGAGCATGGACAAGTAACGGTTGACGATAATGGACAATGGGTGTATACGCCTGACCCAGGTTATACAGGCAAAGATGATTTCTCCATTATTGTAAAAGATGCTGACGGCAACGAAGAGGAAATTTTATTTGAAATTGATGTGGATGAAATCCCGCTCGGGGTAGTGGAGGATTCGGATGAAGATGGAGATGGAAATAAGCCAGCACCGAATAACCAAGGCACACTTCCGAAGACAGGTGAGTCCAGTCAATTGCCAATCCAGCTCGCAGGCGCTGCATTAATTGCCCTTGGAGCTATATTGCTTAGAAAAAAACGCTCACGTCCTTAAGCGTGATGCAGTAAGCTTCATAAGAGTAGAAAATTTTTGATTCTGTACGCATTCTACTCTGCACATACGGCCTCCAAAACGAAGATTTTTCATTCGTTTTGGAGGTTTTTTTATAGAAGCGTGTGGCCTGTAGAGAAACTGTAGAGCCAGGCTCTGCATAATAGAGAAGCCTATTCAGTTTAGTTAAGAGACATATAAGCAGAGGGAGCTGAGAATTTGCGTAAAATCGCAATTATATTGGTAGCGCTCGGAGCGCTGCTGCTCATTTATCCGCAGTGGAATGAATGGATGGCTGATCGGGAGCAGGACAAGCTGTTAAAAGAAGCGCTGCTGCTCATGGATACGCCCGAGCCTGTAAATATGGGGGCCGCACAAAGCTACGCACAGCTGAATGATATGTTAAATGCAGGAGAAGAAACCGAGGATGAAGCAGCTTCCCTATTAAACGATTTTCAAAATGGCAAGCCCATTGCAACGATTACGATAGATCGTATTGATGTCTTATTACCGATCCTAGAGGGCGCTACTAAGGCGAATATGAAGCATGCGGCTGTACATATGCGAGAGACCGCTATTTTTGGGGAGGAGGGCAATGCGGCTGTAGCAGCGCATCGTGCCCATACAACCGGAAGGTTATTTAATCGGCTGAATGAAGTAGAAATTGGCGATGAAATTGTCGTGCAGACGAGCACTGCCAAATATATTTATAAAGTGTACGAGACGTTAATTGTGGAGCCAACCGAATTATCAGTTTTAGATAGTGTCCCGGGAGAAAATATACTTACACTTATTACCTGTGATCCGCTCATTAATCCGACGCACAGGCTAATTGTACACGCTCGTCAAATAGAGACACTATAGAGGTGCGTGATTGCTAAATAGGAAAAAAAAGCAAGGAGTCACTCTCAATCCACGGAATAAATGGACGAAGTAGAACTCCTTGCCTTGTGGTTTTATGGCTTAGCTTGATTAACATTGCCGTATTTTTCTTTCGGGAGCTTGCTTCTGCCTTCCCGGAAGACAAAAAATCCATTTTTGCCTTGTTTCTTGGCCACATACATCGCAGCGTCCGCTTCTTTTACAAGCATATCATGCTCAGCGTTGCGGGCCGTGCACATCCGAATACCGATACTCACCGTAATTAACACGTGATAACCTTCGACTGCATAAGGCGTCGTCAGTTTATCCAAAATTTGCGTGGCAGCCCGTTTCGCCATAATAGGATCGCAGTTTTTGAGAATCATAACGAACTCATCACCGCCAAGCCGGAATAACTCACGGCTTTTTTTAGACTCCACCTGTTGTAAGCGAACGCTGACCTCCCGAAGCAGTGCGTCTCCAACATGATGACCGAAGCGATCATTTATTTCTTTAAAGTGATCCAGATCGAGATAGAGAATGGCCATACTTTTTTTGCTGCGATATGTTTTCCAGAATTGCTCAAGCCCATGACGATTATATAGACCAGTAATACCGTCCCTAAAAGCAAGCTTCTTCAATACTGCTCTCTCAACAAGCATGGCACGCATTATTATGATTAGTACGGTAATGATGATGACCATAAAGGTGTTGAAGAAGAAAGGAAGGTTCTGGTTAGAGTAGATTGGCTCGGGGAGTCTGAACAGTTGCGTGAAAAACAGCACCAACATTCCCGTTATTGCGGCAATCATAATGGAGGTCGGGAGAATCTTAACCCATTTTTTTAAGCGCATGTTTTATCACCATATTTATTTTTTTTGTTCCCCCAACATTATACACGCAACTTCTATACAATTTCTATACTTGCTCTATAACTTATTTGAATTACCTTCATTGGTTGATGATTTTGGGACAGTAAAGCTTACAACCGTGCCTTGTTTTTCTGTGCTTTCAATGCGTAATCCCTTACCGTATAACTGTTTCAAGCGACGGTCAGTATTGCGCAGGCCAATTCCTCCACGGTTCTGCTCGAGCACGCTCCTAACCTGTTCCTCCTCCATACCTACCCCATTATCTATAATCGCAATTTCAATATAATTGTCGTATTCTTTCAGGCGAATACGCACGCTGCCTCCACTTGAACGGGCGAGTACGCCGTGACGCACGGCATTTTCTACAAGCGGCTGAATGGAAAGCGGTGGAATGCGAAGCCACGGCAGTTCATCAAGCTCCCATTCAATTTGCAGGCGATTGCCGAAGCGTTCTTTCTCTATGAAAAGATAGGAATGAAGCAGGTCGAGCTCATGCTGAAGCAGAACTACGCGTTCTGAATTTTTCATATCAAAGCTCGCTCGCAAATATTTCCCGAATTCCTCCAGCAATTGCACCATTCGCGATTGGTCAATTACACTTAAGGAGGCAATGGAATTTAACGTATTAAATAGAAAATGTGGTTGAATCTGCGCTTGAAGCCAAGCAGCCTCAATTCGCAGCCGCTCATTTACCGTTTGTTTGAGGTCTGTTAAAGCTTGTACGCGAGACTTGAGCTCCATTGCATCGACAGGCTTAGTAACATAATCATTTGCCCCTGCCATAAAGCCTGTGTTGACATCCTCAGGACGGCTGCGAGCAGTTAGCAATAGAATAGGAAGCTCAGAAATGCTGAATCGTTTCCGAATCGTTTGGGTCAACTCATAGCCCGACATTTGCGGCATCATAACATCGGCGATAATGAGATCCCATTCCTTCGTTTCAAGCAGCTTGAGTGCTTCCTTGCCGCTCGTGACGGTAGCCACTTCATAAAACTCTGAATCCAGCAAGTTGAATAATATTTTCAAGTTAACAGGATCATCATCCACGGCGAGCACAGTAGCTTTATTTTGCTGTGTTTCTGAAGCCGCTTTTCTCTGATCAAGGCGCAGTAATTGCGAATCGGCGGCAATGACGGACTTTGCAGATACGGCTGCTTCAACTGCGCTTGGCAGTATAAATTCCGGTTCGTCAGCAGCTGAATGGGGGTCAAGGAGCATGGTGAAGGTGAAAGTAGAACCTTTACCAGGGACCGAATATACCGTTAGCTTGCCTCCATGAAGCTCGACTAACTGCCTGCAAATGCTGAGTCCGAGGCCAATTCCGCCGCTCATAGCCGTCATGCTAGAATCGCCCTGCTCGTAAGCTTGGAAAATAGTGCGCTGTACGTCCGCCTCTATGCCGACGCCTGAGTCCTGTATGTGGATATAGGCTTTATCGCCAATAGCTTCTGCATGGACACTAACAATCCCCTCATTCGTAAATTTAACCGCATTATGGATGAGATTAAATAAGATCTGAATCAGCCTGTTTTCATCCGCGATTATTTTAGGAAATGAACGGGGAATATTCATTTCAAGCCGGACAGGCTTGTCCTCAGTTAAATAACGCAGCATATCGAATACACCGGAAATGATGTTTTGCAGCCGGACGCTTTCCTTATTCAAATGAATATCTCGATCCTTTAGACGCGTCACATCAAGCAAATCATTAAGCAGCAGCGACATGCGGCGTCCTACGGTAATGAGCAGCATTAAATTGTTTTTGCTTGCTTCACTAATGGAATGGGTAGTACTAGCCAATACGGTCTGTGCCATATTAATCATGCCATGCAGCGGATTCCTCAGCTCGTGAGAAGTATTAGCGAGAAATTCATCTTTCGCTTTATCGGCTTTTTGCAGTTTGAAAGCAAGCTGCTCCAAATCGGTTCTTGTTTGCAGAAATTGTTTGAACCAGAAGGAGGCAAAGCAGATAAAAGCAAAAATTAAATCAAACGGATAATAAGGCAAATCCGAGGCTATTCTTAACTTGACCGAGCCCCAAAAAATGCTGGAAGCGACGCTCATAGCTGCGAATAAGAGAAAAATCATATGCTCTTCGCCCTTAAGGGCCAGGCGCAGAATCATTATAAGAATAAAGAGAGACGGTACGGTAACCGCAGCAGCCATATAAGGTGAAAGAGTAATCGCATAATTGAATGGCAATATCGCAATGGCAAGCGTATAAAGGAAGCATAGAAATAAATAGACCCGTACCGCTTTGCCTTTCTGATAAACAGCGAAGAAGTTTGCAGAAAACGTTAATAGCAACGTGGATGCGCCAATCATAGCAATCATTAGCCCTTTTATAGTCCAATGTAAAGAGATTGGAAGCCACATCGTAAGCAAGCGGTTGTCATCAAGAAGCGTGCCTGTCATCATGCAGAAAACCACAATGGCAAAATAAAAAAGCTCTTTCTTCCGAACTCCAAGCAAAGGCAGCAGACCAACATAAATAAGATGAAGCAAATAGATGACTGCGACCATAAGCTGCATAGCAATTAAAAAATTATTTTCATATTGAACGGAAGCAAGCGTCCCGAACTTAATCGGTTTGGTAATGCCGCCCCCTTTAGGGAAATCATAATTGGACACATGCAGCACAATATTCATTTCATGTGTTCCTGTAATAGATGCGATAAGGGGATACATCTTTCCCACATGCTCTTGCTTATTTTCTGAAGGTTGACCGAGCTTGGATACAGAACGCCCGTTAACGAATAGCTCATAACTGCTGGATACAACCATCATTTCCATTCCATACTGGTCAACGTTATTGTCAGGCAGCAAAAGCCTGAGACGATAAGTGCCAAATCCAAAGCCAGAACGATTCGAATTTTTGTCCGAATAACTGCCCCATGCAGCAGGAACGGCAGCCCAGCTTTTGTCTGCAGGGATGGAATTAAATTGCTCAGGTGGGAGAAAAGCATCCGGATAAAACTCCCACTGTCCATTAAGCCGAATCGTTTCCCCATCTGTAAAATGCCAGTTACGCAAATCAAGTACACCTTGTTTAGCAACAGGATGGACAGGGGGCTTATGCGCTGCGTTCCAAGCGAAATGCAGTCCAGTTAGAATACTTGCGAATAGCAAGATATAAATGAAAAGTCTGATTTTTGGATAGTTTTTGAGTATCATATTAGTTATAATTCGACAGAAATAGACAAGTTCCTTTACAGGAAAAGTCTAGGGAAAACAGAAACCTGTTTTATGAAGTGATTACTTTTTCTTTGTGCTGAAAATGCGCCGGAATTCGTTCTAGCAGACTATCAGCATAGATGCTTCCAAGCTCCAGCTTTGGTATATGGATATAGCCGATATAGCATCCGCATTTCTTCATGCCACAAGGCCGCTCTGCGGATAAGCCTTCCAGTCCGTCTCGATAGAGCTGACCAATGATACGCCGATCTTTGTAGCAATGTTTGACAACACCGCTTCCTTGAACATAAAACACCGAGGAGCCAGCGGAGCAGCGTTGCCCGAAGCTATCATAATCTCTCGTATTCCATAGAAAATAAGGATCAACGGCTTCAAGCCGTACAATTTCCGCCTCTGTGTAATAATTGGGCTTATCTTTAAAAGCATTCACCCAAACGTATACATCCTCTGGCAGGCTGCTCCGAAGCTCTTCAATTTGCTCAAAGGCGCTCCGCAGCCCTACCGTTCCAACGCTAAAATTAAGCCCTTGTTGATACAATTGCATACACTGTGACAGCATCTGGCTAAGCGTCGTCTGACCAGGGTGGTAAGTAACCCAAAAAGCAGCTTTCTCCGGGTTTAGCCGGCTTGTCCAGTCCAGCTTCGTAGAGAGATTTGTCTGAACAGCTACTTTGGAAATATGGGACATATGCGACAGCTCAATCATAGCCTCGCGATACCAGCGATGGATCAGGGCTTCGCCATAGGGGTTGAAAAAAATAGACAATTCATGGCCGGCGTGACCTTGCTCCCGAACCCAATCCATGAACGTATGCAATTGCTCCTCGTCCTTGCGAAGCGTAGCGGCACTGTCTTTATTTTTGCTAAATGGGCAATAGGGACAGTCATAGTTGCAGGAAGAAAGCGATCCCCGATAATACAGCACGGCCTTCATGACAGCTCGTATCCTTCCATCAATTCTCTTATATCACCAGAAATAAATTCATCGCCGATTGCATCGGAATAAGCCATGCCAAGCTCCGTTAAACGAAGGGTTTGCCCGGCGTCCATTATTTGCGCAAAGCCGAGTTGAATCAGCTCAGCCAATTCGGAGTGATCGGCTAGTGCTTCACTGCCGAAACGTTCTGAATAGCTTGCAAGTAACAAGCCTTCGGCGTGAAGCAGCGCTTTTAAAACAAACCGCCGCTTCTGTTCAGCTACATTTAATATAAATCCGTAATTCGCGGATTGGAAATTTTCTGTGGAAACATAATCGGCAATGATGCTTCTTGTAGCCGCCGCACTTACGCCATAACGGGATGCATAATGCACTTCACGCGTATAAGAGCGCGCACCGCAGCCGAGTCCTGCCATGCCTTCCTCTTGACAGCTAAACGGTAAAATGTTTTTGTGCGTAAACGTTATTTCTTTAGCGAACCGCCGCATGGAAAATTGCTTATAGCCTGCCGCCTTAAGTCGTTCGCATGCAATATGATAGAGTTCCAGCCGTGCATCGGTGCCTTGGCGCTGAATTTGGTCTGGCTTTAGAATAGTATGCTCTCGCGTATACAGCGGGTAAATGAAAATTTCTCCTGGAGAGAAGCTAATTGCTTTCTCTAGCGAATAAATCCATGAATCGGTCGTTTGGCCCGGCAAACCATAAATCAGATCAATGTTCAGCAATGGAAAATCAAAAGCTTGCAGCATCGTAATAGCTTGTTCAGCAAGTTTAGGCTTCTGTGGGCGATAAATCGCCGAGGCCTCTTCATCGATAAAGCTTTGCACACCAATACTAACTCGGTCAGTTCGGCGGTCTTTTAAAATTTGCAGCCGCTCTTCACTTACTGTATCGGGAGAGGTCTCCACGGAAATAGAAGCCTGCGATGTATCCAGCCCCATAATATCTTCCGCAATTGTGAACAGCCGATTTAGCTGAGTAGCTTCAAGCAGCGTAGGCGTGCCGCCGCCAATGGCGAAGCGGGAAAAAGGCTTTCCTGTAATAATAGGAGCCCACTGCAAAGCTTGGCGTTCAAGTGCGTCTACATATTGCTCATGGACATGGGTACGGCGATCAGGCAGTGTAAACAAATTGCAGAATCCGCAGCGCACGCCACAAAAAGGGATATGCATATATAAAAAATAATAATCAGCCGGTTCGTGCTTCCAGAGCTCATCAAGGGGCAACGCCGGCGTTATTGGTCGATAAGCAGTCTTATGCGGATAAGAATAAAGATAGGAGCGGTAAGGGGAGGCGAACCAGCGCTTGCCCCATTCCGGCAAATCCGCTGGTCTCGTTAGTGATGTTGGCATAGACATCCGGCATCTCTCCTCTTTCATTATAAAATAAATTCACGGTACGGTACGTTCCATACAACCTCATGTGCCAGTCGATGTCCGTCATATCCGTCTTCGCCATAGGCAGTTCCATGATCGGAGAAGGCAAGGCAAAGGGTTTTGCCGCGGCTTCGCAGCGCATCGAACAATATGCCAAGCTGGCTGTCTACGTATCTCAGTGCTGCACGCTGTGACTCAATGGAGTCTTTTCGTGATCCGCCAGGGAGAAAATAATGATTCGGCCCATGAATAGCTGAGACGTTTAGAAACAGAAACAATCTTTCATGGGGATCAGCCTTTTCCAGCAGCTTTAGAGCATGATTAACTTGATGTTCAGTAGAACGAGGGTTGGTAACCCCAAAAGTCATACGCCAGTAGCTTTCTTGAAAATATCCGGGAAGTACTTTTGCCAGCTTGTTTTTCTTAGTGAAAAAGATGACGCCTCCAATACATATCGTTCGGTAACCTGCTTCGGCAAGGCCGCTTACAAGATCAGGTGCATCAAACTGCCACGTATGGGGATGTGTTTTTAAGCCTGTATTTTTGGTATGGAATAATCGCACATGCGATGCTTTATCTGTATTGGCGGGTGTAGGGAGAAAGCCGCCAAAAAAGGCGTGATGTGCAGCATATGTAAAGCTGCCAGGCGTATGCCGTTTCTCCCATGGTCCATCTGCACATAAGTTGCGGCAGTTGGCTTCTTCGAGCTTGGCTACATCATAACGCAGCGTATCGAGCGTAATCATGACAATATCATGGGAGCCCACGATCTGGTTCATATCAATCATCCTGAGCATCCTCTCTACGTAAGCTTTTACTACTTTAAACTAGACATTTGCCATTCGTAAGTATTCATTCCCTTATGCTCGGCATGATAAAGTAAATCGCCGAAGGGATTAACATCGCATATGTAGACCCGGCCCCGTTTTTTTTGTACAAGGACATCAATTCCCGCGACCGACGAACCAGTGAAAGCGGCAAGTGCGGATACTGCGGTAGCTTCAATCTGTTCTTTCAATTCAGTTGGCAGCGTGCCATCTGTTATGAAAAGCCGCTCATTGCGCAAATGCAAATTAGTAATTGGCGTGCGGCTTAGCCTTGCCAATGCATGGCAAGGGGAACCGTTAACGACAAGCTGCCTAATATCGTAGCTGCTGCCATTGATACTGTCTTTTTCAATCCAACGCTCAATTTGAGCACCTTCACGACATACCCAGTCAATAATTAAGCGGATCGTTGAATGATCGGTGTAACGCCGCAATTTACCAGAATTGTAGTAAAGCTGTTCGCCGTTATGTTGTTCTACACCAATCGTTGTAATTGCAATTTCTGAGCCGGTTGCAGGATGCCGCTGATAAGCGATAATGCCTGAGGCTGCAGAGCCATAAGCAAGCTTAATGAACAAGCGGTTCATACGGCTTGATTGAACAGCCGCCAGCAGCGATTCATAATCTTGAATAGAGCCAGCAGGAGCCGGCAGAGCAGGTGTGGGAACACCATTTTGTGAAAGCAGCTGCTGGCAGCGACGCTTGTCGAACATAACAGCAACATCCGCCGGATCGTTGACCCAGCGGATAGGAAAATCACTTTGCTGTGCAGCTTCACGGATCTCGGCCAGCAAGCGGCAGTAGCCAAGGTACCATTGCCCTGGAAAAAGGATTCTTCCATATTGTTCGGGAAGCCGCAATGACTCGGCCGCAGTAACGGATAAACCGCTGCTTAAATCTTTCCTGCTGCTCTCGAATTCTGCTCCCCAAGCAATTAATTCACGCTCCACAAGTGGATTTTCCCCGGGTGCATCCAGCCGAATAATAATAGGCTTGCCCTCAAGGGGTTGTGAGTTTGCTGCCATCTGCTGAATCAATTCACCTAAATGAATAGAACGTTTCAGCAAATCCGAATAAGGAAGCACGACAGCGGGGGGAAGCCCAAGCTTGTGTCTGGCAGCTTGTAGGCCAAGAGTACGTTTGTTGCCCGGGTTCCCAATTATCAAATAGGGCTGTACTGAAGCGGAAGCGGCCATTATTCCGTAATGCAGGGATAGCGCCAGTCATCCTCATCAGCATCTTGTTCATCGCTAAGATCAACAGAAAGACCAGTAGCTTTCCAGCGCTCAATCATTTTTTCGCTCATATAGTGGTAATTAAGATCTAAATGTTTAAGCTTCTTCACCCGCTCGCTCGTTATGAGAGCTTCTGCGCCTACGTCGGTTAGTGTACCGTAAGACAAATCAAGCGTGTCCAATTGGTCAACAATTGGGGAGTCAGCAATCGCAATGGCTATCTCATCCTGAATCTCGCTATTTTTCAAACCCAAATAGGTGAGCTTAGGAAATAGCTCTGGTTTTGCGACTGCCAAAACCTCTTGCAGCGATGCATCAAACCCATAATTATCTACACCGAGATAAAGCTCGAGTCTGCGAAGCTCAGGAAGCTGGGAGCCAGCAATTTGTTTAATTACACTTTTCGGCAATCCGCCGCAAATAATTTTCAGTTCCTGAAGCGCTGCATGCTGGAGGGGCTCAAAGCTTAAATTGGTGCTTCCTTTAACTGTCAGGGAACGGAGATTAGGGTAGGCCTCAAGCAGTGGAGCGATGTTTGTCTGATTAATCCAGGATACTTCGCATTCCTCTGATTCCATATCTCCAAGAAATACGCTGCTTAGTCCTGTGAAAATATGTTTGTGTTTAATGAGTGACTCGATGGCATCTTCAGGGCCGTTCTCATAGGCTTGTCCCCAATCGCCGATCGTAAGGACGGAAATATTAGCTGCGTTCGGTTTTTCAGTGAGCTGTTCAATAAGCTGGGAAATGCGAACACCATTTTCATATTCATCGTAATCAACGGATAAGCGAATCTCAATCATTCATAATCCCTCCAAAAGTTTCCATGTCAAAATTAAAAATAACACGCTCTGCTCAGCAGCGTCAATCCAGCTGCTTTCCTGAAAATGATAAAAAACAATCGAGCATAAAGGCAAAGTTTCCAATAGAGGGTTATACCCAAACTAAGAGAGGCTCAAACATTCTTTTTTTAATGAATTAACAAATCCAAATAATCAAAAGCAGAAGGAAGACGCTGGAATTTTATTGACTAAGAACGTATGTTCCTGTAATATGAATTATAGAACCTATGTTCTCTTTTGGCAAGCCGTAAATATTAAAGGGCAATTAAATATACATGATATCGAAATATTAAAAGTTTATGCATCGTGTTCTCTAGCTGCGATATGTGTAAATAGTCTATGTCACGTATTTTTAAGTGTAATTGGTCCTAGCTGTTTAGAGAAAATTTCATTATTTCCTCCTAACGGCATGAAGGGCGTCCTTTCCTTATTATGGTACTATTATGGTAGTCAGGGAACATTATAAGTATCCGGAGGTAGTCAGTCATGATTGTGTACATAACGGTTAAGAGCCTTGGTAAGAAGAAAAGCTATTTAGATCGTCTCGAGTGGACATTTGCAAATAAACCGGATACGTTGAAAGCACTAATTACGGACCTGATTACTGTAAATGTTCAGAAATTCAATCAGAAGGAGACGGACGTTCCGCTTGTGCCATATTTGACGCAAAGTGATGTAGAGCTGCAAGCCGAGACGGGAAAAGTCGGTTTTGGCTCTATATATAATGAGCAAAGGGCGAGCTTAGATGAAGCGCTTTGCACCGCATTGCTGGCTTTTGAAGATGGACTATACAAGGTATTCATTAATGGCGATGAAGTCGAACAAATGGATAGTCCTTTAAATATACAGGATGGAGACGATCTCGCATTGATTCGATTTACAATGTTGGCAGGTAGAATGTGGTAGCCAAATTGATTCATATTTCATTTTAGATATACAGGAGGCTGTTACAATATGGAGTTGGAAGCGGGTAAGGAATATTTTAAAGAGATGCTGGATAAAGCGGGTACCTTATATAAGGATGAATCTTATCGCAAGCTTGCCGTTCTAGTAATTGAATCTGCTAAAAATAGATATATGGACAGCGACATGAAGAAAGAATTGAAGCAGCTGTTGACGCAAATAGCAGCAGATGATAATAGCAGTTGGTTTGAGCCACTCGTTATTATTATGGACAAGCTGTTTGATGACCCTTATGCAGCTGTATTCCGTTATATTGTTAACTATTGCATGGAGTATCCGCACAGCAATGGTTATTTGCGTCGTCCATTCCGCACGTCAAATTTAGAAATACATACAGAAAGAGTGATAGAGAAATGCATCTCCCTCTTTTACATGCAGGCGGCGAAATTCAATGTAAAAGATTATTTAACAAAAGTGGATCATTCTTCTCTTTCGAATTACAATCACCTTATGCTTGCCGCAGCAGATATGATTGCCTATGAGATCGACAGAGGCAATGAAGAAACATTTGAAGATTTAAGAGAAATTATATACGGGGACAATAACACCGCACTGCTCTCCCGTTCTATGATTTCCGGTATATTTTTGAGCCACAGTAAGCGGGCTTATCATATGATAGGCGAGCTTCTTGTTGCTGCCCGACTGCAAGAAGGCCTCAGACAAAGTATTGTCGAGCAAATGGACTCGGGTACGATTGAGGCTATGATATTTATGCTGAAAATTGTGGAGGACAATAATTTAATCCGCTTTAGTTCAGTTGTTCGTGCGCTGGACGTGTGGACAGGCATGAATTTGGAGGCTGCTAATGCGCGTGTAGCGAAGCAATGTCTAAGCTATGCAACCCAGTCTCTTAGTAATAAGGCACTATGTGAGCAGTGGCTGCAAAGCAGCAACGTAAATGAAGTATTTATGGCTTTGTGGGCGACAGCTGTTCATGAGGAAGATGATTTGAAAGACAAGATCGCGTATTTAATGGCAAGTCAAGAAACGTACCGTAAAGTGGTTGCCCAGTATGTTCTTGCACAGAGCACCAATACAGCGATGCGTTTTGCCATTGCTAGAAATTGGCTTGATGAGACAGATTTTGAACTGCAGTATTGGCTTCTTGATAATTATGCCTATGGATACAGCTATGAATGGCATATGGATCGAGACAATACGTTGACCTATACAAGTACGCCCTTGCTTGAAGAGAAATCGGAGCGACAAAGTCATTTCCTGAAATTTTCCACGATGCTGTCCGGGATGAATGAAAAGGAAATTACGAGAAACTCCCGTGTATTTGATTGGAGAAGTTATACGCTACGTGCCGATGATATAGTAAGTAAAATGCTTTATCTTATTGCTTACGATATGGACAATGAAATGATTGCTGAAATGATAGCTATTAAAGATACATTGAGCCCTAGCATGCGGGGCGAGCTGTTAAAGTATTTCCTTCCCGATCTAAAAAATAGAGCACAGCGAGGCTTTTTGTTTGCAAGCCTTTCAGATAAAAGTACAAGCAATCGTGAAATCGCGATTAGTAAAGCTGCCAAGCTTCAACTTAATGAGGAGGAGCTGTCCTCCATTTCCGCTCTTCTAAAGCTTAAGAAGGGAGCGCTTCGCCAAGGTGCCATTGAGCTCCTTCTTAATCAGCCAGCGTCCAGTCTTAAGGCTGTAACAAAGGAACTGCTGCAAAGTAGGGTGGAGCTGCAGCGTCTGGCTGCGTTGGAATTGCTGACTGAGATGAAGGAAGACGAGCAGCACGCAAAGCTGTTTGCGGAGCTACAGGATCAGGTAGAAGTCCTTACTGAGCCAACGGACAAGGAACGGCTATTACTAGCGAAGCTGAAGCAAGAGACCACCTATTCTTTAGCAAATGGTTTCGGCTTGTACAACCTTCCGGAGAAAGTGGATCGGCTTTTGCAAATAGAACCAATGCCGTTGACAGCCTTGGAAGAAGTTAAGCAATATTTTACGTTGCCGGTGGACAAAATGCAGCGTTTTCTGGAAGGGTTATCTGAGCTTGTGCACGAGTATCGGGAGCATGAGTATGAAATTCAAGATTATTATGAGGCTAAACAGTCTGTACTTCTCGGGACAAGGCTGTCCACCATTAGCTGGCGCTATGATCCCGAAGATCCAACACCCGTATTGGATCGGTATCCCCTTGCTGAAGTATGGAGAAGTTATTTGGATTCGAGCGGCTTTGGCCCGCTTGAGCTAATGCAGCTGGAGTTTTATCGTCAGGCCAATTTCTTGCATCGCTGCTGCACGGGAGAATTGAACAGCTGGGAAATGTACAGGTCCAACGTTAAGGTGATAGAGAACTGGGGCAAGGAACTGATTGAAGCCATTTATCCAATGAATAAGGTGGCGGAAATGCAAGCGATTTATAAGCAATTGAATTATGAGAATCAGGTCAATGAAATTATTGGCGCTTATATTTCAGATAGTGATAAGCGGGAGCGTTTTGACAAGTCGAATCATGCGCTGCGTTTAATTATTAGCTGCTTTCCGTATGACAAAGAGGATGAATACCAAGGCATTTTAAATACATTGACGAGTTTCTGGCGAAGCTGGCAAAAGTCTGAATTGCATAGCGATGATGCATTCAAAACGTATTTTGAAGTTTATTACTGGTTATTTGCACTTCAGGAATACGATGGTTATTTGCTTGGAATTGAGGATTTTGCAAGGGCGTACAGCTTGGAAATACTGACCGAACATGAACTTATTCGATTATTAATGTCCAGACCAAGAAGCGATAATTATATAAGGGAAATGACTAGCCCGAAAAATCATGTTTTAGACTCATATCCAGCAATTGAAGCTATTAAAAATCGGATTATCGAGCGGATTTTGGAAATTGAACTTAATCGCGGTGATCTTCCGACAGATGTCACCAAGCTCGCAACAAGCATTTCACATATTCAGGGGACTTCTTATTTCCTTCATATTTTGACAGGACTGGATAAAGAATCATTCGTTCGGGGCTACATTTATAGCTATGGCAAAGATACGACGAAGAAAGAATCGTTCAGCCAAATGCTTAAAGTATGCCACCCTGCTGCGGGGGAAAACGAGGAGACATTGAAAGAGCTGCTTAAAGGTAGCAAAATAAGCGAGGTCAGACTGCTTGAAGCAGCGATGTATGCACCGCAATGGGTTGATATTATAGCAAAATATTTGGGCTGGGATGGTCTGCGAAGTGCAGCCTGGTATTTTCACGCTCATATTAATGAGACGTTTTCAGGGGAGAAAGAAACGATTGTAGCACATTATTCTCCGATTTTGCCGGAGGACTTCAACGATGGCGCATTCGATGTGAACTGGTTCCATTCGGCCTATAAAGAACTGGGAGAGACGCGGTTTGATCAACTCTATCAGTCTGCAAAATACATTTCGGCTGGTTCCAATCACAGACGCTCTCAATTATTTGCCGATGCGGTTCTGGGCAAGCTTAAGCTTGCAGATTTGAAAAAATCAGTAGCAGATAAGCGCAATAAAGATCATTTGCTGTGCTATAGCCTAGTTCCATTGGAGCAAGACAAGCAGCGTGATGTACTGGAGCGTTATGAATTTATTCAGCAATTTCTTAAAGAAAGCAAAACATTCGGAGCCCAGCGCCGAGCTACAGAGTCAAAAACAAGCTCTATTGCATTGGATAATTTAGCCCGAAATGCAGGGTATACAGATGTTGTTCGTTTAACCTGGGATATGGAAGGGCGGAAAATAGACGAGCTTCTGCATTACTTTGATCCAGTCGCTTTGGACGAGGATGTGACGGTACAGCTTATTATTGATGAAGAAGGAAAAGCAGAAATCCGTTTGCTCCGCAAAGACAAGGAGCTTAAGTCGGTTCCGGCCGCTTTTAAAAAGCATGAATACATGGAGACGTTAAAACAAATTAAATCGGAGCTTTCCGATCAATACAAGAGGGCGCGCAAGGAGCTTGAACGCTCCATGGAAACAGGAAGTCTCTTCACTAAGGAAGAGATTAACAAGCTCGCGAAAAATCCGGTTATTGCACCTTTAATTAGAACATTGGTATTTGGTGCCAATGGGAAGCTCGGTTATTTTGAAAATGGGGCGCTGCTGGGAGCAGATGAGGGGTCATATGAAGTTGGCGAAGGCGAGGAGCTGTTTATTGCCCATCCTCTGCATTTGCTAAATAGCGGACAGTGGAGTTTGTACCAGAAGGATATGTTTGATAGGCAGTTGAAGCAGCCGTTCAAACAAGTATTCAGGGAGCTGTATATACCGAATGCTGATGAACTGGCTAGTGGTGCGATATCCCGCAGATATGATGGACACCAGGTACAGCCTCGTAAAACCGTTAGCTTGCTGAAAAGCCGTTTATGGACGGTAAGCTATGAGGAGGGGCTGCAGAAGGTTTATTACAAGGAAAATATCATTGCGAGCATTTATGCGCTTGCTGATTGGTTCTCGCCATCGGATGTTGAATGCCCGACGATCGAGACCGTCCGTTTCTTTGACCGCCATACGTATAAACCGATTGATATTGAAAATGTGCCGCCGCTCGTCTTCTCTGAAGTGATGCGTGATGTGGATTTAGTCGTCAGTGTGGCGCATGTAGGCGGAGTAGATCCTGAGGCCAGTCTAACAACGATTGAAATTCGCCAAGCTATCGTTCGTGAATCGTTGCGCTTGCTCAAAATTGACAATGTAAGATTGGAAGGCAATCATGCTTTAATTGCAGGTCAATTAGGTGAATACAGCGTTCATCTGGGCAGCGGTATCGTATATAAACAGGCTTCTGGTGCCATTGCCATTATTCCGGTTCATTCCCAGCATCGCGGCAAGCTGTTTCTGCCGTTTATAGATGAAGATCCAAAGACAGCAGAGATTTTATCCAAAATTGTTCTGCTTGCACAAGATACAAAAATTAAAGATCCGCAAATTCTTGAGCAAATTAAACGGTAAAAAAATCAGGCATTTTATAAAGGAAAAAGAGGAGCAGATTTTAAAATTCTGCTCCTCTTTTTTAAAAAAAGTGGATTTACCTATTAGGACTAAAAAATAGCAGCTTATTGTTTAGCAACAAGCAGAACCCGGCTGATCGATTGCTCGCTAAGCTTGGATGCTGTTTTGCCATTGCTGCTCAGTTGGAACAACTGCCCGTAGCCAGCATCCTTAGAGTCGTCATTGATGTAGTAAATGCCATCAACGTCTTCACTAAGCTGCATATAGTCCCAGTTCAATCCAGGTATTTTTTGAACCGACAAATCCGAGTTCAGCAAATAGCTGGCATTGTCACCGAAAAAGATTGTAGAAGTGATTTTTCCGCCTGACATAATGTTGTATACGGAATGAAGCTTAGAAATGTTAAGATTTTTTTTGCTGGTAACTTTATTGTTTTTTATCGTGGCAACATAACCTTTGTCTGCTGAATCAATAAAAGCCACTTTGTCTGTGCCTACATTTGCAATATCATAGACGCCTGTGCTGTGCAGGGAGAAGGTTTTGCCGCTTGTGTTCAAGAGGTAGCCTTTACCGGTGTTATAGTTGAAATGCCCTTCGGAATCAAGGCGAATGCCTTTGTTGAAGAGGTAGTACGTATTTGTTGCCCAAATACCGGAATATGCAGCATTTGCATCAATTGGAGCATTTAAGTTAAGGGCTTTAGCTGCGCCGCCTTTTTTAGGAACGCTATAAAGCACGATGCAATCAAGCGAATACATTTGTTCTTCCGGCTTGGTATTGACAATAATATTGACGGAATTAGCAGTTGTTTGGATATGGTGATCCTGCTCAATCGCACCCGCTGCAATGTATTGCACTTGTCCTGCGCCTGTAACTGCTTTGGAGGCTACCCATGTGGAACGACCATTACGCACGGTATTGTAATAGATTTTTCCATCAATGATTTTGAATTCTTCAAAATCTGTATCAGCTTTATCAGCGATTTGTTTTGCTTCCGATACAGCAGCAGCATTAGCAGGAACAGAATAGATTTTCCCAGCGCTTGTCATGTAGTAAAGCGTTCCATTCACAATGGAATAGTGCAGCACATCGTTATAAAATACTTCATCTTCGGTTGCTGTGCCGTCGATCGGCAAACGCAGCAGCGTAGTTGATCCGCTGTAGGACAAATAATACAAATAGTTGCCACCGCGATTCAGTGCAGTACCAGGAACGTCAAAATCCTCCATTATGAGAGCGGCACCAGTGCCATCTGTTTTAATACGGAACAGGTCTTGGTCAGATGTGTAATAAACATAACCGCTGGCGTTTGCTGCTGCCTCGGCTGTCGGTACTGTTACTGTGCCGAAGCTAGTAAACAGCAGGGTGAGAATAAAAAGCATGCAAACATTCTTTTTTGTAAAAAGGTGAAGCTTATTCATTACTTAATCTTCCTTTCTAGTGCTGTGGGATAGTATTTGCTGTAATCAACTCTCTTTTAGTGAAAAAAAGGAAGCTGCTTGAATACTTATCGGTTTATAGGGCGAAAAACATTATACTAATAATATAATTATTTATACAAATTTTATTGAATAAACATGGGAGATGCTGGTGCGAGTTGTGTTATTTGGCGGTTGATGAGGCAAGATTAGCGAGAAACTGCAGGACAGCAGCACTTAATTGTTCAAGTCCTGGCTGTTCAATCGGAAAATGTCCGGCTCCTTCCAGCAACACCAGCTTTTTCGGACAAGCCAATCTATTATAGAAGCTTTCACTAAAAGCATACGGGGTCATGGGATCGGCTTCTGGGTGAACCAGCAGTACAGGACAGGAATTAAAGTTTTCTGGCTGCACTTCCGGTGTCATGTTCAGAAAAGTTCTTAGCAATTTAAGAGGCACACGGGTTGCTGCTGCACGGGGATCCTCCATAATAAGCTGGGCTAATTCAGGATGGTTGGCTATTAGATTCATGCGCGATACTTTGGAAACAGGCAGCCGAAATGAATCTAGTAAAATTGGGCATGCATCCATTAGCCATTTGCCATACACC
Source organism: Paenibacillus liaoningensis (assembly GCF_059609455.1). Taxonomy (NCBI): domain Bacteria; kingdom Bacillati; phylum Bacillota; class Bacilli; order Caryophanales; family Paenibacillaceae; genus Paenibacillus; species Paenibacillus liaoningensis. Next base: position 232,017 of record NZ_JCAALU010000013.1, read on the forward strand.
GCTACATATTTATTAGGGGCAAGCTGGAGGCGCATAGCAGCGTCACTAGTATCTACGAAGGTTGTAGCAATTAGACCTTGCACATATGGACTACGGGCAGCAACATGATAGGCGAGCATGCCCCCAATGCTGGCGCCGAGCAGTACGATAGGTTTGCCATCACGTTTATATTCGCTTTCCACTAAATCAACTAAAAGCTGAATCCAGTCTTCATAACGAATCGATTTGGAGGGAGGGCTTAATTGGCTGAGCCCATAGGGAGGAAGGTCCGGAGCAAGCATTTCATAGCCGTGCTTTTGCAGCAGCTTGCCATAAGGGGCGAATAAACGGCCATTGCCTCCAGCACCATGCACGAGTACAATTTTGAGCGGACTTTCGGGTGCGAGCAAACGATCTAAGTGAATCTCACCATTATTCCATTGCCACCATTCCTCAATAGGCAGGTTATTTTCTTTTAACTGTATTTCTTCAGGGAAAAATCGCTGATAGCTCTCCCAGTAGCTGCTGTTATTATTGTAATCTCTTTGATTGTTCATCGTTGATCGCTCCTATTCTGCTATCTATTATGAATGGATGAATTCATAAATAGCAATGCAAGCTTATAGGTCGAAACGGCTAATTTGCGTAATCCGATGCCATTTTATTTCGGAGGCGACGACAGCAAGCAGCACGAGCGCTGCTCCGACATAGCCCTGCGGCGGCAAAATTTCATGTGCAAACCAAAAGCCTACGGCTGCCGCAAACACAGGCTCCAAGGCGAAAATAAGCCCCGTTCGCGTTGGTGTCGTGTATTTTTGGGCAATGGGCTGAATAATGAAGCCAAAGCCGCTGCATAAAAGGCTTAGCGCAAGCACAGCGCCCCAACTGGCAGGCGTTTGCGGCAAAGTCGGGGTCTCAAACAGCAGCATGCCGATTAAGCCAAAACCGCCCGCAAAGCCTAGCTGTAAAATGCCCAGATTCAGCGTGTTTGAAGCTTTCGCCGCCGAGTTCGTTAATATAATATAAAGGGCATAAAAAGCAGCTGACAGCATGCAAAGGATATCTCCACCCCCGATGCTGAATGGCAGTTTTAGCGTCAGCAGCGCGATGCCGGTAAGGGCCAGCACAACACTGAGCCGCATGGATGGAGCAAGCTTCTGCTTGAACAGCAGAACCGACAGCAGCGGAACGAAGATGACGGTCATGCTAACGAGGAAGCCGGCATTAGACGTCGTAGTCGTCTTAAGTCCGAACATGATGCAGGCAAAAACGGCGAATAGCAGGAAGCCGAGCATCGCACTATATTTAATCGTGCGCCAATCTACCTTGCGCAGCGATTTCCAGAAGAGAAGAGACGTCAGCAGAAAGGCGAGTCCGAAGCGCAGGGCAATTAAATTAAATGCAGCAATGGATTCAAGCCCTATTTTCATAAATAAGTAAGAACAGCCCCAAAATACGGTTGCGAGCACGATGAGTAATTCGGCGTTTCTAGATTTCATGAGATTTATCTTCTCCGACTTTAATAGAATAGGCTTATGGGCCGAAACCTAGTATACTGGGGTTTGATATATAAGTATAACGAGGATTTCTTATTTTAAGCATGAGAAATGCTCATGTAAATAGAGGAGACGCAGGATGAGCATTAATAAATATGAAATATTCGTACAGGTTGCGCGGCTTGGCAGTTTAACGAAGGCGGCGGAAACGCTCGGTTTTACCCAATCGGGCGTTAGCCACGCGATCAACAGCTTGGAAAGTGAAATCGGCTTTAGGCTGCTGCAGCGCAGCCGTGCGGGCATTCAATTGACAGCGGAAGGCGAGCGGCTGCTGCAGCCGATGCGCGAGGTGCTGCAAGCCAATGTTCGATTACAAGAAGAGATCGCTGCAATCAGGGGGCTGGAGGCTGGTACGATTCGTATCGGCACGTTCACAAGCGTATCCGTCCACTGGCTGCCGCGGATGATGAAAGCTTTCCTGAACGATTATCCGCAAATTGAATTTAAGCTGATGGAGGGAGATTATCAGGAGGTTGAGGAATGGCTGGAGGAGGGGCAAATCGACTGCGGTTTCTTCTCTTTGCCCACGAGTGACAAGCTGGAGGTGTTCCCACTAAAAGAAGATCGGATGCTGTGCATATTGCCCCAGGATCATCCGATGTGCGGAGCCGCTTTTTTTCCGCTTGCACGGCTTGCAGAGGAACCCTTCATTATTCCTAAAGCGGGCTCGGATCATGACGTTCGGCGTGTGCTTAAGAAGGCGGCGATTACGCCAAACGTCAGATTTGAGGCGGGTGATGATGCGGCTATTATTGCCATGGTTGAACAGGGACTGGGCATTAGCATATTGCCCGAGCTCGTAATTGAAGGGCGCAAGCATCATGTCCACGTCATGGAGCTGGAAGAACCAAGCTTTCGGTCGCTTGGCATCGCCGTCCATTCTATGAAGTTTTGCTCGCCTGCTACGAGGCGATTCCTTGCCCATGTACAATCATGGCTGGACAAGCAGCAGCTATTGCAGGCCATTAACGCATCACTAAGGTGTGGAATCCATTAGCGCTGTGAAGTCTATCAAAAATTCAATTACAGGGTAAGATATTGGATAGGTGCAAGATTGATAAGATTGGCACAAAGTGGAATACTGGTACATAAGGAGCGTGAAGCAGATGGCAAAAAACCATGAGCAGATGGCGAATAAAAAGGTTGTTTTGAGCAGCATCAATCCAAAGGATAAAGGTTCCTTTAACCATAAGGAAGAGGTGGAGAAGGAAGCGCTGAAGCTGAAGGAGGAATTGGAGCAGCTTCAGGAGAAGCTCGCGGCTGCGAAGGAGCAGGCGGTGCTGTTCGTCATTCAAGGGATGGATTGCAGCGGGAAGGATGGCGTAACGAAGCATGTGTTTGCCGGGCTGAACCCGCAGGGCGTGTCCGCTCACAGCTTCAAGGCGCCGACGGATGTGGAGAAGCGGCATGATTTTATTTGGCGGGCGCACAACAACGTGCCGGAGCTGGGCCAAATCGCGATTTTCAACCGTTCTTATTATGAGGATGTTTTGATTACAAGGGTGCATGGTGCAGTGTCCGACCAAGAGGCAAAGCGGCGCTTTAAGCACATTAACCATTTTGAGTCGCTGCTTGCGGATAGCGGGGTTAAGGTTGTCAAAATCTTTTTGCACATTTCCAAGGAGTTTCAGCTGGAGAAGCTGAAAAGCCGAATCGAGGATTCTTCGAAAAATTGGAAGTTTGACCCGTCGGACCTCCAGGAGCGGAAATACTGGGAGCAATATCAGGGCTATTACGAGCAGCTGTTTGAAAAATGCAGCAAGCACGCGCCTTGGCATATCGTACCATCCGACCATCGCTGGTACCGCAATTATGCCGTGCTGCGCATTGCTGTGGACGCCTTGAGAAGCATGGAGCTACAGGACCCACCAGCGAATCCGGAGCTGAAAGCTTTTCTGAAGGAAATCAAGGAGCAGGAGCGGTCATAACGGATGCGTCTTTAGTGAATGCGTTCAGAATGAATAATAAACGAAAATAACCGGCTATGGTGCATCGCAAATCACAACGCGGTACATGGCCAGTTATTTTTTTACAAGCCGAATCAATCGCTAGCTAAAGAAAAAATCCAAATATTGCTGTCCATGCTCGCGTCCTATAATCGCCGGGGCAAGCTCCATTGCGCGTTCAATAAACTCGCTCTTTACTTCGGAATCCTCGTCTGTAGCATCGAGCTCAAATTCCTCTTCCTCGACCTTCATCAATGCAGTGGTCATGGCGAAAAAGTCGGACAGTGAGGCAGCGATTTGCGAATGCCGCTTCTGAATGCTGCCGTATACCGGCCCTTGCGGATCGGCCGAATCAACGATAAGCGCATCGCCATTGTAATCGGCGAAGACGATCCAGCCAGCTGGCCATTTTGGATCAGGAGCGAGTCCGGAAGCCGTCATAATCCAGCGCCAGCCCTGCTGCGCCCGTTCCAGCTCCGGCAAACGGAAAAATTGCACGGCCAGAACACCGCCAATCATCGGATGCTCCTGCAATTCTATACAGCTGTAAAAGGTTCGCAGCGCTTCTCCAAGTGGAAGCGGCTCCTGAACGGGCAGCGGCTTTTCATGATAATAAACCTCGCCAAGGTCAATGTCATGCCTTCCAAATACGGAAGCGAATTGCTGTAGTTGCGTCATTAATGTACGGTTTACGCTCATGTAGCGTTCCCCCTCGTCGTCCATTTTTCCAAAATATCAATTAAATCTTCCTTTAATAAATCTACACGGTAGCTCAGCTTTTTCTTGCGCAGCTTCTCTTCCAGCAGGTCCACAATAACGAGCAGATCCGCTTTAAACAGCTGCTGCTGCTCCTGTAAAGGCAGCTCTCCCTCCGCTCTCGTAAAATGCCTGGTCACCTCTAGTTTAAGCTCGCCCTTGCGGGAAGCCAGCTTGCCGACAGCGAATTTCGGCTTTATGTAATACCCTTGCTCGAACCCGTCCGGAACATCGTTTTGCTCGTGAAAATATTCATACTGCAGCGTACGCTCGGCATCATCATGATGGCTAAAGAAGCAATAAATACCGATGTAGCTAAAAGAATCGCCGTAAAGCTGCTGACGCATATGTTCATCCAGTGCGCTCCGCAGCTCGCTCAGGCTGTTTATGAAAGGCTTGGCTGACAGCTGATAGTTGCCGGAGCGGACGAGGCGCAGCGGATTTTTCGGCAGCAGATTGCGCTGGGAAGCAAAGGCGGCAATGCCATAATCGTTGTTGTCGCTGCCTTCATGGATGACGAAGCTGTCTTGCCGCTTGCTCCAGCCTTTGCAGGAGCCTTCGATCTGATTGAAGGTGCGGGTGCGCAGCTCGGTGTAGAAGGAGCCGTTGATCCATTTTTCCGCAACTGCCTCTACGGGTGTCAAAGAAGCTCCCCAGCCAGTAATAGCAAGCGCCTCGCATACACGTACAAGCTCATTCCACTGCTTGATGTTGGCATAATGAAAAAGCCGATGATATTCGGCAATGAGCAGCTCGCGAAGCTCGTCCATAACCGGAGCCGCTTGAATGACTTCGTTCAGCTGCTCTAGCGTTTCTGTTTCAAAGATGGATCTAAGCATCGTAAATTCCCCCTGTAGAAAAATAGTAATCAGAAGCACCAGGTTATCTCTTATTATGCCATACCATTCCTTGAATTTCCTGTTTAACGGATGTATGAAAAAACCTTCGAGGTCCGCAAGCAGCACAAGCGGAGTCGAAGGTTCATCTGTGCTGATATCAGCAAATTGAAATCAGTAAACGGAAATCAGCATACCGAAATTAGGTCGTAGCTTTCTGGAGCAGCGCTACTTCCAGCTCATAGTTGCAGCGCTCGATCGGCTCGTTGTTGATTAGGCGAATTAAATAGTTCATAGCGGTGCTGCCGAGCGTATAAATTTGCTGGGAAACGGTGGTCAGCTCAGGATATACCATATCCATTCGAACACCGTCGAAGCCAATTAGCTTCACTTGGGAGGGGACGGATACGCCGAGCTCATGCAGCGCCTTAAGCGCTCCCGCGGCCATAAGGTCATTGCCGGCGAATACGCCGTCCACATCGGGATGCTGGCGAAAAATATTTTTCATTGCCTCGTAGCCTCCTGCAACGCCGAATTGGCCGAATGCGGTTAGGCTAGGCGTAAACCACGGCAGGTCAGAGCACATTTCCTCATAAGCGAGCGTCCGCTCACGTGCAGAATGCACATGCGATGGCCCGCATATATGGGCGATTTTGCCGCAGCCAGCGTCCAGCAAATGCTGCACGGCGAGCTGTCCGCCATAGCGGTTAGCTGCTGTAATCGTAACAATTGGATGGTCAGGAAAGCTTTTATCAATGACGACGATCGGAATCGACCGTTTTTGCAAGGCAATAATCTGCTCGGGTGAAATCGTATAAGAGGAAACGATAATGCCATCAATTTGTTTATTGATTAACGCTTCAATATACCTTTTTTCCTTGTCGGGATTATTGTCTGTATTGCAAAGGACGAGTGTATAGCCTTGGGATGCGGCTGCATCCTCAGCAGCACGGGCAATTTCCGGGAAAAAAGGGTTCAAAATGTCGGGTACCATTAAGGCGACTGCAGCTGTTTTTTTGCCCGCAAGGCTTCTGGCAATCGTATTAGGCTTGTAGTTCAGCTTCTCGGCGGCGGCTTGAATGGCGGCTTCCGCTTCCTTGCTTACATATCCGCTTTTATTGTACAGCCGAGAGACAGTGGCAACCGATACGCCAGCCAGCTTGCTGACATCTCTGATCGTGGTCATAGGGGCTAGATCCTTTCAATAGTGAGCTTTAGTGTGATGCTTGCTGGATGAAAGCTTCGACATCCTTGCGGAGCGGCATTCCGCTTTGGGCACCTAGCTTGGTGACGGATAGTGCGCTTGCGGCAACGGCGAACTGGACAGCTTCCTCTAGAGCGGCTCCTTCGCTTAGCTTCACAGCCAATGCACCGTTAAACGTATCGCCTGCACCAGTCGTATCTACAACTTCGACCTTATGTCCCGTTACATGGCCTTGCGTCCCATCCGCCGATTTGTAATAAGCGCCGTTGCTGCCTGCTGTCATTACGATTGGATGCGGATACTGCTCCAGTAAAGATTCCGGCGTAGTCTGGCGCTCTAAACCTGTCACAATAGCCAGCTCAGATTCATTTGGCGTAATGAGATGCAGCTGGGCTAGCAATTCCTCCGGCAATCTCACAGCAGGCGCCGGGTTCAAAATAACCGGTACGCCGAGTGAATGCGCGAGCTTAATGGAAGCTTCGACCGTTTCAAGCGGGATTTCATGCTGCAGCATGACCATATCTGAGGCAGCGATGACATCCTTCAGTGCAAGGACATCTTCTGGAAGCAAGCAGTGGTTTGCTCCTGGAATAACGATAATGCGATTGTCGCCTTCGGTGACGGTAATGGCAGCGATGCCGGTAGCTTGATGAGGAACCGTTTTCACATATTGCATATCGATCCCCTCAGCGCCAAGCGCGTCCCTTAGCTGCTGCGCCATCGTATCCTCGCCGACACAGCCGATCATTGTAACCGCAGCCCCAAGTCTTGCGCAAGCGACTGCCTGATTAGCGCCTTTTCCGCCTGTAAAGCTGGAAAAAGCGTTGCCAATCAACGTCTCCCCTTGATTCGGCATCACATCCGTTTCTGTAACCATATCAATATTCAAACTGCCAATAACGGTAATTTTTGCTTGAGACATAGGAACACCTCTTGTTTTTGATTATGTGATGTGTAATCGGTTACACATGGTTGCTTCTCATTTTAAATAGCCCGTGTGCCATTGTCAACTATCAAACCTTACGATGAAGCTAGTTCTATTGGCATAGCTGAGGCAAATAATCAGTCGGCAGACTGATATTATCGGATTATAGCCGTATGATACAATTGTGAAATCATGTTTTTTGAGTTCAGGGGCATAATGGCCTTGGCTGGGAGGTGCTTTTATGGGGAATGCAGGACTTACATATAAGCTGATGACGGATCATGGGGATTTTAAGAAAGAAGAGATTAATATGTCGCTTATCACGGATATCATATATGGATTTGAACCGGATTATGAGGATTTTATCGTGCTCGAGCCGAGCTTGCCGCTGGACAACAGCATCTATTTGCAGGCCGCAACCGAAGGGAAAGGCATGAGCGGCTTCGTTGTGGAAATCCGGTTCGTATATGCCGATGATTCATTCAAACACTATGAATACAAAACGACGGATAAAGGCGAGATTGTTCGAATGTTTCTTGAATATTGGGGAGCACAGAAGCTGCCTGACCACTCGCAATGGAATGATGTTACAAGCATGTTCACGTAATTGTTACATAAGCTTAAGCGGAGGAGTAACATGCAGTACAAGCGTTTTATTCTTTTTTCAATCGTCATAATGGCCTTGCTTATTTTACTCGTTAATACGAGCTTGTTTCAGGAAAATGCGGCTAAGGCAGCTTCCCATTACTATGTTCGCTCACATTACGCGAGCAGCGAGTTTACTTTTCTAAAAATTGTTTATGATACTGGCCACGGTAATTACACGGTTACATATAAGGACAATACGGAGCAGCAGTTTAGCTTTACGATGGCTCCGCGCTATTTTCCTGTTTTTGTGCGTTATGATCCGCTGGAGAGTCGCCTCTAAATAACAAAAGTTCCGACCCCTATCAGTGGAGGTTCGGAACTTTTTTATTTAGTCATTTTTAATGAGCAGGCTCATATAGCCTAGCGTATGATAGCCTTGCTTTTTAAAATCATCGAGGATGTTTTTAAGAAACAGCGCGGTATGTTCATAGTTTTTAGTATAAGATTGAATGAGCTTTACGGTCAGTTCCTCGGTTAATTGCTGATGGTGCGCAGCTATGCCGATAAGATGCAGCTTGATCATGGCAAATTCGGCCACGAGCATTTGATAGCTGTCAAAAACGGGGATGTTCACATGCATTTCCGCAAGCATCCGGCTATATAAATGATTCAAAATGAAATTCTCTAAAACGTGCGCATGCTGATCCATAAATGGCTTGTAATAATGCTCGTAAGAGTAATCGTAGGTACCCGCAATTGCTTCCAATGAACTTCCATTTCGCGTCATTCCTTGTTTATAATCATGGATACACTCTCGGTAGCGGGCATTCCATATCGTATCATCCAAAATATCCATCAAATAATTATTCAAATATTGCAGTTGAAAAATAGGATCTAGCGGATACACATTATAACTGCGCAGCTCATCGTTGTGGGCAACCTCTTCCCTGAACTGAACGCATAAATGTGGCAGCTCCTTATATTTTTTCTCATCCATCAGCAAGTTGACATTATCGCAGAACACACCAAGCAGAATAAGGCGATGGGGCAGGCTGAATTCCCGATATTTCATAATCTCCATCATCATCTCGCGTATTTCAGGAAAGTAGAACTCCGGGCGATTCGGATCCAGAGTAGCGGCTGCTTTATGTTTATAGGTAACGGAGCCAATGTGAGCTAAATCGACGTCTACTAATTCCATCGCTTGCTCATCAAGCAATACTAATCGGGCCACCTCCGGGCAAGAAAGCTGGGCCGTCATTTCCAAGGCATTGCCTGCCTGATTAATGACACGGGGGTTGGTTCGGCATGTTTGGGACAGGTATGATTCGCCGAGTTCTAATTGAATCGAGCACATTCCATGATCAAGCATGGCACAATCGCCTGTATTCGGGTTCAACTGCATTTCAGCATAATCTTGAACGCTGCCCTGCGGTTTAATGGATAAGTTTTTCTTCAATTTGCGCCTTAAGCTAGTATTGGTTACTGATTGGTATTTCGTGTAGGTATGTTTATCAATACTGATCCCCCACCAAGCGCAGCAAGTATCTTCACAGGCGGAACCAATGCAAGCAAACTGCTTCATGTATTTTGGGACTTTATGTTGTGGAGATGTCATGTGAACCTTGAAACCTCACTTTCTTATTTGTTTTAAACATTATATATTTCAAAAATAGTGTATTAAGAAGAATAAATTCATGTCAAGCTGTATTTAAGTTAAAAGTTACAACACAAAATCCCGAACACTCCATATACATGGGATGCTCGGGATTTTTTTATAGCTTGCTAGCTCAACTATTTAATTAGAAGAACCGAGCTCCGCCACAACATCATCCATTTTCATGCTGCTTGCTAGAGGGCCGGAGCTGATCCAATGTCTTGCATTTACGAAAATGACATGGCCCGCTTTAACGGCCGGTACCGATTTCCACACGGCGGATTGCTCAATCGCGCTGAAGCTTTCCTTCGCCTGTTTAATTTCCTCGTCCGTGCTGCCGGCTCCACCGAGCGTAACGAATAAATAGTCAGCCTGCAATTCGGGCAGCATCTCCAGCGAAATCGTCGCATTTTGAAAATTAGGCTGCTCCTGATGCCACTTCTCAACGGTTGGATCCAGCTTTATTCCAAGCTCGTTATATAGAACGCCGGGATAGGTTGGCCATTCGATTTGCGTTTTTTCATCGATATAATTAGGGAAATAGACTCGGAAATCTTTGGCGGTCATGCGGATGAAAGCTGCACTTTTGCCTTCCGATAGAATAGGGTTCAGAGCTGTTCTCGCATCCGCAGCCTGCTTATCATAAGCGCTGATGACCGATTGTGCTTGATCCTCCATACCCAACGCTTGTCCAATAGCTGCAAGCGAATTTCTCCAATCCTCACGATCGTATACGATGGTTGGCGCGATTTTGGAAAGATTATCATAACCTTCTTGCATAATCGCGGTGCTCGCAATAATCAAATCCGGCTGAGCTGCAACGATCGCTTCGAGATTCAGGTTATCGCCCCAAATTTCCAAAGTGGCACCTTGCTCTTTAAGTTTGTCGTTTAAATAATAGCCTTCGCCAATCGACATTCCGAATACCATCGGTACATTTAAAGCGAGCAGCATATCCTCCAAATTAATGGAAGCAATCCGCTCAGGGCCCGCTGGAAGCTCAGTTGTGCCGAAGGGATGTGTAACCTTGAGCGGCTGTTGATCGGAAGAAGTCTCCGGTGAAGAAGCGGAAGGTGAAGCGGTCGAGACAGGGTTAGAAGCCGAACTAGACGGCTGCCCGCTTCCTGAGTTGTTCCCACACGCTGACAACAGCACAATAGCGGCAGCAAGAGCAATATACAGGAAGGAATGACGGTGCAAATACATGATGAAACCTCCGTTTTGACAATAATGGTCAGGCTTATAATGATCAAAACGTATTATACGCTCCCGCCGCTTTGCAAAACATGGACATTCGTGTTTAGTTCGTTCTAAATAATTCTTCTACCTGTTCTACCATGAGATTGTGGGCAAAAGGGGAGTAGTCCAGCCAGGGGCATTCCTGTATTCGCCGCACATTTCCCGCTTTTACAGCTTTAAGCTTTGTCCATACGCTGCTATGCTGAAGCTGCCGCCACATTTGCTGAGAGGCTTGGTCAGAATCAATAATAAGCAGCAGACGATCTCCCGTAAAAATAGGCATCTCCTGCTCCTTAATCTCACGCAAAATCGATATGTTTTCTAAGTCATAAGGGCAGTTTAATTTCAAATCCTCATATAAGACAGCCCCTCCGTTACGTCGTCCATATACAACGATATGTCCCTGCATGAGATGAACAATTGAAATCGTATCCCCTTGAAAAAGCTTCCTGACCCGCTCCCCGGCATAAGCCGCCTTCTGATCATAATTCGCGAGCCAGCATGCAGCGTCCTCTCCTTTGCCAAGCAGGGCTGCAATTTGCCTAAACTGCTGCCGCCAGTCTAGCTCAAGCCAAGGAATGACGACGGTGCGGGCGATTTTGCCGATGGAGCCTATAATCTGTTCATTCACCATATCGTCGCATAAAATGAGCTCGGGCCTAGCCTGCTGAAGCGCACTGCGATTATAATCAACTAAATCCGGCTCCATTCGTTTGGATCGTCGAAGCGGATAGGGAATATGCTGAAAAAAAGCATGGCGGTGCACGTCCCTTTGCGGATCGACCTGTGCGGCACACGGAATAATGCCTAAAGCAAGCAAATGTCCGGCATAGGGAAATGAAAAGGAAGCAATTCGTGTATTCGTCCACGCTGCATATTGTTTTGGCGTTATGCCTGCCGCTTTCTTAAACTTACGGCTGAAATAAAATTCATCCTCAAAGCCGACCTTTTCGGCAATTTCCTTAATCCGCAAATTAGAATGCAGCAGCTGCTCCTTCGCTTTGTTGATCCGGATGCTGTTCAAATAATCAATGGGGCTTTGCCCGATCCAATGCTTGAATTGATGGGAGTAATGCCATAGGCTCATGCCTGCGATGGAGGACAGCTTCTGCCGGGTCATGACTTCCGCATATTTTTCATTCATATAATGGATGGTTCGGTCGATCATGGCTTTCGCTTCCGAAGGCCAGTTTTCGTTTTCGCTCAAAGCAGCGGCCTGCTGCTCGAACTCTGCTTCGGTGGTCTGTTTCTTCCAATAACTGTAACCGCCGTCCGCTTGCAGGACGGAAGCTGGTTTTCTCATTTTCGCGTCCTCCTTTTTAAAGAAGCTTCTTCATTTATATTTTTCAACAGCTTAGCGCTAGCGTTCACTTTTCTGCTTGCTAATCATTTAATGAGAATTGTTATCAATTGTAGTTTATACGAAATCAATAGTCTGTACAACCTCTTTTCCCTTTTTACATCAGCATAGCTTGTCCCATTAGATTTAAATAATTGCTGGACATATATTAATTGTTTGGTAAGCTTGTTATAAGGCCTCTGACGCAGAGGCCTTATATTATTTTAGGAGGAGAACAGCATGGAAAAAGCGGTTTATTGTTTATGCAAAATCAGTAATGTACGCATAGGGAGTGAGGTCTACTATGAACCATAGTATCGGTTTGTCCTATGCCCAAGAACAGCTTGTGTCGCAGCTTGCCGTGTTAGGTGTCGAGAGGAAACGCTTCCTCGACGCCTATTTTGTTATGCCGGGGAAAGAGCGTATGGAGATGGAACAATTTCTATTCTTGTATACGGAGGCCGTGCAAGAGCTTCTCTCGGAAACGGACGTGCTAATGGAAGAAAAACTTCAATCCATGGTGCTTATTGGCAGCCATATTACGATTGAATATCCTGATTATGAAGCGTTGGATTCCTTTACCATCGTGCTGCCTGAGCAGGCCAATCCAGACGAAAACCTCATTTCCTTTCTGTCGCCTGTTGGCAGGCAATTGCTTTTGGCACGTCTAGGCGAGTCTATCACTGTAGCGACACCATCGGGCCCCATGCGTGTCATTCTCGCTTCAATTAAGTTCACTGCTAACCAATTATCCAGGGAAGGAGGAGCTGTAAGTGGATCTTAGAGAATCCGAATTGCCCGGTATTGGCCGAAAATACAGCCTGCGAACCCGCAGCGGGGAGCAGCTGGTTATCGTCGTTCATAATGATGAACGAAGGGATATTTTTCATATGGACACAGATGAGCCTGATGAGATGCGGTCAATGGTCACACTTGATGACGAGGAAGCCAGAGTTGTATCGGCTATCATTGCAGGCATCACCTATAAGCCTAAATTTCTGGAAAATCAGGAAATAGCGCTAGATAGCTTAGTTATCGAATGGATTCGGCTGGAGCCTTTATCTAAATGCGTTGGCAAACGGATTGGGGAGCTGGATATCCGCAAAACGACGGGTGCGACCATTTTGGCCATAGTAGAGAAGGATAAGACGAAGCATATTAATCCTGGAGCGGAATACGCGTTTACGTCAGGCGTAACATTAGTCGTGGCAGGTGAACGCATTCAACTGAACCAATTAAAAAAACTTTTGCTGAATGGGGCACTTTAGCCCATGGAGACGCTCATATTTGAAGTCGGGATGGCACTGGCGCTCATTACGCTGACAGGCTTGCTTTCAGCGAAGCTTCGCTTCTCGGTTATTCCTTTTTATATTTTGATCGGGATGGCTGTGGGACCGCATGCGCCGCATTTTTGGATTATTGATTTGCGGTTTATTGAGAGCTCCTCCTTTATCGAATTTATGGGACGTTTAGGCATTTTATTTTTGCTGTTTTATTTAGGGCTGGAGTTTTCGGTAGCGCGGCTGTTGAAATCAGGTAAAGCGATAATCGTAGGCGGCTCCTTCTATGTCGCACTGAATTTTCTATCAGGGCTGCTGCTTGGCTGGATTACGGACTTGCCCATCAAAGAAACGCTAGTCGTTTGCGGCATTATGACCAGTTCCTCCACTGCTATTGTGGCAAAGGTGCTGGTCGACTTAAAGAGAACCGCCAACCCGGAAACAGAAATCATTATGGGTATGATCATGTTTGACGATTTGTTTATTGCGGTACACATATCGATTTTGACGGGGCTCATCTTGAGCGGCGCATCTTCCTTTTGGAGCGTTTTGCTAATCTCTTTGACTGCGCTTGCCTTTATCGTTGTATTTTTATTTGTGGGCAGGAAAATTATTAAATATATTGATTTTGCGCTTAATATTAAATCGTCAGAGCTGTTTCTGCTGATGATTATGACGCTGCTGTTTCTTGTTGCCGGCTTCTCGGAAACGCTTCATGTAGCAGAAGCAATCGGAGCGCTGATGATCGGGCTTGTACTTGGCGAATCCAGGCATGTGAAGCGGATCGAGCAGCAGGTGTTACCCTTCCGCGATTTTTTCGGGGCGCTGTTTTTCTTTAGCTTCGGTCTAACCATTGAGCCCGCCTCTTTGGGCGGCGCGGTAGGGATGACGCTGATCGCGGTACTGTTGACGCTGGTTGGCAATTTGGGAGCAGGCATGCTGGCGGGCCGTATTTCAGGCATTTCGCCAAAGGCATCGCTTAATGTAGGCTTTACGCTCGTTTCCCGAGGCGAGTTCTCCATCATTATGGCGAACATCGGCAAAGCGGGCGGTTTAATGGCCTCCATTCAATCCTTTGCGGTGCTGTACGTCTTAATTCTTGCTGTGCTCGGCCCTTTGCTTACGAAGGAGTCCAAGTGGATCTATCAAAGCTATGAGCAGTTGCGGAAGAGACTGAGGCGCTCAAGAGGATAACGGACGGTGTGCGAAAAAAAGAACAGGAGCTACTCAGAAAGCAGTATTGCTGCTAAATGAGTGGCTCCTGTTCTTATATTTCATCCTCGAAACGATAGCTTAGCCGCCAGAGGACGGCGACAGCCGTTTACGCTTAGCTGACGGATTTCTTCTGCAATAACCGCTGCAGCTCTTCCTCTACTCTTGCGCTTTGCTGCGCATTTTGCTCTGCATTTCCCGTTGGGGCACTATCCAGGCCATATGAAGCTTTGGACAATTCCTGCTGAGCTTCCCGTTCCATCAGCTTCTGTTCAATACGGTCAAAACCTCTGGAAGCGAAGCTTCCATGCAAGGAATCCGCTGATGAATAGCCAGTGGCTCCGTCTGTTTTCTTCAAGCGCAGCACGAGCTCTTTGCGTTTTTCATGCAGCCGAATTTTCTCTTCCTTCAGTGACTCCAGACGAAGACCGAGCTCAAACGCGCTCTGCTTGGCCAACTGAAGCAGCTTTGTAGTTTCTTCGCGCTGATCGGCGTAAGCCAGTTTTGCTTCAAGTGCAGCACGGGCTTCTTCCTCGCGTTCACCTGCGACCGCTTGCTCTGCTTTGCTTTCATAGTAGTCGGCTTGTTGCTGCAGCTCCGAAAGCTTTGCCAGAAAAGCACGCTCTTGCGCCTGCTGATGCAAGCTCTCTCGTTCAGTGTTTGCGATGTCCTCGTCCAGATCCCTCAAATACTGGTTAAGCATCGTCACCGGGTTTTCCATTTTATCCAACATTTCATTGGCCGCTGCCTTCGTCATACTAAATACACGTTGTAAAATTCCCATTCTATCATCTCTCCTCAAAATTAATTTTTAGTAGTTATCAGAAAATCCGAAATTGCCATGTGGAGCCTTTGGAACAACCAACGTCGCAATGAAGTAGGCAAGAATGACTGCACCGCAGCTGAAAAGGGAGGCAAAAACAACAAGCAATCTTATAATAGTAGGATCAATGCCGAGCCAGTGTCCAATTCCTCCGCAGAGACCGGTTAGCTTGCTATCCGTCGTTGATCGAAATAATTTTTTCATAACGTTCATCCTTTCCCGTGTTCGTCTATGTCCTTATTGTAATGCGCTCCGCGAGATTGCGTAACGGACCGCAGTCCGTTCAGCATACTAGCCTTTAGGCGGGCATCAACGCGACAAATGGCGGGGGAACATAGATTGCTTTTCTCAGTGAGCTTGTCAAACTAGTCCGCATAAATGTCCAAGTTCCCTCATACACATGAATCAGATGGCAAAACATTGTGAAGAGGGGTTGATTTTAATGCGTCGCATGACATGGGCCGCGGCAATGATATTATGTTTTTCACTCGTATTGGCTGCCTGCGGGACGAAGGATGCCGAGTCCGTGGTGAAGGATCTGGACAAGGTAGTAAATGGGCTTGAGAGCTATCAAGGAAGCGGGACAATGACACTTCATACGGGCCAACAGCCGCTTACCTACAAGGTTGAAGTATCCTACCAGAAGCCGCAATATTACCGCATCAAGCTGACTAATGAAGAAAAAGACATTACTCAAATTGTACTGCGCAATGACGATGGCGTTTTCGTCCTGACGCCACGCCTCAATAAAGTGTTCCGTTTCCAAAGCGATTGGCCGCAAAATCAAGGTCAGGTTTATTTGTACCAGACGCTCGTGCAGAGCATTTTGCTGGATAACTCGCGCCAATTTGCTTCTGAAGAAAGTGCCTACGTCTTCGACGTTATGGCAAATTACAATAATGGATCTTTGGCGCGGCAAAAGATTTGGCTCGACAAGTCAAGCTATAAGCCAGTCCATGTTGAGGTCAGCGATGCCAATGCTGCGCTAATGGTCGAGGTGCAGTTCAATACATTCGAATTTGGCTCCAAATTTGATAAGAGTGTATTTGAAACAGAGGCTAATATGAAGTCGACCCCATCGAGCAGCGGCACAGGCGAGCAAGCAACTTCGGCAATTCCAGAGGATAATGTCAATAACAATGGCACGGACAATAATCAGGCATCTGGCTCAGACAATAATGCAGGCGGGCAGAACGAAGTGGACAGCAGTACAGGCATCTCTGGCAATGCCAATACAGATGGCAATTCGGAGCAAAACAATGGCACTGATCAAAATGCGAGTACAGATCAAAATACAGACGGCAGCTCGAATGCAAATGAGGAAGCCAATGAGACAAGCGCGCTGCCGGATGATGGCGTGTTCCTGACAATGGCTCCGACGTATTTGCCGGATGGTGTCGTTTGGAAAGACAGCAGTGATGTGGAGTTCGCTGGAAATCCTGGCCAACTGACTCGTTACACAGGCGTTTACGACTTCTCGCTCATTCAGACTCAGCCTCACGATCAAGCAGCCTCGCTTGTCCCAGGCACCTTGGTGGATCTTGGCTTTACGTGGGGAGAACTCACCTCGGGAACCGAGCAGCAAACGCTCAGCTGGACTTATGAAGGCGACCAGTTCAGGCTGACAAGCGCCACGCTGCCAGAAACCGAAATGATCAAAATTGCCCAATCCGTGCAATCGGGCGTCGATAAATAGGAAGAACCCTGAATTTCCAAGACGTGCTAATCAAATCCGGCAGTCATTTCATTGACAGTCCTGACGGCAACGTATAACATTAATACTATTGATGTTTACTGGCCTTCATGTATGGGGCTGCCGGATGAGGAGAAGGTGAACGACTTGGAGGGGTATTATCGCCCAACACGGGTAGAAATTTCTTTGGATGCGCTGCGCCGCAATTTGAGCGTGTTTCGAGCGCATATGGGCGAGGACGTACGCCTGATGGCTTCTGTGAAAGCCAATGCTTATGGCCATGGAGCGGTGGAAATCGCACGGGAAGCTGCGAGCTGCGGAGTAGATTATTTAGGGGTCGCTTTTCTGGATGAGGCATTGGAGCTGAGACGGGCAGGCATTTCCATCCCTATATTGGTGCTTGGCTATGTTGCAGCAGATGCGCTGTGGCTTGCAAGAAAACATGATATAACGATAGCCTTGTTTCGCGAGGATGTATTAGAGGCAGCGTCCAAGCTGCCAGCTCCGGATGAGGATCATTTTAATAATAAGCTAAAGGTTCATATTAAAGTAGATTCCGGCATGGGACGGCTTGGGCTCATTGGAGCGGATGCGGCTATCCCTTTTATTGAAAAGGCGCTTTCCGTTCCCCAGCTTGAGGTCGAAGGGTTATTTACCCACTACGCCCGTGCGGATGAGCATGACAAAAGCTATACGATTTTGCAGCATGAGCGTTTTCAGGAAGTCGTTCGTTATGTGTTGCAGCAGAAGCTGCCGATTCCGATCATTCATGCGGCTAACAGCGCTGCAGGCATGGATACGCCGGAGCTTGCGGGCAATATGCTGCGGCTTGGCATTAGTATGTATGGCCTTTACCCTTCGGATGAGGTGCGCCATGATGAGCTGCAGTTGGAGCCGGTATTGTCGCTTAAGACAGAGATCGTCATGGTGAAAAATGCACCTTCTGGCTGGGGCATCAGCTACGGCGCTCGTTATGTGACGCAGGGCGAGGAGCGGATTGGAACGCTCCCGATTGGCTATGCCGATGGCTTTAGCCGGATGCTGACAGGCAAAGCGCAAGCGCTTGTTCGTGGCGTAAAGGTTCCTGTCCGCGGGACGATCTGTATGGATCAGTGCATGATTGCGCTTGATGCGGCGGCGACGGAAGCTGGAGAACCCGTTGAGCAAGGCGAAGAGGTTGTACTCATTGGCGATCAGGGCAATGCGCGGATTTCTGCAGAAGAGGTTGCGAAGCAGCTCGATACGATTAATTATGAGGTCACCTGCATGCTGGCCGCTCGTGTACCGCGTGTCTATTTTAAGGATGGAAAGGCGCTATCCGTCGTAAATCCTTTAATTTGACAGCATGAGCGTTCGGGAAAAATTTCAAATGCCATTTTTACGCAAAAAAAGAGGGATTTCACCATTTGTCTCGAATTAATGCTAGGTCGGGTTTAAAGACGCTAAAGTACGTCATGTTCGTACAGCATATTTGATATATCGCTGACATAGATATGTTGAAGTATAGAGGGGCCTTATTATTGCAATAATGTGTATTAAAGGTTGTGGAAAAGTTTTGGAGGTGCTTGTTCGGTGGCCAATGTGCAGAACACCAAGAGGATCATGATTAGCTTGCCGGATCATTTACTGGAGGAGGTTGACGGTATCGTAGCTAAGGAGAACTCTAACCGCAGTGAATTTATTAGGCAGGCTATGAAGCTGTACCTTGTGGAAAGAAAGAAACGGCAAATCCGCGAGTCCATGCAGCGTGGGTATCTGGAGATGGCGAAAATCAACTTGAACATGGCCTCGGAAGCTTTTCAAGCGGAGGTAGAGGCTGATCACACGCTCGGCCGTCTTGTAAGCGGGGTGTAGAGCTTGATCGTAAAACGTGGAGACGTGTTCTTTGCTGATCTGTCACCTGTCGTCGGATCGGAGCAGGGAGGAGTGCGGCCTGTTCTTGTCATTCAGAATGATATCGGCAACCGGTTTAGTCCGACCGTCATTGTGGCGGCCATTACCGCGCAGATTCAGAAGGCGAAGCTCCCTACACATGTAGAAATGAACGCGGCTGCACATGGCTTTGACCGGGATTCCGTCGTTCTGCTTGAGCAGATTCGAACGATCGACAAACAGCGGCTGACCGACAAAATTACGCATTTGGACGATGAAACGATGCGTAAGGTCGATGACGCGCTATTGATTAGTGTGGGCCTGATTGATTTTTAAAAATATAAGCATTTATAAGTTTCACACTTATAATGGGCTTATATTTCTCGGGATGAAACGCGCCGCGCCGCCAGAGGATGGCGACAGCCGTTTCACCTTAACGGGCTAAATCCTGTGTAAATGCGCTTTTTTATAGCATCCGTTGATGCTGTAGGGGAGCGCATTTGTGCATGAACGGCGTTTGAAAATTTATTATAAAAAAAGATGGACAAGAAATGTTTCCTTTGCTATTATGTGGTTAATCAAGAAACACACCAATTACATATGAGCAATATTTAGCGAAGAACGCTAGTAGTTAAGCCTTTTACAGGCTGCTGCTGCGTTCTTTTTTTGTTGTCTGCTAATGGCTCGGAAGGGGGAAGGAATGAATAGAAAAAGGAATATTTGGATCAGTGTGCTGGCTGCGCTGTTGTCGGGTGCGCTTGTATACGGTCTGTTCCAGATTCAGCAGCTGCAATTGCAGCGTCAAGAAATGGTTGCTGTCGTCGTGCCCAAGCGTTTTATTATGGCTGGCGCAACTTTGATGGCAGAGGATCTCGCCTACCGGTATGTACCGAAAGCCGCTTACGACAATGGAATGTTGCTGGATGCTGCGACTGCTGCCGGAATGGAGACGATTGTACCGCTCGGCAAGCAGGAACCGATTCTCGGTTGGAAAATCGACCGCTTTCACCTGCTGCCGGGCAGCGGCGAATCGACCTTCCAAATTCCGCGCGATTATGTACGCTCCATCTCTAACGGCATTCGCGCCGGGGATAAGGTGGTGCTGTATTTATCCGGTGAAGGAGAAGGTACCGGGCGCCTGTTTGATCAGGCAATTACAGTAGCGTCAGTCAAATCCTCAGGCAATGTTGAAATCGATAATATGGAAGATCCGAATCTGCTCTCCTTAGCGGATGGGGATAAGGAAAAGATGTATGCCTCCCGGCGTGAGGCCAATGGCATGATCGATTACATAAACCTCAATCTGACCGAGAGGCAGTGGCTTGCAATCGATGGCTATTGCAAGGATGGAAGCTATAAGCTTGTCGTTGCTTTCAGCCCCGAATCGCTAAATGTTGTGGATGAGATGAAGGAGGAGCAGCCTTGATGGAGCAGCGAATACCGCTCATTGCCTTTGTGGGAACGACGCCTAATATTGGGACGACGACAGCGGCTTTTGCGGCGGCATACCGTATGGCCGAGGCCAGCGGCCTGCATATCGGCTATTTATGCCTGCATCTTAAGAGCGCGAAGCTCCATCGCTACCTTGGCATCAAGGAGCCGCAAAGCACGCTCGACAAGCTGCGGCCTGAGCTGCAATCAGGCTCGCTGACACCGGGAAAATTGATTAGTGCTATGCATGTGGTTGAAGGAAGAGAGAATTTGCGAGTGCTGTTCGGCAATGTTGTGCGTGATCAGGCCGAATTTTTTACCCCTGAGGAGGCCGAGCATTTGATCCATATTGCGGGGCAAACCTTTGAGGTGCTTTTTATGGATGTCAGCGCTTATTGGGATAATGCAGCTACCGTGTGTGCATTGCGGCTGGCGAGTACGCGAATTGTAGTCACGACCGGTGCGCTTTCCCATTTTCAGGAGGATGGAAGACGCTGGATCACACAAATTTCTCCGTTATTCGGCCTGACAGCTGATCAATACAATACCGTTATTATAGAGCCCCCATGGGGCAGAGGAGGCTATCGAATGAAAGATATTTGCAAGGAAATGGGTACGGTGAAGCTAGGTGTAATGCAAATGACGAAGGATACATTTATCCATTTGGACAGCGGCAAGCTTGGTCAATGGCTGGGGGAAGATCAGGCGGGCAGGACAGCAATGAAAAAACCATCGCAGCAGTTAATGGAGCGATATGGCATTCGGACTATAGCTCCTGCTTTTAAGCTGCAGCCTTGGTATCGCAAGCTGCTCTCGCATCGCAATGAGGCCCGCTCTTGAAGGCGGGAGACAGCCGATTTTCTCCTTTTGATTATTCAGCCCAGTTGAGAGTCGGGGCGACTGGAAGCAAGGAAGGAGAGGGCGGAGACGTGCACCTGCCAGATCCGTCACATGAAGCGGATTTTGACAGGCTCGCTGATGAGATGAAAGCTTTTTTGGCAGCGCCGCGTGGGCTGAATGATGAGGAGCGAAGGCAGTACAATGAGACGCTGAACCGTGCTGTACTTGGGTTTATGCCAGAGCGGGAACAGATTTATGCAGTTATTAATGATCGGTTGCGGCGACTGCGCATTCATAATCAAGATGGTAATCATCATCCCTATCAAACGCTTGCTGAGGCCTTGTTCGCCGAGGTTATTGGGCTGAATGTGCTTGAACTCGTTTTGCAGCATAAGGATGGGCTGGAGGAGGTGCAGGTCGTAGGCACGCAAATTTATGAGGTTCGCAGTGGCGAGGCTGTTATGTCGAAGCATCAATTTGCAAGTGTTCGCGATGTTGAGCGTATTCAGAGCAACTTGGTGCTGTATAACAATGATCGGTTTACCCCGCGCAAGCGCTGGGCGGAGGTGATGCTGAGCGACGGCTCGCGCGTCACGATGACAGGATTCGGCTTCACCTCGAAGCCGACGCTGACAATTCGCTTTTTTACAGTTAAAAGCTTTGGCCTGCCTGTACTTAGCGAGCCGGAATACGCAACGATAAGTCATGCGATGCTTGCCATGCTGCAAGCTGTGCTGCATGCGAGATTCAATCTTATTATTATTGGGCCGACGAATTCCGGCAAAACCCATTTCATGAAGGCGCTAATTGCAAGCCTGCCTGATGAGGAGCGGATCATTACCATTGAAGGGCGCTTCGAAATGATGCTCGGAAGAGATTTTCCAGCAAAAAATATCGTCGAATATGAAGCCGACGAGGACGATCCCCAGCACCAGGCTAGCCGGGCGTTTAAATTGGCCCTTAGGCAATCTCCTCAGCGCATCGTGCATGCGGAGATTCGGGACAGCGATGCTAACATTTATGTGAGAGCCTGCACTAGAGGGCATTCCGGCAGCATGACAACCGTGCATGCGAATGCGCTGGAGGATGTGCCAGAGACGATCACCGATATGTGCATGATATTAGTATTTACTTGATTTATCAGGGTGTTTTGTTGTTTTCCCCCACAGCGCCCCCACAAATTTAAATTAATCCATTCATCAGCAAGTCCAAACGATCAACAGCTTCACGTTTTTTAGGTTCAGTTACATGCAGGTATACTCTTCTGGTAATTGTATCATTTTGGTGACCGAGCAATCTTTGAATAGCCGGGAGTTCTACTCCAGCTTCTGCCATGAGTGAGGTGTAAGTGTGACGTAAAGAATGCGGCGATAAAGTTGAGGGTAAATCAACAAGCGATAATAATTTTTTCATCTCACTGGAAAAGTCTCTTGGTGCCATTGGATAGCCGGGGAACGTTTTATTGTTAATAAAAAGAAATTCATCTTTTTTATAGAAATCACTACCAACAGAAAATTTGTACTCTTTTCTCCAAATCAGTTGGTCATTAAGCACTTTTAATACCGATGCCCCTAAGTCTACTTTTCGCTTAGAGCTTGGTGTTTTTGGAGGACCCAAATAAAAATCCGCATACGCGCCCCTATGATGCAATGTTTTGGTTATGCTTATCCTCTTATTAATTTCGTCTAGATCTGAAATCTTTAGAGCGCATAATTCCCCGATTCTCAAACCGGTGTACGCCAGAACGAACAGAGCATGAAAAAATTGGATATCGGGATGCTCTTTTGCGGTTTTAAGAAAAAGAGCTAATTGTTCTTTTTCCATATAAACAGGCAACTCTTCTTCGTTTTCCAATTCTTCAATCGTTTTCTGAAAACTAGGAAGTTCAACTTCTAATGTGAAATTCTCAGAAATTATTTTTAATTGGACAGCTTTTCTAATTAGCATGCGCATACCTTCATTGATCATGCGGATAGTGCTTTGAGCATACCCATCATCCATTCCAGATACTTCTTTTGTTCGCAGATCATTAAGGAATTTTTGATATTGTAGAGAAGTTATTTCCTTTAGCTTCATGCCGTTAAAATACCTCTTAGCAATACTTAAATTATCACGACGAATCTTAATTGTACTTTTTTTCCTTCCGGTTGCTCCGTAATAGTTATCAATCCATGTATCTACCCAATTTGAAAGAGTGATGTCTTTTTCTTCAATGTATGTCCCTGATAGCAGCGAGGCTTTGATTCTAATCCCTTCGTTTTCTGCTTCTTTGAGTGTGGCAAACCCAATTGACTCTTTTTGCCTTCGCTTTAATTTTCCGTCCACTTCATCTTTAACACTATAACGGTAATAAAATTTACCATCACGTTCCCTTATATTTCTTACTTTTCGTTTTTCCTTCTTTTTCATCCCATTTCTTCCTCGCTAGATTTATGTTTTATCTATGGTAAACCGCTGTTATGCGGTGGAATCGAAAATATGATTATTTCGTTATTTCTTTTTGTTCTTTTTCTCTTTAGCTTCCCAAAACACTCCTATCAGAATATCCATGACTCGTCTTCTGGATTCGCTATCCATGGTCACTCCATCAAACATAATATCCCCGTCGGCTTGCAGTATCTTTTTCAAATCCTGAATATCTTTTTTTGTTGCCCATTCTGGAGCATCTATTTCAGTGAAATAATCAACCGACTTACCGAAATAGTCTGCGATTAATTTTAATGAGTCGATTTGAGGGTGTTTTGTCTGCCCGTTAAGTATCTTAGTAAGTCCAGTGTATGAAACTCCCGTATCCTTAGACAGCCTGTAAGCTGTAATTCCACGCTCATTCATTAGGTTAAGAATTTTCTCATTTATCTCCACAACAAAACTCAGTCCTCCAATGTCACCCAATAGGGTTATAACCTTTTTTAGTAATATTATAACGAAAAAGAGAGGTATGTCAAGCGCGGAAGAGTTATCGCGAGAAAAAGCGGTATTTTATAACTAATTTGAGTTATATACGCGTTTGATTATAACTACATGGGGTTATATTATGTTTTCAGGGAGGTGATAGATGTGGTGACAGCGATTGAAGGGAATATTCATAAGTTAATTGGTCAGCGGGGGTGGACGCTATATAAGCTGAGCAAACAAAGCAATGTATCTTTAACTGTGCTGTACGGACTTGGTAAGAAAAAGCAGGGGCCAACTGCCGAAACGTTAATTAAATTAGCGGCAGCTCTCGGGGTATCCCTGGATGACTTGGTTAAGACGGAGGTGTAATTTATGGCTTCATTAGATTTGGGACACACGCTAACTGTTAAGGAAGCGGCTGCTTACTTAAACATAGGAATGACGAAGATGAAGGCGGACATTAAGTCAGGGGCTTTACAAAGCTATAAGAACGGAAAGCTACGCCGGATTAAACGCGAATGGCTTCTAGACTACGAAAACAGCCTTATATCTACTGAATCATAAGAGGAGGGAAACAAAATGTTTATTCATGACAAAGAAAATTATATATCGCCACAACAAACCGTGGATAATCTTGAAAAATTATTGAAATTCGTTCAAGAAAACAACTGGTCAGAGGATGAGCTCTACTATGTAGTAAAACTCATCCAAGTAATGTTTGATTAGTACTTAGGTCTCAAGGCCTCATTATGTTCCTTGGCAACTGCTTTAGCAGCAAGGTACAGTTTCAAAGCGTTACTAGCCTTTTCTTCTGGTGTATTTCCTTCGACGGGATTTGCACTTAATACAGCTAATGCAAAATCTTTTGAATCTACTGTAGTCAATTTCAATGGTTATCGCTCCTTTCAAATGGATTCGGTATGCCAGTACCGTATGAATATTTTACCAGATTAGGAGCGTGAACGTCAGGAAGAATCTTACAAAACGACAGGGAGTGATATATATGCACTTAGTAAGAATCGAAAACGGACAGCCCGTAACGGATAGCCTGAATGTAGCAGAGACGTTTAGTAAAAATCATAAAGATGTGCTGCGGGATGTTCGTGAATTGGAGTGCAGCGAAGAATTTAGACAGCGCAATTTTGCGCTCTCCTCATACAAGTCGGAGCAGAACAAGGACTTGCCAAAAATCGAAATGACGCAGGATGGATTTTCCTTTTTGGTCATGGGATACACAGGGAAAGAGGCTTCGCGCTTCAAGGAGTTGTACATCCAAGAGTTTAATCGGATGCGGGATAGCCTGAACGGTTTTTCAGGAGCGAGTAAGGAGTTGCAAGCAATCTTTATGTTGGATAGTCGTACTCAGGAGATCAACAACAGGCTCGAAAAGCTGGAGAACAACACAACGATTGATTACGGGCAGCAGCGGTCGCTCGGAAAGGCAGGCAGCAAACGTGTGCTGACCATACTTGGAGGCAAAGAAACTCCTGCATACAGCGACACAAGCCTACGCAGTAAGGTATATCGAGCCTTGTGGAATGACTACAAAGAATACTTCAACGTCAATTCTTACTGCAACACGGCTACAGGCGATCTCGAAGAGGCCAAGCGCTATGTTGAGCGCTGGACGATGCCGACCAATCTTGCAATGCAAGTAGAGGCTGCAAACGACCAAATGACAATCTAAGGGGGAAGCGCTATGAAGAAAGTTGTTGACACGATGGAACTGGATGAGCACGAAGCTCTGCTAATCAAGGTTGTCCGCAATCTCAAATTTGATGACCTGTTGGATGCATCCAATGCAATTCAGCAAGAGGCAAGTCGTTCTCATATTAAATCCCAAAAGTGCAGGTTAAAAGGTGAAAAGCGAAATGCTGACGGATTCCAGCGACGTGCTGCCAATATTGGTTACCTTGCAGATGTATTAAGTCTAGCGAATGCGGATTACCGCAGCGTCATTGACGGAGGTGCTTAAGATGCTTGAGCTTATGCAAAAGATTTTGAGAACTGATTGGAAGTCCGACTACACAATTAACTTGGATGTAAACTCCAGTCGGGCTGATGTAATGGTATTCAAGGTCATTGAAAAATCGCCTCTCAAAATGGAGATGGTCGATCACATTAAAGGTGTTGATGCTGACGCGGACAAGCTGCAGGCGGCTATAACAATTGTGGATGCTATATTAGCTGGCACATATACGGGGGTAACCGATGGCTCGGTCATTGCTTGAGCAGCTTGTCGCAGAGCAATATCAGATCGAGGAGCACAAGCGCTTTGACGAGCTGAACCAATATATCAAAGACAACGTTGATGATCTGCACGGGCTGCTAGGCAAAGCAATCAAAGAGATAGCGAGGTTAGAGCATGAGTTACAAGGAGATGGCTCATTGGCTCAAAAAAAAGAAGCCTGCCGGAAGCAAGCGCATGCTCATCATCCTATTCAGGCATCATCGTAGATCGGCTGCCGTTCCAGCGGCGGCCAATCAAAACCATACGAAATAACTTGGTGCCTATCTTACTACAAAAAATGTAAAGGGGCAAGTACATGGCGACAATTATCCAGCATTTGGGTCAATTATTGGATTCGAGAAACAGCGCTTTGCCGTCCGGATTAAACAAAACAAGGTTTTTACAAAATTGTGAAGCGTATTTACCGGAGGTTCCGCATGCCAGCGCTTTTGGCACGGAGGATATAGCTCAGTTGCTATTCAAGGGAGCTGTCCTTGGATTGGATTTTTTGAACAGGGAATGTCACATCATCACCAGCGGGCCGGAGCCCCGTTTTCAAACGGATTATAAAGGCGAAATGAAGCTGGCGAAAAAATATAGCGTCCGTCCTCTGCTGGACGTTTATGCGAAGAATGTGCGAGAGGGGGACGATTTTCGAGAGGAAATCGTCGAAGGCAGGCCAGTTGTCAATTTTCTTCCGCAGCCATTTAACAACAGTAAAATCGTGGGAAGTTTCGCGGTGGCACTATTTGCTGATGGCGGCATGGTATATGAGACCATGCCAGCCGAAGAAATAGAGTTGATCCGCAAGCATTACGGAAAAACAGGGAATGACACTTGGGATAAAAGCCAGGGTGAAATGTACAAAAGAACCGTGCTGCGTAGAATGTGCAAGACGATAGAGCTTGATTTTGATGCGGAGCAAAAACTGGCATTTGAATCAGCTGGGGAATTTGATTTTGGTAGAGAGTCGAAGCCAACGCAGCAAAGCCCGCTTAATTTACTTGAAGGCGGGGAGGTGGCTGCAGATGCAGCTGACCAAGGATAACTATTTCTCGCCAGAAGCAAACCTTCATTACATGTCCGTCAGCCAATTCAAAGGTTTCCTGCCGTCATATGGAGGTTGTGAAGCAAAAGCCATGGCTGAGCTGCGCGGGGAATACGAGCGGCCCGACAAGAACGCTTTCAATGAAGGCCATTACATGCATGCGTGGAACGAAGGAACTCTGACTGAATTCAAGGCAAATAACCCGAAGGTATTTAGTTCCCGCGGCAGGACAGCCGGGCAGCTGAAAAAGGAATTCCAGCACTGTAACAAGATGATCAGGGCTCTTGAGAACGATCCGCTGGTTATGAAGGCTTTGGCTGGACAAAAAGAGGTCATTATGACTGCGGAGTTGTATGGTGTGCCGTGGAAAATCATGCTGGACAGCTACCAGCCGGAAGTTGGTATATTCGCAGATTTGAAGGCTCTGAAAGAAATGGACGGCAAGTTTTGGAATAAAGAGGTACAAGCTTACGAAAATTTTATCGACCATTACGGGTACGGCATCCAAATGGGTGTATATGCCCGAGTGGAGCAAATCAATACTAGGCGGGCGCTGCCGCTGTTGCCGCATATGGTCATCATAACGAAGCAAGACCCACCAGATCACGAGATTATCTATTTTGACTACGATCTGATAGAGCAGCAGCTAGCAATCGTAGCTAAGCATATAGAGCGAGTAAAAGCCGTTAAACACGGTGGGGCGATTCCAGTGCGTTGTGAAAAATGCGACTACTGCCGCGCAACCAAAAAAATCAAAGGCGCAAAGCATTATCGGGAACTAGCGGTGTACTGATGCCAATAGGAGATTTTAACCCGGCTCCTAAACCATCCAAACCCAAGCGGATCAAGCTCACGCAAAAGCAAAAAGGTGATATAAGCACAGCAGCAGATAAAGCATTGAAAGAGCGATCCCAATATATCTGCGAGGTAAAGAAGCTTTGTGATGGCGCTATGGCGACCGAGAGGGCGCATACGATGGGACGTAGGATTATACCGCATAAAACGACAGCGGACGATCTGCTGCATGCCTGCAACGCATGTCACCTTTGGCTGGACAGGAAGGAAGGCGGCATTCGATTCAAGAGGGCCGTGCGGGAAATAGGAACTTATGCATATTTGAAAGGGGCGGGCATAAATGTTGCTGAATACTAAGGGGCTTTGCAAGCAAATAAAATCAGATCGTAAAAGACTCATCTGGTCTCTCGATGATGAGGGGCATTCGATAACAAACCGTAGTTGGGGAATTAGATTGACTTCCTTGCCTGCTGATGTACACATTGCTCTTTTGACCGCATTCAATGGTCAAATTCCAGAAAAGGGGCAGTCGGTAACGAAATCTTTCGATGGCATTGCAACCAAACCAGCGCACAAGCTGCCCGAAATGATGGGCGCAGAAAAACCAATGGAATGGTCGCCGTATTTCCGTGAGCATGAGGGCGCTGGCATGCATCGCATATTCCTAATCGACGGGGGAGTTGCATATGTACAATCTCAATTCTTGCTCGCCTGCTCTATGGATATAAAGGTATTCGGAAACGGCGCATTTAGCCCTCTATATATGCCTGAAATTAATTATGTTGTGATGCCTGTCAGAATGCCGCAGCCAGATGATCTACTAGCAATAATAATGCAAACAACAAAATAGGAGGATCGGCGGATGGCAAATCCTCAGAAAGAGAACGGATTTTTACAGATTGCAAACGAGCTGTGGGACGAGATCATTCGCCGGGACTTCTCAAAACGTCAAATGGATATCATTCTTCTAATCTGGCGCATGTCTTATGGCTGCAAGAGAAAGGAAGCATTCATCCCGCAGCTTAAGGATTTCGAACTATGCGGAGTCGGAAGCCAGAATATTAAAAAGGAATTAACCTATTTATCCGATTGCAAAGTAATTAATTGGGATCAGTCCAGTGGCACTTATGCTGTGAATAAGGATTATGAACGATGGCAAATAAGCCCTGTTAAGAGCTGGAGTGATGATAAATTCAAGCAGTTAATTAGACAAAATTTAGGAAAAACCACTTCTCAAAATGAGAAGTCAGAGCCAGAGGTTAAACGCCTTAAAATTACTGTCACTTCTCAAAATAAGAAGTGGTCACTTCTCAAAATGAGAAGCACCCACTTCTTAAAACGAGAAGTGTGGATGCCTTCAAACCCTTGCGGCTGTAAGAGGAAACGGGTGTCTAAAGATAGTATTAAAGACAGTATTAAAGATATTAAAGATACTACAACAACAACTACAGGGGATTCGCCTCCTGTGACTGTTGAATTTCGATATAGCTTCGGAGAGGTGTTCCGAGCATATCAACACAACTTCATTTCAAACAAAGCGAGAATAACTCAATTTGATGCAGAAGATTTCGGAATGCTGTATGACGATTACGGCGGTGAATGGGTGTTAAAGGCAATGAGGGAGACATACAAGCATGGGCCTGATAAATGCAACCTTGCATACCTTGGAGGTGTGCTTAAAGGTTACAAGGCTCGTGGAGGTCCAGACGCTGCGCCTGCGCCAAAGGAAACACAGCAGCAGCGTTCTGGCAGTAAAGGATTTAAGTCAGGCGGTTATTCTGGCAAGCAGGCAATTGAGATTGTTGGAGATGTCCCTGTACAGGAAGCGAGCGAGGGAATGCTCAGGAATATGCTCCGCATGGCTCGGAAGGCTGACGGACTTCCTGAACCGACAGAAGCGGATTACCAAGAATTTATAGCAAAAAGGAAGGTGCAAGCATGAGTCACGCCAATAGAGGCATGGCCTTTGAGGGATTAATAGATTACAGCAATCAGATTTACGATATCAAAGACGTAGCCGTAATAAACAAGCGGGCGACGCCAATTAAGATATTGCGCCAGATCGGCAACAAGATACAGGGATACGTTGAGC
Source organism: Paenibacillus liaoningensis (assembly GCF_059609455.1). Classification (NCBI taxonomy): domain Bacteria; kingdom Bacillati; phylum Bacillota; class Bacilli; order Caryophanales; family Paenibacillaceae; genus Paenibacillus; species Paenibacillus liaoningensis. The sequence continues at coordinate 262,253 of NZ_JCAALU010000013.1, forward strand.
GGGCATCGACGGTGGATTATGACGGAACGTACCGCGGTCGGTCAATTGTCTTTGAAGCAAAGTCGGTCAAAGAGTTGGATAGGTTTGATTTTAAAAATCTGCATGAACATCAGGTCGATTACTTGGACAAATGCCACAAGCAGGGAGCAATCAGCTTTTTGCTGATAGCCTTTGACAAGCAGCGTAAGACATATCTACTGCCATATACAGCACTTAAGCCCATGTGGGATGCAAGAGACAGCGCGGTTCGGGGCAGCAAGAGCATATCGCTTGATACGCTTGAGGTGCATGCCTATCATGTCGAGGGTGGACGGGTACCGCTGGACTATCTAGCAATCGTAGATAGGGTATGGCTCTCTGATAGGGCGTCAGGCTTCGGAGATTGACCGCTGTGGACTTCCGTGGGGCAAGTGATATGCAACTGTGGGAAATCCGCCACGTTGATTTACAGTCATCATGGAGCCTTAAAATCGATGTTGAAAAAGAGATCATCAGGCGGCGAATGGAAAGGAGTGTCACACATGGCAGCATTCGCATGGAAAGAGCGTTTAGCGCTCGTAGAATTGCTGGCCCAAGAGCTGGCAGACAATGGCGGTAAGTATGACGCAGTTTTTCGCTCTGCTAGATTATCAGAGTTCTCCGAGTATCCGTCTAAAATGCCTGTAAAACAAAAGCAGGCATTGAAAAAGGACGTCATGACGGCGGTGAAAGACATTATTCATGCGCGGGATGCAGCTGAGATTGGAGATATTGTCCGCGTGCCGAAAATGAAGCCGAATTTACTGTTGGGCGGAGAAATTCGAGACGGCCGGAAGCTGGTGGAGGCGGTTATTGTATCCAAGTCTATATTTTCTGGATCATACCGTTACACATTCAAGCGTGTTGAGGATGGCGGTATACAAAAGGGCAATGGCCAGATGATTAAAAGCATCTTGAAACGGGCGGCGCACTTGCGATGACCCGCCGCTTACGCCCCGTACCACGACATAAAACGGACAAGGCAGATAAAGGAGCAGGGGAGATAGTAACGCGGCAAATGACAGCCGAGGAGCTTGGACGGATGCCGGAGCCTAGGGAGCGGGATGTAATGACGTGGGGGCCGAGGCGGTCTGCCAGTGCGCTTGCCGATGGGCAGACCGGGAGAGGAGATGAAAAGATTTGAACACTGAAATTATAGTCGATAATTTCGCAGGCGGAGGCGGGGCCTCTACTGGCATTGAGTTGGCTACTGGACGAAGCGTAGACATTGCCATCAATCATGATCCAGCTGCTATAGCGATGCATGAAGCTAATCACCCTGATACGGTTCATTATCAAGAGGATGTCTGGCAAGTTGACCCGCATGAGGTATGTGCCGGCCGACCCGTTGCATTAAATTGGCTCAGCCCTTCCTGCACGCACCACAGCAACGCAGCGGGAGGAACACCCAAGAACAAGCAGCTCCGGGGGCAAGCCTGGCTCGCTGTTAAGTGGGCAGCAACTGTAAGACCGAGAGTTCAGATATTGGAGAACGTCAAGGAGTTTCAGTCATGGGGTCCTTTGCTGGAAAACGGACAACCTGATCCGAAAAGGAAGGCACTGACCTACAACACTTTTGTCAATGCGATTAAGCGTCAAGGTTATCAGGTCGAAACCAAGTTATTAAAAGCGTGTGATTACGGGGCACCAACCAGCAGGGAAAGGTTTTTCATGGCAATGCGATCAGATGGAAAGCGGATTGTATGGCCTGAACCGACCCATGGCGACCCAAAATCACCAGATGTCAAAAACGGTTTGCTGAAACCATGGAGAAACGCGGGCGAATGCATTGACTGGTCCATCGAATGCCCTTCTATTTTCACGAGAAATAAGCCTTTGGTGGATAAGACATTAAAGCGCATAGCAAGAGGGCTGCAACGATTTGTAATCGAGAGTGAAAATCCATATATCGTACCTTCGCATGCTGCAGTTAGCAATCTCGGGAACAAAGAGGACTTGGTAGTCGGTTTCCTTTCGAAGTATTACGGGGAGGTATCGCCTACCGAGGCTAGGGGGCAACGGTTGGATGAGCCAATGCATACCATCAGTACAGCGAACCGTTTTGCGCTTGTCACAAGCCATCTAGTTAAGTTTCGCGGGGACAATTACGGCAGCGGTACAGATCAACCATTGCCAACGATCACAGCAGGCGGGATACACGCCGGAGAGGTTCGGGCGTTACTCATTAAATACTATGGCGCTGGAGTAGGCCAGAGCCTTCACGAACCGATGCACACTATACCAACTAAAGACCGATTCGGGTTGGTACTAATCAAAGGCACGCCGTATCAAATCGTTGACATAGGGTTCCGAATGTTGAAGGCCCATGAGTTGTACCCAGCACAAGGCTTCCCCTCCAGTTACATTATTGACCGGGATGCACGAGGGAACAAATATCCTGCATCAGCTCAAGTGGCACGTTGCGGCAACGCTGTCCCCCCGCCTTTTGCGGAGGCTTTGGTTCGGGCGAATTTACCGGAACTTTGCACAGGGTCAGGGAATCAAATGACATTTGAAAGATATGCCGAGCAGCCGGCAGGGCAGTTGCAGCTATCTATTTAGGGGCTATAGCTCCATACAGAGAGGAGGACACACCAATGAGCGCACCGCGCATCTTACACTACCCCGGCAGCAAGTGGAGTATGGCGGATTGGATTATCAGCCACATGCCGCCGCACACAACATATTTAGAGCCGTTTTTCGGCAGCGGGGCGGTGCTGTTCAATAAAGACCGCTCCATATTAGAGACGGTGAACGACCTGGACGGAGAAGTATCAAATCTCTTTCAAATCATTCGCGACCGTCCGGAAGAACTAGCCAGACTTATCCATTGGACTCCATATGCGCGGGCTGAATACTACAAAGGCTACGATTCGGAAGGTTCAGGCATAGAGAGAGCCCGGCGTTTCTTGGTCCGCTGTTGGATGGCCAGAGGCGGAAAAACGAGTGATCGAACCGGATGGCGACATATTATCGACTTAAATGCACCGCATCCAGCGAAGGATTGGCAGAAGCTTCCGGACAAAATAATGCAGGTGACAGACCGACTACGAAATGTGCAGATTGAGTGTCAGCCTGCGTTGAAACTACTGGAGCGTTACAAACGTCCAGAGGTGCTTGTTTATGCCGATCCGCCCTATCTGTTATCTACACGCAGCAAGCGTATGTATGCCAAGGAAATGAACGATGCTGACCACGAGGAATTACTCGAAGCGTTGGCTGCTCATCCTGGTCCGGTACTCCTATCGGGGTATGACCATCCGATGTATAACGACAAATTGCGAGATTGGAGCCGAGAAACAAAGGCTGTAACGGCAGAAGCGGGTCGTTCCCGCATCGAAGTCCTTTGGATCAACCCAATAGCAGCTCAATATGGGCAGCAGAGCTTATTTTAACCCCCTATAGAGGGGAAAGGAGGCGGACACACGATGAAAGTGAAATGGAAGATGAGCATTGGGTATTCCGGAGCTACACGCACTGGTGGAATCGAAATCGACGAGGAAGATATGGAAGGTTTAACCGATGAAGAGCGCGATGTATATATCGGTGAAGCGGTCTGGGAAGATGCTCAGCAATATGTCGATACGAGCTGGGAGATTGAAGAATAGGCGCCCTATCGGGCATCCAATACAGGAGGGAACAAACAATGTTAACACTTGAAAAAATGTACGAAATGCAAAAGGCGCTAGACGCCAAGATCATTGCCGAGAAAGGTCTGGAGGGCAAAGACCTGCTACCCAACACGGTACTGGCGCTGCAAGTCGAGATTGCCGAGCTGGCTAACGAATGGCGCGGGTTTAAGCATTGGAGTAAGGATCAGGAACCGAGGACGGACGTTTATAAATCTTGTGATAAATGCGAAATGACCGGATTTATGGAAGTAGATCATGAATTGGAAAACTGTGAAGAATGCGATGGAATAGGCGGTCATTACACCAATCCCCTGCTTGAAGAATACGTAGACTGCCTGCATTTCTTCCTGAGCATTGCGCGGCAGCTTAATTTTACAGCTGGTGACTTGGATGTTTGGGAAGATGAGTCAGACGGAGAAACAAATATACTGTTTATCAGCCTATCACAAATTGTCGGCTTGCTTATGGCTCATGAAATGTTCGAAGAGGCACCAAAAGATTTGAAAGCTTGGCAGAGAACGCAGTTGCGGACGGCATTATACATCTTCTACACCCTGCAGGAACGTTTGGGATTTTCGTTTGAAGACGTCTCAGTAGCCTACGCAGCCAAGAACGCCGTTAACCATGAGCGTCAGGCTAACGGGTACTAGGAGGGCGGATTCAATTGAGCGTCGTTATTAGGAATAATGTTCATACAGCCAGAAAGACACACGAATGCGATAGCTGCGGACGTTTCATCTGGCCGGGCAACAGGTATCGCAGGATGTTTGGTTCCGCGTATGTTTCAGATCCACGGAGAGAAATAAAGCTGTGCAGCGGATGCTCTGACCTGGATGGAAAAAACGATGGTCACGTGGACATTCATACAGTTTGAATACAGAAATACATGGGAGGGCTACAAAATGAAACTCAAAGCAAAATGCCCGAAATGCGGAGTTAAGAATTGGAATCGAGATTGGGATAAAGCGACAAGGAATGTTTTTACAGGAAGCGACATCGGTAGTATATCTGATCCTGAATACAGAGATTGTTGCATCCATGTTTGTCCGTCATGCGGGGAAGAAATTGACGGAATTACAGATGTTGATGAGGTCTGAATACATGGGAGGGAACGACAGTGAGCAAACAGTTAGAGATTGACGAGCCAGTACAGCACATCAAGCGGAAATTATACGAAGCGCGCTTTGCTGGCTACACCAAAACAGGACGAGCAAAAGTCACTCATAATGCGAGTTTTCCTTTCGGGGTTTGTTTTTACACTGATACATTCAAAGCAGAAAATATTGTATCAAGAAGGAAGTAGCGGCATCCCCCCCATATAACCACCCATACAAAACGGAGGAGGTAACAACTTGGCTCATTATCAATGCAAGTACTGCGATCGTCCTGCTGGTTACATGGGCATACCGATTACGGTAGGAGACGAGGAAATTTGCGCTTGCGGTGCCGAGTGGGCAGACGCTCGAATTCTCGTAGAAGATGAGTATTACGACGAAGATTAATTTGCCGTGCTGATACAGCCGTACCCACGAGCTGGCGGCCCATCATACCCTTTGATAGAACGTCAGTTCGTGGAACCATTACATTAGGGAGAGTGAACGAAGATGAGGGAGATTAAGTTTCGG